>JBCCVB010000142.1:0-18168 GCA_039195965.1 Pseudomonadota bacterium
CCTGTGCCCCCATTCCCACCAGAAGATGAACTTGAACTCATCCAGGCTCATGCCTTTGTTAATGAGCTGATATTCTGGAATCTGCCGGTACTTCTCCAGCTCCTCTTCCCATTCCGCTACACTCAGCGGCGGAATGACACCGTGGATGGGTTTCCATTCGGTGATGGAAAGGCCGGATTCTGTCAAGCGTGTAGCGCCGCCAACAACGACCATCGCCAGGATCAAGGCACAAACAAAATACAACCACCAGCGGATCAGGGTTCTGCTGCGCCTGATCCTCTCCAGTCTGGCCGGCAGAATTGGGCTGTGTGTACCTTTGGCAATGTCTGCGGATGCTGTCATGGACCGATCCTGGAATTCACGCTACTTGGATTTGACCTTTTGTTTGGGGAGATATAGGTGCAAGGACAATACAGCAAGCGGTGAAAAGGGACTGGATCGGAAAAATAATCAGTTGGAAGTCCGAACCACGGGCATTAAACACCAGCCGATCCGAGTTTCGAATTCGCTCGATTACAGTCAATGGACGTCAACTGACAATGGTTCCCTCTTTCCGCAAATTTATCGGCATGATCGCGTTGGTGATCTTCGTGATTGTCTATGCATTCACCGCCATGGTGATCGGCGACATGACGCTGCAGCAATCTTCGACGATCGCTCGGCTTATCTACTTTGCGATCGCAGGATTGATCTGGGTAATCCCTGCCGGAGCCATCATTTGGTGGATGGAAAAAGGCGGGAAAAACCGGACCTGATGCCAAAACCGGAGGTGGCCCACCGGGCGACCCGATAAAGTGCAAAGGGTGCACCGGTCAGATACTGATCGACCACTGCAGGGTCCTGAAAGCGACCGTTCAGGGAAACACGCGGAAGCATCATAGGATCGCGTGCGTTTGCCGACTGCAGCACACCCGGTAGTGTCGTGACCGACGATGCGAAACCGATATCCCTCAAAATCTCAGCGTCGCGCATGCTGACTGCATGGGACTTTCCATAGGGATAGGCGAAATGTTTGGGTCTGCGATCAAGCTCTTCTTCCAAACGCCTAAGACCATTTGTCACATCTGCCCGTGCAGCTGAAGCGTCCAGTCGCGCCATGGCATAGTGATCGTGGGTGTGCGCTCCGACCGTGACCAGCGGATCGGCCGCCAGCTGCCTCAGCTCATCCCAGTTCATTACAAGCTCATCAGCGAGCGCTTTGAGATCTATGCCGTATTTTTCAGCCAGAGCCCGTATGATCTTCCGCTGGTCCAACTCGCCGATTTCCAGCGTCAAATAATCGACGATCTTTTCAAAACAGGCGATTTTTTCCGCGACCGATTTGCTGCTGATGCCGTCAGACGTACCCGAGCGGGTGAAGATGACCTCGTCGTTTTGTGCAATCACCCTTTCAAGGGCCAGCCACCAGAGCTCGCTTGTACGATCCACCAGGCCTGTTGACACGAAAACGGTGAATGGCGCCCCCAGATCTTTCAGGATCGGATAGGCGACTTCCAGATTGTCCCTGTAGCCATCATCAAACGTGAGAACGGCATATCGATGGTGGCCGTAACCGGACTTGAGCAAATCAACGGCCTCGTCCAGGGCTATAATTTCGTAGCCATTGGCTCTGATCCTCTCAACCGCCAGACGCAGAAACTCCGGAGTAATTTCAAGATGGCGATTGGGCTGAAACGCATCCGCCCTGGCCGGGCGTACATGGTGCATCATGAAAATGGCTCCGCAGCCCTGGGTAATCGGCGCCATCAGCCGCCCCAGTCCCGTTCCCTTCAGAACGCTGAATGCACGTGTGACTGCCTTTTGCCGAATGCCCATATGGCTGAACGCCTACTCTTGAAGAAAGTACCAGTAACGCACGGTTTCTTTAATAATTGCTGCTAAATCTATCGGGACTTGTTCCGATCTGCCAGCGCCTCTCCGGGTCTTTTCGCAATGATCATCGAAAATGGTTTACCTGATGTTCACACCACGGTTCAGACTGCAGCCGGAATGGTGGAAAGCGCTGTGACCGACAATCATTCCGATGCTCTGGACGTAACTGTTTTTTCCAGTATGGAGGAAGCGGAAAGCGATTGGAGGCAACTGGAGAGAACGGGAAACAGCAATCCGTATCAGTCATTCAGTTGGCTGAAAGCATGGCAGGATACGCTGGGCGTTGCCAATGACATTGAAGCGCTTGTTGCGGTCGGCCGGATAAACGGCACTCCGAAGGTGCTGTTGCCACTGGGATTACAGAGCGCATCGGGAACCCGTTCGCTCTCATTTCTGGGGTACCAGAATGGCAATCAGAATACCGGACTTTGGGATCCGTCATTCTACGATAATGTCACTCAGGAACAGATCCGAGCGTTTCTGCTGGAAATTTGCCGGAAATCAGAAGCCGACCTTGTCAGCTTGAAAAACATTCCCGAAACCTGGAATGGCCGCAGACATCCACTGGCACTGACGGGCTCAACAGCCAGCCCGAGTCCTGTTTTCACACAGGCCCTGCCTGAGAATTTCGACGAATACTTCAAACAAACGCACAACAAGTCCGCACGCAAGAACCTGTTGCGCAAACAGCGTCATCTTCAAGCCGCAGAAGGCTACAAGGTCGCCAAAGCGCAGACAAAGGTAGAAATTGAACGTGGCCTGACGGCATTTTTGCAGCAGCGCACCAAGCGTTCCGAAGCCGCAGGCATTCCCAACGTCTTTTCGAACGCACCGGCACGCGATTTTCTTGCCCGCCTTCTTGGCCTAGATCGTGAAAATGCTGACGGCCAGACAGGCCTGATGGACCTTTGGTACCTGGAGGCTGGAGGCGCCATCCGATCCACTTATCTCTGCCTTGAAGAGGATCGGACCATTTACGCCTACAGCAACAGCGTCGCTCATGACGAGATGCTGCCCAACAGTCCGGGGCTGGTTCTTATCAAGGAAATTATCGACAGCGCTTGTTCCACGCCCACGCTCGACATCCTGGACCTCGGACTGGGTGAAGAACGCTACAAGACAGCCTGGACGGAACCTGTTGCGCTCGTCGACAGCTCTCTGGCCAGCACGTGGAAGGGCAGACTGAAGATGCGCATCGATGATATGCGCACACAGGCGAAAACCGCTATCCGCAACTCCGATACTCTTTGGCCACTTGTTCGCCGTTTGCGGAAATGGAAGGCAGGTCTCGGCAAATCAGCCTAATGCGCCGACCTGACTTCCTCATTATTTCATATCTTTGACCGCAACTTATGCCGCGTGACCATCATCGCTGCGTCGAGGTCCCGGTCCGTCGTCGCCGGCAATAACAACCTCAACCTTGGCTCCTGTGTTGTGTGCCAGCAGATTTGCGGCGCTTTGCAGTTCGTGGCTGTGATCCGGTGCACTTGCCGCAATCAGCACCCTGTCGGCGAAGCTGAGCATGCGTGCACTTGCCAGCGAACCATCTATGGCGCCAAGGTCAACGACAATGGTGTCGTAAGTGGACTTGATTGCATCAAGGGCGAGTTTGAACCGTTCGGCATCCGCCATGTCGTCGGTGATGGCAACGCGGCCCGCTTCAATGATATGGGCCTTGGAATCCGCGTCACGATAGACGACCTTTGCGAAAGGGGCCTGCCCGGCAACGACATCGGAGAACCCTTCCGCAGCCTTGCTGTTGGACTGCTCCGGGAACACTTCCATGATCAAGGCTGACTTTCCTGCGTCAGCAGCCTTGCGCGCAAGATCGAATGTCAATTCGTGCGAGAGGGCTTCATCATCCACGCTCAACACGACAATACGGCCCCTGGCTTCTATATCCTGAGCGTAAGTCGTTGCGGCATCAGCGTATGAATTCTCAGCTTCACCGACTTCCTGCTGCAGTTCTTCGGCAACGATCTCCGGCTCGCTGTCGCCCTCAGGACCTCGCAAGTCTCCAACCCAGTCCGGCGCAAAGTCCTGATCGTAGCGACTCTTCTTATCCTTATCCAAGCCGTCAACAACACGCGAGTCGGGAATGGCAACCACGTCTTCTTCTTCGCCCGTGTCACCACGTTCGATAAAGTCCTGCTGTTCTGGCTCATCTTCCGCGAAGTCGGCATCCATGCGGTAGCTGGTGACCCTGCGGTTATAGCCGTTCTCCCAACTCAATGTTTCTTTCTGGTCGAATGAACCGGCCGAGATCTGGTGCCCCAATCCAGCAGAAGCGTAGGAGCGACCACCTTCAGCGATCCCGTGTCCCCCTTCGGAACCAGAGAGCGGATAGTCCATTTGATTGTCGTCGATCCGAGTCAGGGCGTTGCCGTTCAGGAATTCACGCATAATCACGAATGCGCATCCCAGCAGAAAGGTGACCAACCCCGCTATGATCGTGCTGGAAATGATCTTTGGGGAAAAGGGCTCCGCCGGAACCGAAGCACGTGAAATAATGCGGGCGTCGGCAGGCAGCACCTGAGCACGTAGTCTGGAGTCGGCCTCCTGATAGCTCAGGAGCAGCTGATCGAGCTGCGCAGCCTTGGCATTCGCCTCCCTCTCCAGTTCGCTCAGGCGCGCCTGATCGGCATTGGATTTGGCGGCAGCGGTTTTCAAGTTCTCGAGACGCTTTTCCAATGCCAGGGCCTGTTGATTGGCAACCTTTGCATCGTTTTCCAAGCCCTGAAGGATCTTGCGTGCCTCTGTCCGGATTTGCCGGTCATAGTCGCCGAGCTGCGACTGGAGTGCCTTCAGCTGGGGATGACTCGGCAGCAGCGTTATGGAAAGTTCGGCGATGTTTGACTGTATCTCGACTTGCCGCTCGCGAAGCCTTTGTATGAGAGTTGAGTTCAACACATCGCTAGCGGTTTCCAGAGATCCCCCGGACTGGAGCAGCTCTCTGATCAGGTCGGCCTTGGCCTGTGCTTCGGCTTTTGTCGCCTGGGCGGCTGAATAGTCGCTGCTGGTTTCAGCCAGTTGCTGTTGGTTCAGCGGAATATTGTCGGCACCTATCAGCAGGTCGGCGCGGGCTCGAAAATCCGCAACAGCCTGACGGGCGGCCTGAACTTCCTTGCGCAACTCCTGGATCTGCGGTTCCAGAACGGCGGAAGCCTGTTCTGTTGTCTGACGTTTGGCGCTTGACTGAACCGCCAGATACTCATCAACGATGGTGTTTGCCACCTCAGCAGCCAGAACCGGATGCTCTGCGGTGTAATCCACCGCGATAACGCGGGACCCTTCGAGGCGATATATGTCCAGGTTCTTGTAAAAGTGCTTGAGAACACGCTCTTCTGCGCTGTTGTCTGGTGTGTTCCCTCCCAATCCGATCAGGGACAGGAGGCTACCGACCATGGAACCGCCGCCCTCCGCATCGAATTCGGGTATCGACGCCAGATCAAGCTTATTTGCAACACGGCGAGCAAGATCCGCTGACATCAGCAATTGCACCTGGCTGGCGACGCCTTCGGAATCAAGAAGAGCCCTCTCCTCTTCGGCACCTCGTGTCGCCCCCGGAAACTTGTGGTCCGTGCTTTCGATCAGGACGCGCGCTTCGGCCCTGTATTTCGGCGCCACGAATTGGAGTCCGAGAAAGACGCCGACAGTCACGATCAGCGTGAGCGGTATCAACCACCCAAGGGACCGCCCTATTGCGCGCAAAAGACCTCCAAGATCCAGCGCCATGTCCTCATCAGTATGCGTCTGCCGTTCAGCATTCATCGTTCGAAACTCCAGTTCCGGCAAACTATGTCGAATTAGGGTAAGCGATCGGTTAAATTGCCTCCAAACGTGACGCCGCGTCCGTTAATCATTGCACACGCGGATTTGAAACCGTTCAAATCCTACCTTCTGAGCTCTTCACCCTCAATTAACCATAACACGCGATGCTGTCTCCGAATTGTAGGAGAGTCGTTGATGCCAATGAGAGCGCTTGTTGTCCTGGGCCTATGCCTGGGCCTTGCTGCATGCAGCGGGTACAGACAGCCGCCCACAGCATTTCATGAAACGCTAACGCAACCATATCGCTTGGATTCAAGCGACAGGCTGCGCATTATTGTTTTTGGACAAGATGATCTCTCAAATACCTATGTTGTTGATCAAGCAGGATATATTTCCTTTCCGCTGATTGGCAGCGTGGCCGCGCGCGGCAAAACCCAGCAGGGTCTGGCATCCGAGATTGCCACCAAACTGAAGCAAGGTTACATCCGCGATCCCGATGTCTCGGTAGAAGTGGACACCTACCGCCCGATCTTCATCATGGGCGAAGTGCAAAATGCAGGCCAGTACAACTACGTGGCAGGCATGACAGTACAGAACGCCATTGCAACAGCGGGCGGTTTCAGCTCAAGAGCTCAGCAAGTGGATGTGGATATCACCCGTCAGATCAATGGCGAAATTCTAAACGGCCGTGTGCCCATTTCGGACCCGATTCGTCCTGGAGACACAATTTACGTCCGGGAACGCTACTTTTAGACCCCTGCTGAGTTAACTGCGGACTCATCTCCCTTTGTTAGTGTGCCGTTTCAGTGCTTCACTGGTTCAATAAAGAAACCGGGGGGCAGTAACAGGGAAACTGCACCATGACTACGACTCCCATGCGGATCGTACATTGTGTCCGCTCGCCTATCGGCGGGATATTCCGTCATATCCGGGACTTGGCGACAACCCAGGCGGAAGCGGGACATGATGTTGGACTAATTTGCGACAGCAGCACGGGCAGCGCTTTCGACAATGAGCTTGTAGCCGAGCTCGAGCCGAAGCTGGCACTTGGCGTGGCACGCTTTCCCATGCAGCGGCAGCTGACCTTCAAGGATTTGTCCGCGACCTTTGCCCTTTATCGTCACATACGTGATCTGAAGCCGGACATTCTTCACGGTCACGGGGCGAAGGGTGGCGCTTATGCGCGCCTCATCGGCACGGTCCTGAACGTGACCGGACAAAAGGTTTCGCGGGTCTACTGCCCTCATGGCGGAAGTCTTCACTATGATCCGAACAGGATCGAAGGGCGCATCTATCACGGGCTGGAAGCATTTCTCGGACGCCTGACCGATGGCCTCATTTTCGTGTCGGATTATGAATCTGCTGCCTATGAGAGCAAGGTGGGCCATCCCAGGGCACTGACCCGTATCGTTTACAACGGCCTGACACCCGAGGAGTTCACCCCTGTTGTGGTGAATGAAGACGCAGCGGACTTCCTTTACATCGGCATGCTGCGCGATCTTAAGGGCCCCGACCTGTTTATCGAGGCGCTTTACAACATACGCCTGAAGAACGGTGTCGCACCGACTGCCCATATCGTCGGAGAAGGCCCGGACGAAGAGCGCTACCGAAACATGGTCAAGAAGCTCGACATGGAAAACGCCATCACTTTCCATGGCGCCCTCCCCGCACGCGAGGCGTTCAAACTGGCCAGGAACGTAGTTGTTCCGTCTCGTGCGGAGGCCATGCCCTACATCATTCTTGAAACGGTTGCGGCCCAGCGCCCGCTCATTGCGACTCGCGTCGGGGGCATCCCGGAAATTTTCGGCCGCTATGCAAGTCGCCTGGTCGAACCGGGACATATCGGCAAGCTTACCCTTGCCATGGAAGCGGCACTCGAGGCGCCAGCCGCGATGGAGCAACAAGCCGAAGAGCTGCGCGGCTGCCTGGCAGAAACCTTTTCGGTGGAGCTGATGGGCGACCGTATTACCACGCTCTATCAGGAATTGAGAGGCCTCGCGCCGAGTGAGGCATCGGCCCCGGGGACGGCGAGCAAAACCTCTGCCACCTCGCGGGCACAATCCATTTTTGCCAGATCGAGTAACCGATAATGAGCAATCCTGCATTTAAGCCAAAAGAACAATTTGATCCGAAACCGATTGCTGAAGACGAGTCCGGCATTCGCCAGAAGCTGGAAAAACAGTTCAAGCAGACGGTTCAAAGCGCAACGGGTCAGCCGGTTGTCGAAACCCTGACACCTGGACAAAACGGACTTTCCGCAGGCGCTCTGGAAATAGCGCGCAATCTTGGCGGCAAAGGTGTCTCCGCTACTGTTCTGGCTGGCTTCGTTCGCCTGGCGGATGTTTTGGTGATTGCAGGAACCGCACTCTTTGCGGCATTTGCCGGCCCGGAAGTAGCCGGTTTTTCGCTTGCCCAGACATTTACCACGGGTGCGGCGATCCTGTTTACGCTCGCATTCTTTCAGGCAGCTGATGTCTATCAGGTTTCCGTCATGCGGCGAGGATTGTCGCAACTAGGCCGCGCGGCTGCCGGCTGGACCATGGTCTTCGCCATATTCGTTGTTCTGCTTTCGACAACGAACATTGGCGCGGGATTGTCAGAAGGCTGGATCGGTCCTTGGTACGCTCTCGGCCTGACCGGCCTTTGCGCCGTCAGGCTGATCGTTTATGGGCTTGTGCGCCGCTGGATGAAATCCGGAAGCCTTGAAAGACGAGCGATTATCGTTGGCGGAGGCACGGCCGCAGCCGAGCTGATCCATGACCTTGAGGCCCAGCCGGACAATGACATCCGCATTTGCGGTATTTTCGATGACCGGTCTAACGACCGCTCTCCTCCCATCGTTGCCGGATATCCCAAATTGGGCAACATCAACGCCCTGGTCGAGTTTGCGCGACTTGCGCGCATTGACATGCTGATCGTCAGCATACCCTTGCGCGCGGAAAAGCGGGTCCTGGAACTTCTCAAGAAGCTCTGGGTATTGCCTGTAGACATCCGCCTTTCGGCTCACACGGACAAGGTTCGCTTCAGGGATCGCGGGGCTTCCTTCATCGGAACCGTTCCTTTCGTCGACGTCATCGAAAAACCCATTGCAGACTGGGACATGGTCGCAAAGCGGGTATTCGACCTCGTCTTTGCAACGCTCGCCATTGTGGCCCTGCTTCCGGTCATGATTGCTACGGCAATCGCGATCAAGCTCGGTAGCAAAGGTCCAGTTCTGTTCCGGCAGAAACGCTACGGCTTCAACAATGAAGTCATTGAGATTTTGAAGTTCCGTTCCATGTACACGGAAATGGCAGATCCCGATGCAAAACAAGTCGTGACCAAGGGCGACCCACGCGTCACGAAGGTCGGAAGGTTCATCCGCAAGACTTCCATTGATGAACTGCCGCAGCTGTTCAACGTGCTCGCGGGCAGTCTTTCATTGGTCGGGCCACGCCCGCATGCGGTAAATGCCCATACCGACAACAAGACCTGGGACGACGTCGTAGATGGCTACTTTGCCCGCCACAAGGTGAAACCCGGAGTAACCGGCTGGGCTCAGATCAACGGCTGGCGCGGCGAGGTCGACACACCTGAGAAAATTCAGAACCGTGTCGAATGCGATGTCTACTACATCGAGAACTGGTCGATCCTGTTTGACCTAAAGATCCTGTTCCTCACCCCCTTCCGGCTTCTCAATACGGAGAACGCCTATTGACCGTCATGAGTGAACCATATGGCGGCGCAGCATTTCCGCGCCGGCCACACGGTCTCTCAGTGAAAAGCCTGGGCAACGGTGCCCTTTGGCTGGCGGCCTTTCTTTCCGGCTTCGTCATCGAGGAACCCGCACCGTACGAACTCTACATGGCGCTTCTCGCCGTTGTCTGGTTTGCGTGCGGGTTGAAACTCCGACCGGAGTTCGGTCCGCTGATCATCTGCATGATCCTTTATGTTGCCGGAGGGTTGGCCTCAATTCCGCTGGCTCAGAAGTTCGGTGATGCCGTCATGTACATTGCTGTCACGGGCTTTCTCGCTATGACGGCTATCTTCTACGCAGCCATTCTGGCCGACGACCCGAAGCGGTTCAGGATTATTCAGAACGGTTACACGATCAGTGCCGTTCTGGTATCGGCGATCGGGGTTGCGGCCTACTTCAATCTTATTCCCGCTTCGGAATACTTCATGCGGTACGGGCGCGCACGCGGCACGTTTCAGGATCCAAACGTGTTCGGCCCATTCCTGGTGCTGCCAACCCTGCTGTTGATACAGGTGTTTTTCAAAAGCTCGGTCTTCAAGAATCTCCATGTTCTGGTGCCGCTCGCGATTTTGCTGCTCGGGGTCTTCCTGAGCTTCTCCCGCGGGGCCTGGGGAGTTCTCTTCGCTTCCGTCCTCATCGTATATCTTCTGGCTCTCGTAACGGAGCGAAACCCAAGAAGCCGTGGCAGGCTTATACTGCTTGGTATCGGTGGAATCCTTACCGTTATTGCGATGTTGGCCATTGCGCTGTCCTTCGATTCCGTTTCGGACATGTTCGCTCAGCGGGCCAAACTCGTGCAAGACTACGACGGCGCGCGCCTCGGACGTTTCGCGCGTTATTCCCTGGGTTTCCAGATGGTCATGGAGTACCCGCTTGGCATCGGCCCACTGGAATTCAACAAGTATTTCCCTGAAGACGAGCACAACGTCTATCTCAAGGGCTTCACGACCTATGGCTGGCTGGGCGGCACTGTTTATCTGGTTCTGGTGGTTTGGACGATTTGCGCGCTCGTTCCCCTGCTTTTCAAACATCGTCCTTGGACGGCTTTTACACATTGTGTCTTTGCCGTCTTTATTGCGCATTTGATCCTGTCGGTCATTATCGACACCGATCACTGGCGGCACATGTATTTGCTTTATGGCCTCGCCTGGGGATTGATTGCCACCGACAAGATAGAGCGCAAGCGCCGGGCTTCACCAGTCAACAGACAATCTGTTTTCTGATTGGAAAAGCCTGGGCAAACTATCAGCTTCGACGCAACAAGCCGCTTGCGCTTGGAATGCGAACAAGCTAGGTAGGGTCCGTTCGGGCAGTAGCGCAGCCTGGTAGCGCACTTCACTGGGGGTGAAGGGGTCGTCGGTTCAAATCCGGCCTGCCCGACCATGACCATCTTGGTTCATTTCGAACGTTTCCGACAAATTTCTTCAGAATTTCCTACGAAACCTGCCCGCGCAACTGCGTAGGATCGATGGGTCATGACTATTCTCAGGCAAGAGTGATACGGTGGCTCAAGCTAAGACTTGGCAGTCGCAGCCTTAGAGAACGCATCCATCCAAATGTAATCTCTGCTCACTTCAGCTCCCCAGGCAGTCAAAACACCATGTCGTGTTTGGCCTCGAAGCAAACGGCATTCTCACAAGTATTCATTGCAAATCAATAGTTGCGCAGCGATATTTCACCATCTGCACAACTTGAAAAAGTGATACCCGGAACGAATAGCTCCTTCCTTTGGTTATGCTTTTTCAATTTTCTTTTGTTTAAGTGCAACACAGATATGAAGCCATGCTTTTGAGGTCACCAAAGTCCCGATCGTGTCGCAAATCGCATTAAATACGCTCAGTCCTCTGATCCGGAAAATCTCACCGTTTCTGAAACTGGGATCCGCATCGGCAATGGCTGCCTTGCTGGCGTTTCTTGTACAAACGCTGCTCGCGAGACAGATGAGCGCGGCCGACTATGGCCGGTTTTCCGCAGGTCTCAGCCTGGTGACCATCATGGCGCCAATGGCCTGTTTCGGCATTGGCAGTTTTTGGCTCAGGGTCTTTGGTCAGGAAGGCTGGGGCGCTTATCGCTGGATCCGCAACTCGCTGATCTATGTTCTGATTTCCGCACTCTTCGTTATGATCGCACTCGCGGCCTGGGCGCATTGGGGTCCGCATGATGCAAGAACCGAAATGGTCATTCTTGCGCTTTCGGTGTTTGTCCTGAGCCAAATCCTCATGGAGCTGGTGGGTGTCGTCTTTCAGCTCGAAGAAAACTATAGCTACTTCTCGTTCTGGCAGTTTTCGCCGCACCTGGCCCGATTGAGCCTGCTGGGAATCCTTTTGTTTTTCCCACTTTTCGATACGTATCTTTTGTCGGCACTCACGGCCTATTTCATTGTATCAGTCGTGGTCGTGCTTGTTGGAATTGCCATTCTGAATGCGCGTTTGTCCGGGAATTTACAGCTGAAAGGGCATGGACCGTCGCCGGAAGGCAGCTCCACAAAGGAACGCGCGGGACTGGGTGATGTAGTGCGATCTTCGCTCCCCTTCGGTATCGCTGGATTTTTCTATCTGGTCTATGTCCAGATGAACACGGTGCTGGTGAAGTACTGGGGCAATGACGAGCAGGCTGCCTATTACAACGTTGCATTCCTGGTGATCACTGCCTTCCTGCTGCTCCCGAACATGGCATTCGAAAAGGTCCTGATCCCCAAGATGCATCGTTGGTATTACCAGGACAGGCCAATGCTGCATTCAGTCCTCAAGAAGAGCGCGCTGCTGTTTGCGTGCCTTGGCTTTGTCAGCGTCGCGGTAATCTGGGTTGCCGCTGATTTTATCGCTGCATTCTTTTTTCATGAGTCACCAGAAAAACTCGCCGAAACGCTACAGATAGTGAAATGGACGATACCCCTGCGGTCGCTGAGCCTGTGTTTCGGTTCTGTCCTGTTCATTGGGGGCCACATCAACCTCAGGCTCAAATTGCTGTCAGCTGTAATCTTGGTGAACGTCGTTTCTTGCAATGTGCTTATCCCGGAAAGCGGAGCATCAGGGGCAGCTCTTTCGATGATCCTTGCGGATGCGTGCATGTGCCTGCTCTTCTTTGGCGCAATGCTGCGAGCCTTGAAAACGCGGGAGGGTACGGTGTGACCAGTAACCCTATGACCGTGCCTGTCAGCGTCATTATTCCTTGCTACAACTCTGAGCGAACCATCCGGAATGCACTCATTTCAGTGGTGCAGCAAAGCCAGCGACCGCTTGAAATCATATGCGTGGACGATTGTAGTCAAGACAGGACCATAGACGTCATCCAGTCCTTTGCAGCCGAGTTCAGCCAGCAATCGGTCAGGATTGAACGCATGCCCGAAAATGACGGACCCGGCAGCGCGCGCAATCATGGTTGGGACATTGCCAAAGGAGACTATGTCGCGTTCCTTGATTCCGACGACTTCTGGCATCCGCAGAAGCTTGAATTCCAGGTTGCTGTGATGCGTGAACAGGAGTGCTTCGGCTCTTCACACCGGCGCACAACCAACCTTCCCGGCGCGTATGACCACGCGGAAGCAAAGGCTCAGGAAGTATCCATCAGCACAGGCGAGCTGCTGTTCAGAAACAGGATTGTCACGTCTGCTGTCATGCTCAAGAACCAACCCGGTTTCCGGTTTCGCCCGGGCATGCGTTACTGCGAGGATCTGCAACTCTGGTTCGAGATACTGTTTGCCGGTCACAGCTTCGTCTATCTGGATCTGCCTTTGAGCAGCCTCTCTGGTCGAGAAACAGTACCCAACAGCTTGAGTTCCGCGGTCGTGAAGATGGAAAAAAGCAAACAAAGCATTTTCCGGGAACTGCGACGAAAACACAGAATATCCGTATCGCAGCTTTTTGCGGCGAGCGGTTTCTCTCTTATGAAATTTGTGTTCAGGCGCATGCAAGGCGTGTTTGCAAACCGGTAGCAATCACGACAACCGGTCAAACTTGCCCTTCCATTTTGCATGAGCTCAAAGAGATATTGACGTTCCAGTCGAATTGACATCATCTGCGGAAATGCAATCCGGTCACAATATGGCCGCCGCCGGCCTCGCCCTGGCGGCTTCCGCCATCTTAAGCTTCATCGATAACTTCGTAGCTGCCGTTGGTCAGGAAGCAGGCCTTTGGCAGTTTCACGTTTTCCGTACAGCCTTTGCAGTTCCTATTTTTCTCCTGATTGCAGTTGTGACACGAACCCGTTTGAGACCGCAAAACCTTCGGAACATTGCGGTGCGCAGTCTCACGGTATCGGCGGGATTGTTGATCTACTTTGCCGCACTGGGAACGTTGCCTGTTGCGCAAGCTGGAGCGGGCCTGTTCAGTGCGCCGCTCTGGGTCGCCATTTTGTCCATCATATTGTTCGGCCTGAAACTCGGAACGGTCCGCTGGATTGCCGTTTTCGTGGGCTTTGCAGGCGCTCTGATGTTGCTTCAACCGGATCCCAGCACCCTCTCCTTACTCTCTCTCATGCCACTGGCGGCAGGTCTATTTTATGGGCTTGGGATGATGTTGACGGGGATCTGGTGCGGTCGGGAAAGCCCGCTTGTTCTTGCGCTCGGCGTCTTTCTCACAATCGGGATTGTGAGTGCGGTGATGTTGACCGTCACTTCAATTTGGCCAGGTGAGACATTTCTGTCCCGGCCATTCGTGACGCCAACGCCACGCTTTCTCTGGCTCACCCTCTTTCAGGCGGTCGGAGCTATCGTGGCAGTGACACTGATCGCTCAGGCCTACAGGGTCGGAGCGCCGGCGATGGTGGCTGTCTTTGAATACTCGTTTCTGATATTCGCCAGCCTTTGGTCCATCCTGCTTTGGGACATCCCGACAAATGAGCTTGCCGTCGCCGGTATTGCCGTCATTGTGACCGCAGGATGTCTGATGGCGTTTTCCGGAAGGAAAACAAAGGAAGCGCGTTCTTCCGCGTAAGCGTTTTGTCAAACTCGCCTCATGCTGTCGGTTCCAATCGAATTGTCACGACCGACATCACCTTCCGCTTAAGGAAAATCTTAACCCGGATGTGATTGTGAGTGCGCTTGTCACACTTCAATTGCCAGGTATTCACGTTCATGAATCCCTGCTCTTCAAAGAAGCCAAGTTATGCCGACCCGGAAAACAATTGTTAGTTTTCCCGATGGTTTTGCTTGCAGCACCCTTAACCTCGGGTAACTTGGGCAAACGGGAGAAACTGGAACGGGGACTTTTTCTCGCCCATGGAAGAGATGATCAATGAGCTGATGGAAAACTGCCGGAGGATGGGGGCGGGCTTGCAAAACTCAATTAGTGATGATGAGTTGCTGATTGACCTTCGCAAGCAGCTCGATGCGATACTGGAAACAGCAGACGACGCCCTGCCGATGGAAGTCTATACATTTGTGGTCATGCGAGCTTTTCGGCGATTGAAAGAAGGCGATTAGAGACATGGATGTTCAAGCCTTTTTAAGCAAAGAAGCAGACACTTACGCCGACTTGTTCCAAGGAGGGTTCGTCATAAGAGGTTTCGTCAGAACTGTGATAGAAAGTTATGATGGGAAGTCGGACTGGCGGGACTTTACCGCGGGCGAGCGAAACGAAATCATATTGAACTGTCACAGAATGATTGAACTCCTGATGGAGGCGGAAAGAGACTGATGCACATCAAGCACATTGATCCGGCAAACATGAAAGGTTTGGCGGGCCAATACATTCAGGAGCTTGATGCCTTCCTTCGGCACACCGATGGAGTGTTCAGACCGAACATTCCGGTGTTCGACCGGCTTGTGTTCACCTCATCAACGGCCAGCGGAGATCATATTCCTCAGATAGGCTATGTCGGCAATCGCAGCTACATCAAGGAAGTGATGGAAGGCCAGTATGGCGGCGATTTCGCTTCGGTCATCCGCAACCAGGATCCGCAGTTCGACACAGTCGTTGCCGGTGGCTTTGCACGCGCCGCGCAGGGAGACAGAGTATTCGAACTTGTTGAAATGGAAGTCACGCCACCTGGTGCCCTGGCAAGTGTGCCCGTCAGCTACTATCGCCTGATAGACCGTCTATGGCTTGGGACTCCAAGTCCTGTGCTGGTGAATCTGACTCTGCCGACGTCAGCGCAGTTTCATGAGCATCAATTCTTGCTAGGTAAAGCACATCTTTGGCCCAATTGAACAGGAAGACATCGTCCTGCTTCCGGTCAATTGGCGGCTTGTGCCATTTCGTAGCGTAGGGATAGGTGTGCAGCGCTCCGTAAACCTCTCCGAGAGCTTTCCTCACTCTTGCGGCACGCGCTAAACCGACACATGCGGTCGCTTCCTTCCAGGTTGCCAGACCAAGATACAAGTTCATTCTTGAAATCAACGCCAATCGCTCCAGAGATTGACGGACCGAACCCTGGCCGGGAACGTTCAAGGCATCTCCTGAATAGATAATCTGGCCTTGAATTTCCTGCATTGGCGGACAGGCCCATTGACGGTCTATCGGATGATCCGGCCCGTAAATTCTCGTCAATTGCGCGCGATGAAAATCCAGGTAATTCAGCGCGCCGGTATCAAAGAGCTGGCTGCAATAGAACGAAACCGGCTCCCCCTTTGCCATTGCCACATGGCAGAAGCCGTTGTGCCCGTTGAAGTCGAAAAACCTGCCTTGGAAAAATGGCGTGACTTCCTTTCCGCACGCCTCGAGTGCTGGTGTCACTTCATTGAAATCACGCAGAACCCGAACTGTACATCCGAGTTCGTAGAGCTTCGAACGACACGCTGAATACGCATTAAACAGGATTGAAACGTCTTCAGGTCCCAAGAAATCCCCCATTGGCCCTGGTCATTCGTTCGTGAAGCTGTGCGACCGAGAAAGGCATAACTCACTTCACCCACAACACTCCTGAATCTGAATAAAATCAGATGGGTGCTCTCTTCCGGCTTAAAGACAAATTCAGGTCATGGTGAAGTGGGTAACCCTATGAAGACCGCTTGGGCGAGATGTCGATATTAACGCCTCGACAGCAGCGCCCTACGGTGTGGATCTTAGCCAGTTCAAGCGCCTTTTCCTAGAAATATTGATGAATTTAACAATCAATGAAATCAAAAGAGCAAACTATTCAACTATTAATTCTGTCATATTTTAATGAATTTATTGATGCGTTCATAATGACAATTAACAAACGAAAGCAACCCTGTACGCCTGGTTGCGTATACTGATCCGCCACATCAAATAGTGGTTATTATGAGAACATCCTAAAAGCTCATTTGCGGTCAATCTGCATTTCATCGCTGATTGCAATACCGCTCACTGCGAGCTGGTTTCATTTGGCGAGCGAAAGCCCTCAAACGGAATTACCGGGAAAAATGCCGATAATGCCTCGCTCGGGCTGCTTTCCACTTGCATTCGACATGATAAATCTCCGACCCTGCCGTACAAAACCAGTCATCCCATCATGAAACAAAAAAGAACCGTTCATGAGTTTGTCAAACGACCTTCCCTTCGATCCTCTGTCGGATTCATTTGCGCAGAACCCGCATCCTTCCTACGCTGCGTTACGTGCGAAAGAAGGCCTGACTTATTTCAAGGATTTCGACGTCTGGCTCGCAGCACGTTTCGACGATGTTTCCCAAGTCGTGATGCACAAGAAGATGGTGCGCTCCATGGAGCACATTGCGAGTGAAGAGGAAATCGCCCAACAGAAGCGCACAGGCAACTGGCACGACATGCCGCATCATTCGCGTTTTGTGCAGTTTTCACTGCTGGACAGTGATGGCGAAGTTCATGATCGGTTGCGTAAACAGGTCTTCAAACTGTTTACGCCCGTGATGGTCAACAAATTGCGAGAGAGCATTCAGACTTATGTCGACACACTCGTCGACAGCCTGGCTGAGCGTGAAGAAATCGATTTCATCGAGGATCTTGCAGCCCACGTTCCCGGTCACATCATCGGCCGTATTCTTGGAGTTCCGGATGAAGACTGTCCGCAACTCCGCGTCTGGTCAGAAAACATCGTTCAGTTCTTTGACATCGACCGCTCAGATGAGCGCAAGGAACTGGCTGAGCGAAACACGACTGAGTTCTATCATTACCTTCAGGACCTCAAGGCCAAGAGGGAGAAAGACCCTACGGACGATCTCATGTCGTTGATGATTGAGGCGGAGCGTCAAGGTCACATGAGCCATGACGAATTCTTCTCAACCGCAATGCTGATCCTAATGGCAGGTCACGGATCGACCATCGACGTATTGGGCAGCGGCATGCACGCGCTTCTCAAGTATCCGGATCAGTTGGCGCGACTGCGGAATGAGCCAGGCTTGATGAAAACTGCAGTGCAGGAAATGTTCCGATACGAATCTCCGCTGCCCTTTTTTCATCGGTATTGCACCGAAGAGGTGGAAATCTGCGGTCAGATATTTCCGCGAGGGACCAAATTCGGAGTTCTTTACGGGTCCGCCAACCGGGACCCGAAACAGTTTCCCAATGCAGATGCATTCGACGTCGGGCGTTCGCCAAACTGGCACATAGCCTTCGGCCGTGGAGCGCACTTTTGCCTCGGCAACCACCTGGCGCGGCTGGACATGGACATCATCTTCTCAACATTGCTGCACCGTTTCGAGACAATCGAGCTCGCCGATGAAAACCCGGTCTACAAGCGCGGTCTTTCAGTCAGGGGACCGGAAGCACTGAAGATTGCCTGGAAGCGCAAGTAAAGCGCTGCCGACCTTGCTCTATACTACCTATCCGCTATCTAAATTCGCCTCGCCTCGTTTTTCCATACCCGGGACCCAATCATGCGCATTGCCACTCTGGCCCTTCTGGGGCTAACAG
>JBCCVB010000143.1:0-18058 GCA_039195965.1 Pseudomonadota bacterium
CATTTATCTTGTTTATCGCGTCGTTGAAAACCTGATGCAATCGGCCGCGTTCCATCTTTTCGCTGCCGACAACATCACCCATGAGAACGGACAGTTTTTTCGGTTCATCGGACATGGCGCGGCCCCACTGCCTGGAAGGTTCACCCCCAATAATGAAGAAAATTCGCTTCACAATCAATTAGTGAAGTGAAATAACTTCAAATTTTTCAACTGAAGTTAAAAAGCTTCAAAAGAGAGGCGCAACAATCAGGGCCTGTAGAGATCTTCTCGCGTTGGCGGCATTCCGGACAAGCCTTTGGTACGCCTTGAGGTGACGGTCTGAAAGATTCCAATCGTACCGCGCTCAAATCCAAGCGAAACGCCGCACAGATAGGCAAGCCAGAGCCGGTACTTAGCTTCGCCGATTTCTGCAATCGCTTCGTCTTTGACCTTCATGAGGTTTTCCGCCCACAAGCGGGTTGTGCGCGCATAATGCTCCCGCCAGGCCTCTACGTCATGCACCTCGAAGCCATGCGCCTCGAGATTGGTCAGAGTCCAGCCAATATGGTCCACTTCGCCACCGGGAAAGATGTAGCGCACCAGAGCCTGGTATTCCGGCTTCTTGCGCCGAAATGCCTTCAGATCCTTTTTGCCGCGACGGGTGATGGCGTGATGAAGATACAGACCGCGCGGTTTCAGCAAG
Organism: Pseudomonadota bacterium; assembly: GCA_039195965.1. Taxonomy (GTDB): domain Bacteria; phylum Pseudomonadota; class Alphaproteobacteria; order Rhizobiales; family Stappiaceae; genus Roseibium. Next base: position 683 of record JBCCVB010000143.1, read on the forward strand.
CGATGAACGCTCTGAAAATAGTTGTCGTAATTGTCCAGGCCAACGGCTTCAAACATGCCGATGGATGAGATTTTATCGAACTTGCCTTCCATTTGGCGATAGTCGATCAACTCAACCGAAACCTTGTCCTGAAGACCTCGAGCGGCGATATTTTCACGAGCGAGTTTCAGCTGCTCTTCTGCCAACGTCACGCCCACTGCGGTCACGCCATAATGTTCAGCTGCATGACAAATCAGCGCGCCCCAACCACAGCCAATATCCAACATGCGATCGCCGGGCTTCAGCCTCAGTTTGCGGCATATCATATCGAGCTTGTCGGTCTGCGCAGTCGCCAGATCGTTGTTCCAATCCGTGAAATAGGCGCAGGTGTAGACCATCTTCGGATCAAGAAAGAGCCGGTAGAAGTCATTGGAAACATCGTAGTGAAAGGCGATGTCATCCTTCCGGCTACCGGAACTGCGGTCCGCAAGCTTTCCCGCATCCAGACCGTCGGTCTGACCGGTTTTCCTGTTGGTGCCGCTTCCCAACAGCAAGGGGAGCGCGTTTTTCAGAAGGAGACGTTTGCTCAGACGTTTGCGAACCTCCCGACCTTTGACCCCGGGTCGTTTGTCTGCAAATTCAAAGATACTTCCGCCGCGAGGATCAATTTCAGCGGTCGAATAGAGATCGATGACTGTTTTGATGCCCGGACGCCTGAGGAGCCTTGTCAGAGCCGTTTCGGAAAGCGCGATCCTCAGTCCATCGAACGGGGCATTGGCCGGAACCAGAGAGCCATCCCAAAGCTCAAAGGCAAACTGCAGCTCCAATGCTTCGTGAAGATGTTCCAGCACCGTTCGTGCAGCTGAAATTAACCGGGTTTCCGAATGACTCGCCATGACACCCCATCTAAAAACTGCTGCGGACGACCGACCGGTGTCCCGTCAATTCATTGTCGGTTGGAAAGCCAAGGTCTGGAAGAACTTCCCGGCTGCATCCATTAACCGGAAAAATCAGTCCTCTTCGCCGAAGCCGCTTTCTACAAGTTCTGAAATGGCGGAGAGTGCGTCTTCAGCGTCATCGCCGGTCACACACACCTTGATGCAGCAGCCAGGGCTGGCCGCAAGCATCATCAAACCCATGATGGATGTTCCCCCCACGGTCTGGCCGTCCTTTGAGACTTGAACATCTGCTCGAAAGGTTTCAACAAGCTTGACCAGCTTTGCTGACGCACGTGCATGAAGGCCGCGGCGATTGACGATCGTCAGGTCTCTTTCCAATAAATTCTGAATTGTCATTTTCGTTTTAATTCTGCCCCGACAAAACCTGGCTCGCGACTGAAATGTATTTTTGACCGGCCTGACGTGCTTCATCAACCGCGTCCGCAAGTTCGCGGTCCGCACGCACGCTTGCCAGCTTGATCAGCATGGGAAGATTGACGCCGGCCACCACTTCAACCGACTTGCTGTCCATGACCGAAATGGCCAGATTGGATGGTGTTCCCCCAAACATGTCGGTCAGCAATACTACGCCGTTGCCGGAGTTGGCTGCCTCGACTGCAGCCAGAATATCCTGCCGCCGTTGCTCCATATCGTCATCCGGGCCGATAGAAATGGTTTCAACCTGTTCCTGAGGGCCAACGACATGTTCGAGCGCCGCTTTAAATTCCTCGGCGAGACGTCCATGGGTGACAAGTACAAGTCCGATCATACGTAATATGGCCTGATTATCGAGTGCAGTTAGCTCTAGGTTCCAACCTGAACCCGGGGAGCCGGGCGTTTATCAGTCTGATGCACTCTCTTCAACCGTCTCCCCAGTAGCAAGCAAAAAACACTATTGCTCTATTAAATATAATCAGGTCCGCCCGGAAACAAACTCCGAATGGCCCAACGGATCTGACGAAGACTAATTTCGGGCCGGTTTGCGGGGCTTGCGACGGCAGGCAGCAGGCTATCTGCAACGGGCTTCATTGCCAAAACTTCGTCCGGCAGTCGTTCAAGCTCCGTCATGGGCACAAGGTCGATGAGCAAATGGATACGGGCAACGTTCTGGAAAGCCGCATTCACCAGTCCAAATCCGCGAACTTCCAGCTTTCCCTGGATTGTCTCGGGAACCTGCGCGATCACACGATCTGCTTCACTCGATAAATAGACCCGGTCGTCTGCAACGAGAACGCCCCGGTTGCCTCTGGCTCTCGCTGCCTCGATCAGTGTCTCGGACAGCGATGTTTTGCCGCAGCCTGCCTCACCTCGGATCAGCAACCCGCGAGTGCCGACTATCACGCAATTGGCGTGGACGGCCTGCGCCGTCACTTCCCGGCTCCTGCCGGCAGGTAAATGACAAATCGTGCTCCGGCGATCCTCTCTTCACCATTCGGGCCAACCTCCATGCGATTGGTTGCGGTGATGGTTCCGCCATGCGCTTCGATAATTTGTCTTGAGATCGACAGGCCGAGGCCCGAGTTGTTGCCAAACCCTTCGCCGTCCGGCCGGTCAGTGTAAAAACGCTCGAAAATGCGTTCCGTGTTTTCCGCACGGATGCCAGGACCGTCATCATCTATGATGATCTTGATCTTCTTGCCATCCCGTCCGAGATCAACACGAACCGTGCCGTTTGCGGGCGAGAATGACCGGGCGTTGTCCAGCAGATTGCTGATGACCTGTCCGAGGCGGATGTCATGGCCCATCATCTCATAGGGCTTTGACCCATTTGCATCGGCGACCGCAAGTTTGACGCTGGCTTCTTGTGTGCCTGCACGCTCATTGGCGGCGTCGGCCATATTGCGGAGCAATTCAGCCAGGTCGATTTTCTCCGACTGGATCCGGGCCAGTTCCGCATCCAGTCTCGAAGCGTCAGAGATATCGCTGATCAGCCGGTCCAGGCGGCGTACGTCGTGCTGAATGACCTCCATCAGGCGGTCCTGCGATTCCTTCGACCGTGCCAGGGGTAGTGTTTCCACCGCGCTGCGCAGAGACGTGAGAGGGTTCTTGAGTTCATGAGCCACATCCGCTGCAAACTGTTCGATCGCATCGATCTTGTTGTAGAGCGCATTGGTCATGTCGCTGAACGCCCGGGCCAGATGGCCGATTTCGTCCTGACGATCGGAAAAATTCGGAATTTCCTCACGCGAATTGGTGCCCTTGCGCACGCGATCCGCCGCAGCTGCCAATCGGCGGACCGGTCCCGCAATCGTACCGGCCAGCAAGATGGACAAAAGAATGGTCACGGTAGCTGCAAACAGGAAGACGCGAATGATCGCTATTCGTTCGGCGCGCACGATGGCGTCGATATCGCCTCCTTGCGTCGACAGGAGCAGCGATCCCAAAACGGCACGAAACCGCTGGATCGGTACGGCGACCGAGACGATCAACTCGCCGCGCTGAGAAATACGCGTCACACTGGCAGGAGACCCTGCAAGAGCTGCCTCGACTTCCGGATAGGCCCTGCCGTCACCGCCACCGACTTCCTGATAAAGGGGCAGATCGCCTTGCCGTAGCCAGCGTTTGGCCCATTGCCATACCGTGTCCCAGAAACCCTCTTCCTGAGACGTGGGAGGCGGTAGATCGAAGCGTAGAATCTGTGCACTTGAATAAAGATGCCGGGAGTCCAGGATCAGAATTCCCTCAGGATCATAGATCCTGGCTCGCGTCTTGGTTGGCGAGATTAGCCTGCGCAGAACCGGACCGACACGCTCCGGATTGATCGGAAAGTCAAGGTTATCCAGATCATCGCTGGTCGGCGTGATGCTTTCACCCGCCTGAAGTTGCAACAGGCGTTCCGGGTCGACTGTGATCGCCCCCGTGTCGACAGTCGCCGAGGCGGCAATTGCTCCGGCAATGATCTCGCCCTGTGTCAGAAGACTTTGAACCCGCGCATCAATGAGTCCGGCGCGAAACTGGTTGAGGTAAAGAATACCGATCACCAACGCCAGCAGGCCGACCAGGTTGATCGCAATGATCCGGCGTGTCAGCGACGAAAGAACGTAAGTGCCGAAGATACGGCCAAGCTGATTGAGCAGGCGCCGGCGAAGGCGTTTGTTGCCAAGGCGGCGCAAGCGGGATCGCTCCGAACCGTTTGCAGGCTCAGAGACGGCAATTCCCTCTGCGCTCTCGCTTTCAACCGCCATTCAGGTACGCTCTACGGCTGCTTCAGACCTCCCGGAACCGGTAGCCTACACCATAAAGGGTTTCGATCATGTCGAAGTCGTCGTCAACAACCTTGAACTTTTTCCGCAGGCGCTTGATGTGGCTGTCGATGGTGCGATCGTCCACATATACCTGATCATCATAGGCCGCATCCATCAGCGCATTGCGGCTTTTGACAACGCCAGGGCGCTGGGCCAAAGCGGACAGGATCAGGAACTCGGTGACGGTCAGTGTCACGGGCTTGTTGTTCCAGGTGCAGGTGTGGCGCTCCTGGTCCATAACCAGCTGGCCGCGCTCCAGAAGCTTGTCGGCATCATCACGTGGCGCGGAAGCGTCCCGGGGCTGCGCCCGGCGCAATACCGCCCGCACGCGCTCAACCAGAAGGCGTTGTGAAAACGGCTTACGGATAAAGTCATCCGCGCCCATCTTCAAACCGAACAACTCGTCGATCTCGTCATCCTTGGATGTCAGGAAAATGACAGGAAGATCCGAATTCTGGCGCAACCGGCGCAGAAGCTCCATGCCATCCATGCGCGGCATCTTGATATCGAAAATCGCCAGCTCCGGAGGATCACTCTGCAATCCGTCCAGGGCAGAGGTTCCATCCGTGTAGGTCTGAACCCGATATCCTTCCGCTTCCAATGCAATTGAGACCGAAGTCAAAATGTTGCGGTCGTCATCGACCAGAGCAATCGTCGGCATGCTTTGCTTTTCCATTTCCGGCAACGCGCCAATGGCGCGCATCGGTTTACTTTAACACAGAGCCTTTGGCCTGCTAAATGCGCATAAATTAAGGCAAACCGCCAATTCTACCTAGTATCTGATTGAATGGCCGGTTTGTCGGGTGCATTGATGGGTATCGCGAAACGGAAAATCAAGTGTTTCCCCACCGCACGAAAAACGCGCAACAAAACCCACGGACCACTCTAGCCTGCCGAGCAAGCGCGAACCAGACGCACTTTCTTTCGAAATAACTGCAAATACGAACATTTCGAAGGTTTCGTTTTTTACTTTCCCATCCAAATTAATCATTGAGCAAATTCAAAAATCTTTTAATCGATTAAACAATGAACCAACACCTTTAGTAGTCTTGCTGCCCCAAAGTCATTCCACTAGGTTCGCAGCCCTCACGACCGGATTTAGTATTTCTTAACTCTCTCCGGCGGAGACGAGAAAAAGCCCACATCACGAGGACTGCGGGAACATGCAAGAAATCGGTGTCAGGAATCCATCCAAAGGCTGCGAAACCTTCGGCTTCAAAGGTTTGAAAGCGCTCTATTGGAACCAAAGTGAGCCTGCACTTTACGAATACTCCCTTTCCCGTAGAGAAACCCAACTTGCCGCTGGAGGAGCACTGGTCGCCGAAACCGGAATTCACACCGGCCGTTCCCCCAAGGACAAGTTCGTTGTTCTGGATGTTGAAACAAAAGACAGCGTCTGGTGGGACAACAATGCGCAAATGTCGAAAGAACACTTCGACACGCTCCTGTCGGACTTCTTGGCCCACGCTGAAGGCATGGAGCTGTTTGCTCAGGACCTTTACGGTGGTGCAGATGCCACGCACCGGCTGCCTGTGCGCGTCTACACAGAATTTGCCTGGCATTCGCTGTTCATTCGCAATCTCCTGCTGAGGCCTGAAAGCAGCGAGCTTGCCGGGTTCGACCCGGAAATGACCATTGTCGATCTGCCAAGTTTCAAGGCAGACCCGGATCGACACGGATGCCGCAGCGAAACGGTTATCGCCGTCGACCTGACCCGAAAGATCGTTCTAATCGGTGGGACCTCTTATGCGGGTGAAATGAAGAAATCCGTCTTCACCATGCTGAATCACCTGCTGCCGGCCAAGGGCATCATGTCTATGCACTGCTCGGCAAATGTCGGCGACGAAGGCGACACCGCGGTCTTCTTCGGCCTTTCCGGCACCGGCAAGACAACCCTTTCCGCTGATCCCTCACGGACCCTGATCGGCGACGATGAGCACGGCTGGAGCGAAAGCGGCGTTTTCAACTTTGAAGGTGGCTGCTACGCCAAGACCATCAAGCTTTCGGCCGAAGCCGAACCGGAGATCTACTCCACGACGCAACGCTTCGGTACAGTTCTGGAAAACGTTGTTCTGGACGAGAACCGTGTCCCCGACTTCGATAACGGATCAAAGACCGAAAACACCCGCGCGGCCTACCCGATCCATTTCATTTCCAATGCAAGCGACAGTGGCTGTGCACCGCGGCCGCAAACGATCATCATGCTGACGGCCGATGCCTTTGGTGTGATGCCCCCGATTGCCCGCATGACGCCTGCTCAGGCGATGTACCATTTCCTTTCCGGTTATACCGCGAAGGTTGCCGGAACCGAAAAAGGCGTTACCGAGCCGCAGGCAACATTCTCAACTTGTTTCGGCGCTCCGTTCCTGCCACGGCACCCGTCTGAATACGGCAACCTGCTCAAGGAGCTGATTGCCAAGCACAATGTTGACTGCTGGCTGGTCAACACCGGTTGGACCGGCGGTGCTTACGGCGTTGGCCATCGTATGCCGATCAAGGCCACACGGACGCTGTTGCAGGCAGCTCTTTCCGGCGACCTCAATCAGGCGGAATTCAGAACCGATCCGAATTTCGGCTTTGAAGTTCCCATTACCGTGGCCGGCGTCGATGCAAAGATCCTGACCCCGCGTGAAACCTGGGACGACAAGCAAGCCTATGATGCTCAGGCGGCAAAACTTGTCGAAATGTTCGTCAGAAACTTCGAGACCTTTGAAGACCATGTAGATGGCGCTGTCCTCAGCGCCGCACCGGCCCTTAGAGCCGCCGCAGAATAAAACCTGAATACATCAGACCACACGAACTTGAGCGGCACTTGCTTCGGCAAGTGCCGTTTTTGTTTCCGGTCCCTTTCTTCCCGTTTGGAAAGATCTATATTGAAAGATCCTTCCTTGGCCAGAAAGGAGATTGCTCATGTCTGCAACAGAACCTTCTTCCATCGCAGATGTCCTGAAGACCGCTGAAAGCTGGAGCAGTTCCGGCCGATCCGTCGCTCTGGCAACCGTGATCGAGACCTGGGGGTCTGCTCCCAGACCCGTTGGTTCCCACCTCGTGATAGACGCGGACGGTAACTTTGAAGGGTCCGTTTCCGGAGGATGTGTCGAAGGTGCGGTTGTATCGGAGGCAATCGATGTGATCGAATCCGGCAAACCGACAACACTGGAATTCGGCGTAGCGGACGAAACCGCCTGGCGGGTGGGCCTGTCATGCGGTGGCCGCATCCGTGTTTATGTTGAACCCGTTGTCTGAATTGGAATCCAGCTTTGCTTTCAACCGAAACATTTCTGGCCTTCATCGCCGCGACCGCGCTTTTTGCCTACATGCCTGGCCCCGCTCTTCTTTATACAGCCGCCCAGACCATTTCGAGGGGACAGCGTGCAGGTTTCATGGCCGCCGCCGGTATTCATCTTGGCTGTTATGTCCATGTTCTTGCGGCGGCCTTTGGTCTTTCGGCAATATTCACCGTGGTTCCGACACTCTATTTCGCGCTGAAACTGGCTGGCGGCGCCTATCTTGTTTACCTGGGCATTCAAATGATCCGCACGCGAATTGCGTCCGGTCCTGTACCGAACCTGCCGCAAAAATCCTCTCGCAGGGCTTTTGTCGACAGCGTGCTCGTCGAGGTTCTCAATCCAAAGGTCGCGATCTTTTTCATCGCCTTCCTGCCGCAGTTCGTCAGCCCCAGTGCCGACTTTCCGATTTGGGCACAGTTTCTCATTCTCGGGACCATCGTTAACTTCGCCTTCACGTCAGCAGACATCGTAACGGTACTGTTTGCCACGGAAGTAAAGAAGCGCCTGACCAGAACATCCAGATTCCAGGACCTCAGCCGCTGGATCGGCGGCTCTCTATTGGTCGGTCTGGGCGTAAAACTCGCAACCGACCGTAGCTGATCCAATGGACCTTTCCCTGCTTTCGAGATTGAACGATCTTCGCTCGGCCCGTCGTGCCGCTATTCTTGCGACCAGGCTGTCCGATGGCAGCCAGAGGCTGATACGCAAGGAGGATGACTATTCTGCCGATCCTCTTGCCGAAGAGTTCGGCAAACGCTTCCGCTCAGGCAAATCCGGCATCGTTCAAGAAGGAACAGAGGATGTTTTTCTAACCGTATCGGTCCCCTCTCCCCGCCTGGTGATCATAGGCGCCGTCCATATCAGTCAGGCCCTGGTGCCCATGGCCAAGATCGCCGGGCTGGATGTGAGCGTAATCGATCCGCGCACCGCCTTTGCCACCGAGGATCGCTTTCCGGGCAGCGCGTTGAAAGCCGAGTGGCCGGAAGATGTTCTCAAAGAAACCCCGCTGGATGCCTATACGGCCGTTGCAGCGGTCACCCATGATCCTAAGATTGACGACTTCCCGCTCATTGAGGCTCTGAAAACCGGCTGCTTTTACATTGGAGCCCTTGGAAGCCGCAAAACTCATGGCAAACGGCTGGAGCGGTTCAGGGAGGCAGGCCTGAAATCCGAAATGTTTGATCGCATCGATGCTCCGATAGGTCTCGACATCGGATCCGCTTCACCCGAAGAGATCGCTGTTGCAGTGCTCGGCTCGATCATCAAGGCTCTGCGTAAAGCGCCGGAGATCTCTGAATGAAATTCGGCGCATGTTTCAGTGAAGAAGCGGTCGGCTGCATTCTTGCACATAAGACCAAGCTGCCTGGGCGGACGCTGAAAAAGGGGCATGTACTCACCCCTGAAGACTGCATCGAACTCGCAGCACAGGGGGTCAACCAGGTGGTTGTCGCCCGCGAGGAAAGCGGCGATATCGGCGAGGACCTTGCGGCCACGCGTTTTGGCAAGGCGGCCAAGGGAAACCATGTGAGTGAGGACACTGCCTTTACGGGCCGCACAAATCTCTATGCAGATGATAATGGCGTCCTGGTTGTCGACCAGGCCGCGGTTACCGCTGCCAACCGTATCGACCCGGCAATTACCCTTGCTACTCTGCCGAACTTCAGCAAGGTGGCTCGTGATCGTATGGTGGCGACGGCCAAGATCATCTCATTTGCCGTTCCCGAGGCACAGCTGAAACACGCAGAAGATGCCATTCGCGGCGCTGTCTCGGTTGCCCCATTCCAATCACGAATGATCGGCCTGGTTGCGACGGAGCTACCACATCTGAAACCGGCGACGATGGACAAGACCAGACGTGTCCTGGAAGACCGTCTTCGCCCCAGCGGCAGCACAGTCATTGGCGAAAAACGCGTTCCGCACACAGCAGAAGCCGTTGCGGACGCTATGCAGCGGCTCGTGAAAGACGGTGCCGACTTTCTGATCCTCTTTGGCGCTTCGGCCGTTGTCGACAGACAGGATGTTCTGCCAGCTGCTCTCGACCTGGCGGGTGGCGAGGTCAGACATCTCGGTATGCCTGTCGACCCAGGTAATCTCCTGATGCTCGGAAATCTTCGCGGCGTGCCGGTTCTCGGCGCGCCAGGATGCGCCCGGAGCCCGAAGGAAAATGGTTTCGACTGGGTACTCGACAGACTTCTCGCAGATCTGGAGGTCAGCCCGGATGACATAACGGCCATGGGGGTTGGAGGCCTGCTGATGGAAATTGGAACCCGGCCGCAGCCGCGCGAGAAAAAGCGGCGTGACACCGAACAACGCATCGGTGCGATTATCCTGGGGGCCGGAAAATCCTCAAGGATGGGTGGCCCCAACAAACTGCTTGCGCATCTGGATGGCAAGGCGCTTATCCGCCATGCCGCCGAAGCCGCTCATGAGGCCGGTTTGACACAAACGGTGCTTGTAACCGGACACCTTGCGGCAGAAGTCGGTGCAGCAGTTTCCGATCTTGATCTTTCGATCGCTCACAATCCCGATTTTGCCGACGGCATGGCCGGCTCGATCCGGACTGGTATGAATGCTCTGGCGCCCGACCTTGACGCTGTGATCGTACTACTGGGCGACATGCCTCGCATTGGCGCTGCTATCCTGCGCAGACTTATAGATGCCTATCGGGAGAGCGATTCCAATCTGATCGTTACGGCCACGGCAGAAGGCAAACGCGGCAATCCGGTTCTTTGGGATCGAAGGTTCTTTAACGACCTCAAATCCCTTAGCGGAGACATTGGAGCTCGCCATATAATTGCTGACAATCCCGGTTTCGTATCTGAAGTAGAAATAGGCCCCGCCGCAAGATTGGATCTTGATACTCCGCAAGCATTAAAAGATGCGGGCGGCACTTTACCGCACAACAGCAGCTAACCAATTGAGTCTTTTAACTATCGACCGCAGATAAACCGCCACAATAATACTACATTAACCCGATATGCGCTGAGTGCAGGCCGGAAATGTCAGGTATTCTATTGCATTTTTGTGACATGCCGCTTATGTAATCCCTGCGCTTGCTGAAGAGCACCCTTGCGGGTTGGACAATGGATGACGTCCCGGGCGCCGATAACATCCGATTCCTTACGAAAGCTGTTCGGATCCTCTCCTCCCGAGGATGCTCGAGCGCTTTTGTTGCTTGGTAGATATAGAGGAAAACAACATGGCTGACTTGTCTCTCCCGCGTCCGGGTTGCTGCAAATGGGCAGAAGGTGAAGCTGGTAACTACATTTTTCCGTGCTCGACGCGTGTTGAGCCGGGCGTATCCTACTGCGAAGAGCACAGCGCCATTGTGTACATTCCGCCGGAAGAGCGCCGTCGCAACCGTTCCGGCGGTGGCGGCATGAGCCTGTCCTTCCGCCGCGCGGCCTAACAATACCAGCTGCTTTTCAGAAAAGCAGAATATACGTGGGTTTCCCACGCGACTTCGAACCCGGCCTTTGGCCGGGTTTTATTTTGGCCGCAGACATCTTTTGTTTCCGGCTCAAGCTTTAGTCCTTTGCCCGGTACTCCTCGGGCATGATGAAAACCTCATCAGCACGGCCGTAACCGCCATCCGGCACTTCTTCGATGAGAACCACGGTTGTTGGTCTGACAACCTCACCAAAGTACCCGACAAACAGATCCGTGGTCTTGTGGATCAACTCTTCTTTCTGGGCTTTCGACAGCGAAGCTTCGGGAAGCTTGATGTTTGCGAACGGCATTGATTTTCCTTTCAGTCTTTGCCCTGACGTTTCTGGAGGCCGTTGAAACGACCAGCACCGCAGAACAGGTTGAAACCTTTGAAATCAGGCAGTGTTGGATGGTTCAAGATTTTCGGACAACGCCTTAGATGGCGCCACCATTCACGCGAATCGTCTGACCGTTTATCCAGCCGCTTTCCGGCCCGGCCAGAAATGCGACGGCGTCGGCGATTTCCTCAGGAAGCCCCAGGCGCCCGAGCGGGCTCAACCGTCTGATCACCTCAATCTGGTTCTCAGATTTTCCCGAAAAGAAAAATTCCGTTTCAACAGGTCCCGGCGCGACGGCATTCACGGTTATTTCCCGGGCGCCCAACTCCTTGGCAAGAACCCTCGTCATGGCTTCAACGGCGGCCTTTGTCGCAGCATAAACTCCATATCCCGGCTGGTAGAGACCAACGACACTGGAAGAGACGCTGACGATCCGGCCACCGTCTTTCAGACGATTTGCTGCTTCGCGCATACCCCTAAATGTTCCTGCCAGATTGACAGCGATCTGCCGGTCCAGATCTTCGTCCGTGACCTTCGCGAGGGCTGAGTTTTTCATCGACCCGGCATTGTTGACCAGAACGTCCGGCAGGCCGAAAGCCTCTTCGGCTGCATCGAACAATCTTGGAAGGCCAAGTGGTTGCTCGACATTCGCCTGAACGGCAACTGCTTGTCCGGCGTTTGCCTCAATTTCGGCAACAAGAGCATCAGCTGAAGACTTGTCAGTCGCAAAATTGACGACGATGGCAAATCCTTTGCCTGCGAGGCGCCGCGCAATCGCAGCTCCAATTCCCTTGGACGCTCCCGTTACAATGGCTGTTTTCGTTACCGTCTTCATTAGCTGTCTCCTTCTTACGAAGAGACAGTTAGCAATTGCCCCTCTCCGGATAATGAGCGAATATTCGACAATATAATTCGTTTAATAGGAATAATGATGGATCGCCTTGATGCGATGCGGCTTTTCGTACGGGTTGTCGAGCGGCGCAGCTTCACACACGCGTCGGCTGACCTCGATATGCCACGTTCAACCGCAACCGAAGTCATTCAACGGCTTGAAGAAAGACTGCGGACCCGCCTTTTGGAACGCACGACACGCCATGTCTCTCCCACTCCGGACGGAGAGGCGTACTATTCAAACTGCGTCAATATTCTATCGGACATCGACGAGACAGAGCGCGCACTTCAGGGAAGTGAACCTTCAGGTCTGCTGCGCGTCGACGCCCCGGGCCCACTAACAAGGGCGTATCTCCTGCCGGCGCTTCCCGATTTCATGGCGCGGTTTCCAACGATCGAAATACAACTCGGTCAGGGGGAACGTTTGGTCGACCTCGTCCGCGAAGGAGTTGACTGTGTCATCAGGGCCGGAGTTCCCGAAGACAGCGGGCTGATACGGCGCCCTCTTGGTCAGATCGAGGAGATTACCTGCGCCAGTCCCTCTTATCTGGAGAATCACGGTTCACCGCGGACACCCGACGAACTCAAGGGTCACCAGATGGTGGGGTTCGTATCGTCAAGAACCCACATGGTTCTGCCACTTGAGTTTCGCACCGGAAAAACATGCAAGGAAGTGAGACTTCCCTGTCGGACCAGGGTAAACGACGCCGAAACAGCTCACCATCTTGCAGAGCTCGGCTTCGGTCTGATCCAGGCCCCCAGATATCGGTTCCGCGAAGCCCTCAAGTCCAACAGGCTCATCGAGGTGCTCGCCGATTTTCCACCTCCGCCGCTGCCGCTGGCAGCCTACTATCCCCAAAGGCGCCAGCTTTCTCCCCGCGTGCGAGTTTTCCTGGATTGGGCGGCGGACATCTTCGCGCAGGCCGACATATGAAAAAACGCGGCCTGTTTCCAGACCGCGTTTCAAAATCTCAGACAGTTGTCGAAGCGGTTAAGCCGCCTTGAGAGCGTCTGCGACGTCTTTCAGCTGAGAAAGCGTCATCTCCGCCTTCTGCTTGGTGTCGTCGTCCTTGGCGTCAGCAACGTCTTCCTCGGCGTTCTGGATTGCCTGATCGAGCTGTTCCTTGCTGATCTCCTTGACCGGTACGGCCTGTTCGGCCAGCACGGTGAGACCACCGGAAGCAACATCGGCAAATCCGCCGCGCACGAAGTATTCGTCCCATCCATCACCGCTGTTGCGGACCTTCAGGATGCCCGGCTTGATGGTGGACATGAACGGGCTGTGGTTCTTCAGAACGCCAAACTCGCCTTCAGTGCCCGGCACAACGACCTCGGCAACCTGTTCGGAGAGAAGCTGGCGCTCCGGGGAGACCAACTCAAACTGGAAAAGTTCAGCCATTTGGCGTCTTCCTTGTCAGTCTACGGTTGGGATGGTCAGGCCATCACATTAAGAAAACCGGACGTCCCGCTCAGGACGTCCGATCAATCTCTCGCACTTAAGCGGCTTCAGCAGCCAGCTTCTGAGCTTTCTCGATGGCTTCATCGATGGAGCCAACCATGTAGAAAGCAGCTTCCGGCAGGTGGTCGTATTCACCTTCCACCAGGCCTTTGAAGCCTTTGATGGTGTCTTCCAGAGCAACCAGCTTGCCCGGAGAACCGGTGAAGACCTCAGCCACGAAGAACGGCTGGGACAGGAAGCGTTCGATCTTACGCGCACGGGCAACGGTGAGCTTGTCTTCTTCAGACAGTTCGTCCATGCCCAGGATGGCGATGATGTCCTGCAGAGCCTTGTAACGCTGCAGCGTACCCTGAACGGCACGCGCAGTGTTGTAGTGCTCCTCACCGATGATACGGGCATCCAGCATACGGGAAGAGGAATCCAGCGGATCCACAGCCGGGTAGATGCCTTTTTCGGCGATCGCACGGTTCAGAACGGTCGTCGCATCCAAGTGGGCGAAGGTCGAAGCCGGTGCCGGGTCGGTCAAGTCATCGGCCGGAACGTAAACGGCCTGAACGGACGTGATCGAGCCCTTCGTGGTGGTCGTGATGCGTTCCTGCATCGAACCCATGTCGGTCGCAAGCGTCGGCTGGTAACCCACAGCGGACGGGATACGGCCGAGAAGCGCGGACACCTCAGAACCAGCCTGAGTAAAGCGGAAGATGTTGTCGACGAAGAACAGAACGTCCTGGCCTTCATCGCGGAAGTGTTCCGCAACCGTCAGACCGGTCAGAGCAACACGAGCACGCGCTCCGGGAGGTTCGTTCATCTGACCGTAAACGAGAGCCGCTTTGGAGCCTTCTCCGCCGCCTTCCTTGTTCACGTTGGATTCGATCATTTCCCAGTAAAGGTCGTTACCTTCACGGGTACGCTCACCAACACCGGCGAAAACGGAGTAACCGCCGTGCGCCTTAGCAATGTTGTTGATCAGCTCCATGATGAGAACGGTTTTACCAACGCCGGCGCCGCCGAACAGACCGATCTTACCGCCCTTTGCATACGGAGCCAGCAGGTCAACGACCTTGATGCCCGTTACAAGAATTTCAGCTTCGGTGGACTGTTCGATGAAGGACGGAGCCTCCTGGTGAATGCCGCGCTTTTCAGTGAAGACGATGTCGCCAGCGTCATCAACCGGCTCGCCGATCACGTTCATGATCCGGCCCAGAGTGCCATCGCCTACCGGCACCATGATGGCAGATCCGGTGTCAACAACGTCCTGGCCGCGAACCAGACCCTCAGTGGAGTCCATTGCAATGGTACGAACCGTGTTCTCACCGAGGTGCTGTGCCACCTCGAGAACAAGGCGGTTGCCCTGGTTGTCTACTTCAAGAGCATTCAGGATCAACGGCAGGTGGTCATCGAACTTGACGTCGACAACGGCGCCGATGACCTGGGTGACCCGTCCGACCTTTTTGTCAGCCATATCCCTAATCCTCGTCTCGATCCCGTTAGATCAACCTGCTTTCGTCCAGATGAAAGCAGAAAGGTTGATCGACATTAATACTAGTCAGGCGATTTGCGCCCTTAAGGGCGCAATCCGCTTAGAGCGCTTCCGCGCCCGAGATAATTTCAATCAGTTCCGTCGTAATCTGTGCCTGACGCTGGCGGTTGTAGTTGATCGTCAGCTTGTCGATCATGTCGCCGGCGTTGCGGGTCGCATTGTCCATAGCGGACATACGAGCACCCTGCTCAGATGCAGCATTTTCCAGAAGCGCCCGGAAAACCTGAACGGAAACGTTACGCGGCAAAAGATCAGCAAGGATCTCGGCCTCGTCCGGTTCATATTCATAGACCGCGCTCGGACCATCTACTGCATCGGCATCACCAGCTTCAAACGAAGCCGGGATCAGCTGCTGTGCAGTCGGTTCCTGTGCAATCACCGACTTGAAGGTCGAATAGAACAGCGTGCAGACGTCGAACTCACCATTGTCAAACATGGAAAGTACGTCACGACCGATTTCATCCGCATTGGAGAAACCGACGTTCTTGACGGCGCGCAAGTCAACATTCTTGATCACGTATTGGCCGAGCTCGCGCTTCAGAGCGTCGAAGCCCTTCTTGCCAACGCACATGATCTTGACCGTCTTGCCTTCAGCGAGAAGGCTGCGTGCCTTTTCGCGTGCCAGCTTGGCGATATTTGTGTTGAAGCCCCCGCAAAGTCCGCGTTCGGCGGTAGCAACGACCAGGAGATGAACCTGATCATTGCCCGTACCGGACATCAGCTTCGGAGCATCATCGCGGCCCTCGAAAGCCACCGCGAGGTTGGCCAGCACGGCGTCCATGCGTTCCGCATAGGGGCGTGCAGCCTCCGCAGCTTCCTGAGCACGACGCAGCTTCGCCGCGGCCACCATCTGCATGGCCTTGGTGATTTTCTGCGTCGCTTTCACGGAAGCGATACGGTTTCGTAAGTCCTTCAGGCTCGGCATGGCCGCCCCTGCTCCTTATCCCGGCGTGTGATCTTAAGCGAAGTTCTTGGCGAACGCGTCGACGGCAGCTTTCAGCTTGCCGGTCAGTTCGTCGTCAAGTGCCTTCTTCTCCCAGATGGCGTCCAGCAGATCCTGGTGTTCGCCGCGAAGGAACAGAAGCAGGCCTTCTTCGAAGTCACGCACACGGTCAACCGGATGCGCATCAAGGTAGCCGTTCACGCCAGCGTAGATGACCGCAACCTGTTCTTCGGTCTTCAGCGGCGAGAACTGCGGCTGTTTCAGAAGTTCGGTCAAACGGGCACCGCGGTTCAGCAGGCGCTGCGTGGTGGCGTCGAGGTCGGAGCCGAACTGCGCGAACGCCGCCATTTCGCGGTACTGCGCAAGTTCACCCTTAATCGGGCCGGCAACCTGTTTCATCGCCTTGATCTGAGCGGAGGAACCCACGCGGGAAACCGACAGACCGACGTTAACAGCCGGGCGGATACCCTGGTAGAACAGGTCGGTTTCCAGGAAGATCTGGCCGTCGGTGATCGAGATCACGTTGGTCGGAATAAACGCGGAAACGTCGTTGCCCTGGGTTTCAATGACCGGAAGAGCGGTCAGGGAGCCAGCGCCGTAGTTTTCGTTCAGCTTCGCCGCACGTTCCAGAAGACGGGAGTGCAGGTAGAAAACGTCACCCGGGAAAGCTTCACGTCCCGGCGGGCGGCGCAGAAGCAGAGACATCTGACGATAAGCAACAGCCTGTTTGGTCAGATCGTCGTAACCGATAACGGCGTGCATGGAGTTGTCGCGGAAGTACTCGCCCATCGCACAGCCGGCGAACGGTGCCAGGAACTGCAGCGGAGCAGCGTCGGAAGCGGTCGCGGCGATAACGATGGAGTATTCCAGCGCGCCTTCGTCTTCCAGGGTCTTCACGAACTGGGCAACGGTGGAACGCTTCTGGCCGACTGCAACGTAGATGCAGTACAGCTTGGCGCTTTCATCGTCACCAGCGTGCAGCGGCTTCTGGTTCAGGAAGGTGTCGAGGATGATCGCGGTCTTACCGGTCTGACGGTCACCAATGACAAGCTCACGCTGACCACGGCCGACCGGGATCAGGGCGTCAATGGCCTTAAGGCCGGTAGACATCGGCTCGTGCACGGACTTACGCGGCAGAATGCCAGGCGCTTTGACGTCCACACGGCGCTTCTCGGTTGCTTCGATCGGGCCTTTGCCGTCGATCGGGTTACCGAGCGGGTCAACAACACGGCCGAGCAGGCCTTTACCAACCGGGACTTCCACGATGGCGCCGGTCCGCTTGACCGTATCACCTTCTTTAATGTCACGGTCAGAACCGAAGATA
>JBCCVB010000144.1:0-17872 GCA_039195965.1 Pseudomonadota bacterium
GAAAATTATTCATAATAAAACATAATTTGACTAAGTGTTATCTTGCCATTCTAATTTATTTGTATTTTATTTGTTTTTACTTAAAGTAATGCGCTTGCGCATGAGGCGACTAAAGCTTCTAACCTGCTTGAGATCAAAATCAATGCACAGTGCGCACAAGCGACTGTGAGCGACAACGGCATGACGCTTCATGTGTTTGGTCCAGAACTGCCCTTTATGTTTCCAGTCAAGGGAAAAGCACAGGATTTCGCATGGTCCGAGCTCGCAAAAAGCGTTGACACGGCTGTTAGAACGAATACTGGCGCACCCTGACATTCTTGGGCGCAATGTGGTGTGAAGGCCTGACCGCGCCTTGCGTCTTTAACGATCCAATTAATGGCCTGTGCTTTCGCGCCTATGTCGAGCAGCTTCTCGTTTCAGTGCTCAGACCTGGCGATATCGTTGTCCTGGACAACCTTGGATCCCATTTAGCCGCGGTCGTCCGTCAGCAGATCAATACTGCTGGCGCAAAGCTATGGTTCCTGCCGCCATACTCATCGAATCTCAACCCCATCGAGCAGGCCTTCGCAAATATCGACGCAACCGAATGCGCCAACTACTTTCAAAATTCAGGACATGCTTCCGTCAAACGTGAAACGCTCTAAATGCGCGTCCGACAAACACATACATTGCGTGACTTCTCTAAATCAAGGCAACGTGGGATCAACGCCGAACCATGACGGCTAATGTCCGCTCACGATCCATTTTTTGGCTTCGGTTAGCAGACGATAGCCTCGTACATCCGTTTAACAGACATCGATGCGCGCTTTAGCGAAGGACCGCATTCCGACCAATTGATAGGTTTGCTGTTGCGCAGCAAACTTTCATAGCGGGTCATCTTAAGACGATCCTATCGGGGAGATCAGTGTCTGGTTCCGGCGGCGAAAAAGACATTGATCGATGGTCAGTCAGCGTGGTTCAAGCTCCATGAAGGAGCCCCAGGTCATGCGATATGCCCTCCCCGACGCCGAGAGGCGCGTGATCGAACCTATCCTGCTCTGCAAGCCAAGAGGCGTTCCGCGCGTGGATGACAGGCGCGTTCTGAAGGGTACATATTGAATCTTGAAGTCGGGAGCGTCTTGGCGGGATCTTCCCGGGTGCTATTGGCCTTTCACCACCTGCAACAATCGGTTCGTGCGGTGGCGTCGCACCGGTGTAAGGGATCGCATCCTAACCGCCTTCTCGCATCGAGCCGATGCCCAGGTCCAGATGCTCGACAGCACAATCGTCCGGGCTCATCGGAACGCAACATGCGTCAGGCATGGGAAAACCGAAGATCTCGGTCGCTCTCGCGGAGGGTGGGCAAACATTCCGCCGTGCCGTAACCGGCGAGAGCCGATCTGCTTCAGCCCGTACCTCTATCGGGATCGAAAACTGGTCGAACGGTTCTTCAATCGGATCAAGCACTGCCGCATTGCCACACGTTCCGAGAAGCGGGCCGCCAATTTCCTTGCTTTCGTGAAGCTCGCGGCGATCCGCCTTTGCTGCGCGTTTATGAGTTCACGGCCTAGAACCCCGTTTCGATCCGATTGTAGATCACAGAGGTAAGAGTGTAGATCTGGCCACCGATGAACGGACCGGCAACAACGATCATCACAAGAATGGCTACGATTTTTGGAATGAAGGTCAGTGTGATTTCCTGAACCTGTGTCAGGGCCTGAAGCAGGGCAATTCCAATACCGACAACCATCGCCGGCACGATTGCCGGAGCTGAGCCGACGAGGATCGTCCAAATTGCAGACCTGACAAGGTCCAGGGCATCAACTTCATTCATGGAATGCTTGTCCGCATTAATCCGATAGGCTCTATGATATCTTCACGCCAGGGCCGAGCAGTATTCCCTTGCCGTTGTCCAGGCCCAGGATCGTACCGTCCGAATAGATCTCGACATGTTCAACCTTTCCGGTCGTGCCATTCATGTCAGTAACCGTTCTGCCGATCAGATCATCAACCTGGCTGAAGGACATGTTGGTCAACATGGTCTCCAGTTTCGCGTTGGTCTGAATAGCCTGCTCAACTTGGCTGAAGCTTGCGAGCTGAGACAATTGCTCGGAAGCGTCCATCGGATTGGTGGGATCCTGGTTTTGCATCTGAGCCATCATGAGCTGCAAGAACGTATCGTAATCAACGGTCAGCTGCTGCTGTGCGCTCGAAGCGTTTCCTGCTCCCTGGGATTGCGCGGCGCCAACGCCTTCTACACTCGTCATCGGGTTACTCCTTATACAACGGCCAATTGCGGACGTTGAGAAAACTTGTCACCTGCGGGAATTGCGGAAACATCCGGACTGGCAGAGTTTTCTTCACTCTGCTGCGCGTCCATCACAACAGCTTCGACCGGATAAAGCCCTCTCACTACTTTCATTGCTTCAAACCATCTCTGGGTCTTCGCAAGCTCTTCCACATCATCCAGTCGATTGAGGATCTCCTCGTTGGAGAACGCCCCCTTGATCGACCCAAGAACGAGATGAAACATGTCCTGCGCAGTCCGGCCGGAAACAGGATCAATGATCATGGTCTGCAGAATAAAATAGAGCTGACGGAGAGGCGTCGTCGCCTCTTCAGGCTGGAGAACATGTGCCTCAAGCAGAAACACGGCATCGTTCAGGAGTTCGATGTTGGTCTTGCGTTCGGCTCGGATAACCGCGCCATTGATGAACAGGCGCTCACCCGCCTTCAAACCGATTTTCATATGTTTATCCGTCCAGGCTGTCGCGGATGATTGCATTGATCTGAATGATGTCGGAGAAGTCCTGCTGCTCCCACTGGCGCAACGCTTCGACTTCCTTCAGAACCCAGATGCCGACCGAGATCAGATTGGCCCTGGTTTCTATTGGCAACTCGTTGGCGTCATCAGCAAGATGTTCAAGGAAGTAGCTCCAAAGTCGACGCGTGTAGAACAACGCATCCACGGCTTCCGGGGATTTGACCCCTGTCGCCTTCGCCACTGTCAGTTTGTCGATAACAATCGACATCGCCTCATGTTCATTGAGCCGCTGATCGCTGCAAAGATCATCCATAACCTCTGCGTAAGACAGGTTGTACATGGGCCCTCCAGGGTTGGTTTTATGTGAAATTACTGAGACTTATGGGTTTCAGATGTAATTGAGAATGCTGAGCCCCTGCATACGTGCAGTCACCGCATAAGTGGTCTCCAGCTGGGTCAAGGCGGTGTTCAGGCGAACAGATGTTTCTTCTAGATTGACGTTCTCCAGGTCATTGACCCGTTTGTTGAGAATATCCGTCTGCACCTTCAGACGGTCGCTCGCCAGTTTGACCTGTTCCTGCACATTGCCGAGTTTGCCCATTTCGCTGGTGATGCCTGCGATACCGGTTCCAAGTTTCTCGATCGCCTTGTCGATCACCACCTTGTAGGTGCCCGGATCCAGGTTTTCGTTTCCAAGGTCGGACATCAGCGTGTAGGCCTGCGCAAGGTCTCTGAAGGCCTGTTCGTTGGCGCTTACGGAGCTCGTCACAGTTTCACTTGCCGAAATCCGGCTGACCATCGGGTTGTCGGAAGCCGACGACCAGGTCGCCCCCCAGGCCGGATCAGCGAACATGGCATCGAAAGCACCGTTCAGATAGGTATCCATGGCAGCCGGGGTTATCGTGGAAACGGCCGGATTGGTCTGCGTCATGCCGAACTCGGCCAGAAACGCAGCATCTGCCGCCACCTTGTTGGGAGACGCAGGATCAGAAAAGTCAGCAATCGGCACCTGGTCCGAGTTGATCCCGGCAAACACGAAGCTTCCGTTCAGCTGCGTATTCAGTCTCGATGTCAGCAATTCCATGTTGCCGATGGCGTCCGCCTTCACGATGTCGGAGCTGGTATCGTTTTCCCGAAGTGCCACAAGTGTTTTCAGAAAGTCCTGCGCGTCTGCCAGAACATCTCCCATCGCTGCCTGGCTTACATCCAGCCGGGATGTCGTCAGCGCATTTGTGTCGATTATTCCATCAAGAAAATGGAACTCTGCGCGCAGAGAAACGCTCTCTCCGGTCTTGGTACCAAGATCCAGGCCGATGTCGTATTTGCGCCCGGACGCCAGTTCGACGCTGAGTTTGTTGACCTGGCTTGCCTGGTTCATGATCTGCCTGCGGGAAGCATCCGCAAGTGAGATCGTGGATATATAGGTGGTTTTCATGCGTGTTACCTCGCTGCGGCCAGTAGGTCTTCAAGCATTGAATCGACAGCGGTAATCAGCCGTGTCGCGGCTGAATACGAGCGTTCGATTTCAAGAAGAAGCGTCATTTCTTCGTCGATGTTGACGCCGGTTTTGTTATTGAGATTTTCTGCCGTCCTGCCGATCAGAACCGATTGGACTTCAACGTTGCTGGTCATGGTCTTTCGGCCACTCTCCAGCCAGCTGACTGATGAGGAAGCAAACCCGCTCAACGAGTCCGACGGGTCCAGCTCGACACCGGCGTCGAAGACAGTGTCAGCATCAAATGCTGAAACAAGCTCCTGCAAACGATCAGAATAGCCTGCTGCCCCGGAGGGGTTGTAGTCATAGTTCGGGTCCAGAGGATCGGAAATGCCGCCGTCACGTATGAGGTCAAGATTTCCGCCCTGATCGGGATCAGCATTGGCATTGACCACAATTTCTGATGCTAGGCCGGGAACAAGCGTTCCTGCCGCCGGTACTGCCGGAGCCCCGGACCAGGTAAACAGACCGGCTTGATCCGGGCCACCACCACCAAGCTGATCACTTTCAGCAAAGGCTTCGATCAGACCGCGCGCTATCTCGTCCAACTGGTTCTGGTAGGTAACCGACACTTCATCACGAAGCTGAGCCAGGCCATGCAGTCGACCGGATTTGACCGGCATGACCGCTCCCGGTCCCGCGACCGGCACACCATCGACAAGAACATTGTTGCCGACAGTTGTCGCATCATAGACCACCGTTGGCTCAAAGGTTACCGATCGGGCTTTGGTTTCAAACAGTGTTACGCCGCTGTCGGTATAGACCACGATATCACCGTCGCTGCGGTTGAGCGTCGTGATGCCGATTTCCTCGGAAAGTTTCAGCAAAACCTGATCCCGCGAGTCCAGCGCATCCGTGACATCCGCACCGGATTGCGTTCCCTTCACGACCAAGGCATTCAGATCTTCCAGCTGACCGAGAAGATTGTTGATCTCTCGAACAGATGTCGCCATGTCGGTGTCCGCGTTCGCGCGAACTTCCTGGACAAGATCAGAGCTCGACTGAAGAGTTTGAGCCATATCCTTGGCGGATTGCAGCACGTCCTGCGCCTGAATCGCGTTATTCGGGTCTGATGCCAGGTTCTGGATCGAGAGTTTAAGCTCACCCAGTTTGGCCGCCGGAGACATTTTGAGTGCAGTGTCTCCGGTCGTTTCCGATAGCCGGGTAAGCCCTGCAAGCACCGCTTCCTGAGACGTCCCGGCAGACGTCGTTTGCAGCAGGGAAGCATAAAGCGCGCTGTCGGTAACGCGGCCAATACCGTCGACGCGGAGCCCGCCTGCCTGACCAGAGTCTGTGTAGGACTGAGACAGAAGGACCGACTTGCGCGAATACCCCGGATCCTGCGCGCCCGAAATGTTTCGGGCAACAACGGAAGATTCTGTTTGCCGGGCGGCCAGCGCAGACTGCGCGACCTGCAACGCTACAGACAAACTCATGACAACAACTTTCAGGTTTGAGAGAAATCCGCGTTAACGAACCAGGTTCACCAACTGCTCAAGCAGATCGGAACCTGCCTTGAACACTTGCGAATTTGCGGTGTAGGTGCGCTGAGACTCGATCATGGAGGTCAATTCGTTGCCGAGGTCGACGTTGGAGTCTTCAAGCCCGCCGACCTTGATGTTCCCCATGCCGCCTTCTCCGGCGAAGCCGACCCGGACATCGCCTGAATCAACCGACGGGCTGTAAACGTTGCCGGACTTCGGATCCAGTTTGTCCGGGCTCGGAACGTTAGCAAGTGGGATCTGATAAATGGCTCTGCGATCGCCGTTTGTGTAGATCGCATAAAGCGTTCCATCGGTGTCAAACTCAACATTCTTCACCGAACTTGGAGCGTTGCCGTCGGCGTCAACGTTGGTGACCGTGAAGTCGGCATTCAGATAAGTTGATTGCGCAAGGTCGATATCAAACGTGCTGCCGTTGGGGACAGTAATATTGATGTCGGTTGGGCTGGCACCGGTAAGGTTGCCTGTGGTTACGTCAAATGTCAGCGTCTGAGTGTTCAATGCCGCGGAAGAATAAGGAAAACCACCGCCCGCTGCTGCATCCGCCGCATTGTAAATCGCAACTTCCCAATCCGAGTCCGTAGCGGTTTCGTTGACCTTGGAATAGTAGACATCCAGCTTCACTTCATTCCCGAGATTGTCGTACACGATCATCGAGGTTTTGTGCGAGAAGCTTGCCGTCGCAGCGTTTGCGGAAGGTAAGTCCGCTGCCGGAACCACCGCTGCATCTTCACTGACGTTGACACGCAGGAAAGCATTGCTCGTCGGTGTTGCTTCAAGCTGGTTTTGCGTTGTGTTGATCCGCTCCAGGCCGCCAAGGCCGTTCGCAACGGTCGTCGGTGCCGCGCCATCGGTCACCGGATATCCTTGCAGATAATATCCAGCTGTGTTGACCAGATAGCCGTCGCCATCAGGAACAAAATGCCCCGCTCGTGTCAGATAGCTTTCGCCGGCCTCGTTCGCGACGACAAAGAAGCCGTTGCCATCGACGGCAAGGTCGGTCTTTGAGGTAGTGAAGCTGATGTTACCCTGTTTGGTAACCTGGTATTGAGTGTGAGCTTCCACACCACCGGAATTGAACGATCCGGATCCCTGTGAAACGACCAGCGAGGAAAACGCAGATTCAGCTCTCTTGTAGCCGGTCGTGCTCGAGTTCATGATATTCTCAGCAACAGTTCCAAGTTTGCTGGATTGTGCGTTCATTCCTGAAACGCCGCTGCGCATCACTCCGAAAAGGCCCATGACAGGTCTCCTGTGTCCAAATCAACTGACCACAGTCAAACCGACATAACTTGCGCGAAGCTGTCCTGAAAGAAGAAATTATTGTTTATATTCAGATACTTAATTATCTAAAATTTTATCTATCAGGCAAATGGAAAAATAGAATACGAAAAACAGCAAGACTAGGCCTTACCGGAGGAGCAGAATTTCTTGGAATTACTGGTCCACTTACCAAATCCGGCAGCGATCATGTTTCGGATCACGGTGCAAACATACCGTTTTTGTGCTGGGTTGTTATTGGGGCCGGCATGATATCTGGCGACCGCCATTGTCCAGGACCCTTGCTGAGTACGTAGTTCTTTCAGGAATCTGGCCGCGTACTGTACGTTTGCGCGTGGTTCAAGCATGTGATCAACAGACCGGAATTGGTCACCGTGATAATAGTGGTTGATCTGCATGCAACCAATGTCGATGAGCTTCTTGCCATGTTTGCGTGCCTTGGACACGTCTCGTTTGGCAGCTTGTCTGCTCGGTGGGAACACCGACTTTCCCTCGATATTCAATGCATAAGGATACAGGGAATTTCTTCGTCCAGTTTCAGTCAGTCCGACAGCATAAAGAACACCGAGCGGAACACCATATTTCTGTGCAGCTGCGACCATCTCCCGTTCGCAGATGTTTTGCACTTCAGCATGAGCCGGGACCGCGAAAATCGCGACGAGACTAAAGATAGATACCTTCAGAGAGGTCGGGACCGGAACGTTCATCATCGCTTGTTCCTTTCGGGTTTTCATCTGGGTAAACAGGGTCTTCTCCCCGGCGACCTGCACGCTCTTGCCGGCGGTCGGAATTGCCGTCATTAAAGTTTTGTGCCTGACCGTTTCCATTCGTGTCGCCATTTGCACCAGCTTGCCCGGATGTGGAGCTACCGGTCGACGTGTTGCCAGCCTGGACGGTTAGACGGTCATCAGCAGCCTGTACGGTAATCGTCTCGGCCTTGAACCCGGTCGTTCGCAGCATCTGATCCAGTAGCTGCCGATCCTGTTTAAGAAGTTCCGCCGTTTGCGCCCTGCTTGTCAGGAGGGTTACTTCAACATCGTCCCCAACCATTCTGAGTGACACTTTCACAGTACCGAGTTCATGAGGCGTGAGCTGAATATCCAGCGTTTTCAAAACAGGCCCCTCGGCCTTGGCACTGAGACCAGGCTGAACACGCCCACTATCTTTTGGGATGTCCTCCAGGAGATTGGCGATTTGATCTCCCACTTGCTGAGCTGGAGACAGACGCATGTTGGGCGCAAAGTGCGTTTCCTGGCGAAGGACTTTCACTGTGCCTGAAGCCTCTTCCGGCAGCACGCTCTTTCCTGTCAGAGTTTCCTGCGCTTTCTCTGGTTCCACGCCAAATTGAGCAAACAATGAAGATGTGCCCGTCTTCGCGCCTTCCATCGCATCCGACTTAACCGCCAGCGATGCATTTTCGCTGGCCTGTGCCGCAGAACCACCGATTGAACGGTTCGGTAAATTGAGATTGACGACCTGTGGCCGATCTCCAGCTCCCACGGCGATGAGCGCGTTAAATCCGAGACCGGTCGATGCCACGGGCCCCTTGAACGGTTCTTTCGAGCCGGTGTCTTCAGTGGCGGGCATACCAGTTTCTTCAGAACCTTGCTCAACATCTTGTTGTTGAGCCAAAACATTCTGGGAAGCCTGGCGCAACGCGTCAGCAAGATTGCTGGTCGAAAACGAAACGCCCTCGCCTGCTTTGCCGGAGCTCTCCGGCTTGCCATCCGATGATGCGGTTGACGCTCCTGAGGCCGAACCCGTTTCGGGTGTGTCAGTCTCTTCGCTACGCAGGCCGGTCGTGTCTTTTGAGTTTGACCCGCGTTGATCCCTGTTCTTCATTCCATCGATGACCGATTGAAATTTCGCGGCGGCTTCACCAGAGGACTTTTGACCCGGCGCGGCTGTATTGCCGTCAGCCGTTTTGCCTTGAGTGGGCCGTGCCTGGATCATAGCAGGAGTGTTCACACTCATTGTTTTTCTCCAAGTAGTGCAAGTGACTGACCTGTTCGACGAAGAAGTTTGTCAGCAAGCTCCATATCGGCAGTGAGCCACGACCTTTCGTCTGGAGCACTGATGCTGCTGGCCACGTTGAATTCCCCGATGACGTTGTCAGGTGGCTCCGGAAAGTGCCGAACGGAGTTCAGAACCGTATAAACACCATCAAGAAGTTCCAGGTCATCATCCGACAACATCGCTTTGTTGACGGACCAAAGGAGATCCCGATTTGCCGAAATGTTTTCCGGCTCCAGTCTGGTGGCCGAAAGGTAGATTTTCAGGATCTCCTTCTCCTTGGTTCCATCAACCGCAAGAAATAGAGCTTCGTCTGTCGATTTGCGCGCCACTTTCAGATGTCCGGCCAACAGGGCAGACCGGGCTAGACGAAGATAAAGCCCTCTTCTGGAGTCGGCATCGAACTCGCGGAGCACATCATCGAGCAAGGCGAATTTGTCCTCGCTTTGAACGAAACCAAGAGTATCGAGTGCAAGCGCGAACCGGCGGCGAAAGTCGCCTGCATAAACAGAGGCTCTGAAACGGCGCAAGTAACGAATGCTGAGAACTCTGAAACGCGCGACGTCCCCCATCATTCCCGCCACGAAAACTTCCCTTCTAAGTGCGGCCTCTTCAACAAGCGTTCCCGGCATCAGGAGGCTGGCAACCTGTAGCAGCTCCATCGCCTTGGCAGGTTCCGAGCGAATAAAAGGTGCCGCCTTCACCAGGGCGACGTGCCCCCCTAATGAGGAAGGCAAGTCAAGTGGATCAATATCGCTGAGGAGCTCCTGCATATCCTGTTCGCGGCCCTCGACATAGGCAAGAGAAGCCTCCATCAGCTTCTTGTCTACTGCCGGTAATGGTTCAAGGGACAGGAGATGTTTCATCACCCTGGGATGCCCACCACTGAGCAAGTGGATTACGGCTGCTCGCGCGTTTCGTGGATCCTGCCAGACTTCAACCGAAACCTTTAAGTAGGCCTCGTCCATATTCGCCAACAGCCTTCTTTGCGCTTGCATGGCATGGGTATTCCCTTGCGCAATCTGCTCCTGAAGTCCCTGCAACGACCGGGTCATCTCAAAAGGAACGAATTCGTTAGTCCGACCCTGCATTCCTTCCGCACGGCTGCCATTTGCGATGCACAACACAATGCCGGCAGTCGCTATCAGCTTGAAAAATCCGATATCCATCGGTGAAAAGACGCGCATCACTCACCGCCCTCCAGCAGATAGATCTCAATTCTCCTGTTGCTTGCGGCAAGCGGGTCTTTCGGATCGTTCAGGTGTCTGTCTGCGTATCCTTCGACGCGGTCGAAGCGGTTCTTGTCCACGCCACCTCTCACGAGCATGTAAAGCGCCATGTGGGCTCTTGCTGATGACAGGCGCCAATTGTCGTAAGTCTTGCTTTTGAAGGGCCGTGCATCCGTATGTCCCTTGATGACAATCTGGCCAGGCGTCTCTGCAACAACCTTTCCTATACGCTTGAGAAGTTTCACCAATTCAGGCCGTGGTTCTGCGGAGCCGATCGCAAACATGCCGAAATTCTGATCATCGGTAAGGCTGATGAGTGTGCCTTCGCTTTCGCGCGTGATCGTGACTTTTTCGGCGGTTTCTTCCAGGATGGTACCCTTGGTATCCCTGAGAACATTCGACAGCTGAGCAACCAGAACTTCCGCGGTTCCCTGCTTCACCGACTTGGACGACGAAACCGGTTTACCCACCGCATCGCCTGCAGGTTTTGGATACCCCCCCAGGCCTTTCCCGACACCACTGCGGCCAGTCACATGAGCTACCACCGGGTCCATATTTTCTGAGCCTGCATTGTATGTCTGAACGAGGTTTTCGCCGTCTTCCTCGACCACCGCTGCCATCGAAATCAGTGTTTCGCTCTGCGCTTCTGCGCCCGAGGACGCTTGAAGGTCTTTCGCTTTTTGACTTTCGTGGAGGTTTTTTTGAACGATATCAGCTGAAAGCGTGGCATCAACGGAATTCAGCAAACCATTTCCCGGTCCATCACCTCCCTGCTCTCCAGCGGTTTGCGCCCGCGCCAGCGTCTCGACACCCTCAACACCCCGACCAGGCCGGAATTGCCAGAACATCGGATCGAACGGATCACGATAAGCCTGGCCTCCCTGGGAGCCTTCCTGTTTCTGCATTCCGGAACCAATGCCTTTCGGATTGGCTTCAAGCGAATCCTCGACACGAATCTTCTCTGAAAGCGTGTCCAACACCGCATATGGATCCGAGAACAGGATCGACTCCGAATGAATTTGGGTGAATTGACCTGCAGCAGGTACCCCGCCCTGCTCCGGTATTTCTTCCATCTCTTCAATCTTGTGACCTGTTTCCAAGCCTTGACCGAAGTTTTCGTCCTGATCGACCGGCTGTTCGGACCCGCCAAGCTTACCCATGAACAGTTTGGTACCGTTCTCGTTCGTGTCACCATTGATCTGCGGGTCGTTAAGTCCCTTTCTGTTAGGTGCGGTCGAAGCGAGTTTGACGGGGTTGAAATACTGGGCCACACCACGGCGGACGCTGTCATCAGTGACATTGATAAGCCACATCACCAGGAAGAACGCCATCAAGGCCGTCATAAAGTCCGCATATGCGATCTTCCAAACGCCATGGGGCAGGTCTTCGTCTTCCCAACTGTTCTTGCGCCGGACAATGACGATTTCGTTGCCTACACCATCCAACATCAATCAGCCTCCTGAAGCATGTTTTCCAATTGGCGGATCCATTGGCCTAAACGGGTTTCGATCATTGTTTCGTCAAGCAACGCGATCAGTTCCAACTCATCTGCGATCTCAACCTCAATCCGGTCCCGTAGAGCTGGAAGTTGCACAACAACCTGTTCAACAAGGCTTTTCGGACCGCGCAACCGGATCAGTTTCTCGCTATTGTCCTGAGTCAACTGACGGAGATTTTCGGCAAATGCGGTTACAAGCTGAGCGGTGACCTGTTCCTTCAGGAAGGACTGCAGCAATCTGGACAGCGAATATGAGATGCGTTGTTCCATGACATCCAGAAAACGCTCAATAGCAGCGCTTACATTCGCAGCTTCACGCATATCAAACTTGATCTGCTCTTCTTCCAGTGACTTCGCATGCGCCTCTCGGGCGTTTTCCAGAAGTATCTCGTAGTGGGTCCGTGTTCGTTCTTCACCTTCCTGGCGACCGCGCTCGAACTCGGCCTGCAGCCTGTCTTCATCGCTCGGCTGGGCGACAAGGATTTCATCGGGTTCAAGAACATCCACCAACGCCGGATCGTAGGCCCCAAGAGCCTTGAACTTCGGTATCGAAAGCACCGGTATGTGAGAAGCAGCAGAAGTCGACATTAGACACGCTCCGATTCATAGAGCCACTGGCGCAGGATCGCGGCAGATTGCTCTTCGTTGAATTCCAGCAACGATTCCAATTTCTTGAGTGCTGATTGATTGCGTTTGCTATTCAGGTCCTGAAGAAGGTCGGAATGATCAGGCGGCACCAGGTAGGTTTGTTCGCCTTCCATAGCTTCGGTGTCGACTTCGACACCTTCAGGCAGCATGCCGAGTTCGGCAATTTCCGCTTGAGGCTTTGCGACCTGAGGTACCAGGGCGGCAACAGCCGGGCGCAGGCCAAACCAGATCACCAGCATGGAGACAGTTAGGATAGCCAGGGCATTGATGATGTTGCCGGATTGGCGAAGCAGATACTCCGAAATGCTGATCGGCGGGATCGGTTCCATTGAACGGCCGCCATCGACAAAGTCGACAACTGCCACTTTGACGTGGTCGCCACGAGCTTCTTCAATGCCAGCCGATGAGGCAACAAGCGCTTCAATTTCCGTCAACTGCTCATCGAGCTGAGCCTGGGTCGGGTCACCGCCGAGTGACTGGGCAAGCCGGGTCTGGTCAACGAGAACTGCAATTGAGAGCTTTGAAACTCTATAGCCGTCTTGTGACGTTTCGATCCGCTTGGAAGAAATCTCGTAGTTGACGGTCTCTTCGCGGCGTTCGTTTTCTTCCGTAGAACGCTCGCCGTTTTCAGCCGCGACGTCTTCTTCCGGTAGGTTCTGTTCCACTGTTGTGGGAGCAGTTGTGCTGGAATTCTGCGCGTTTTCATTTTCCCGGATCGTTCGAACCGACCGTTCAATCCTGGAATCCGGATCGTAGATCGTTTCCGCGATCATTTTCCGATCCGTATTGAGCTCCGCGGCGACGCTTACCTGAAAATTCTCAAGTCCTAGATAAGGCGTCAGTGTTTTGCGAATATTTTCCTGAATTCGACTGCTTACCGCCGTTTCCAGGCTCGCCATCTGGCCAGCCGATGCTTTGGTCGGATCCTTGCCGGCAGCAAGAATGCCCCCCGATGTGTCCAGAACCGTCACCTGGTTGGCTTCCATTCCCGGTACACCGGCTGCAACCAGGTGACGGATCGCGTCCGCTGTTCTCACATCGTCGGGAACATCGGATCTGATTACAACAGATGCAGAGGGCGGTTGCTGATCGCGCCGGAACGATCCCTTTTCTGGCAGAACGATATGCACACGCGCTGCGCGGATACCTTTCATCAGCTGGATCGTACGGGCGAGTTCGCCTTCAAGTGCCCGGACACGCGTAACTTCCTGCATGAAGGACGTCAGGCCCAGAGAACCAAGCTCATCAAACAGCTCGTATCCGGAGTTTGCTCCGCGCGGCAGCCCTTTTTCAGCCAGCAACATGCGCGCCTTGGCCGTTTGCGCATGGCTTACCATGACGGCACTTCCGTCCGAACTGATGTCAAATGGAATACCGGCGTCCCGCAGGGCCGAGCCGATGCGGGTTACGTCTTCTCCATCCAGTCCGGTATAGAGAGCTGCTTGTTCGGGCCGGCTCAAATAATAGGCGCCGGCACCAACTGTTGCGATTGTAGCGAGACCGATTAGAGCGAGCGCGACAAGTCTGCGCACTCCCAGCTCCATCAGATTTGCCCAAAGTTTTTCGGCGTGTTCACGGCCCGGCATGCATCACCCTTTCATGCACGTGTCTTTTGGTTTCCGCCACTATCGGAAATGGACCTTGCGCGAGCCTGTCATTTGCCTGGCGGGACAAAAAAAGACCGCGCCCGGAAGGCGCGGTCCTCTTTTCCGAATATCCTGTTGGATTAACGGAACAGGGACAGAATGTTCTGAGAGCCCTGGTTTGCGATCGACAGAGCCTGGATACCAAGCTGCTGCTGGGTCTGCAGCGCCTGAAGACGTGTCGATTCTTTGTTCATGTCAGCATCAACCAGCTGTCCGACACCACGGTCGATGGCGTCACGCAGAGCAGACACGAAGTCTGTCTGAAGGTCGACACGGCTCTTGACTGAACCCAGTGTGGTTGCGGCATCGGTGATATCGCCAAGGGCGGCATCAATGCCGGCGATCACAGTGTCCAGACCAGCAAGGTCGGCATCGGTCACGGCGGAAATGTCCAGATCCGCAATACCGTTACCGGTGATGTTGGTCAGGGCTGCGAAGCCACGGTCCTGGTCGAGGATGCCGGATTGGTCGGCAGCATCGTATAGTTCAGTGGCGGTCGTATCGACGGTGACGGTCTGGATGGTGATGGCACCACCAGCACGTGAGAAGGAAGCCACGATGTCCTTGTTGGCAGCGTAGCCTGCTGCACTGGAGTCAACAGACAGCCAGTTTTCACCGTTGAAGACAGCCGAGTCAGCCGTGTTTTTCAGCTGGTTCTGCAACTCATTAATGTCGGACTGGATCTTGCCACGGTCAACGCCCGGAGTACGAGCAGCAACGACTTTGGCTTTGATTTCGTTCATGACATCAACTGTGCTGTCCATAGCAGTGTACATCACGTCGACGGTCGCAGCACCAAGACCGAGAGAGTCTTCAACGGCGCCAAGAGCCATGTTGTCGGAACGCATGGTTGTTGCGATGGACCAGTAAGCTGCGTTGTCTTCCGCGCCGGATACACGGTAACCAGTAGAGATGCGGTTCTGCGTCTCTGCGAGGTTAGCGTTGGTGCTCCGCAGAGTCTGCAGAGCGGTCATTGCGGAAGCGTTCGTCATCAAGCTAGACATGATATGTCCCTTTCAATGTTTCAGTAGGTACTGGAATTGGTTTGGGACATGCCGGGTTCTCACCGGCACAGCAGGAGCAGCTTCATGCTTTTGAACCAAGAGCAATGCGGTTCAACCTGCTGTGAAAAGAACACTAGCGCTTCTATCTTGCGCGAACCTTACGCTCATCAAAACAATTCGATCTTTTTGAAAACCAGAAAATTTCAACCACAAAAATCGCGAAGCAACTAATCGTGAGCGATAAAAAAACGGGGCCATTTGGCCCCGCTCAATTCAATGTTTTTTTCAGCGCCTTGCTAGAAGAAAGACCGAACCAGACTGCCAACCAGCAAGTTCCAACCGTCGATCAGCACAAAGAACAAAGCCTTGAACGGCAAGGATATGACCGTTGGCGGCAACATCATCATGCCCATGGACATCGTTATTGTGGCCACGATCATATCGATCACGAGAAAAGGTAGGGCGATCAGAAATCCGATTTCAAATCCTCGACGCAATTCAGAGATCATGAATGCAGGAATAAGAACTCGCAGCTCCACATCTTCAGCACTCGATGCTTCCGTCTCCGTCACTCGGCCTGCGGCAAGGTCATCGAAGAGCACCAGGTCCTCTTCCCTCACCTGGCTCAACATGAATTCGCGAAACGGTGTGGATATGCGGACGTAGGCTTCCTGTTCTGAAATCTCATTGTTCATGAGTGGCTGCACGCCTTCTTCCCACGCTCTGTCGAAGGTCGGTCCCATAACGTAAAAAGTCATGAAAAGTGCAAGCGAGATCAGGATCAGATTTCCTGGCGTTGTCTGCAATCCGATGCCGGAACGCAGAAACGAAAAAGCGATGACAAATCTGGTGAAGCTGGTCACCATGATCAGAATGCCGGGTGCTAGTGAAAGCACAGTCAGAAGCGCGATGACCTGAATAATCCGGCCGCTTGCACTTCCTTCGCCCTCTGGCAGCAGGGATGACAAATCGGGAACTTGTGCAAGTGCACCGCTGGTCAGCAAAACGATGAAGGCACCAGAAAGAAACAGCCGGATCATTGAACAACCACCGACTCCAGAATGACTTCGCTGACCTGCCCCTTGGTGCGTGTCTTGGCCCGCTCAGTCAGGTCCTCGCGCAGATGCTGGAGGCCAACTCCGCCTTCCAGATGGCTCAGTGTGAGCGTGCGCATGTAGCTGAGGAAGTCGTCTTCAACCTTCTTCCTCAAGACACCAATATCCCTGTCTTCCTCATCAACCAACAGGATCGATGCCTTCACCCGGATCCAGGCTTCTTTCGGAGACGCCAGATTGGTCACCAGGGGATCCAGCTTCTGAAGTCGTGTTGACGCGGCAAACGGAAGAGTGTCAGCAAAAGACTGTTGCTGACGAAGCCGGCCGTGTACTTCCTGCTCCGTGTAATCGGACACATAAGCGGCCAATCCGGCACCTGCACCACTGCCGATCAGCGTCAGCAGGATCAATGCAGCAACAAAACCACCATTGCGCGCGGGTTGGGACGCTCCTTCCAGCGGAGCTTCGATAAGATTGGACATAAACGTTTCCCGTTGGTTCCGGAATGCGGCTTAGAATGGCGTGATGATGTCGTAGATCTGCTGACCCCAGGCTGGTTGCTGCACTTCGGATATGCGACCACGCCCACCATAGGAAACCCGCGCTTCCGCAATCTTGTCGTAAGGAATTGTATTGTTGCTCTGGATGTCCCGGGGCCTGACAATTCCCGCGATCTGCAAGATGCGCATCTCATAGTTCACACGCACTTCTTGCGATCCGGAAATGACTAGATTGCCGTTCGGCAGCCGATCCGTTACCACCGCCGCGACAGACAGCTGGATCTCCTCAGACCGGTCGATTGATCCGGAGCCGGCCGAACCGGATCCCGAGTCGACGTCAAGATTGGCCTCGCCACTGCTTGTGTTGCCATCCCACGTCGCTCCAACAGACCCGCCAATACCAATATCCGAGGTCCGGCGCCGGTCGGAACTGTTGTCCAGGTTTGCCTTGTCATTGATATGAATGGTCACAGTCAGAACATCACCGACCTTCTTCGCTCGCGGATCCGAGAAGAAGTTGTCGCGCCCATTCATCCAGAGAGAATTGTAATCCTTGATGCCGCCTGGCGCGAATGTGCTGAGCGGATAGACCGCCGTAGACTGCGTTGCCAGGCCATATCCGACAGGCGACATTGCCGGCGCCCTGCCGATGTCTTCCAATTGTCCGGCGCACCCGGTAAGCATCATCGCTCCGAGGGGAAAGAAAATCGCTCGCATCAGAAACTCCGTTGTGCTTCCGGGTAGGTCAGGCCCATCATCGATTGGGTTAGTTGTGCGGCCCTTGAGGGCTCCATTTCATCAAGAATGCTGCTGGCAACACGCGCTTTCAGTTTCAGGAGAACGCCAACAGCAGCCTCTTCATCCGTGGTCGAAAGTTGTGCAGCAGCAGCTTCCGGGCGCATGCGCCCAATGATCGTGACGACCTGGTCTTCCACTTCAGCGAGGAGATCTTCCCGCCGTTTGACCCAGGTCTCGAATTCACGTTCCTTGCGCTGCAATTCAGCGATCCTGTCTCGTAACCGGGCCTCAAGGCTGATCAGTTTCCAGGTCTGCCATTTGATGCGCGCATCGGAGGCGGCTTCTGCAATGTTCTGACAGTAAAGCTCACTGTCTCCTGCAGAGGCGATCGTCCCTCCAGGAGACAGTGAGCTTTACTGTCAGAACATTGCAGAAGCCGCCTCCGATGCGCGCATCAAATGGCAGACCTGGAAACTGATCAGCCTTGAGGCCCGGTTACGAGACAGGATCGCTGAATTGC
>JBCCVB010000145.1:0-17686 GCA_039195965.1 Pseudomonadota bacterium
CAGCCGGCAGGTGGCCCAAGCATTATCTGGGACATCCAGACAATGAATCCGTATCCACCGACAATAGCGATTGATAAAGTTGGGGCCAGAACAACTGCCAATAGGATAAACGCGATGCGTTCATCCCGTTTGGATTGAACACCGTTTTCCGCCATGACCTCTCCCTCAGCATGCGGACGGATATATGAGGCGCTGAGAAATGTTATATTTCATTGCGCCTATTTCGACTTTAGGCGAAAGGGAGAAGGGACTAAAATAGGTACAAACACGTAATGGTGGCTAACAACTCGTTGGAACCCTTGATAATTGCCAAGGGTTCCAGGGGAAATTCGCTGTTGATTTTCTCTGGAGCGAAAAGGTCGCCTCACTTTTTCCCGTAAACGTCCTCAGGGTCGTAGACCTTGTCTGCTTCAACGCGTTCGAGACGAACTGCCCCGGTCTCCGGTTTCACCACTTTTCTGTAAAAGCAGGATCGGTAGCCGACGTGGCAGGTTGCACCATTCCCGGCAACCGACACCTTGAGGACGAGGGCGTCTTGATCGCAGTCGGTCAGAATTTCATGGACGGTTTGAATCTGTCCTGACGTTTCGCCCTTTTTCCAGTAGCTCTGCCGGGAGCGGCTCCAATACCAGGCTTCGCCGGTGTCGATTGTCCGTTTCAGGGCTTCTTCGTTCATATACCCGACCATGAGCACTTCGCCGGAAGTCACTTCGGTCACGACGGCAGCGATCAGGCCGTCCTGATCGAATTTGGGCATAAGAAGATGGCCGTTCTCGACCGTGCTCTTGTCACCACGACCGGAAATCTCGGAACTGCACATGGAAAAGCCCTTGCCTCAGGAAATTGGACGCAAGGGCCTGCTGTTAAAGACCCTTGCCGCGTACCAGCGACATGAATTTGGCCTGTTCGGCCGGATCGTCCTGGAAAACGCCGGTGAATTGAGTGGTGATCGTCGAGACGCCAGGTTTTTGAACACCCCGCATCGTCATGCACTGATGTTCGGCTTCCAGCATCACCGCCAGACCACGCGGTGCGAGACTGTCGTCAATGACCGATGCGATCTGTGCCGTCAAGTTTTCCTGTGTCTGCAAGCGCTTGGCGTAGATGTCAACGACACGTGCAAGTTTGGAAAGACCAACCACACCCTCTGCCGGGTAATATGCGATATGGGCTTCACCGATGAACGGAAGCATGTGGTGTTCGCAATGAGAATGGAACGGAATACCGGTAACCAGAACGATATCCTGATAACCTCCGACATCCTCGAACATCCGTTCCAGATGCTCTGCAGGATCTTCAAAGTAGCCGCTGTAAAGCTGGCTCAGCGCTTTAACGACGCGCTTGGGTGTTTCTACCAGACCTTCACGGTCCGGATCGTCGCCGGTCCAGGCGAGAATAGTGCGTACGGCAGCTTCCACTTCTTCGCGGCTTGGCCGATGCAATTGGTCCGGTGACTTTCTTTCGAATCTTTTTTCAACCGGCTTGAGGACAGCGTCCATCGGGATCCTCGCAAATTTACCCTTGTCACTCGTCATACGGCGCTCGTTTGTGCACAGATCATGAAGTCCAGGCTCCAAGACCGAGGACCTTTAACATACTCCACACAAAAAGCGAACGCACAGTTTCTGAGAGGGTTGAGCCGGCTTCAAGCGCACATGCGGCACTCAAGATTACCAACTGCGACCACTCTGCCCCTTGCGAATTTGCCGTGGCAACTGATCTATATATATGAAAGCACCATGCCAGCAATGTGGCGGACGATCACTGGCTTTCACGAAGAGGCGAGAATGCTTGACGACATATACAATGCGAAGATCCTTGAATTCGCCGGAAACATTCCTCGAATCGGCCGTCTTGAGCAACCTGACGCAACGGCAAAGGCGCATTCCAAGCTTTGCGGCTCGACTGTTCTCGTTGACATTTGTGTGAAAGACGGTGTGGTGACCGACTTTGCGCACGACGTGAAAGCCTGTGCCCTCGGTCAGGCTTCATCTTCGATCATGGCGCAGAATGTAGTCGGAGCAAGTTTCGACGAGCTTCGTGATGTTCAAAAGAGCATGCGGGCCATGCTGAAAGAGGGCGGTGAACCACCAACGGGAAAATTCGTGGATCTTAAATTCCTGGAGCCCGTGCGCGAGTACAAGGCCAGGCATGCTTCCACGATGCTGACATTCGATGCCGTTGTTGATGCGCTCAACCAGATTGAGGAAAAACAGAAAGAGGACGGCGCCGCCGCTTAGCCTGCAGCGCAAACTCCTCTCCTCGCATTCATGTGTTCCAAGCCAAAAAACGAGACCATGTCCGACAAACCCCTTTCGATTTTAGGGCGCGGGGCAATCGGTCTCATCTGGATCTACAGGCATTCCCTGTCATTGATTATGGGGCGGGGGTGCCGCTATGCGCCAACCTGTTCCGACTATACCGAGCAGTCGATCCGTCAGTTCGGGTTCTGGGCAGGCGGCTGGATCGGTCTGGCGCGTATCCTGAGATGCAACCCGTGGGGCGCTTCGGGTTTCGACCCGATCCCGGAGGAGCTTCCGGATGATGCTCGATGGTATCTTCCCTGGCGCTATGGTCGCTGGAGCGGGCGTCACATTTCCGAAGAGCACCGGCTCGACTAGTTTCATAAGTTTGATCCCTGGACCGCATGTCGGCCAGGGATCAAAAGAATTGAAGGATCGGTAGTTAGCGCGACACGGAAGCTGTTTCCTTCACACCGATCAAGCGCCAGCCGAACGTCATCCCCATCGCTGCAAGTATGATTGCGGCGGCTCCAAAGAGCTGGACAGCCTGTAGCTGATGACCGAAGGCTGCGTAATCAACGAAGATGGCAACCACAGGGTAGATGAACGAGAACGCGCCCTGCAGATAGGTCGGCAACTTCTGAACAGCGCCATACATAAGGATGTACATTATCCCGGTATGGACCGCTCCCAGAGTGAAGAGTGCGCCCCAGGCTGTCGGCCCGGACGGCAAGGCGGTCCAGCTGACAAAGGGGGCTAGCATCACAATACCCACACAGACCTGGATGAGGGCTATGAGCTGGGGGGGAGTGCCAGTCAGT
This sequence comes from Pseudomonadota bacterium, assembly GCA_039195965.1. GTDB lineage: Bacteria > Pseudomonadota > Alphaproteobacteria > Rhizobiales > Stappiaceae > Roseibium. The sequence goes on from JBCCVB010000145.1 coordinate 3,065, forward strand.
TTCTTGGTCAGCAGCGCGGCAACCGCCCAGAAAAACGCCGCGGCCAGAGCAAGGCCAATGCCGACAGCATAATTCGCGTTCGCATAGTCGGCGCTTTGGGGTTTCGCCTGGATAATCAGCAACACTCCAACAAATGCAACCGCAAGCCAGCCCAGTTTTCCCAAAGTGATACGTTCACCCAGAAACAGCGCACCAAACGCGACCAATATGAATGGCTGGGTGTTGTAGACGGCTGTCGCGACACCTATCGATGCTTCCGAGTAAGCGCTGAAAAGCATTGCCCAGTTCACGACGATTGCAAATCCCCCAAGAACGGCAAGGCCGAGCTTTTTCAAAGTGAGATGCCGACGCAAAAGACCCTGTGTTGCGCAGATTACAAAAAGAGCCAGCGCTCCGAATGCACAGCGCCAGAAGACGACATCAATCGCGCCTTGCCCGGATAGAATTACAAACAATCCGATGGTTCCGAGGATTGTCATTGCAGCGGTCATTTCCGCCGCGCCGCGCAGAGTTTTGTCCATGTCTGCCTCCATGAGATTTGAATTGCTTCAAGTTTGGCAAGATCGTTTGGTCTATTCCATTCGATAAATTAGGTGTTTCCCATTTTTCCTATTATATAATTAGGTGAACGGTTATTTTGATCGGATGAAAATAAGATGGATGAAGCGGACAGGAAAATTATTGAAGCCCTGATTGCCGATGCACGGGTTTCGCTGAAAGACCTTGCTACGCACGCGGGATTGTCTTCCCCCGGAGCATCAGAAAGGGTTCGCAGGCTTCAGGAGAGAGGTATCATTCGAGGCTTTACGGTAGACATCGACCCGAAGGTTCTGGGATACAGCCTGCAGGCGATCGTTCGTATCCGGCCGTTGCCGGGAAAATTGCATATTGTTCAGCAGATGATCCAGGAAATCCCTGAGTTTTGCGAATGCGACAAGGTCACCGGGGACGACTGCTTCATTGCACGGCTGGCAGTTCCTTCGATCGAGCAGCTGGATGACATCCTCGACAAGATCTCGGACAAGGCTGAGACAAGCACATCCATTGTAAAGTCTCAGCCGATCCGCCGGCGGCCGCCACCGCTGGTCTTGAGAGAGAGCGAGGAGTAATCGAGACCTTCCGGCAAGTGGACCGGAAGGTGACCAGTCCGAGTGGAATTTCTGTCCCACGTCTTGATCATGCCAGCTTTCCGTCGGATAGGGTTGCTGTTTGGCGTTGAATCCCCTATCAGCGGGCGGTTCGAATCCCTTTGAAACGCTTACCTGCCTTGTCTGCAGGAGTGAGCAGGAGAAAAATGATGATCCAACTGACTTTCCCCGACAATTCCGTGCGCGAATATGATGCCGGCACCACCGGACTGGACGTTGCCAGTGGAATTTCCAAGTCGCTCGCCAAGAAGGCTGTAGCGATGACACTTGATGGGGAACTCAAAGATCTCACCGACCCGATCAATGAAAACCATCAGATTGAGATCGTTACCCGCGATGATCCGCGTTCGCTGGAGCTGATCCGTCATGATGCCGCTCACGTGATGGCGGAAGCAGTGCAGGAACTTTGGCCCGGGACCCAGGTCACAATCGGTCCTGTAATCGAAAACGGCTTTTATTACGACTTCAAGCGCGTTCACCCGGATAGCAAGGAAGATTGGCCGTTTACGCCTGAAGAGCTGCCTGTCATCGAAAAGAAGATGCGCGAGATTATCGCGCGCGGTGCGCAGTTCACCAAGGAAATCTGGACCCGTGATGAAGCCAAGACCTATTTTGCTGCCAAGGGCGAGCATTACAAGGTCGAGCTTGTCGATGCGATTCCGGAAGACCAGGAACTCAAGATCTACAAGCAGGGCCAGTGGCTCGATCTTTGCCGTGGGCCGCACATGGTCTCCACCAAACAGATCGGCGATGCCTTCAAGCTGATGAAAGTGGCTGGCGCCTACTGGCGCGGCGATTCAAACAACGAGATGCTGACCCGCATCTATGCGACCGCTTGGCACAACGAGAAGGAGCTGAAAGGCTACCTTCACATGCTTGAAGAGGCCGAGAAGCGCGACCACCGCAAGCTTGGACGGGAAATGGACCTGTTCCACTTCCAGGAAGAAGGGCCGGGTGTCGTGTTCTGGCATCCCAAGGGCTGGGACATGTTTCAGAACCTGATCGCCTACAAGCGCCGGGTTCTCAAGGACACCTACAAGGAAGTGAACGCACCCCAGGTGCTGCATACCTCGCTCTGGGAAACTTCCGGTCACTGGACCTGGTACAAGGAGAACATGTTCTCCGTACAATGTGCCGATCCGGAAGCCGAAGACGATCGCGTTTTCGCCTTGAAGCCAATGAACTGTCCGGGCCACGTGCAGATCTTCAAGCACGGGTTGAAGAGCTATCGCGACCTGCCGCTGCGTCTTGCGGAATTCGGCGTGGTTCACCGGTATGAACCGTCCGGCGCACTGCATGGACTGATGCGCGTGCGTGGCTTCACCCAGGATGATGCCCACGTTTTCTGTACTGAAGAGCAGCTGGCAGACGAGTGCCTCAAGATCAATGACTTGATCCTTTCGGTCTATAAGGACTTCGGCTTCGATGAAGTCGTGGTCAAGCTTTCCACCCGACCGGAAAAACGCGTTGGCAGCGATGAGATGTGGGACCACGCCGAAGAGGTGATGTCCAAGGTTCTGGAGCAAATCGAAGCGCAGTCAGAAGGGCGCGTGAAGACCGACGTCCTGCCGGGTGAGGGGGCCTTTTACGGTCCGAAGTTCGAATACACCCTGCGCGATGCCATTGGCCGTGAGTGGCAGTGCGGTACGACCCAGGTCGACTTTGCTCTGCCGGAACGGTTTGGTGCGTTCTACGTTGACAACAACGGTGAAAAGAAAACACCGGTCATGGTTCACAGAGCGATCTGCGGCTCCATGGAGCGGTTCCTCGGTATTCTGATTGAGAACTTTGCCGGCCATTTTCCGCTTTGGTTCGCACCGCTGCAGATCGTTGTCGCGACCATCACCTCCGAAGCCGATGCGTATGGTCAGGAAGTGGCAGACATGCTCAAGGCCAAAGGTTTGAAGGTGGAGACCGACTTCCGCAACGAGAAGATCAACTACAAGGTCCGTGAGCATTCACTTGCCAAGGTGCCGGTGATCGTTGTTTGCGGGATGCGTGAGGCCGAAGAGCGGACCGTCAACATCCGCCGTCTCGGTTCCAAGGAGCAAAAGTCCATGGGACTGGAAGAGGCGATCACAGCATTTGTCGAGGAAGCAACGCCGCCGGACTTGAAATAAGTCCGTTTGCCACGATCTACGGAAAAGTGATCGACGGCACAGCGCTCATTGCGGTGTGCTGTCACACTGGTGAAACAGAACGACTGTTATTCGGTTCTGAATTTGCCAGAGTGAAAAAAGGTGTAAAGCAGCCGCCGTGGACTATGCAGAATTCAGTTACGCCAATCCCGAACATCCTGCGCTGAAACGCTGGACCATCCGGGCGATTGAAGGCATCTCCGGGCGCCGCAAACTGGTAGACCTTTACCAGGTGTGGAAACACTCGATGGTCGGCACGTCGGACTATATCTGGAACGACCTGCTCGGGCTGATCAATCTGAATGTCTCGGTTGCAGACGGCGAATGGCCACCGAAAGACCTGCCTGAAGGACCTCTGGTTCTGATTGCGAACCACCCGTATGGAATCGGTGACGGCCTTGCAATCCTTGCCCTGGCTGAACAGCTCGGCAGGCCCTTCAAGATCCTGATAAACAACGAACTACTCAAGGTGCCGGAAGTCCGGCCGTTTTCGTTGCCGGTGGATTTTGAAGAGACAAAGGAAGCGCTCAAAACCAATATGCAGACCCGCAAGGAAGCTCTCCGGCTTCTTGAGGAAGGCACGACGATTATCGTGTTTCCAGGAGGAGGTGTGGCAACCGCCGCCAAACCCTTCGGCCGTGCCGAGGAACTGCCCTGGAAAACATTCACCGCCAAGATGATCCGATCCTCGAAGGCGACTGTTCTGCCTCTTTATTTCGATGGACAGAATTCCTGGCTGTTTCATCTGGTCAGCAAATATTCGCTCACCCTGCGCCTGTCGCTTCTCGTGCGCGAGTTCCGTCGGATCCTGGGTTCGGTCATTACCGCGCGCGCTGGGCAGCCAATCCCATTTGAAACTCTGTCGGGATTTGGTGACCAGAAGGAAGTCATGGATTTCCTGCAGACAAAGGTCATGGAAATGGCGCCGGTGAAACGAACCCGCCGATTGCTCGGCAGGAACACTTAAGCGAAGCGGCCGCCTTATCAATCGCAACTGAAGATATTCGAGGAAGTTCGCGGGTTGAAATGAACGCGTAACCGGTTAGTTGCTTGTCGTTCCCTGCTGGCTTGCCAGTTCACTCATGGTGGTAACGACTTCCACTTCGTTGTCTTCTCCTGAAGCAACTTCAAACTTGTGCAGATATGTGCGGCCGTTGTTTCTGGCGATGGCTTCGTATTCGCCCGCGGCCAGAACAAAGTCCGGAAACGCACCGGTCGCTTCCACCACCACATCACCGCCTGGGCTGAGGACAGACCAAGTCGTGTTGGCAATCGCTTCACCACCACGCTCGTTGACCAGTTTCAAAGTGATATCCGCCGCCTTGTGCAGCACAGTCGCTTCGGTCAGCTTGCCGGGCAGAACCTGAATGTCAGCCCGGACAACGGCATTTACATCGCCGTACCGGCTGACAACATGATAAGTGTCGGCGCTGAGGCGGATAATTGAACCCGGTTTGACTTTGGAAGCGATCTTGTCCCGCTCACCTCGCGCATCGAAGGTCATGCCGTAGATGTCGAAAGAGATCGGTTCCCGGTTGATGCTGTCGCCATCCTTGAGCGATGCATTGAACTTGATGCCGCCGGCGTTCAGCGTCACCATCTTTGACAGCACTTCCTTGCCGATCACGATCCGGTTGGTTGCCTGTGCGAAACCATAAGCGGTGTGGATCAGATATGTGCCGGGATCAAGACGGAACTCGGCGTCACCGCCTTCCGAAGTCGCGACCAGTTCCAGCCGTCCGTCGGCATTTGTCGTTTCGGAATAAATGCGCCAGATAAGTCCGTCATCCAGAGGAGAGCTGTCCTGGGTGAGCTTTGCCATCAGGTACAGGGCACCTTGCCGGAGGCCGTTTGAGACACCGTGCGTCGCCGCGGTGGCTGGTGCGTAGGGGGCCAGGATGTCGGAAAACAGCGGTTCCGGTTCGCGGTCGAGAAGGTTGATGATTTCTTCTTCCGGCTCTGCCACCGGTGCATTCGGGTCCGGTTTTGCAGCAGGCGGCATTGGTGCGTCCACGGTTTGTGCGAAACCTGCAGAAGCTACCAGCGCCATTGACGGCACACCAATCATGATGGCGAGTGCCGCGCCCTTGAGGAAACGAGTGAAAATCATACCGCCCGAGACAATTCCAAAGTTCACCATGCCCACTGTATTATCATTTTGACTCGGAAAGTTTACCAGTCTTTTGAGTCTCAAATCCGATTTTCCCCTAAAGGACCTGAAAATCGGGCAAATTCAAGACCGCGCTGGTACAAGTTGACAAATACGATCAATCAATTACGTGGATTGTTGCAATTGCGACCATCGATGCAGGACAGCGCCATGCCGAGTTTTACTTCCGGATCCCCGGAAACTCTGGAATTTCTCCGGAAACGCCGCTCACACCCTTCTGTCACAATGTCTGAGCCGGGTCCGGATCAGGCACAGATTGAAGATATTCTGACGATTGCGGCACGTGTGCCCGATCATGGAAAGCTGGCGCCATGGCGCTTTCTTATCTATCGCGCCGAACAGGGTGAAAAGATCGGTTCCTGGCTCGCCGAACGCTATGAACAAAAAAACGGGCCGCTGGACGCAGCTCAACGGGAAAAGGAACTGACCCGTTTTACCAGAGCGCCACTGGTTATCGGCGTTGTCAGCAAGGCCGGTACTCATCCGAAGATACCCGTTTGGGAACAGGAGCTTTCTGCCGGAGCGGTTTGCATGAACCTGGTGACCGCAGCTGCCGCTTCAGGCTTCGCCTCTCAATGGCTGACGGAGTGGTTTAGTTTTGATGACGAGGCCGCCAAGTATCTCGGAGCGGAAGACGGCGAGAAATTCGCCGGGTTTGTTCATATCGGTACGGCCAGTCAGCCACCGGTTGAACGCCCGCGCCCGAACCTTTCCGAACTGATCTCCAATTGGACAGAAACAGAGTAACAAATGTTCTACGAAACCGAGAAAAACGACCATGGCTTGCCGCACAATCCCTTCAAGGCCATCGTTTCTCCGCGTCCAATCGGCTGGATCTCATCACTGGATGAAAATGGCGCAACCAATCTCGCGCCGTACAGCTTCTTCAATAGCGTGTGCGACACACCGCCAATCGTCATGTTTTCTTCTTCCGGGTTCAAGGACAGTGCCGCCAATGTCGAAAAGACGGGTGAATTCGTGTGCAACATGGCCAGCTGGGATCTTCGGCATGAAATGAATGTCTCATCGGCGGCGGTCCACAGCGAAGTATGCGAGTTTGAATTGTCGGGCCTGGAAATGGCACCCTCGCGATTGGTCAAGGCACCACGGGTGGCAAAGGCCGTGACTGCTCTTGAATGCAAATACCTGCAGACGTTGCGACTCAAGGATCTGAACGGCAAGGAAACGGACAGCTATGTCGTTTTCGGCCAGGTTGTCGGAATTCACATCGATGACAGCATCATCGTGGACGGTAAGGTAGACGTGACCCGGTACAAGCCGCTTTCCCGCCTTGGGTACATGGAATATGCGGCTGTTACCGAAGTCTTTGAGATGACCCGACCCAAGGTCTGAGATTTCTGCCGGTACCGGAAAATCAACAAAAAGGCGTCGCCCTGACCGGCGCCTTTTTTGCAATTTGCAATTTCCGACTCGCTGCAACTGGTGGTCAGCATTCGCGATGAGGGGTGGTTTTTGAGCTGTGCCGCTCATTTGCAAAAATGCGGGTATTGGCGGTTTCTTCCGGGAAATCACTGAATCTATTGGCATAAATACGAATGTATGAACTGCATTTGATGCTCTAAGCGCAATAACTTCAGCGACTTGCGCTCTGTTAAGGATTTGTTAACCAATTGGGCGCGAAGGTTAATGAAGTAATAAATAGTTCCGTCGAGGAGACAGCGTCATGCATGTTGCTGACACTACCTCGATCGCGTCACGGATCGAGCTTGCGTTTGAGTCTGCGAGTAACTCCACAGGTACTTCCTTCGAGTACCTGGTAAAGACAGCTGCGCGGGAATCGTCGTTTAATCCCTCTGCCAAGGCTCAGACCTCAAGTGCGACGGGATTGTTCCAGTTCATTGAATCGACATGGCTGGAGACGATGAAGGAAGCTGGCCCGAAGCATGGGCTTGATGAGTACTCGGAGCAGATCCAGCGAAATAGCAACGGCAAATACTACGTCAGTGATCCCAAGGTCCGTCAGGAAATCCTGGACCTTCGCAAAGACCCGGAAATCTCGTCGATGATGGCCGGGGCTCTGACGCAGAAGAACGCCAGTTATCTTGAACAGCGTATCGGCCGGGCGCCGACCGATGGCGAGCTTTACATGGCGCACTTTCTGGGGGCCAACGGTGCAAGCCGGCTGATTGATGCCGCGCTGACAAATCCCCAGGTGCGTGCCGACAGCATGTTTTCGACGCAGGCCAAGGCGAACACGCCAATCTTCTATCACCCGAACGGCAATGCCCGTTCCATGGAAGAAGTCTATGAGGTCATTGTTTCAAAGCATAATGCTGTGACGATGATTGCTGAGGCTGGCGGGAACAAGAAATCGAGCCTTTCTGGCGGGATTGCGAGTGTCGCAGCTGCACCAAACGCGAAACCCGCGCATCCAAGTCAACTTGTGGACCCGAATAACTTCGATCACCTCGCTGGCGATCCTGCGGCAGCCTTTGCTATGCGCGCCAAACCGCCGGCACCGGCACAGCAAATTGCGGCATCCGGGGAAGGTGACAACAGCCGTTCGTTGGGTCAAACGGTTGAGCTGGCAAAGGTGTCGGTTCCAATTCCAAGTCGCAGGCCAGACGAGACTTCCTCTAGCGAGAAGCGAGAGGAAACGCTGGAAGATCAGACCGTTGTGGCCCGGAACACGCCAGCGACTGAACCTCCTGTGCAAGCTTCGATCAATGGAGCGGATCTGGAAAGAGCGACAAATCAGGTTTTGTCGGCGTTTCAGGCTACCGACACTGGAAATCCTTTTGAAGCGATGTTTCGCAATGATCATGGATCGTCCGAGGCAGGTGTCAATCCGCGCTTTGCTTCAGCATTTCAGGCTGTCGAGGAAGCCGTACCCTTCAGCACTTTAACGGGTGCTTCCAGTCAGGTAACCGCGCAGGAGCTCGCTCTGGCAGATCAGGGTGGACCACTTGATCTGACGAGATTTCTGCGGCTGAAGGCGGAAGAAGAGCAGAAGGATCTGTTGCCTCCAGCGTAGAAACTTGAGCGCGCGCGACATTGTCAGAATTATGGTGAACCGATCGTTAAGCCTTTGATGTCAGAATCGATTCCGACACTTGGGAAGACTGTTTAATAGCCATGACTGTACACGATTTTCTGCAACTGAATCAGGATGATGAGCGCGCCTTGGAGATACAGGCCGCGCGAGAATTTGCGGAACGATATTTGGCCGCCGAACCCGGCAGTCAGGAGCGGGCGAGCATGGCAGCAGCACTGACAGTTCTTCTTGATGATCCAAGCCGGGTGGTGCGCAAGGCAATTGCCAAGATACTGGCGGCATCGTCGCATTCACCCGCACATGTCGTTCGCTGTCTTGCAAGCGATGTCGATGAAGTGGCCGTCCCTGTTCTCAAAGCTTCTCCGATCCTCTCGGATGCCGAGCTTGTCGACCTGGTTGCCGAAGGCAGTGAAGCTGCCCAAATGGCAATTGCAGGACGCTCAACTCTTTCCGCATCAGTTTGCGCTGCAATTTGTGAGGTAGGCGATGAGAATGCCTGTCGTGTCATGTTGCAAAATGCGGGTGCGAACGTTTTGCAATCGTCGCTGTTGCGTATTGCACAGCGTTTCGAAAACCGCCCTGAAATCTGCGATCAACTGCTGAAGACCCAGGAACTGCCTCTAAGTGCCAGGTATGAGTTGCTCATGCGGCTTGCGGCAAATCTGGACGATCACCCCATTGTTCTTGAACGCGTTCCGGAAAATCAGCGGCACAACTTCTTGAGCGATGCGGAGGACAAGGTCGTGCTCAGGCTCGCACTGGAGGCAGGGGCCGAAGACCTACCCGACTTTGTCGAACATCTTCGTGCAAACGGAAAACTGACCACCCGGTTGCTGCTCAGGGCCGTGTGCTGTGGAAGGCTACGTTTCTTTGCTGCGGCTCTTGCCAATCTCGGCCAGGTTCCATTGCCGCGTCTTTGCCGGTTGTTGGTAACCGTTCGCCGCTCCGCCTTGCAGGCAATCCTGAGAAAAGCCGGTCTGCCGCTCAGGTCGCACCAGGCGTTTTTGTTGGCAATTGATATCGCTCGTCAGGCGGAAGCGGATTTCACCTACGATCTTGCGCTCGATGAAGCCAGAATGCTGACCGAAACGCTTCTGGAAGAAATGCAGGATGGTGCGCTCGGCGCTGATGAGGATGTGACTGCGTTCTTGAGGCGGTTTGCGATAGACGTCGCCCGATTGGAAGCACGGTTGCTGGTGAAGAACAGCATGCAACAGATTACCAGCGCGGCTTGATTGCAGGCAGTACGGTTCCTCCTTGACTGTTTCCGGCTGAAGGCGCTTCCCTATAATTGTGAGTGGCTTAAAGTCGGGCACGTTGCCTGACAAGGGTGGCCGGGAGGTTCTCGCGCATGTGGAGACGGCTGACAAACGTTCTTGTAGTGCTTGTGTGCGCAGGCCTGGCGAACGGAGACCACTCTGCTGTCGCGCAGGAGAAGACCTATAAACTGGCGCTTATCTCAGATATTCACTTCAATCCCTTTGAACCGGCCTCGTTGAGCAATTCTCTGGCTGCTCGACCGGTCGAAGACTGGCCCGAGATTTTTGCGGCGATCGAAAACCAGGAAATGTCGCCCTGGGGAGACGATACCAACTTTGCGCTGCTGGCCTCTTCGATGCAGGCATTTGCCCAAAACGCTGCAGGGACGGAGGTGACCTTTCTGTTGGGCGATATTCTGGCGCATAAATTCGAAGAGAAAGCCACGGCTGCACTGGCGAGCTCCACCACCGAGGAAGAGCTTCGCGAACTAGCGCAAAACACCGCGATATTTGTCGGTGAATTGTTGGCGGCGCATGCGCCTGATCGACCGATCATCGTTGCCTTGGGCAACAACGATTCCGATTGTGGAGACTACCAGATAACTCCGGAAGGCGGGTTCTTGTCCGGTACGCTGGAAATGGTGCGCAAACTTGTCGGGCCGGACCTGCTTACGCCCGACTTCGATAGAACCTACCGTGCAGGCGGCTACTACTTGGCACAGCATCCTCAATTGCCGGATACGAAGATAATCGTTCTCAACGACGTGCTGTGGTCTGAAAAATATCGGGACGCATGCGGAGTGGGCGGTGAAGCTGCCGGCCACGACATGTTGAATTGGCTGCGTGAGCAGTTGGAGAAGCAGGAAGCTGCAGGCGGGAAGGTTTGGCTTGTGCAACATATTCCTTGGGGGATTGATGCATTTTCGACAAACCGCAGCAGGGAAACGGAATGCACCGCGAAGGTCGTGCCTTTCCTGCGCGAACCATTTTCAAGCGAATTTCTCAAACTTCTTGGAAATTTCTCAGACACGATATCAACAAGCATTGCCGGGCACACGCACATGGATGACTATCGGCTTCTGAGTGGGGCCGGCTCCGTGCCGTTGATTGCTCAAAAAATCGTTCCGGCTATCAGCCCGATCTATCATCAAAATCCTGGTTTCTCAGTTGCAAGCTTCACTGCGGGGGAGGGAGCAATTGTAGACTATTCAACCTACCGCCTCGGCAATCTCGAAAACGCATCGTTGAGTGTGCCAGGTGAATGGCAACTGGAATATACGTTTTCCGAGGCTTATGGTTTTTCGAACTATTCTGACCGAACTGTCGCAGAACTGATCACGGCGATCGGACGTGGCGGCGATGCGGAAACGCTTTACCGCCGGTACTTTCAGGTTGGACACGGTGCTTTGCCAAGCCAAGACATGCCGGCTTATCTCTGCGCAATGAAAGCTCTGGAACCGGACAGTTATGTCAGGTGCTATTGTGATAGCGAGGCTTCTTCGCCGAATTGACCTTCCGGGTGAATTGGATCGCCGCAAATTTCGTCAGACTCTGTCAATGCTGCCAGACCTTTAACACTTCTGCTTCACCTGCACAGTCCGTTGAAGGGCTCCGACCGGCAGCAAGTTCCGTTTTCGCGGTTTCCAGATCCGCCTTAAACTCTGCAACACTGTTCAGTTTTGCAACGACGGCAGCCCCTAGAATTCTTGCCTCCACTACATCGCTTTGCCAATGCACATTGCAGATGACCCTGCTGTCACCAAATCCTTTTCCCCGTTCCAGAACTGCATTTGATCGGTCGGGCGAGATTTGAGCCAGGATAAGTGCCCAGGTCCACCCGATAGCTGCGTGGCCAGATGGATAGGATCCGTTGTGACTCAAGAAGGCTTCGTCGTCCGGCGTGCAGGTGGTTTTGCCATTTGCCTGGAACGGTCGCTTCCTCCGGTACTTGTCTTTCGCAGCCTTTGTCGAATTCCCCGCGTCCGTCATGGTTCTGCGCATCAGCTCGTACAGGGTTGGTGTTTTGTCCGCGCTGATCTCAACACCCAATGCGCATGAGAAATTGTCTGCCGCGTTTGGAAAGTTGAGGTCTGCATCTCTGGCTGCCAGTAGAAAACGTGGGGTTCCGGCGAGTTTCAGAGCTTCTGCGTTTAACGCCTCGTCCATCAGCTGGCGAGGTGTTCCCCAGGTTGGCGAAGGTGGCAGCAGCGAGAGGCTGTCGGGAAGCAAGGGTTTTTCCAGATAACCGTCTGGCCAATGGTGTCCCCAGCCTGACGTGTCTTTGGCTGGCGCGGATGTTGCAGAAAGAACGGCAAGCGAAACGGCGGCAAATGCTGTTTTCAAGGTCATGACCGGGTCCTCACGTGCGATACGGAAAGAATTGATCATTCGAACGGTGGTTAGTCTTGTTTTGCCGGACTTGCAGATTTGACCGCTCTAACGATTTTGACGCCGGCACTGGCGACACGGGCGCTGACCCGGTAAAATTCGACTTTGAGCTTACTTTGCCCTTGGCGACGGGCGGAAACAAGTTTCGGCTCATGGCGTCAAATCTACATGTTCCTTTCGTGATTTACCGCTCTTTTCAGGAGCAAACTCGGTTAGTGAAACTGGGAGAAGGTGATGGATACGATTGAAGAAGCCAAAGATCGCTGGCTCGGAACCTGGCAGAACACCAAAGGCTCGGTCATGAGACTTCGGCGATGCGACATTGTCCACTCGACATCGCCGGACAGGTCAGAGCATTTTTCCGTTGCAGGGACATATCAGACCGCCAAGGGACGTGTGCCCCGTGAGGTCAGGTGCCCGCTCAGCGGTTATGTCACGAACGATCATATCGTGTTCTCGGTGAGTTTTCGCTTCGAGGATAACAGCACGGGAGAGGTGCACTCGCTCACCGCCTGGGCGGGGCAGGTTCTTCCCGACCCGGACAATCCGTCGAACCAACAGTTGTCAACGCTCTGGCATCTGGTACCCGATATTGAACAAGGCGATCGGGATGAAGCCTATGGCTGGGTGAAAGCCTGGTCGGGTGCAGACAATTTCAAAAGACTGAGCAAAGACCCCGACCATAGCGTTTGAGGCAAGAGGCACAGGTCGAGAAAACTCGTTAGGGTTTGAACGTTTGCCCCAGCACTAAGTTGACCGGCGTTTCATCTCCTCAGAGTGTCGATTGATCCACTGTCTTCACATCCGGAAGAGGGTAATAGTCGCCCTTGGTCTCCGGATAGAGCTGCCGGTCCATCGTCAAACCGGTGGTGCCATCAAGTGTGCCGGCCATGACGGAGACATTGTCGCTGCCGAGTTCCGTCCAAAAGAGTTGGCTGCCACACGTGCTGCAAAAGCCTCGTCTTGCGGTTTCGGAGGATTGGAACCAGGTGATGTTTGAAAGACCTTCTATTTTAAGCATTTCCCTCGGGGCTTGCGTCGCTGCCACGTAATGTCCTGATGATTTTCGGCACTGATTGCAATGACATCCGACAACCTGTCTTGGTGTGCAAAGAATTTCATAATTGACCCGGCCACATAGACAACTTCCGCGCATGGTGAGCTCCTTGTTTGCTAATTTCATTTTCTCGCGTGGCTGTTTGGTTCCTTGCAGTTTTGCGGTTTAGCGATGCGTAATTGCGACGTTTTCCGGACTGAAAGCATGTCGCAAACTGCTTCGGCCTCAATTTTCCGGATCATTGCTGGAGAAGTCTGGTCGGACGCGACACGATTGGAGAAGGATTTGTGTACGTGTCCGTGTGCTCGTAAACTGTTGCTCCACGGATTTGGGTCGAATGACCGATGCCTGAGGTCGAACGCAAGTTAGCAACCATTCTCGCCACCGACGTTGTCGCATTCTCAATCATGATGGGTCGGGACGAGCTAGGTGCGCTGCGGTCTCTAAAAAGCTGTCTCGGATTAATCGAAGAGTGCATTAAGGCTCACAACGGCCGCGTTTTTGGCGGTGCGGGTGACTCTCTGATCGCCGAATTCTCCAGCCCATCATCTGCCGTTTTGTGTGCTTCCGAATTTCAAGATCGGATTGCGGAACGCAATCGCGACCGGCCGGAGCAGCAACGCATGTGGTTTCGAGTCGGTATTGAATTGGGGGAGGTCATGGTTGACGGTGACAACCTTTACGGCGAAGGCGTCAACATCGCAGCTCGATTGGAAGAACTTGGAAATGTCGCGGGCGTTTGTATCTCGCACAAGGTTCACGAGGAAGTGCGGCATAGTCTTGCGCTGCATTTTGATGACAGCGGAGAGCATGACTTAAAGAACATCGGTCATCCAGTGCGGATTTTTCACCTGAGATCAGAACACCGGAAGATCGATGATGAACCCTCCGTCCGTTCCGCAGTGGCAAGCCCTTCAAACTCTCACCGAACAGGGAAGAGCCATAAGCCAGATCATTCGCTGGTGTTGCGAAGCTTCAGTGTTGCGGGTGACGACGAAGCGGAGTTTCTGGCAAAGGGACTGAGAGACGGATTGATCCGCAGTCTGAGCAGGCACTCCGAGATAGGGGTGGTCCACGAACAGTCTGTGCCAAACACGGATGCGGACTACATCCTTGAGGGCTCTGTGCGCGGCAGATCCGGTCGTCTGCGCCTGACATTCAGCCTGATTGAAGCCTCCAGCGGAACACAGGTCTGGAGTGAACAATATGATCGCACGAGCAGTGACGATGTCTTTGATCTGGAAGAGCAAATATCACTGGGCGTTGCAGCGGCAATTCGCGTCAAATTGAAGATTGTCGAATTCGAGCGCTTGCGGGACGCCTCCAATGACGAGCTGTCCGTTGGTGAGCTGCTTAGAAAAGGGGCTGCCTACCTTGCGCGCGGTCCTGGCGAAAACGACAAGGTAGAAGCTTGCCTGCGCGCAGCTCTTTTACATGAGCCCGACA
>JBCCVB010000146.1:0-17646 GCA_039195965.1 Pseudomonadota bacterium
ACCATCTCGAAACGAATTATTTCGCGTTTGAATGGATGCCATGCTATCCATGAGCAAAGCTTATATGTGAGGCGGGAATGCTCGACCTGGATCAGCTCCGAACTTTTGTGGCTATTGCCGAAAGCGGCAGTTTCACCAAGGCGGCCGAAAACGTGCACAAGACGCAGTCTGCGGTGTCCATGCAGATGCGACGATTGGAAGAGCGCATCGGCAAGCCGCTCTTCGTTCGTGTGGGGCGTCAGTCAAGACTGACCGAACACGGCGAGCGCCTGCTGCATTACGCGCGCCGTCTGGTTCAGTTGAATGATGAGACGTTGGCGGCCTTTGATGACACCGAACTCGCCGGGCTCGTCAGGCTCGGGACGCCGGATGATTATGCTGACAGGTTTCTGCCTGAGATCCTGGCCCGGTTTTCAAGGTCCAACCCCAAGGCGGAAGTGAGCGTCGTGTGCGCGCCGACACCGAACCTTGCGGAAATGATTGCGGAAGGTGAACTGGATGTGGCGATCATCACGCATGTCCAGAAGAAGGGTCGGAAGAACGTTGATGTGGTCCGGCGCGAACCCCTTCTCTGGGTGGTATCAGCGCGCCACGCGGTGGAAAATGAATCGCCGCTTCCCCTTGCGCTGGGGCGGGCAACCTGCGACTGGCGAAAGGCCGCACTCAACGCTCTGAGCGACCAGATGCGAGAGCACAGGTTGCTCTATTCCAGCTGGAACTCGACAGCTGTCGGGGCGGCGGTGCTGGCCGGGCTGGCAATCTCGGTGATGCCTGAATCGGCGTTGCGGTCAGGCATGCGCGTCCTCACGGAAGCTGAAGGCTTTCCGCGCCTTCCCGAATGCGAAATCGGCATCATGCGCTCCTGGCACAATACCTCCAGAGTTACCGATGCTCTGATCGAACACATCGTGTCCTCTCTCGACAATCTGTCGGTGCCGCAGGCGGCTGAGTAATTTGTAGGCAACGCATTTCTCGATTTCGTTTCAATGAGTTACCCGCGGGTAGATAAAGTTGCAAAGGAAACTTTCCCATTGAAATGTAAGAGATTGTGATGTATTTTCTTTAAATTAATTCGAATCTCAAATCGCCCGGCTGATACGCGGCTCATGAACAGGGTCTCGCATGAATCACGCACTCGATATCGATCAACTCAGAACTTTCCTTGCGATCGCTGAGCTGGGAAGTTTCACCAAGGCCGGCGAAGCCGTTCACAAGACGCAATCTGCAGTGTCCATGCAGATGCGCCGGTTGGAAGAACGCGTCGGACAGCAAATATTCATCAAGGACGGTCGTCAATCGAGATTGACCGAAGATGGCCTGCGTCTCGTGGAGTTTGCCCGCCGGATGATCCTTCTGAACGATGAAACCTTGTCTGCATTCAATGGCCAGAAGGAAGTCGGGTATGTGAAGCTCGGTGTTCCGGACGATTATGCTGACCGCTTGCTGCCGCAAGTGCTGGCCGCATTTAATCGTCTGAACCCTTCCATCGAAGTGCAGGTGGAATGTTCCGGCAGCCGCAAACTGACGGAGGCCATTCGCGAGGGAGCGCTGGACGTTGCCATCACCACGTCCGGAGATACCCTGGACCTGCGCGGTGAAATCATTCGCAGGGAACCGCTCTACTGGGTGACTTCCACCCAGCACTCCGCGCATACGCAGGACGTTGTTCGCCTGGCTCTGGGGCCGGCGACCTGTTGCTGGCGGCGATTGTCAATGGATGCACTGGACAGGGCCGGGCGGCGTTACAGTGTCTCCTATACAAGCTCCAGTGCAGCAGCGCTGGTGGGTGCGGTTCAGGCCGGTCTCGCTGTCACGGTGTTCCCGGAAAGCGCCATTCGCGACGGTATGCGCATTCTGGACGAGAAGGACGGATTTCCAGCCCTGCCGTTCTGCGACATTGCGTTGTTGCGGTCCGACACGGCCCGTGAATCCATGCACGATACCCTGTGCAATCACCTCATCGCCGCGATTGGCAATGTGGGCAATGGCAGCGGCCAGGTTGCGGCAGAATAAATCAGCTTGAACAGAAGCGTGCTGCGGGTGCTGGTTTCAGCGCGCCCGCAACATGAGCAGGTTGCCGCTCAGGACGCAGGCAAGCCCTGCGGCTGCGATCGGCGTCCATTGATAACCTTCGAAGATAGTCGAGAGAGTCAGCGCGACGACTGGAAACATTACGGTCGCATAGCCTGCACGTGCCGAGCCTATCCGGCCGAGCAGCGTCAGGTAGGACGCAAATGCGATCACCGATGCAATGATTGCCAGATAGATCAGGCTGGCCAGGTAGGAGACGGACCACTCAATTGCAAAACTCTGACCGCGGAGTGCTGAGAACAGGCCCAGAAACACCATGCCGTAGAACATGCCCCAGGCTGTTGCTGGGGTGACGCCGATTCCGCGCCGCTGCGTGTCGGCGGACAGCATGTTGCCGAAGCAGAAGGACAGTGTCCCACCGATGCACATGAAGAGACCGAATGCGGCCTGCGAACTCAGATCAGCACCTGCCAGTTTCGGCCAGAACATCAGTCCTATACCCGCAAATCCGATGATCCCTGCAGCAAGCGCAAGCATGTTGGGCCGTTGGCCGAAAAGGATCATGCTCAGAAACAGGTTGAATATGGAAGCGGTTGAGAAGATCACCGCCAACAGCCCGGACGGCAGATGAGCCGCGCCGTAGTAGAACAGGGTGAAATTGGTCGAAAACAGCAGCGCACCAAGACCGGCAAACCGCAAGTGGTCCCGGATCGGAAAGGTGAGGGAGTGTCCCCGGAACTTCGCCCAGACCATCATGATCGATGCTGCAAGAACAAAGCGCCAGAAAACGGAGACCTCGGGCGCTACATTGGCAACCTGTCCCTTCATCGCAATCCAGCTAACGCCCCATGCGAGTACGGTCACTGCGTAAAGACCATAGTCCGTCGGTGTGAAGCCGCTGGTTTCGCGGTTGAAGGAAGGTGAGGCGACGCTCATGAGAAATCCATTTCAGGAATACAGGTCAGGCCGTTCAGGCTTGTCCCAATGTGAGGTTGCCCCTCCTGCAGGGCAAATGATTGTTTTTGATCTTCTCATCAAGAAAAGAGATGCCTATGGTCGCCTGCCCGGCTCGGGACTTTGCCTGACCTTTGATTCCCTGGAGACACGATGACCTTTCTTGTTGTCGAGAACTACCCGAACACCGATCTCGGTATCATCGCCCGGACGGCGAGGGATGAGGGACACGACTGGGTCACCGTCAAAGCTCATTTGGGTGAGCCCTTGCCCCAATCTTGCGAGCCGTACAAGGGGATCATTGTTCTGGGAGGTGCTCAAAGTGCCGTTGCAGATGATGACTTTCCCCATCTGCCGGAGGTCTGTGAGCTGATCCGCGCGTTTCACGAGGCGGACCGGCCGGTCATGGGGATTTGTCTGGGTTCTCAGCTTATCGCCAGGGCATTTGGTGGCGGCAACATTCTGGATCGGCCGATCGAATTCGGCTGGAAAGGCGTCACGCCGACACAGGCCGGGATGTCAGATGCCGTGTTGAGGGCGCTGGGAACGGGCGGCCCTCAGTTCCATTGGCATACAGATACGGTGACGTTGCCGGAGGGCGCAGTCCATCTTGCTGAAAGTGACATGACGCCGGTGCAGGCGTTCCGTCTCGGCCGCGCGACATATGCCGTTCAGTTCCACTTCGAAACGGGTCTCGATGAAGTCCGGGAGTGGTCGGAAGTGTTTGCGGACGAAATTCAAACGCACTCGCCAGACTGGCACGGACGCCTGGAAGACGAAGCGAACCATCATGCTGCCAGATCGGACGAGATCGGGGCAGCGCTCGCCAAAGCCTGGCTTGCACTGCTCTGAAGGGCGAAGTTGTGACCCCGGCAATCGCAGGATCCGGATGTGCCCGCTTAGGCTGTCGGTGTTCCACCTGACAGTACGGTTGTCATCGCATTTTCGTCCAGGTTCCCTCCGGTGAGTATGATACCCGTTTTCTTGCCTTTGAGGCTGGCTGCATCCTGTGTCATGGCCGCCAAGGCTGCTGCTCCCGCACCTTCAGCAAGGTTATGGGTATCGGCGTAAAGAACCCGGATCGCTTCGGCAACTTCATCCTCCGAAACCGTTGCGATACGATCTGCGCCGTTTGCCAGAATATCCAGGGCTTGCTGAACCGGCTCCCGGCAGGCCATGCCGTCGGCAAAGGTTCCGGCGGTTTCAGTCGTGACGATCTTCTGTGCATCAAACGAAAGGCGGTACGCAGGTGCCTTTTCCGTGACCACAGGTACGATCTCGGTCTTGAGTCCGAGAAGGTCTCTTACCGTTATCAGACCGCAGGCACCTGACCCCATGCCGACCGGCACGTAAACCACATCCAGATTGGGGTGAGCACGGAAGAACTCCAGCGCGTAAGTGGCAACCCCGAGAACGATGTTCTTGTGAAACGAAGGTACCATCAGAAATCCGCTCTCTTCGGCGATTTTCTGAGCTGTAGCCTTGCTCACGTCAAAGTCCCGGCCATCGACGACCAGATCAGCCCCAAATGCCTGCATTGCCCGGTTCTTGCCTTCGGCATTGCCTTCAGGCACCACAATCGTTGCCGGTATTCCAAGCAGGCGGGCGGCGAGGGCCATGGATTGACCGTGATTGCCACGGGTTGCCGAAACGACGCCTTCCGGCTTTCCATGAGCGTCGATGTGCTTTTGGATGTAAACGATCGAGCTCCTGGCTTTGAAGGCCCCGATAGGGGTGTGATTTTCGTGCTTCACCACGACCTCAAATCCGAAGCGTTCTTGAAGCAGAGGCCAGGAGTAGCTTGGCGTTTCAGGAACGATCTGTCTGACAACTGGAAAAACGGCTTCCAATTCTTCGAGCGTGAACAGGGGCGTCATCATGTGTCCTATTATCGAGTGCTGGCATCTTGAGCCGAACTGAGAGCAGCTGGCACCCAGCGGATGCGGAGTTGGTCAAGCTGCCACGAAAGCATGTGCACTGTCTTTCAAAATCCTGAACCAGATTGAGCTTGAGCCATAGCGGGCCATGTATCATCCTGACGCTCATGAGACCCGAAGCTCACTGTCCAAGATCCACTGCCTCCAGCCAGACAATAGCGGTTGCCGGCCATGACGTTACTTTGCTGCCTGCCGCAGCTTATGATGCCTGCTTCACAGCGGTACAGGATACCGTCGGATTTGCTTTTGACGCGCAATCCGGAAGTCATGCGATGGGATCTGACCGGAGCGAAGCTTTCTTTCGGTTGCCGAACAGTCTTGCGGTAACGCCGCGCGGCTGTGATGTTCGCTCATGCTCTGCTGAAGGTGGAGAGTATCTTCTTGTAAGCGGTCCTTCTGTGAGCTCTTCAGCCGATACCTATGCCACCAACATTCAAAATCCGGAAGCGAACGCCGCCGCCTGCCATTTGCGGGGATGGGTGCTTGGCGGGGCGCTGCCGGATGCGTTGACGGTTGAAGCGGTGGTTTCCAGATTGTGCAAGGCGGCTCAGTTAACACCGCCACGTCGTAAAAAGGCCGCAAGATGGATGACACAGGCACGATTCAATCGGATCACGGATGCAATTGACGAAAACCTTGACGGCAATCTGACGGTCGCCGGGCTCGCAAAGAAAATTGGCTTATCTGCAAGTTTCCTGAGCAGGGCTTTCTCCGCGTTTTGTGGGCAGACACCTTATGACTACGTGCTGAGCAGGCGCATCAAAAAGGCGCGGCAGCTGATCATGGAAACAGATCTGCCACTTGCTGACATTGCCTGTCACTCGGGATTTTCTTCACAAAGTCACATGACGGCGATCATGAAGGCCAGAGTTGGGGTCAGTCCCGCAAGGATCGCACGTCAGAAGCTTTGCTGAAAACCGATCTATAGAACCAGATTGTGACGACCGACCTTTGCGATGTCGGTTTCACCGCACAGGCCCATGGTCACGTCCAGTTCCTTGCGCATGATGTCCAGAACCTTGGCAACGCCTGGCTTGCCCATGGCCCCAAGCCCATAGATGAAGGCACGACCGATATAGGTGCTGTGGGCACCCATCGCGACAGCCCGGAAGACGTCCTGGCCAGAACGTATGCCGCCATCAAAGTGCACTTCGATCTTGTCGCCGACCGCATCGACGATATCGCCCAGCACGTCGTAGGAAGCCAGTGCGCCGTCCAGCTGCCGACCGCCATGGTTGGAAACGACAATCGCGTCTGCCCCGAGTTCTGCAGCGATCTTTGCGTCTTCGACATCGTTGATGCCCTTGAGGATCAATTTGCGGTCCCAGTGTTTCTTGACCCATTCGACTGATGACCAGTCCAACGTTGGATCGAATTGGCTTGCTGTCCATTCCGCGAGGGAGGACATGTCTTCGACGCCGGAGACATGGCCATGGATATTGCCGAATTCGCGGCGCTTGGTCTGCAGCATGTTCCAGCACCAGCGCGGCTTGAAGGCAAGATCGACAAGGACGTGCGGCTTGGGCTTGGGCGGTGTGCTGAGACCATTCTTGAGATCCTGGTGACGCTGTCCGAGCACCTGCAGGTCAAGCGTCAGTACCAAGGCGGAACAGCCGGCAGTGTGCGCCCGCTGCATCAGACCTTCGGAAAATCCACGATCCCGCATGACGTAAAGCTGAAACCAGAACGGGTTCTTGGTGTTTTCAGCAACATCCTCGATCGAACACACACTCATCGTTGAAAGCGTGAATGGGACGCCGAATTCCTCTGCCGCCTGTGCCGCAAGGATCTCTCCATCCGCGTGCTGCATTCCTGTCAGGCCGACTGGGGCAAGCGCGACGGGCATGGTGATATCCTGACCGATCATGGTTGTCCTGAGCGAACGGTTGTCGATGTTGCGGGCGACCCGTTGACGAAGCTTCTGGCGCTGGAGAGCAGCTTCGTTTTCCCGATAAGTGCTTTGCGTCCATGACCCTGTATCGGCGTAGTCATAAAACATTTTCGGAACCCGGCGTTTTGCCAGTGTCTGCAGGTCGGCGACATCGGTCACAACAGTCATTGAATGGTCCTCCTGGGGCGTCACGAACGAGGGGCGGGTTTGTTGGATTTCGAGCGTCGCAATCCGGCCAGCTGTTCGCGTTGGTCCAGTTGCTCTGCTTCGGCTAACGTGGCGCGCACATAGTCAATGTGCTCTTCGGAATAGCGTTTTGCGCTGACGGGATCGCCGTCGCGTATGGCATCGGCGATTGCCTTGTGCTGCTGCAGCAGCTCGGTGCGTGCCGTCGGATGGTCGTACAGACGTCCACGATTATAGAAAACACCGTTTTCAAGCAGCCTGTAGCAGGAGCGCAGCGTGTGCAGCATCACCACATTGTGGGCCGCTTCTCCAACCGCATGGTGAAACGCCACATCAAGCCGGCTTTCCGTATGAAGGTCGGCGATTTCGTGGGCCGCTTGCATCTGATCGATAATTTCCGACAGGCGCGCAATGTCGGATGGGGCCGCCCTTACGGCTGCCTGTGAGGCGGCTTGCCCTTCAATGCCACGGCGGAACTCGAAATAGTCGCTGATCGCTGACGGGTGGCGGGCGATCAGCTGCACCACGGCTTCGGAAAAGATGGGGCCGATGAGATCACAGACAAAAGTGCCACCACCTCGACGTGCCTCTATCAGGTCTCGTTCCTCAAGGGTTTTGAGCGCATCTCTCAAAACCGGTCGGGACACCTTCATCTGCTCGGCCAGATCCCTTTCAGACGGCAACCGGTCTCCTGATTGCAGCACGCCTTTCAGGATCAGATTCTCAATTTGCTCGACTGCGGCATCGGCCGTTTTCTGGTGATCGACGGGCTGAAACACGTTGTCCGTTTCCTCTCTTTGCGCGGCAAAATAGTCCCAAAATCAAAATTGGTCAAATTTATTGTCCAATTTAATGTTGCGTGATTGCCGCGCCTGCGAACTTTCGTCGCAATCGTGCATTCGACCTTTGTCTAATGGTTTCCTTAAGGGCAAGGTGTCGGCTTGGGGCATTTCATCAGGACGGGACTTTGAACGTGGCGCAGGGGTCTGAAAACGGATCGTCTTTTCCCTCATTCCGAACGTCGCCATTGCGCGAGAGGGTCTTGGGCGAGGTGCATGCCCGTCCCTTTCGGCCAATCTTGAGTCCGCGCACAATCCTTCACTACGCCTTTCTGACCAACGCGGAAGAAGCGGCCAAGGATCAGGAATGGCTTGCGGAGTACTGCATTTCGCGCGGTACCCAGGGACCGGCGCACGGGACAAGGCATCATACGCTTTCCTTTGGCGGTGGAACATTGAGCTGGGAACAGCATGCGGAGTTCACCACCTACACTTGGGACGGCGCTGCCAATCCCAATGAGATTTTCGGAAAGATTCCTGCGGCTCACCCCTTTGGGGCCGCCTTTCGCGCTCCGGGAGACCTGCTGGTGGCCGCCAGGCTGGAATTGCGGGAACCGGAGCTGGGCGAGGACTGGCGTAGCCACTTTGATGTGAGCAGCCTGACCGTTTCCAACCTGGAAGACGGTGCCGCCATGGTGGCGACGGACTTCCGGCAGGATGGTGACGGTCTGACGCGGTTTCTCCTGTTTAACCATCACCTGAGTGATGTGCAGTCCGGTGCGGTCGTACAGCGACTGCTGGAAGTTGAGACCTATCGGACGCTCGCCATGCTCGGCTTGTTCGAGGCAACCCGCCTGCAGCCGGAAATCAGGCGGTTTGAAATCCAGTTGGCGGAACTCACCGGTCAGATGAAGGATACATCCGCGCTCGGTGCCAATCAGGAACTGTTGGACAAGCTGTCGGCGCTCGCTGCGGCGTTGGAAGCCGGAGCAACTGCCAGCACATTCCGCTTTGGAGCGAGCAGGGCCTATCATCAGATCGTCAAGGCCCGGTTTGAAACGCTTCGGGAGGAAGCTGCGCCCGGTGAGCTTTCAATCGCCTCGTTTCTGGCGCGAAGGCTGTCACCGGCCATGCGCACCTGTCAGGCCATTGAGGACAGACAGGCAATGCTGTCTCGCAAGCTGGCACGTGCCACCACCTTGCTTCGCACCAGGGTCGATGTGGAGCTGGAACAGCAGAACCGCAGCTTGCTTCAGTCCATGAATCGCCGCGCGCGCCTGCAGCTGAGGCTGCAGCAAACCGTTGAAGGATTGTCGGTTGCCGCGGTGAGTTACTATGTCGTCGGCTTGATTTCATATTTGGCCAAGGCCAGCAAGCAAACCGGGTTGCCGCTGCCGGACGCAAACATCATGACCGGTATTGCCGTGCCGTTTGTCGTGTTGCTGATCTGGTGGATGGTTCGCCGTATCCGCCAGCATCACGGTGAGCACTGAACAAAAAAGGCCGGGGAAACCCGGCCTCTGTTTTTGATGCCCATACGGCTTACTTGGTTGTGCCGTCTTCGTTGAACTGTGCCAGGTAAGCGATCACGTTGATACGGTCGTCTTCCTTACGCAGTCCGGCAAATGCCATTTTGCCCTTCTTGATGAGGTTTTTCGGCTTGGTCAGGTAAATGTCGAGGTTTTCGGCATCCCAAACCTGACCATCGCCTTGCTCAATCAGGGCCTTGGAATACTTGTAGCCTTCCACCTTACCCCAGGGACGGTCCACAACGCCGTTGAGCTGCGGGCCGACTTTGTTCTTGGCATTTTCGCCAACAGCGTGGCAGGCGGCACATTTCTTGAACACTTTTTCGCCCTTGGCGAGGTCGCCTTCGGCGCTCGCCTGCAGGGTCATGGCCAGAATCGCGGTTCCGGCGATTGTCAGCAATCGCTGCATATGTGTCTCCCTCATTTCGGGTGCGTTAAACCCGTCGTTAGAGAACAGGATGTCCGTTCCGGATGCAAGTGACGCGCGGTCGCATCTGTGTGAGTTGCAACACCGGGCGACGCTCTTAAAAAGGGAGTAGTTTAACTGCTCAACCTGCTCTTGCGTTGCTTGGCAGACGAAGCCAGTCTTCCAGGCCAGTGTCCCAATAGGGGGACGACCCGTAAAGACTGGCAAGGAAGTCGATGAACACGCGCACTTTTGCCGGAAGGAACTGACGGCTCGGATAAACCGCGTATAGACCAACATCTTTGGACGCCCGGTATTGCGGCAGCAGGATCTGAAGTTTCCCTTCGCGTAGCTCAGGTCCGATATCCCAGGTTGAGCGAAGGGCAATGCCGACACCTGCCAACAGACACTCGCGAACCACTTCGTTCGAGTTGGTTTTCAGCGGTGCCTGCGTGCGCACGGTTTCGATACCTTCCGGGCCGGCGAGGCGCCAGGGGTCCTGATTGGTCGCCGCGATCGTGACGTGATTGTGCGTCAGGTCGTCAATGCTCTCCGGAACGCCATGCTTTTGCAGGTATTCGGGACTTGCGCACAGGATCCGGTGCACAGGCGCAAGACGACGGGCAACAAGGCTGGAATCTGAAAGTTCGGCAATCCGGATCGCTAGGTCATAGCCATCACCGACAATGTCTACAAAATCGTCGGAGAGGTCGAGATTCACCGAAAGATCGGGGTTTTCAGATAGAAACTTTCCAAGATGAGGAGCGATATGCATTCGGCCGAAGGACGTGGGAACAGCCACTCTGAGGTTGCCTCGCGCCTTTGCGGAACCTCGCGATACGAAAGATTCAGCTTCTTCCACGGAAGCAAGGATTGCGATTACACGTTCATAAAAGCCTTGTCCCGCTTCCGTCATCGCGATCTGACGGGTGGTTCGTTGCAAGAGCCGCGTGCCCAGTTTTTCTTCAAGTCGCCTGATTCGCTTTGAAACGACGGCGGGAGACAGGTTCATTTCACGTCCGGCTGCTGACATGCTGCCCGCGCTGACCACCCGGGCGAAGATTTCCATGTCCGTCAGATTGCTCATTTTCCATCTCTCAGAAAGACAACAACAACTATTTTCCGAACGTTTTCCTGAGCTCGAAACATGCCGTTTTTCAGGAAAGCGATGATCTATCAGCACTTGCTACGACTGAGCAAGCCAGGTGGATCATACCTAGAAAAACGAGGAGGTTCCGTTTGCTCGAGAAGCCGGTTGCTGAACTGAACCTCTTGGACCTGAGCGTGCCCGACCGGAATTGAAAGTTCTGATGCAGCGAAGCTTCTGACAAAGGAAATGGCTGAAAGGCTGTTCTTTGAGATCGGAACGGAGCTGACGGGAGCGGGAGGCGACGCCGTTCCGTCGCGTAGACAGCTCTTTCCTGTAAAGCCCGGCCTCTTGCGACTTTATCTGAGTGCCTGAAGGGGCTGTTCGATCCTTATGGCGGGTTCAACGCTGGACGAATGATTTCCGGCGTGTAGTCTTTCCAGATTACGTTCAATACGCATTCTTTGGGAGCGCGGTAATGGAACAGCAATCCGAAGTTACAGGTTATTTGGAACCCGGTGGCAAGAACGTCACCCTCGTTTACATTCTTTATCTCGTCAGTCTTTTGATCGGCTTCACGTCTCTGATCGGCGTAATCTTCGCTTATCTTAACAGGGGCAGGAGTGCGAGCTGGGTCGATTCGCACTACACCTTTCAGATCCGGACATTCTGGATCGGCATTCTTTTCAGCGTGATCGGAGTGGTATTGATGTTTGTCTTCATCGGCATATTCGTGCTGCTGGCGACCGCGATCTGGGCCATAATTCGCTGCATCAAGGGACTGCAGCTTGATGCGCGAAACGAAGCGGTGCCCGATCCCCAAACCTGGATGTTCTGAGAGATACGGTCTTCAAAGCACCAGTGTCCGCTCACGAAACGGCGCGAGCGGACACTGGGTGTTACCGGGTTTCAGCTCGTTGAACAATCAACTCGCCGGCAGGCATTTGACCGTGACGTCGTAACCATATCCACCGCGCTGGTTCGTTGTGTTGTGCATGTTCCACTTGCCGTTTTTCGCCTTGTTCTTTCGAGCGGCCACGGCGTCCAGTTCGAAATAGGCCTTTGCAGAGACCGTCCAGGTCTTGGCGAGGGCGTCCTTCTTCTTCATGCCGGATTTGATTTTCTTGTCCAGATTGATCGAGCAGGCCTGTTGCGGGTTCCAGCCTTGCCAACGCACCTTCTTGAGTTGAATGACCGGCTTGTAGGATATCGAGACGGACCGCTTGGAACCGGAACCGACATCACGGTTCTGAAAGCTCTTGCTCCACAATGCGCCATCGGCCTCAAAGTAAAGAACATTCTTGAATGACCCGACCTTCATGGCGACAATTCGCTCACCTTTCGTCGCCTTGCCGTAAAGGCGCAGCAGGAACCGGTGGGACTTGGTCTTGATCGCCTTGTAATTGGACGCGTTGGCGGTAACTTCAATCGGAATTACATCGATTCCATCCCGCTTGACCTGCACCTTTTCAATCCAGTCCTTGGCGGTTGCGCTGGTCGCGATGCCTGCAATGGCTGCTGCTAAAATGGTTGTTTTGGTAATCGTCTTAAGCATCAATAAAATCCTCAAAAGGGTTTGTCGGCCCACGGGAAGACATATTGCTTTTCTCAGATTGAACCGGTCCTGATCGAGGTGTTTATCTGCCATTCAGGTTGGCTGAGCAGTGCAGCGAACCGCGGCAATCTACTTGTATCCTGCAATAGACGGCCGTCACCCACTCAGCATGTTCCTTGCAGCATGGGTTGCCGAGACGCGCGGTCAGAAGCGCAGTCTCAAGTCAGCGGACAAACCAAAACGCCTGATCAGTTTTCCGGCAGGACCAACTTCATTGCGCCAAGGACAGGTCGCTGGCATGCAGTCTGTCCTGTCAGGTTTCCCGGGTACCAAGCTGAACGGGTGTCTTGTCCGGTTCGCAGTCGGGTGGTTCACCTGCCAAACGCAAGGTGCGTTCCAGGAGTTCCTCGTAAATCGGCCTTCCGCCCAGATGGTGCGCCGTCAGTGAGGCTGTGGTGCAAGTCACCAGAACAGGCATGATCAGCGCATAGGCTCCGGTCAGTTCCATCACAAGCACGACGCCGACGAGCGGTGCACGCACCGAAGCTGCGAAAAAGCCACCCATGGCGGCGACAGCGCAGGCTGCCCTGAAGTCCATTTCAACTGGAAGCGTTTCAACGGCGGCAACGCCGAATGCCAGGCCCGCGCAGGTTGCGATGGAGAGCATCGGGGCAAAAATGCCTCCCGGCACGCCGGAGGCGTAGGAAAACAGGACGCCGCTGAAACGCAGAAGCGTCAGGACGACCAGAGCAATGATCCCGTATTCACTGACTATCAGGTGATGCACCAGGTCTTCGCCGCCCCCTGTCGCATCAGGAAACGCGTTCAACAGGACACCTGTCACGCCGCCGATCACGAGAGCCGGCAGCCAACGCAAACCCTTGGGGATTTTCTGGAACTGATCCATGACGGCAATCAGCGCCCAATTGAAGAAGACGCCGAGACCGCCAAGCACGATGCCGAGGAAACCGAGTATGAAATAGCTCCAGACCGGAATGTAGGAAACGTCCACGACCAACAGCGGTCCGGTGTGGGTCAGCTGCTCGGTGACTGCGGCGCTCAGTATCGAGGCAATGATGACGGCCATGTAGGTGCGATAGCCGAATGGAAATTGCCGGCGTGTTTCTTCGACAATGAACAATATGGCTGCCAGTGGGGCGTTGAATGCGGCAGCAAGACCTGCAGCTGCACCGGCCGCAAGAAGGCCCTTGTGATCTGCTGAGGTAATCTTGTGTGATTTCGCGAGTGCTTCGGCCGTCATTGCGCCCATATGGATCGTCGGCCCTTCACGCCCGAGCACGAGACCGGAGCCGAGAGCCAGAAGACCTCCGAAGAACTTTGCCACCAGAACACTTGCCCAGTGCACCGGTCTCTTGTCTTCCATGGCCCCCTCGATTTCCTGGATGCCGCTGCCTGCTGCCTCGGGAGCAACTCGTTGAACGAGGAGAAAGGCAGCCGCGACGCAGATCGACGAAATCGCGATGGAAATCAGATAGGGCAGGACACCTGAGCCGACAGCGCTTCTGAGAGCTGCATATTGAGCGAACAGGAATTCCAGGCCTGCATGAAACCCGGTTGCCAGACCTCCCACAAGAATGCCAACCAGTGCAGCCTTCAGAAAATAGGCGGCATCTGATTTGGGAGAAATGATGTCGGAGCGTCCTGACATTAATATCCGGCCTGGAAACAAGAGCGAAAACAGAGGGATTCGATCAATCCGGGAACTAAACTGCAGAGAAACCGCCAACGGCGCAAGGGTGAGTTGTCGGCCAAAAGACAACGCGCGGCTGTACCGCGCGTTGGAAGCATCTTGCCGCGGTGGCGCGGCGCATTGCCGAAAATCAGATTACGTAGACCGTCGTGCCAACCTTGACGCGCTCATAAAGGTCCATCACGTCTTCATTGCGCATTCGGATGCAGCCCGATGATACCGCGTGTCCGATAGTCCATGGCTGGTTGGAACCGTGAATACGATAAAGGGTCGAGCCGAGATAAAGAGCACGTGCGCCGAGTGGGTTTTCCGGCCCTCCTGCCATGAAGGCGGGAAGGTCTGGCCGGCGTTTGCGCATTGCTGCGGGCGGACGCCAGTCCGGCCATTCGGCTTTGCGCGTTACTTTGTGCGTTCCGGCCCACTCGAATCCCGGCTTGCCGACACCGACACCATAGCGCCGGGCCGTGCCGTCCTTTTGAACCAGATAAAGATATCTGGCGTTTGTATCGATCACGATGGAGCCTGGTCTGTGAGAGCCATTGTAGTCGACGACGGTCGGCAGAAACTGCGGAGCAACCTGCCGGCTCTGCCGCTGCGGTTTTGCCTGCTGTCGCACCGGCTGCTGACGTGGAGACCACCAGTTTACCCGCCGTGCCTGGGGCTGCTGTACCTGACGGCGCTGCACGGGTGCAGCGACTCTCCGGTTAACTTTTGGCTGCAATTGCAGCACCCAAGGCTCTGTGAGGTTCGGGCTGAGCACCAAGGGTGGCGGAGCAACCTGTCCTGCAGAGGCGGGCGTTCCCGAAATGGCAGTACCGATGATCATTGCACCGGCAAGGAGCAAGAAATTCTGTCGTAGATTACTTTTAAAGAACATGGCAGCACTCTTAAACTTGTCATCGACCACGTTCAGCAGTCTGTTCTGGACTGCCGCTCAACGCATTTGCCAAGAAGAATAAGTGTGCAGGCTCTGCCAAAAGTGAATCAAGAGCGTAGAATTTTAGTAATTGTTTCCTATGGTTAGCTCTTTCTTGAAAAACAGGTTTAATGGAATCTTGTTCATTGGCGGATGTGCCGGAGCCCGCCAATTCCACGAATTGGAATCCTTGAACTTTCTGCGATTCCTTGGTTAACGCACCCGTCTTCGTGCATCGCGCACCACCAGCGGCAGGATCGGCTCAATCTGCTTTTTCGACATGCCGGGTTTGATCCGTGGATCGTAAAGCATGTTCAAAATGATCTGGTCGAACACTGTAAACCGGCTGTGGCGCGAGGAATCGTTAAAGACGGAATGGGTCAGGCGCTCGTCGTCATTCATCGGTCCGAGGCCTTGCAGAATTTCCTCCACGAGGCAGCGCTTGAACAGGAATTCGCCTTCGTCAGAAACAATCACCGCTGAAGAGCGTTTGATTCCCTTCCGGCCCGAAACAACGCGCACAAGGCATCGTCCAGGCACCTTTGCCCGGTCGTTCTTGTAGATGTCTTTCTTCACCACCGGGACATATTGCGCTCGATCGACGACGTAGACTTCGAAATTGGCAGCCGCAGGATCGTTGGTGACAGTCGCTTTCAACCCACCGACCCGCCTGTCGATCTCGCGAACAAAGCGGTGAACAATCGATTTCCGATTTCGAGCGGAGAGGTTGTGAACGTAAAAAATCACCGGCTTCGTGAATTTCTTGACCATATAAGGCCGCCAGCTCCAGCTGCGGTACTCTAGACCGAACACGGTTCTTTCAAAACCCTGCAGAAGTTCTTCGGTCGAGAATGTCTGGCTTGCCGCACGTACTGGCGAGGCAACGAGAAATAGAGAAAAAAGAACAAAAGTCAGAAAAAAACGCATGCTATCCATATAGGTCAAAACGCCATTGGCAACCATATCGGTCTGATTTTCATGCGCCTTGTTCCTTTGAACCAGTTTGCGAAACGTTGCCAAGCTATCTCCCAGAGTAAGCCAATAAACCGTTACCACGAGAGTAAATTTCTTGTCACTTCCAACAGTCGGCGGAAAAACAATTCTTTAAACTTCCCAAGCTATAAGAGGGTCATATTGCGATTCAAATGCACCTGCAGGGGCAAGGGACGGGAGTAAGCATGGCCGCGGTGAAACGATCTTTTCGAGCGGAAAGCTTGATACGTATGAGTAATGGGGCAAACGATGACCCCGCCTTTGCAGAAGAACGCCGCCACCAGGAAGTACTGGCAGAAATTTCAAGCTTGAGGTCGCTGATCGGAAGTGGACCGGATCAGCAGCAAAACGCGATCGATCCGCAAGCCATGAGCGAAAAGTTCATGGCCGAGTTTCGCAAGGAACTGTCCGAGGCTGCGAAGCTGAAGGTCGAGTTGGACGCCATCTACGAGGCGATCGCTCAGACCAAAAAGGAAATAGCGACCCTGCATCACACAACCGGCGCGGAAGGCGAGGAAATGACTCGCGTTACCAACGAGCTCGACGCGGTTGTTGATGGAACGGAAGGTGCTACCGAATCGATTCTGTCAGCTGCTGAATTTATCGACGAAACGGCAAACACTCTGTCCGCACGATTGAAGGATCAGGATGCCGAACTGGCTGGCGACATTCAGGACAAGGTGGTTCAGATCTTTGAAGCCTGTAACTTCCAGGATCTGACAGGACAGCGCATCACCAAAGTCGTTTCGACTTTGCGTTTCGTTGAAGACCGCATCATTCAGATGATGGATATCTGGGGTGGAATTGAAACCTTCAAGGAAATCACAGTCGAAGAACGCGAGTTCAAGGAAGGCGACGCGGCGCTCCTCAACGGTCCGGCTCTGGAAAGCGACACGGATGTCGCCACCCAGGACGACATTGACGCCTTGTTCGCCTGACGTCCTGTTCGCCTGAGGCACTCTACAGCCAATCGAAAGAACCCGGCTTCAAGCCGGGTTTTTTGTTTTCTTCATTGGGTTTCTGTCACTCATCCCGGACCCAGCGCAGATGAGACCCGGGACCCGAACTGTTTGTAGCTGCCGATTGGATGATCAGATTTTGGTGGTCATCGGGCCCTTGTGCCATGCGCACTTCATGGTTACACATGAGAACAAATAGTGAATATTAGGTGTGGGTATGGCTGATCAGCAATCGCAACAAGGCGTGAAGCGCGAACGGGATCCGGTAACCGGATTGCTTGAAGGGGATGACGGCAACCAGCGCTGCTGGTGGCACGGGGGACTGGACGATTACCAGAAGTACCACGACACCGAATGGGGATGGCCGGTCGATGAAGACAGGCGGCTTTTTGAGAAAATCTGTCTGGAAGGCTTTCAGTCAGGCCTTTCCTGGCTGACGATCCTGCGCAAACGGGAAGGGTTCCGGGCGGCTTTTGCGAATTTTGAGTTCGAGAAGGTTGCCAGGTTCACTGAGGCGGATGTCGAACGATGTCAAAATGACAGCGTTATCGTGCGTCACCGCAAGAAGATCGAATCGACCATCAATAATGCCAAGAGAGCGCTTGAACTGAAGGCGGAATTCGGATCGTTGGCGGCCTATTTCTGGTCCTTTGAACCGGCGCAAGAAAACCGCCCGGAGAAAATCGACTTTGAAACGGCCAGAACGCTCGGC
>JBCCVB010000147.1:0-17498 GCA_039195965.1 Pseudomonadota bacterium
AGCTCTTCCACTTCCTGAAAGGTGCCGGGGGACAGGTGGCGGCCACGGTCGAGACGCTGCTGCTGCATGTGGATCTGAAGACCCGCTCCAGCTCGCTGCCGGGACAGGAGGTCGCCGACAGGCTCACTGCCTTCGCAAACGACCACGCACGCCTTTCCTTGCCGGATGGCGCAGGTCGGTTTGTCGGGCAAAGGGCTTGATCTGCTGGACGGAGCACGACACCTCACAACGACTTGTTTGATAAATTGTTGTCGTGTGGTGTTGCCTCCGGTCCGAGGCTTTAGTCTTGTTGCCCCAACTCGGTCGCAAGAAAGTCGATAAGCGCACGAACACGGCGAGTTAAATGCCTGTTGGGCGGATACAAAGCATACAGGCCAAAGACATCTGTTTTGTAATCCGGCAAGACGTGTACCAAATGGCCGGAATTCAGCGCGGCTTCCACAGCGTAGAGGGGAGATCGCGCGATCCCCAATCCGCCGATCGCCATTTGAGCGAGTGCGCCCGGCGAGTTGGTTTGAATGGCCCCATTGAGCCTGACGACGTGTTCCTGTTGGACTGACTTAAAGCGCCAGACGTTGACTTCCCGCTGGTTGTTGTCAACGAGACAGGCGTGAGTGGAAAGTGCCCTGGGATCCTGAGGGTGACCATGACGTTCAAGGTACTCAGGTGAAGCGCAAAGAACCAAAGGCATCACAGAGAGTTTTCGTGCGATCAACGTTGAATCCTGAAGCGCTCCAATTCGTATAGCCAGGTCGAATCCTTCCTCGACGATGGCAACTCTGTTGTCGGTAAGTTTCATGTCCAGCTCGACTTCTCGGTTCTGACGCAAAAAGGGGATCAGTGCCTGGGTCAAACGCGTGCTGCCAAAACCTGTCGGTGCGGTGATCCTGATTGGACCGGCCAAAGCTCCCTGACGCTCGCGAACGAGTGCCTCCAGCTCGTCAACTTGCTCTACGATTGGTCGACACCGTTCCAGATAGGCAGCTCCGACATCTGTCAGAGAAACACTGCGAGTCGTGCGGTTGAAGAGTTGCGTCTGCAACTGGCTTTCAAGCTGCTGTACGTATTTGCTGACGAGTTTTGTTGAAATCCCGAGCCTGCGTCCAGCGCCTGTGAACGAGCTTTCCCGCGCAACAGCTATGAATGCTCGCATCGTTTCGAACTTGTCCAAGGGGTTCCTTTCGATTGTCGTTCAGTTTAACTGTCCACAAAATGTACATAATAATTGAATGTATTGGGTTATTATATCCAATTGAGGAGTGTGCATATTGCAGTGAGCGAGCCGGACACACGAGATCCGGAATTCGCGAGAGCTTCAGATCGAAGGAAACCGCAATGTCGAATGCCATTCTTATTCACCGTCATCCTTTGTCCGGTCACTGCCACCGTGTTGAGCTGTTTGCGAGCCTGGCCGGCGTCAATTATGAACTAGTTGATGTGGATCTCCTGGCGGGCGAACACAAGCAATCACCCTTCCTGACACTCAATCCGGCTGGGAAAGTACCTGTTGTTCAGGATGGTGAGGCCGCTATTGCTGATTCAAATGCCATTCTCGTCTATCTCGCACGCAAGTATGCGCCCGATTGGCTTCCGACGGATCCGGTGACAGAGGCCGAAATCCAGAAGTTTCTTTCTCTGGCAGCGGGTGAACTCGCAAACGGTCCAGCAGCTGCACGCCTCATCACCGTCTTTGGAGCCCCACTTGATGCAGATCGGGCAAAGGAAATTGCAGGAAAAGCCTTCGAATTGCTTGAAGCACATTTGAAGGGACGGGCATGGCTGGTTGGAAAACGGCCATCAATCGCTGACGTCGCGATTTACAGCTATACCGCACACGCCCCGGAAGGAAACGTTTCGCTTGAAGCGTATCCTAACATCCGAGGATTACTGGAGCGCATCGAGGCCCTTCAGGGCTTCGTGCCCATGCAGGCGACAGGGGTTGGTCTCGCTGCCTGATTGTTTCCATCAGGCGTACATTCCCGACACTCACGTGATTGCATTCCGATCGGCCTCTGCGGGAGGTGCCACGGCACCTCTCAGGCTGATCGGGAACCAGGTCTTGAAACACATGCGGAGAGTAAGGTGACTGGCGCTGCGGTGGGAAATCAACAAAGGGCCAACGTAAAGATCTGTCTCGCATTTGTTCGTGATTAAACAGGCGACACTCCTGCTGGCATCGCGCGAAGCAACGAGCAACCTTTTGATGCAAAACGGCGAGTCATTGGTTGGGGGGATACGGCTCGGTCATGACCGGTCGACAGGTTGGGTTACGACGCGTTTAAGTTTTCCAGAAGGACATAATGAGCGCAGATCGACGAGGAATTGCAGATGGTTGAGACTGTTTTTCGTATCGTCGGCGACAATGTTCTGTCGCCGTTTCATGAAGGCGAGCGCCAAGTCCAGAAAAGAAAAGGCGCAGAAGAAATCGAGACTTGGGCGCGCAAGGTCATTCGCGATTACATGCCGGCACAGCACCGTGAGTTCTATGCAGCGCAACCTTTTCTGATCGTGTCTGCTCGCGATGAGAACGGTCGGCCTTGGGCAACTCTATTGGAAGGTGAAGAAGGCTTCGTCACATCGCCGGAGGCCAACAGGCTAACCATTGGGAGTGTTCCCATGAAGGGAGATGCGCTCGAAGCTGCATTTGTTGAAGAAGCTGATATCGGCATTCTTGGTATTGAGTTGGCAACTCGCCGACGTAACCGCGTGAACGGGCGCGTTGAGAAGAACAGCGGTGATTCAATCGCTTTCGCTGTTGAACAGTCGTTTGGCAACTGTCCGCAATACATCCGTGAGCGCAAGTTCTGGAGGCTATCTGCAAAGCCAACCTCCACAGTGTCGAGGGGGCGAGAATTAACGGCCTTCCAGAAAACCTGGATTGGTTCGGCGGATACATTCTTTATTGCCAGCGGATATCGTGGTGAAGGGACCAATCCAGCCTTTGGAATGGATGTTTCTCATCGTGGAGGGGAGCGTGGATTTGTCGAGATTTTAGACGATCGCCGGATCAGGTTTCCGGATTATGCCGGCAACAATCATTACAACACTCTGGGAAATTTATCGCTGGACCCGAGAGCTGGTTTTCTTTTTCTGGACTTCTCGAGCGGTAGCCTGTTGCAACTCACCGGGAAGGCTGTGATTGATTGGAGTTCGGACATCGTAAGTCAGATCCCTGGTGCCCGACAACTTGTTACGCTGGAGATTGAAGAAACCGTCGAGCTATCCTCAGCTTTGAGGCTTCGCTGGCAAGAAGATGCAGATTCCGCGCGCTCCCTTCGCTTGATCGAGAAAAGGCAAGAAAGTGCCGATGTAATGTCATTGGTATTTGAAGCGCGAGACGGAGGTGATCTAGCGCCGTTTGAAGCGGGTCAGCATTTGCCGATAGAACTCGGCATTCCAGATCAAGCCAACAAGGTTGAACGGACTTACTCTTTGTCCAGTTCTCCTGAAGACACCCGGTACAGAATCTCTGTAAAACGCGAGAAGGACGGTCTGGCCTCCAATTATCTGCATGACGGCCTGCAAGTCGGTTCGATTGTCGAAAGCCGCAAGCCTGCGGGTGATTTCATGATGACGTGTGCTGAATGTCCTCTTGTGCTTGTTAGCGCTGGAATTGGAGTAACTCCTATGCTGAGCATTTTGCACAAGGTAGCTCTCGAGCAAGACACCCGCGCTGTCTGGTTTATCCACGGTGCTCGTAACGGGGATCATCACCCGTTTCGTACAGAGGTCAAAATGCTTGCGAAAATCAACCCGAACATTGAACTGCGAACGATGTATAGCCGCCCGCTGGAAGCAGATATTCAAGGACAGGATTACGATGAAGAGGGTCGGATTTCGGCCGGGCTCACTTTGCAAATCGTGGATCGGGCTGACGCACACTATTTCGTCTGTGGGCCAGCAGCATTCATGGCTGGGTTGAAAGGAGATCTTGAAGATCTGGGCGTGCCCGAAACGCAAATCCACTACGAGACGTTTTGAAGCGTCGAAGTGTAGCGCATCTGGAAAATGCAATTACGGATACTCTGATCAACGCACTGTTCACCAGTATGCGTCTAGTTGGATCAATATCTCCATACTATCTGTAAATCAATGAACAGAAGACGCCGTAATTGATCGGCAGATAGATGGAGCACCCCATGAGCACCCTCGCAAAAACAATCCTTCATATTGATGCCTCGGCACGAAAGTCAGGTTCGGTAACACGCGAACTGACTGAAGCCCTTGTTTCAAAACTGGCAGATAAAGTGTCTGGATCAAAGGTCCTCAAGAGGGACGTTTCTCAAGGGTTGCCGTTTCTGGACGAAGAATGGGTTGGTGCAAACTTTACTGATCCCGCAGAGCGGAATGAACTTCAAAAAGAAAAGCTGGCTCTCTCCGATATGCTCGTCAGGGAGCTCAAGGCGGCTGATGCGATTGTTATCGGCACTCCGATCTACAATTTCTCGGTGCCCGCAACCCTGAAGGCATGGATAGATCTGGTTGCCCGCACCCGCGAAACCTTCCGTTACACCGAGGCCGGACCTGTCGGTCTCCTCGAAGGGAAAAAGGCGTATGTGATTGTCGCTTCCGGTGGGACGAAGGTCGGTTCAGAAATCGACTATGCCGCAAACTATCTGAAACACGTGCTCGGATTTATCGGCATAACGGATGTGACGATAGTAGCAGCAGATCAGTTGATGTTGGACCCATCCAACCGCGAAGCCGCGCTATCCCAAACTCTGGAGCTTGCTGCTTGAGCAAGCAGACATTGGCGGTGCCGGGCGGAGGTCCGGCGCCGGAGCTAGTTGCCTCGTCCAACCCACTCAAAAATCGGGCTGTTCTTATGAGAAAGCAGTCTCGACATCGTGTAGTGATTTAATCCTTCCAATATCCATAAGTCATTGTTAAATTTTAAATTTTCTAGATCTCGGCTGTATCTGCACGATTGTGAGACAAACTGTTCAGTTTCGTCACTACCAACGGCAACGAGAATTTTGGCAGGTGTTTTTAAAGCGGCCGGTCGTACATTCAGGTTGGCAACATCAATGTCATCCAAGTGAAGGTCTCGGTTGAGAAAAGACCGTTTCATAGGTCCCAGATCATAGAGACCGCTGAGTAAAACGGCTTTTTCAACGCCACTGCCACCAGGCCATTCGCCTTCCAATATTTTCGCCGCGAGAAAGGCACCTACCGAGTGACCGCAAAGAACCAGCCGATGAGGATCGCCATTCCATTTGTCGATATTGTCTCGGATCCACTGGAATGACCTTAAGACCTGCTGGCAGATTTCAGACACCTTCACTTGTGGTGCGAGGTCGTAGTTTACCAGTGCGACCGTGTAACCCAGTTTTGCCAGGGGCTGTGCCATGTATCGGTACTGACGTTTGTCGAGTGCTCGAAAGTAACCTCCGTGGATAAAAACAAACACGGGTGAGCCAACCTTTGCGGCGGGAAAAATGTCTATCTTCTGACCCGGGCTGTCTCCGTAACTAATGTCTAGTTGGCACTTTTGCACGCGTTGGACGAAATGACTTTGAAACTCGTTCATGAGCAAGTGAAACCTGGCAAAGGGGTGTCTCTTTCGGAGATTGAATTGTTCGTCAAATTCGGCTGTCTCGTCCAAATTCACGCTCCATACTTCTTTGATTTTGCATTAAGGCTGTCGCAGATGGTCATAACAATCATGAAACTGATCAGGTATTCCAGAAGGCTCTCAACACGCTATCGGTTAACTCGAGGCGTTGCGGCATAGGCTGGTGGTATTCTTCCGGAACAAAGCGATCGCCGGTGTTTTGCTGCTTTGGAAACTTTCGGGAAAAGAGATGAGTTTAGAGAACTCGGTACTGGTCGATCCATAGGTTCCGAAAACCGATGTATGAACTCTCTGAGTTTACAAATGTGATTGTGTAAACCCCAATACGCAAGCTGAATCACTCAGACCCTACCAGTCATCTGATGCCTGCAATCTTGAATTGCTTTCGTGGTACCGAAAAATCGATTGAGCTCCTGCTGCGCGGACCGGTTTTTCGGGCGTTTCGCCGTCTAGGACTGGCTAGTGTTTACTGGCGCAAGCAAAACCACTGCCGGCCGACACCTTCTGGTGCGGCGGGCCATGGACGTGGTTATCACTTTAAGTAAAAACTGGATTAGAAATCCGCTTTCGTACCAGCGGTCTCTAACCACTTACAATTTCAGGGTTGGTCAGATAACACCAACCACAATTGCAGCCAAAAATGCAAAGGCTGCGAGGAAGGCAATCACATTCAGGTTTCGTACAATAGTCATCTGTCCGCTCCCGATTACCTCAGTTTGACCGCTGGATACTATGCCACGGCTTCCAGGAAGCGAAGCAAAAAATGTGCTGCAATGCAATGTGGCAATACGTCCGATGGTTGTGAGCGTTGGTGAAAAATTAAGTAAGGCATTGATAGAGCAGGGGCTCGTTCTTGTCCTTTTGAGGGTGTGAAAATCACCAATGAGGTCATAAAAAAAATCGATGCCCTCATTTAGGGGCCTGATTAGAGCCTTGAAAGCGGCTTCAAAGCAATTGCCTGAAATCTGAGCAAACTCTCAACGGCACCAGTAGCGTAATGTTAAGAGACGTTTGATATTTTTTACATTAACGCGATCTGCGCGTCGGAGAGTTGATGTTTAATCTTGCGAAACTAGCTGATCTGGCAAGGGATTCCAGTCCATCGGGCCGAAAGGGCCTGATCAAGACGCTTACGGATCTTTTTGTCGACGCTGGTGACGACCGGGATGAACAAATCAGTTTGCTTTTCGGGGATATCGTTCTGAAAGTTCTTGGTCAGCTTGAAGAAGAAACCCGGATGATTCTGGCCAAGCGAGTATGTCACGAAGACGACGCTCCACGTGAGCTGATGGTCAAATTGGCAAAGGACAAGATTTCCGTTGCGGGACCGGTTCTGGAACATTCTCAGGCGCTGACTTCGCAGGATCTTGTTGAAATCGCTTCCACTGCATCCATGGCGCATCTCGGCGCGATTGCGGTTAGAAAAACAGTCGACAAAGCCGTCACGACGGTACTTGTCGATCGCGGTGACTGGATGGTTCTGACCAAAGTTGCCGGCAATAAGGGTGCCGAATTCGAGGAAGCCTCTTTCTTGAAACTGGTTGAAAAGGCGCGCTCTGACGAAGCCATTCAGGCTGCTCTGATCAAACGAACCGACCTTCCGGAAAAGGCTGCCAGTGACCTTGTGCCTTTCTTGTCCGAAGAACTTCGGGCCAGGGTCGGTGCGCTGGGCGCTGACAACACGCTTGTTCAACTTTTGGCCGAACGCGCAGCCACCGAGGTCGCGGCAAGAGCCCAGAAACTGGAAGATGCGCGTGAAGAGACAAATACGCTGATCAAGGATGTCATCAACAAGAAGGCAAAGATCGATAACGTAGTCACCATGTTTGCCCGTGCAGATCGAACCGCGGAATTGGGAATGTTGCTCGCCAAATTAAGCGGTCTGCCCCCTGCTGCCGTTTCGCAGCTTCTGTTCAGCACGAGCGACAAACCATTGATCATCTTATGCAAGGCCAACGGCGTTACGTCAGATGCCTACAAGGATATTCTTACAATGCGCGCGAGGCGTCTCCGTTTGGGTGGTCTTGAGCTCAATGCTGCCATTCAACGGTACTCAGCGTTAAGCGAAGAGGGCGCACGAAGATCCCTTGAAACATTGAAGAAGTCCGGCGCAACTTTCGGTTTGAAAACTGCCGAAGAAGAGGCTGCGCTGGAAGAAGCGCAGCCAAAAAAGAATATTCCATTTGCTGCTAGCCGGTAGAGTGCTCAGATGGTCATTAAGCGGTTGACCGCTGCAATGTTGCTGTCATGGCGGCCGCGGAGATAAGAAAACCGCCTCCAACCTTGTTTACCAGTCTCAGCAACGATGGACTTTTCAACTTCTGCCCGATAGCCGCGGCGGCAAGAGCATAGACAGCTGCATTCAATATGCCGAGAACCACGAAGGTTGAACCAAGAAGAACAAGCTGTGGTGCGACAGCAGCCTGGGACGCTATAAAATGCGGCAAAAAGGCCATGAAAAAAACAATGCCTTTTGGGTTGAGCGATGTGACAACGTAAGCATGCCAAAAGATCTTGCGCGCAGGTATAGATGCGACCTGGTGCACGCCGAGAGCAGTTGGCCGACTTCGCCACATCTTGATGCCCAACCAGACAAGGTACGCAGCCCCCACCCACTTGAGTACCGTGAATGCCGTAGCTGAGGCAGCGAGAATCGCCCCAAGACCCAAAAGAGAAGCCGTGGCCGCAGTGGCATCACCCAATCCGACACCGATTACACTCGCAAAGGCGGATTTTCTTCCCTGGGTCAGTGCATAGCTCACGACGAGCATGATCGTCGGTCCGGGAATAGCAAGCACAATCAATGTGGCGAGCACATATGCTGAATAAAGTTCAAGTGTCATTGGACTGTCCGATTTGAGAATGCGAAACCATAGACGCGGACCGACGAATATTCAATTATCAGTAGATTGGAAGTGTGATCCAGTTTGGGGAATTGGATGCTCAGAGCGGTCTTTTTTTTGTGTGCGCTATCGAGCAGCGCAATACTTATCTCATCTCCTGTTTCTTCTGAGCCGATCCCTGCAGTAAAACCCCTACAGTCGACCGACAGGCCTGCATTCATTGAAGGGGTCGATACTCCACCACAAAAGCCGGCAACTGCTGTTCCTTTGGCTCCCAGAAAGGTCCCTAAAAAGATCGACAGCGCCGATTGCCAAATTGAAGGTTTGATTTTCAAGCATCTGCCACCTGTAGACGGAACTTTGGATGGCGATGCCGCTTGTGGCATCGTTGACCCGATAGTTGTTTCAGGAGTGAATGGCGGAAAGGAGACGGCTTCATTTCGAATGCCAGTGACGGTGAGTTGCGAATTCGCTCAAGTTCTGTCGGGTTGGCTTTTGAAAGATGTTCTCCCTGAAGCAAGAAAACGTCTGGGTATGGAGGTGCGGCGCCTGGGAAGCGGACCCGGCTATCAGTGTCGAAGGAGGAACAACAAACCTGATGGCAAGTTATCCGAACACGCGCTGGGCAAGGCCATAGACTTTTCCGGGTTTCAGCTAACCGATGGATCCTTGATTTCGATCGAAAAAGATTGGGGAGCCGAGACTCCCGAAGGAGAGTTTCTGAAGGCCATACATAAATCGGCTTGCGAACGATTTACCACGGTTCTTGGTCCAGAAGCAGATCCAAATCACAAATCTCACTTTCATCTGGACATTGGGTGTCACGGAAAGGACTGCACCTATCTGATCTGCCAGTGATTTGGTGTGATTAGAAAGGCACTACTTTGCCGTTTGGTATGTCAGGCCCTGCGCTGTAAACAATGAAAATGAAGTCGGCAACAAACAAGTGGTCAGTTCGGCTGACCTGTTGTCCGCTGCCGCAAGTCTACGGGGCTAAGTTGCGGTCTTCTGGAACTGGATCTGCTTTTACTGGCAGAACCTCTGCACGCCGCTATAAGTGGTGTAAGTGCCGGTGGATGGATTGAATGACCGGTACTTGGAAGAACAGTACTGGTACCAAGCAGGGCTCCAGGGCTGATAGCCAACAGCTCCATGAATCCTGCCAGGATATGGCGCAGGTGGGTATGCTGGAGCCGGTGGGTAGTAGGTTGCAGGTGGTCCGGCATAGCTTGGCTGACTGGTCGCACCGAGCAATATGGCTCCGGCAGCTAGTCCGATGATGCCTGCAGCCACAGCGGCGCCGGCGTTGTTGTTTTTGTGCCGCTTGTGTTTGTGATGTTTGCCGTGATGATGGTGGTGGCCGCCGCGGTGATCCCGCCAACCGTGTCTGGAACCTGCTTCTGCAGTTGCGATGTTCGGTAGGATAAGGACGCCTGAAAGGGCTGCGGCAACAAGGCGTTTGCTCAAGGTGTTCATTGGTGTCTCTCCATTGGCCCGCGCCGATTTACCGTGGCTGCGTAGCTGATGAAGGGACAATGACACAGAGGGGCTGAACCGGTTCTGAGATGCCCGTTCATCTCACGTTCAGAATTCTGTTGTGGGGTTGACCCCAGTCAAGGCAACAATCTGTATTGACTGATAGCAAACTGTTCAGGAGGTCGTCGTGAGTACGCAAGGCGAAGGTGCAAAAGAACCAAAATCGGTGATCCGTCCGACCGATGATCAGGCGCGCCGAATGGCAAAGGATCTTATGCGGTGCGCGAGATTCGGAGCATTGGCTGCGATCGAGGCCGACACCGGACTCCCTTTGGCGAGTCGTGTTGCTGTTGCTACAGATATTGATGGAACACCAGTCATTTTGACCAGTCTGTTGTCAGGGCATACTGCGGCCATTCGCAACAATTCGTCCTGTTCTTTGCTGGTCGGAGAACCCGGAAAAGGCGACCCACTCGCTCATCCCAGAGTTTCGTTGTTTTGCAATGCTCTTCCGATAGAGCGCGGAGGCCCTGTTCACGCACGCATAAAGCGCCGGTATCTGGCTCGCCATCCCAAGGCCGAGCTTTATGTCGACTTTGGTGATTTTGCCTTTTTCCGTTTGGAGCCGAGCCGGGCGAGCCTCAATGGAGGTTTTGGAAAAGCTTTTGAGCTGCAACAGGAAGATCTTCTTGCACCCATCGACGATCTTGATGGTTGGTCCGACATGGAGGCTGGTGCTGTGTCGCATATGAATGAAGACCACAGGGACGCAATTAAACTCTACGCCGAAGTCTTGTGCGGTGGCGAAAGCGCCAACTGGAAGATTGCCTGTCTTGATCCTGAAGGGATAGACCTTGTGTCTGGTGACAGGATTGAACGGCTTTGGTTCGCAGAGCCGTTGAGCAAACCCGGAGATGTTCGTCCCACATTGGTTGCTCTGGCTCTCCAGGCGCGCAACGAGTGATTTTGACCTTCTCTGCAACTGACCCTTTGCAGCCGACCGTTGCAATTCTACACTAGTCCTGACTTTCGTGTCCCTTT
Organism: Pseudomonadota bacterium; assembly: GCA_039195965.1. Taxonomy (GTDB): domain Bacteria; phylum Pseudomonadota; class Alphaproteobacteria; order Rhizobiales; family Stappiaceae; genus Roseibium. The sequence goes on from JBCCVB010000147.1 coordinate 10,936, forward strand.
ACATGTTACGATCTTTTTCAATCAGGACGATTGTTTTGCCTACGCTCTAACCGGTCTTCGATTCCGTTTTGCTCTTAACTGGGCATCTATTGACTTGTTCGTCATGTGGCGGATCGGGACCGGTGTGGCTTGGCCAGACCGTATCTGACATTTCCGATACGCTCCATTATTTCCAGATATTTTAGCCTCATCGAAGTTCCGTGGTTTCAACCGCAGGACTGTCCCGACTGTCTGTTGGCGAGCTTCCCCTACAAGGAAGACCCGCAGAATGTCGTCTTTTTTAAACGTTGTATGGACCATCAGCAGTAGCACTACACCTTCGATCATTCGTCCGTGTGGGCGTTGCGGCGTCGTCAGGCCATTCACTTCCACTGGCAAGTTCAGGCTGAACGCGAATGGCAGTCGACTTGATGCCTGGTTGATTTACAGATGCCTGCACTGCGGAAAGCGCTGGAACCGAACAGTGTTCGAGCGAAAGCCGGTGAGTTCGATACCCAAAGAGCAACTTGTAGCACTTCAGGAAAATGATACGCGGTTTGCTGCGGAGCTGGTACGCCTGAGCAGTCATTCAGCTGTGACAACCTGTTCGGAGAACGAGTTGCAAATCGCGACCGAGACTCGCGCGCCTTATCCACACCTGGTCGATGGAAAAGGTTTCAAGCTGACGATCCGCAATCCATCGGGTTGTCGCGTCAGACTGGATCAGGTCCTTGCAAAGGGATTGGGACTGTCGCGAAAAGATATCGTCGATCTTTTCAAAGCAGGAGCAATCAGCGTTGTCAGCGGCGGTCGCAAGGCTCTCAAAAGACCTGTACCTGAATCTATTGAGCTCAGTTTGGAAGGATCGAATTTGCTGTTCGCAATCGACGTTCAGACGAGACTATTGGGCTCTAGCTATTCGTCTGACTAGGATATCTCAGCCGGCTGCGACTCTCGCATCAAAACAGACTTTGTTGCGGCCGGCATGTTTGGCATCATACATGGCAGCGTCAGCTGCATTGACTGCTTTGCTGACCTGTTCTTCTGGGTCGAGCGGTGCGACGCCGAAAGAGGCCGTAATTGAGAAAGCAGTACCATTAGGAGCGTCGAAACTGATCCGTTCCACGGCCTTCCGCAGACGTTCGGCTACCCTTGAAACAGTCGTGACGTCGGCGTTGCTGATGCACAAAAGAAACTCTTCGCCCCCGTATCTAAAGAACAGGTCATCTGTGCGAATGTTTTCTCTTACGGCTGCCGCAAACTCCTTAAGCACCGTGTCGCCAAGTTCATGACCATGCATGTCATTGACAGACTTGAAATGATCTAGGTCGACCATGATTACCCAGGCCGGATGATTGCGTTCCCTGGCCTGCGCAAGCCGCTCTTCCAGGCGTGCGAACATAAGGGTGCGATTTTCGGCTCCAGTCAGAGGATCCAGTGCAGTGATGGATGCGACAAGGTCGTCGTAGGTGGCCTCAATCAATCCGATGAATTCCTCCGACGCCTCAAGAAAGCCATCGTAGACTGCTTCATCGATTTTGTGACCCAACTGATCCATTTTCACGATCGCACGCGCCAGATCGTGGACATTTTTGTGACGACTGACGAGATCAGCGTAAGTTTCATCTTTAAGGTCGAGTTCCCGAGCGCGCGTTTCGAGCCAATTTCCAAGAGTGCAATGCAGATGAGCGTCTTGCCCCGCCATTTCTTCAGACGGCTGCAATCCACAGATCAGGACCTTATTCAACCGATAAACCCAGGCGCGATGACTATTCAGCATCGCATCCAGTTCCTGCGCAGTTTCAGCCTGTTTCTTTGCTTGTAAAGGTATCATCAATTGCCAATCCATCAGCTCAAGATCAAGAAACCTTCCCAAAGGATAGAGTAAATTAAATGTCAGTTGATTGAAAGAATTCTAGGAAATTAGACTGTTGATTGTCTTGAAGTTGTGTCTTGTGGTGTTTTGTGACTTTCGGTCCCAAGATGTTTTGGGCTGATCGCTCAATAGTTGTAGGCATTGAGGAGCAGCGTTGTGAGGTGCGGATCCCGCTGATTGGATCGTATCGGAGTGACTGGTGTCGTGCAGGTTGCTTTTCGTGCAAAAAAAACGGCTGCCTACGAGGCAGCCGTTTTGCTTCTATCAGCGATTAGGTCAGTCGTGCCCCCAGCCGCCGGCCGTCGGGGTTATTACAGTCACGGCTTCTCCGGCCTCCAGAACGGTCTGGTCGCACCCCTCGAGTTTTTGAACGCTGCCGTCAAGGCGGCGAACCTCTGTGCGGCCAAGCTCACCGTCGCAGCCACCTTCCATTCCCTTTGGCGTTATGGTGCGGTGGGACGCGAGAATTGCGCAGTCCATTTTCTCCAGGAAGCGAAGCGTGCGTCTGGTGCCATCACCGGCTGACCATTTGCCTGTGCCGCCCGAGCCTTTGCGGATATGGAAATCCTCCAGGAGTACAGGGAACCGGAACTCAAGAACTTCCGGATCCGTCAGGCGTGAGTTTGTCATGTGCGTATGAACGCCGTCAGTACCATTGAAACCCGGTCCGGCAGGAGACCCTGAGCAGATGGTTTCATAATACTGGTAGGTATCATTTCCGAATGTCAGGTTGTTCATCGTGCCTTGCGCGTTCGACATGGCACCGAGCGCCGCAAACACGGCATTGGTTACGTGCTGGGATGTCTCCACGTTTCCGGCCACTACGGCAGCTGGATAGGACGGGCGCAGCATGCAATCATCCGGAATGACGATATTGATTGGCTTCAGGCAACCGGCGTTCATCGGGATGTCGCCTTCCACCATCACACGGAAACAATAAAGGATTGCCGCCCGGGTCACCGGCTCAGGCGCATTGAAATTGTTCGGCTTCTCACCTGATGTGCCGGTGAAATCGACCGTTGCTTCCCGTTTTTCCTTATCGACCGAGATCTTGACCTTGATCACCGATCCCTGATCCGTCGGATATTCGTACTCGGAGTCCTTGAGCGCCTCGATCACGCGGCGGACGCTTTCTTCGGCATTGTCCTGAACGTGTCCCATGTAAGCCTGAACGACGTCCAGACCGAAATGAGCGACCATCTTCCGAAGTTCCTGAATACCCTTTTCGTTGGCTGCGATCTGCGCCGAGAGGTCAGCGACGTTCTGATGAGGGTTGCGGGCAGGGTAGCGGTGGTTGGTCAGCAGTTCGACCAATTCCGCTTCGCAGAATCGACCTTGATCGACAATCTTGAAGTTGTCGAAAAGAACGCCTTCTTCATCGACATTTGTTGCGCGAGGCGTCATCGAGCCTGGCGCCGAACCGCCGACATCGGCGTGGTGGCCGCGAGACGCGGACCAGAACAGGATGTCCTTGCCTTCATCGTCAAAGACAGGAGATACAACCGTAATGTCCGGTAGGTGAGTGCCGCCGTTATAGGGTGCGTTCAACGCAAACACGTCGCCGGGTTTGATCTTGCCTTGATTGAGCTTGATGACTGTTTCCACGGAGCGGTCCATCGAACCAAGGTGGACAGGCATGTGCGGCGCATTGGCTACCAGTGCGCCGTTCGCGTCAAAGACCGCACAGGAAAAGTCGAGCCTTTCCTTGATGTTGACCGAGTAAGCTGTGTTCTGCAGTGTTACGCCCATCTGCTCGGCAATGGACATGAACAGGTTGTTGAACACTTCAAGCATGACCGGATCAGCATGTGTGCCGATGGCATCAGCCCGCCTCAGCGGCACAACGCGTTTCAGGATCACGTGATCCTTTGCGTTGATTTCTGCCTGCCATCCGTCTTCGACTGCGATCGTGGCATGCGGCTCGATGATGACGGCAGGACCCGCGACCTTCATCCCCGGTTTCAAGGTCTCTCTTTTGTAGATGCCTGCCTCGTGCCAGACACCTTCGGAATAGAGGTGCGTTGACTTGGCCGATGGCGGCGTTTGCGAAAGCAGGCTGAGATCTGGTTCGGTGAGGCCAGCGCCGCCGCCGGCGGTTTCAACTTCAAGGGCTTCGACCACAACCGGCTTGTTGTCATAGGCAAAGCCGAACTGTTTCTTGTGTGCATCCTCAAACGCTGAGCGCATTTCAGCGACGCTGCCAAGCAGAACGGGAAGGGGAGTGTCCGTTCCGTCGTATCTCAGATGAGCTGTTGCAGTCGTCCGACGGGCGTCTGCTGGTATGGCCTGCCTGTCGAGTTCTGCTTCGGTCAAACCAGCCAGCTGATCGCGAAGGGAAGCGAGTTCCGGCAGCAAGTCATCTGTCAGTGTTTTTACGACGGCCTGCTGGCGATCGGCTCGGATATCCGCAAGCCCCATGCCGTAGGCGGACAGAATTCCGGAGAACGGGTGAAGAATAACGGTCTTCATGCCCAGGCTGTCGGCGACGCGACAACCTGTCTGACCGCCCGCGCCACCAAAACAGGTCAGGGCATATTCGGTGACGTCATATCCACGCTGAACGGAAATCTTTTTGATGGCATTTGCCATGTTCTCCACGGCGATTTTCAGGAAACCATCAGCGACTTCTTCTGGAGAACGGCCATCACCGATTTCAACAGCGAGGTCCGAGAATTTCCGACGAACCACCTCGCCATCAAGGGGCTGGTCCTGATTGGGGCCGAAGATCTTCGGGAAGAACTCCGGCGCGAGCTTCCCAGTCATCAGATTGGCATCGGTGACCGTAAGCGGACCGCCGCGCCGATAGCAGGCCGGACCCGGGTTGGCGCCTGCGGAGTCAGGGCCGACCTGAAAACGGCCGTCCGAATAGTGCAGTATTGAGCCACCACCAGCCGCAACGGTATGGATCATCATCATCGGTGCGCGCATGCGCACACCAGCGACTTCGGTTTCGAAGGCACGCTCATAGTCACCATCGAAATGGCACACATCAGTCGATGTTCCACCCATGTCGAAGCCGATGATCTTGTCATAACCGGCCATGCGTGATGTTTCCACCGCACCAACGACACCGCCTGCTGGCCCCGAGAGGATCGCGTCTTTGCCCTGGAACAGGTCGGCAGCAGTCAATCCACCAGACGATTGCATGAACATCAGGCGTGGCCCCGCCCCCAGCTCTTCCTGAACCTGGTCCACATACCGGCGAAGGATTGGTGACAGGTAGGCATCAACAACCGTCGTGTCACCGCGCCCGACCAGTTTCATCAAAGGGGAAACTTCGTGAGAAACGGAGATCTGCGGGAACCCGATTTCTTCAGCGATTTTCTTGAGAGTCTGCTCGTGTCCAGGAAAAGCGTAAGCATGCATCAGCACAATCGCGATTGATCTGATCCCGGCTTCCCAGGCTTCTTGCATATGCGAACGAGCCTGGTCTTCATCGAGAGCGATTTCAACTGTGCCATTGGCCCGGACGCGTTCGGAAATCTCGTGGACGCTCTCATAAAGCAGTTCCGGTTTGATGATTTCCTTGGCGAAAATCTTTGGACGTGCCTGATACCCGATTTCCAGAGCGTCGCGGAAACCCTTCGTGATGAAGAGAGCTGTGCGTTCGCCCTTTCGTTCAAGAAGGGCATTGGTGGCGACTGTTGTGCCCATCTTGACGGTTGCAACCTTGTCGGAAGGGATCGGGGCGCCTTTTTCGACACTCAGCAATTCGCGAATACCCTGAATGGCGGCATCGCGATACGCTTCAGGGTTCTCCGACAATACTTTGTGAGGGTGAAGCGTTCCATCAGGCGAACGTCCGACGATGTCGGTAAATGTGCCGCCCCGATCGATCCAAAAATCCCACTTCTCCGTCATGACTGTTCCCTTTGGTTTTTCCCGCATCGAGTTCTTCAACATCAGATGGGCGAAATCGAGTGATTTCAAGCGAAACTGAATTTATGTTGACATTTTATCGATAAATTGTCGATGAAAATTTTTTTGAAAGTTATGTAAGCCCCTTTTGTTCTTTCGATTCAGGACCATATGAGACAGAGGGTTGAGACATTTCGGGGGCGGTATGATTTCAGGAAATACAAACGGAAAGCACCGCAGCGGCAGGAAAAAGGTTGCGTCGATTGCGTCTGAAGCCGTCGGTTTTGTGTTCGACCTCTTTTTCTCGGATTTTTGGATTGTGATCGCGCTTCTGTGCCTGGCTCTGGTTGCCACAGCGGTGCTGGCCGGTGTGCTGCTGGAGCTCCTGATCGGACTTTCCGTAATTGTCATTGGCGGACTTATCTTTTTGCTGGTTTCCGCGCTCGCCTGACGGTTCCAACTTACTTCAAAGCAGCGGCGCTCAATAACTTGAGACCGCTTGCACCCCAGCCAAAATTCTGAGCAACAAGGCTGGTCTCACCAACGCCAAAAGTGTCCTTTGCTTGTTCTGTCTCTTGCATGTTGCTGTGAACGATCAGCAGCCATTGACTTTCAGCGGGATATTCTCGTGTCAGGTCCTCAAGATCTTCCAGTTCGCTCGCGGCCGAGAAATTGCCAGATCCGCGCAGGTAATAGGCGAGTGCCGGCGCGGCAAATCCTTTGTAGAGGATGAGGTGATCACCAGGTGCGCGTCTGCTTTGGTACTCTGCCACGACGTCACGCCATTCGGGCCGAACCTTTTGAGACAGTGTAAATTTCAATTCCGGATAGGTTAAAACCAGCGCCGCCG
>JBCCVB010000148.1:0-17446 GCA_039195965.1 Pseudomonadota bacterium
AAAGCGGTTGCGGCAAGTCCATCTCGGCATTGGCTCTTATGGGTTTGCTGCCGATGCCGCCCGCCGAGATTTCAGCCGAGCGTATTTCCTTCGATCAAAGAGACCTGCTGACCCTTCCTGCGAAATCCCGCGCGGATCTGCGTGGCGATCGCATGGCGATGATCTTTCAGGAACCGATGACATCCCTGAACCCGGCCTTTCGCATCGGTGACCAGATCGCGGAAGGCGTGCTGCGTCACAGGGCGATCAGTCCGTCAGATGCACGCCGCAGAGCTCTGGAAATGCTGGATCGGGTGAAAATACCTGCAGCGGCTGAACGACTTGACGATTATCCGCATCAACTTTCCGGCGGGATGCGCCAGCGGGTCATGATCGCAATGGCGCTTGCCAATGACCCGGACCTTTTGATCGCGGACGAACCGACGACTGCGCTCGACGTGACTATTCAGGCCCAGATCCTAGACCTCATGAGAACGCTTCAGGAGGAATCGGGGACAGCCCTGATCATGATCACCCACGACCTTGGCGTTGTCGCCGAAATTGCCGATCAGGTGGCGGTGATGTATGCCGGAAAAATCGTCGAACAGGGACCGGTTCAGGCCATTTTCGATGATCCGCAGCATCCATACACCATCGGGCTGATGAGTTCCCTACCCTCCCTCGGGCAGAGGCAGGGCCGACTGACGACAATCTCCGGCATGGTTCCGACAATCGAGCGTATGCCTGCCGGGTGTCGTTTCGCTCCACGCTGCCCGTTCTCGACCGACACTTGTGAAGCCCAGGTTCCGGCGCTGGCGCCCATGTCGAACGCGCATCTGGCATCCTGTCACTTCGCACCGCTCGAAAACCACATGGTGGAAGCGGTATGAAGCACTTCTCGCGGGACACCATTCTGGAAGCACGAGGGGTTGGACGCTACTTCACACGTGGCGGCGGTCTCTTCCAGCAAAAGACAGTTGTCAGAGCCGTCGACGGCGTCGACTTGACTGTTCGGCGTGGCGAGACCCTTGCGATTGTGGGTGAAAGCGGGTGCGGTAAATCCACGCTTGCCAGAACCCTGGTCCGGCTTCTTGAACCCACAAATGGCCAGGTTCTTTACGAAGGCAACGACATAGCTCACCTTCCCGCACGCGACATGCGGCAGTTGCGCAAGGAGCTGCAGTTCGTCTTCCAGGACCCTTTTTCTTCTCTCAATCCAAGAATGACCGTCGGAGCGATCGTTGAGGAGCCATTGAGCGTTCATACGAGCGACAGCAAGTCGGTTCGGCGGAACAAGGTCGCCAGTCTGCTGCAACGCGTCGGCCTTCGCCCAAGCATGGCAGACAGATACCCTCACGAGTTTTCAGGCGGTCAGCGTCAACGCATCGGAATTGCCCGCGCACTTGCCAGCAATCCAAGCGTGATCGTTGCCGACGAGCCGGTCTCTGCGCTTGATGTTTCCGTTCAGGCGCAGGTGATCAACTTGCTGGAAGACCTGAAAGCTGAATTCAATCTGACGCTTATCCTGATCGCCCATGACCTTGCCGTCATCCGTCACATGAGTGACCGGGTCGCGGTCATGTATCTGGGTGAGGTCGTCGAGATTGGCGATACGGAAACCATCTACAGTTCGCCTCGGCATCCTTACACCCAGGCGCTGATGCGCGCGATCCCCGTGCCTGCACCAGGTCTGCGCTCAATGCATGCGGACCTTTCCGGCGACATCCCTTCCCCTCTGAACCCACCCTCAGGGTGCCGGTTCCACACCCGATGCCGACACGCAGATGAGCATTGCGGAACCGAGCGACCAACGCTTGAAGCCGTGAGCGGCGCACGTCAGACAGCCTGTCACCATTGGCAAAAGATCGCAGAAAACCCGACCCGACAAAAACAAGAGCCGCCCCGAAGCGCGGCCACTTCAAAACGCTTTTCCCTTTACCGGGAGTGGAGCCGGAGAAAAGAAACGAAAGGCCCATCCTCCTTACCCGGTGTCACTACCATCCAGAGGAATGACAAGAATGCGTAAATCTCTCCTAGCAGCACTGCTTCTCAGTGTTTCGTCGGTAATCGCACCTGCTATGGCCGCTGACCTTCGCATCGGCCTTCAGGAGGATCCGGACGTTCTCGACCCGGACCAATCGCGGACATTTGTCGGCCGTATCGTCTATGCATCCTTGTGTGACAAGCTTGTCGACATCACACCGGATCTGGAAATCATCCCTCAGCTCGCGACGGGCTGGTCATGGTCCGACGACGGTCTGACACTTACGATGGACCTGCGCGACGATGTCACCTTTCATGACGGCACGCCGTTTGATGCCGAGGCGGTGAAGGCCAATATCGATCGCTCCAAGAACCTGCCGGAAAGTCGCCGCAAAAGTGAAGTCAAAACCATTCAGTCCGTTGAAGTCACCGGCCCACACCAGGTGCAGTTCAAGCTGAATGGCCCGGACGCGACGCTGCTGGCTCAGTTTGCTGACCGTTCCGGAATGATGCTGTCGCCGACCGCCGCAGCTGCCGCCGGTGTTGACTTCGGGGCAAAACCGATCTGTTCCGGCCCGTTCAAATTCGTGGAAAGGATCGCGCAGGACAGGATTGTGCTGGAGAAATTCAGCGATTACTGGAACGCGGACGCCATCAATTTCGACAAGGTCACTTTCCTGCCGATCCCGGACACAACCGTGCGACTGGCGAACCTGCGTTCCGGCGATCTCGATATGCTGGAGCGTCTGGCGGCAACAGACGCCGCTTCAGTGAAGGGTGACGGTTCCCTTCAGTACGAAGAGGCTGTCAGCCTTGGCTATCAGGGCATTACCATCAATGTCGGCAATGGCGACCGCGCCAACAATCCAATTGGCCAGGATGCCAAGATACGGGAAGCCTTCAGCCTTTCCCTGGATCGTGATGCGATCAACCAGGTCGTCTTTGAAGGTGCATTTGCGCCCGGCAACCAACCTTATCCTCCAACAAGCCCCTGGTACGACAAGGACCATCCGATTCCGGCAAGAGATGTTGAAAAGGCAAAAGCACTTTTGAAAGAAGCCGGTTTTGACAGCTTCGATGTCGAGGTGCAGGTCGCCAACAACCCGGTCCAAACGCAGCTCATGCAGGTTGTCCAGTCCATGGCAGCCGAAGCCGGTTTCAACGTCAAACTGAAGTCGATGGAATTCGCCAGCCTTCTCTCGGACCAATCCGCTGGCAACTATCAGGCCAGCCAGATCGGATGGTCGGGACGCGTGGACCCCGATGGAAACATCCATCAGTTCGTCACCTGTGAGGGCGGTATCAACGACAGCAAGTATTGCAATCCGGAAATTGACGCACTGCTTGACGCTGCCCGAACCTCGACGGACCTGGAAATCCGCAAGGAGAAATATGATGCAGCGCGCGACATTCTGAACGCGGATAAGCCACTCATCTATCTCTATCACGTCACCTGGATCTGGGCGCTTTCGGACAAGCTCGAAGGCTTCACGCCCTATCCGGACGGAATGATCCGTCTGGAAAACGTGAAGTTCAAGTAAGTCCCGAAACCAGCGGGCCCCGGCACACTTGCCGGGGCCCGGTCACCGGCGGAACCCAAAGATGCTGTCTTTCATCGCAAGACGATTCGCAATTGCCATTCCGACCATTATCCTGGTTTCGGTATTCGTCTTTTTCTTGCAAAAACTTCTTCCAGGCGACCCGGCGCTGGTTCTTGCAGGCGAGGAACGCGATCCGGAGACGTTGGCTTTCATCCGGGAAAAGTATCACCTCAATGAACCTATCCTGGCACAGTACTTCTATTGGGTCGGCGGGATGCTCGAAGGAGACTTCGGCATATCACTGCGCACCAATCAGCCCGTTCTGGAACTCATCGGCGACAAGTTGCCAGTGACAATCCAGCTGGCCGTCATGGCCATGGTAATTGCGATGATCATCGGCATACCGGCCGGCATCATGTCCGCGGTCAAAAAAGGCACCACCGTCGATTATGTCGCCAACATCATTGCGCTTTCCGGCCTGTCCATTCCAAATTTCTGGCTTGGCATCATGCTGATCATGCTTGTGTCGGTCCACCTCGGCTGGCTGCCGGCCTCAGGCTATGAATCGCCATTTGTGGATCCACTCCGGTCCCTAGAAACGATGATCATGCCTGCCTTCGTTCTGGGAACCGCATTGGCAGCAACGTTGATGCGCCACACGCGCTCCGCAATGCTCGGAATTTTGAGAGCGGACTATGTCCGCACAGCCAGAGCGAAAGGATTGCAGGAAAGAGTGGTCGTGCTGAAACACGCTTTCCGAAATGCGCTTCTGCCTATCGTCACCGTGAGTGCTCTCTTGTTCGGAGAACTGCTCGCCGGCGCGGTCCTTACAGAACAGATCTTCACCATTCCCGGCTTCGGCAAGTTGATCGTCGATGCGGTCTTCACCCGAGATTACGCCGTTGTCCAGGGCGTGGTCATGTGTACTGCCGTCGGCTTCATTCTCATGAATCTCATCGCCGATGTCCTTTATTTCTTCCTCAATCCACGCATGAGGACTGCCCTGTGACCGCCGCCGTCGACATCCCCATCTCCGGATCCGAGGAGCAGCCAAGGTCCGGAAATCGCGCCTGGAAAAAGCTCAGAGCCAACAAGAGCGCCTTTATCGGCTTTCTATTGGTCGTGTTTTTCATCTCGATTGCCGTACTCGCGCCGCTTCTGCCGATTTCGGACCCTACCGCGACCAATTGGGGTGCCATACGCAAGGCCCCGTCCGCCGCGCATTGGCTGGGTACTGACGAACTCGGTCGCGACATTCTCTCCAGGATGATCTGGGGGGCGCAGGCATCACTGCTGGCGGGCGTGGTTTCGGTGCTGATTGCCGTTTCCGTAGGAGTGCCTTTCGGCCTCATTTCCGGCTATTTCGGCGGCTGGATCGACCAGATCATCTCTCGTGCGACCGATGCTCTTTTGGCCACGCCGTTCCTCATTCTTGCAATAGCACTTGCTGCCTTCCTGGGTCCGAGCCTGACAAACGCCATGATTGCGATCGGCCTGTCGGCAATGCCCATATTCGTCCGTCTGACGCGCGGCGAAGTCCTGGCGGTCAAAACGGAAGACTATGTCGAGGGTGCCCATGCCATCGGTCTTTCGACGCCGATCATATTGGCGCGCTACATCCTGCCGAATGTCTTTGCCCCAATTCTCGTACAGGCAACTCTGACCATTGCTACGGCGATCATTGCAGAAGCCAGCCTGTCGTTTCTCGGGCTCGGCCAACAGCCCCCCGCACCCAGTTGGGGATCAATGCTGAACGTCGCCAAGAATTTCATGACCCAGGCTCCCTGGATGGCGATGTGGCCAGGCATTGCAATCTTTCTGGTCGTCCTTGGCTTCAATCTTTTGGGTGACGGCCTGCGCGACGCGCTCGATCCCCGAGAAACATAAAAACCCTGGAAACGCTCAAACCCGGATTTCCATATGACAGTTTTTACCACCAGACCCGAAATCAAAGGCACCTTTGGTGTCGTTACGTCGACACACTGGATTGCCACCGCGGTGGGAATGCGCATGCTGGAGCTTGGCGGCAATGCGTTCGATGCCGCTGTCGCCACAGGCCTGGTCCTGCAGGTTGTGGAACCGCATCTCAACGGGCCGGGAGGCGACCTCCCCGTCCTGCTGCACAACGCAAGCCAGAACGAGACCAAGGTTCTGTGTGCACAGGGCCCTGCCCCGGCAGCCGCCACAATCAGTCATTACAAATCCGAGAATCTGGATCTTATTCCAGGCAACGGTCTACTCGCTACAGTCATTCCAGGTGCCTTTGACGGCTGGATGCTGCTTTTGCGCGACCATGGCACCTTGCCCTTGAGAACCGTTCTGGAACCGGCAATTCACTACGCGAAGCAGGGCCATCCCCTTCTGCCGAGGGTGAGTGCTACCATCGATGGATTAAAGGACTTCTTTGAAACCGAGTGGCCGACATCGTATCAGACCTGGGTTCCTGGTGGCGCCGTACCGGCCGCGGACTGCAATTTCAAGAACCCGGTCCTTGCCGAAACCTGGTCAAGACTGCTGCAGGAAGCCGAGGCTTCGACCGGACGGGAAAACCAGATCGACGCTGCTCGTGACTGTTTCTACCGGGGCTTCATCGCCGAAGCTATCGGCAATTACCTGGAGACTGCAGAGGTTCTGGACGGATCCGGATCCCGCCACAAGGCAGTGCTCACCACTGATGACCTTGCCAGCTATTCGGCCACTTACGAAGACCCGGTGAGCGCGGCATACAACGGCTGGACCGTCCTCAAGACCGGCCCCTGGGGCCAAGGACCCGTGCTGCTGCAGTCGCTCTCCCTTTTGCGCGGGTTCGACCTTGCATCTCTCGATCCCTGCGGTCCGCAATTCGTGCATCTCGTCACGGAGGCGATGAAGCTCGCATATGCGGATCGAGAGGCCTATTACGGCGATCCCGAATTCTGTGAAGTCCCACTGAACGTGCTTTTGTCGGAAGCTTACAACGCAGAGCGACGATCCTTCATCCGTGAAAGAGCATCCACCGACCTGCTTCCAGGCATCATTCCCGGCTTCGAGAGCCAGGTCGAAAGCACAATGGAGGTTATCGAGAATACCGGCATCTCCGAGACAGGCGTTTATGAGCCCACAATGGCGCATCTGTCGGAAAAACGCGGCGACACCGTCCACATCGATGTGATTGATCGGTGGGGCAACATGGTTTCCGCAACTCCATCCGGTGGCTGGCTACAATCGTCTCCCATCATTCCCGGGATCGGTTTTGCGCTGAATTCCCGCGCGCAGATGTTCTGGCTTCAGGATGGGTTGCCGGGTTCTCTCGCTCCGGGGAAACGCCCGCGAACAACCCTCACGCCCAGCATTGCGTTCCACGAAGACGGCACCGCACTTGCCTTCGGCACTCCGGGCGGCGATCAGCAAGATCAGTGGCAACTGGCGCTGTTCCTCCGGCTGGCGCATCACGAACGAAATCTTCAGGCCGCACTCGACATGCCGCTCTTCCACACCACCCATTTCCCGGCCTCATTTCATCCGCGGCAAAGACAGCCTGGGCACATCATGGCGGAAGAGAGTTTCGGCTCTGACACACTTACCAGCCTCAGGAACCAGGGCCACTCGGTAGAGGTGGCTGACGAATGGACGATCGGCAGATTGACCGTTGCAGCTAGAAATCCTGGAGGCCTCTTGCGCGCAGGCGCAACTCCACGACTGATGCAGGCCTACGCCGCAGGCAGATGAGCAAAGGGACGCAATATGACATTTTCAATTGTCGCCCGTGACAGAGCAACGGGGCACTATGGCGTCGCAGTCGCCAGCCGTTTCTTTGCTGCCGGCGCGGTTGTGCCCCACCTTGCAGGCCGTGTTGGAGCGATCGCCACACAAGCGCTCGTCAGCCCGATCTACGGAACGGACGGATTGGTCCTGCTTCGCTCGGGCGCGTCAGCGCAAGAGGTCATCGATACCGTTGTCGCCCGTGACGAAGGAAATCACTCCCGCCAGATCCATCTCATTGACGCAGAAGGTCGTCCTGCGGCGTTCACAGGAGACAAATGCATCGACTGGTGCGGCCATCTGATCGGAGACCACGTCACCGTGGCAGGAAATATGCTTGCCGGACCGCAGGTCCTGGACGCTGCAATGGAGACCTATCAGGCCGATGAAACCCGCCCCCTTGAAGAAAGACTTCTGACCGCGATGGAAGCGGCAGAGGCTGCCGGAGGGGACAAGCGGGGACGCCAATCCGCGGCGCTCAAGATCGTTCACGACCAGGACCACCCCTGGCTCGACATCCGTGCCGATGATCACGGTGACCCACTTGCCGAGCTTCGCCGCTTGCACGCCGTCGCACAGGAGCGCTATCTGCATTTTGCTGAACTGATGCCGACCCGCGAGAATGTTCACGGTCTTCTGGATCGTACTGAAATCGACAGGAAGATCGCCAACCTGGAGGCCGAAAGAAAGAAAGCCGGACGCTCAAGCGCATCGTTTGCAACGTCAGTCGACTGAATTCTTTCGCGTCGCCATCCCCGGTCGCTTCGCGTTTCCCTATGAGCGCAGTTTGAAGGCCACCTTCCGCCTCGGCGCGGAGGCTGTTTCTTCAAACTTGGAACAGCAACCACCGGTGGGCTCATCGCCGACAATGATAAGCCTCCTTAGTTGGCTCTTTGAGCACTGTGCCGGTTCGTCCAGTTGAGGCAGGAGCGTAGCAGCTCAAGGTAAAGTTTGGGCGGATAGCTGTCGTGATCAGCATCAGGATAGCCGACCAGCTGTGCGTCCGCGCCGACGCGCTTCAGAGCTCGGTAGAATTCTTCCAGTTGGGTGTGGGGAACATTGTCATCCAATAGCCCCCCTTGAATGAGGATCGGCGTCGTAACGTTTTTCACATGAAAGATCGGCGAGCGATCGAGAAACATCTGCAGATTGTCGATAAAACTGCCGCCAAGATACCAGCTGGTCTGAAAGTAACCATTGGTGCCTTCGAGACTGATGTAGTCGGTTTCTCCCGCGACAGGACAGGCAGCTTTGAACCGGTCCGTCTGAGTGACAATCCACCCGGTCAATGTGCCGCCGTTGCTTTGACCGATAACGAAAAGCTGATCGGGATCGGCAAGGCCGAGATCAATCACATGGTCAACGCCGGTGATGATGTCGTCATAGTCCGGCCCACCAAAGTTTCCAATCAGATCTTCGCGGAACTTTCGACCGTAGCCGAGGCTGCCGCGGTAGTTCACACGCAACACGAAGTAGTCCTGAGCGGTGTAGGCGGCAGTCGCAAAGAACTTTACGAGCGGCAGATATTCATTGAAATCAACGCCATTTGGCCCGCCATGCAGCTGTACAACAAGGGGGTAGCTCTGACCCTCCTGATAATCCTGCGGGTAGCTCAACACTCCCTCGACCTCCGACCCGTCAAGTGAGGTCCATTGCACCAGTTCGGTTTTTCCCAGCGGGACTTCCAGGAAAGGATCGTTGACGGTGCTGATCTTTTGAGCGGCGAAACTGTCCACATCGCTGATGTAAATGGCCGGTGGCGTCGTCGAGGTTTGGCCGATAAAGGCGACTTTGCCATTATCCGGGCCCACATGAACATAAGACGAAGTCAGATAGGTGTTCAGGCCCGGCGCATTCACATCCTCAGGCGATCCGAAGATCTTGGTGAAGTCACCGCCGTCGATCGGCATCCGATAGAAGGAATAGCTCACGCGGTCGTTCTCGATGTAGTAGACACTTTGAGAATCCGGAGCCCATTGCCAGACAAAGGGAAGCCGGTTCTTGGATGGACCGAGTTCGACCAGATCACCGCCTTCCACGGGCCAGAGTTTGATGTCCCATAGGAAAGACCACATGAAGGCGCCAGGCGCATTGATGAAGGCGATCCATTTACCGTCCGGCGAGTAGCGCGGAAAGAACTTCCAGTTCTTGTTGACCGTTGCAATTGGAGTGACTTTGCGTGTTGCAACCTCCGTGACGGAAAGCTGCGCCTTGGTCCAATAATCGAGGCCGGGCCGTTCCTGGTGCGCGAAAACCAGCTTCGAGCTGTCCGGTGCCCAGTCGTAGGACCAGCTGCCGCCCCAGGAGCTTACGGAAAAATCCGAGTTGGGTGTCAGATTCACGACCGCCCCACTTTGGGCACCGTTAGCGAGTCTCACCTGCCAGAGATGGTTCTTTACATAATCATCGGCGTTGTTGACCGGGGGTGCGACGTATGTCGGATCGGCCATTACGAAGGCGATGGACAATCCATCGGGAGCCCATTTGAAGCTTTCGATATCCGTCTTTTCAGCTGTGACAGGCCGCCCACGACCGCCCTCCGCGGGAACTATCCAGATATTGCTGGTACCCGAGGCCGAGGAGAGATAGGCAATGTACGCCCCGTCGGGAGACCACTGTGCGCTGGAGACCCCAGGTGATGCGGCAAGGACTGACCGCACACTTTCGCCTTTGAGATCAGAGACGACGAATTCAGTCAGATAGCTGTTGCCATCCACATCAATGCTGTTGATGCCATAGAGCAGCTGAGTGCCTTTGGGTGAAAAGGATAGATCCGACAGACGTTTGACCTCCAGGCTCCTTTCCGGTGTCCATTGCTGCTGTTCTTGACCACTGGCAAGTTGAGGAAACCAAAACGCGAGGCTGACGGCTGAAAAAATCCACAAAACCTTCTTTTGAAAAAACAGCATCTCGTGCTCCTCTTGCCTTGATGGAGGCATGGTCCTGGCAATCCAAGACACTCCATCACCTTGGGGAAGGTAACACGGACAGGTCGCACGTAGCACGTGTGATCAAGGCTCAACTTGATCCCATTTGTTGGTACAGCTTGGTCCCCGGGAATGAAGCCGGGATCAGCGCAAGCTATCGATTGCTGCCGGTGCGCCTTGGCGGAGTGATAGTGAACGTTCGTGCTCCGTGACGTGCTCACGTGGAGAAGGTAAGGCACTGACGCTGCCAGTCGGCTGAAAACCCGCTCGTTCATAAAGACTGATTGCCGAAAGGTTGCTGTCGGCGACATCAAGGATCAACTGTTCAAATCCAGCAGTCTGGGCCCAATCTATCACTCGTTGCACGAGTGCCAATCCGATGCCGCGTTGCCGCGCCTCCGGTGCCACCCACATTCCAACGAGGCCGGCGACACCACTTTGATCTCTGCGATACGCACCGGTGACCAGCCCAACATCGCTGCCGTCCAAAACAGCGACGAACGTTTTCGCCCCCGAGGAAAGGCGTCTTCGCCAGTCCTCTTCGGGAAACGCTTCCTCTTCAGCGAATGTCCGCAAGAAAGCGTCCGGCGTATCCGCCAGCGCGCGAAGCCGTACAGCGCGATATCTTTGCCATTGCGCCTCGGCAATCAGCTCTATTCTCATTTGTTCTGCCCGGTTTTCCGTATGACCGCCAATTGCGCCACCCGCTTCGGAGTGCAGTTGAATGAAACTGACCTTCCCGGCTGGGGCAACCGTGTTTGAAAAAACGATGGCGGCAGCTTCGACTAAAAGTCCCAGTCTTCATCCTCTGTCGCAACAGCCTTTCCGATGACATAGGATGATCCGGATCCGGAAAAGAAGTCGTGGTTCTCGTCGGCATTGGGCGAGAGCGCAGCCATGATCGCCGGGTTCACCTGGCAAACACTGTCCGGAAACAACGCTTCGTATCCCAGGTTCATCAGCGCTTTGTTGGCGTTGTAATGAAGGAAGTGCTTCACATCCTCTGAGAGGCCAACGCAATCATAAAGGCTCTCGGTGTACTTGCTCTCGATTTCATACAAGTCGAACATCAGCGCGAAGGCAAAATCCTTCATCTCTTGGCGTTCCGCTTCGGAGAGAGTTTCAAGCATGCGCTGAAACTTGTAGCCGATGTAATAGCCGTGCACGGCTTCATCCCGAATGATCAAGCGGATCAGGTCGGCCGTGTTGGTAAGTTTTGCCCGGCTCGACCAGTGCATGGGCAGATAGAAGCCCGAATAGAACAGGAAGCTTTCAAGAAAGACACTGGCGATCTTCTTTTTCAGCGGTGACGAGGTGGCATCATATTCATTCAGAATGAGCTGCGACTTTGCCTGAAGGAATTCGTTTTCTTCCGACCAGCGAAACGCGTCGTCCACTTCGGCTGTCTGGCACAAGGTTGAGAAGACCGAAGAGTAACTCCGTGCATGCACCGCTTCCATGAAAGCGATGTTGGTCAGGACTGCTTCTTCGTGCGGGGTCAGCGCGTCCGCCATCAATGCGGGTGCGCCCACCGTGTTCTGGATCGTGTCGAGAAGGGTCAGACCGGTGAAGACCCGAATGGTCAGTTGCCGCTCATCGGCGTGAAGCGTCGCCCAGCTTTGGATATCGTTTGAAAGCGGAACTTTCTCCGGAAGCCAGAAATTGACCGTCAGTCGGTTCCAGATCTCAAGATCCTTGTCATCCTGAAGGCGGTTCCAGTTGACTGCTTTGGGAACTGCACGCGCAAGGCCGGAGACAGGTGTATGTATGGTCACGAAAGATCTCCTTAGAGCGAACAGGACACGCAGCCTTGCACCTCGGTCCCTTCCAGGGCCATCTGGCGCAAGCGAATGTAATAAATGGACTTGATGCCCTTCTTCCACGCGTAAATCTGGGCGCGGTTGACATCCCGGGTTGTCGCGCTATCGCGGAAGAACAGTGTCAGGGAAAGCCCCTGATCGACATGTTCGGTTGCCGCGGCATAGGTGTCGATGATCTTTTCAGGTCCGATTTCGTAGGCGTCCTGATAGTAGTCCAGGTTGTCGTTCGACATGTATGGCGCAGGGTAATAAACTCGGCCGATCTTGCCCTCTTTTCGGATCTCGATCTTTGAAACGATTGGATGGATCGATGAGGTGGCGTTGTTGATGTAGCTGATCGATCCGGTTGGCGGGACTGCCTGCAGATTGCGGTTGTAAAGCCCGTCAGCCATCACCGCTTTTTTCAGGTCGGCCCAATCATCACGGGACGGCAACGTGATGCCGTAAGCGGCGAACAGATCCCTGATCCGCTCGGTCTTGGGTTCCCAGGTCTTGTCCAGATACTTGTCGAAGAAGGTGCCGTCCGCGTATCTGCTTTTCTCAAAGCCCTTGAAGCTTCTTTTCCGCTCCTGCGCCAGTTTATTGGACGCGCGAATGCAATGATATGCCACGGAGTAGAAGTAGAGGCTGGTGAAATCGATCCCTTCTTCAGACCCGTAGTGGATCCGTTCGCGGGCAAGGAAGCCGTGAAGGTTCATCTGACCCAGGCCGATGGCATGTCCTTCATCATTGCCCCGGCGCACGGACGGAACACTGTCGATCGCGCTCATATCGGACACAGCGGTCAGGGCCCGAACAGCCGTTTCCACGGTTGCCCCCAAGTCGCCGCCATCCATGGTTCTGGCAATGTTCAAGGAGCCCAGATTGCACGAGATGTCGGTGCCCAGGTGGCTGTAGGACAGGTCATCGTTGAATTCGGAGGCTTCGTTGACCTGTAGAATTTCCGAACAAAGGTTCGACATGTTGATCCGGCCATCGACCGGATTTGCCCGGTTCGCGGTATCCTCGAAAAGCACATAAGGATAGCCGCTCTCGAACTGAATCTCGGCGATGGTTTGAAAGAAGCTGCGCGCTCGGACTTTCTTTTTGCGAATCCGTGGATCGTCCACCATCTCACGGTACTTTTCCGTGACCGAGATCTGGGACAGCGGCACACCGTAGACCCGCTCAACGTCGTGGGGCGAGAACAGATACATGTCCTCGTCCTGTTTGGCGAGTTCGAAGGTAATGTCCGGGATCACCACTCCGAGAGACAATGTCTTGATGCGGATCTTTTCGTCGGCGTTTTCACGCTTGGTATCGAGAAAGCTCAGGATATCCGGGTGGTGTGCATGAAGATAGACGGCACCGGCACCCTGGCGGGCTCCCAGCTGGTTGGCATAAGAAAAGCTGTCTTCCAGGAGTTTCATCACTGGAATGACACCAGAGGACTGGTTTTCGATCCCTTTTATCGGCGCACCGGCTTCGCGGATATTGGTCAGCAGCAGCGCAACCCCGCCGCCACGTTTGGACAGTTGCAGCGCGGAGTTAATGCCTCTGCCAATCGACTCCATATTGTCTTCAAGGCGCAGGAGAAAGCACGAGATCAGCTCTCCACGCTGCTTCTTGCCGGCATTCAGAAAAGTCGGTGTCGCTGGCTGTAGCCGCCCTGACAAGATCTCATCCATGAGCTGCATTGCCAGACTTTCATCGCCGGCTGCAAGCGTCAGGGCGACCATGACGACCCGGTCTTCGAAACGCTCCAGATAGCGTTTACCGTCGAAAGTCTTCAGCGTGTAGCTGGTGTAGTATTTGAACGCGCCAAGGAAGGTTGGGAAGCGGAATTTACGAGCGTATGCCGCCTCGAAGATCGCCTTGACGAATGCAGGATCGTAACGCTCCAGAACTTCGCTTTCGTAGTAACCCTCGCGCACCAGATAACCGAGCTTTTCTTCCAGCGAGTGGAAGAACACCGTGTTCTGATTGACGTGTTGAAGGAAGTATTGCCGCGCTGCCTGCCGGTCCGCATCAAATTGTATGTTGCCGCTCTCATCATAAAGATTCAGCATGGCATTCAATGCGTGGTAGTCGAGATTTGTGGCCGCGGATGCGGGCCGTTCTAAGAGGTCTGTTTCCAAAATTTCGTCATCCCATGGTCAACCCGGGCAAGATCGGTGTCGGTTCCAGCGAGCTCAAATCGGTAGAGCACCGGAACGCCGCATTTTTTCGACACCACATCCCCGGCGAAGGCAAAATAAGGTCCAAAGTTGCGATTACCCGAGGCAATCACACCTTTGAGAAGCGTTCGCTGCCGCGCATCGTTCAAAAACCGGATCACCTGTCTCGACACCGCTCCACGACCTTCGCCATCCGAATAGGTCGGCAGCACAAGGATGTAGGGTTCGGTTGGAATTGGCAGGGCGTCCGACATCCCGCGTGGAATGCGAAGGGCCGGTGCGCCTAGCCTTTGGATGAAGCGGTGGGTATTGCCAGATGCGCTTGAGAAATAAACAAGAGTTCCCAAGTTCCCGCGCCGAATATGATCAGCCGAGTGCAGCGATCTTGTCGGGACGGAAACCTGCCCAATGGTCGCCGCTCACTTCGACCACCGGCACTTGCCGGTAGCCAAGGGACTGAACGTGATCGAAAGCCTCGTTGTCCTCGCTCAGGTCGATGACAATGTAGTCGACTCCCTTTTGATCGAGAGCACGATAGGTCGCATTGCACTGGACGCAGGACGGCTTGCTGTAAACGGTAACGGTCATTTCTTCTCTTGCACCCCGAAGAATGTTTGGTTTTCGGACAGCAGAAAGCGCAAGAGGGTGTGTACCGAGCACACATGATCCCCGCCTTCCGGACCCGCCGTCCGCCGACGTTTGGTATCCAAGGCAGGTCTCCTGGCTCACGGGTCCAAGCTGATTAAATCCGCCTTCCCGGGGGGTTCCCAGTGGCTCTTGGATTTCAACTCACCGTTTACAGTTGCGGGGGCAGCACCGGACTTGCGGCAAGTCGCTCACCGGTTTCCCTCTTAGCCAGCTATTCAAAAGAATCGCCGGACCTTGAATACTAGATAGGGTATGCCGAGCACGATAATTGTCAATATAATGAGAATTCGAGCAGAGAAATCACAGGGGATAACGTCAACAATCCCATGCAATCCGTTCGTCGGCTTGCAGGGTGAATGTGTTTGTTGTGTGGTCTTGGCAATACCCACAGGTCAAAACCGACGACCTGCGATTATTTCAGTATCCGCCCTTGAAAGGCTCAGGCCGTTTTCATGGCCCTCACCTTCCAGGGCGTACACTTTCAAAACACTGGCAACCCGAGGCTTCGTTACACGTGAGTGTGGTTGAGACCGGCGTAGACCATGACCAGCCCAAGCAGACATATCAGTATTGCCGATACAAAAGGTGCCTTTTGCAAGGCCTTGTCCAGCCAGGGAGTGCGGTGTGCGGCAAAGCGAATTCCAAGAGCTGCAACCACCCCGACAACAACGAGCGTTGCAGCCAGCCCGACGCTGAAGGCGGTCACAAGTGTCAGCCCAAGAGCCATCTTCTTGAGTTGGAGACAGAGCAGCAGCACCGTAATCGCCGCAGGACAGGGGATGAGCCCACCAGAAAGTCCAAAAAGGATGGTTTGCCAGGTCGAGGTTCTTCCTGATTGCAGTCGTGCTTCGATCTCGCGGGCATGCGCCAGCGCATGCGCGTCCATGTGCGAATGACTATGGTCATGCGAGGACGATGCATGGGCATGATGGAGGTGCGAATGTGTATGCCCATGCTCGTGACCATCTGCGTGATCGTGGTGATGATGATGACCGTGAGTATGAGCCGAAGCATGCGCCAATTCACCGTCATGATGGTGCGAATGGGAGTGGTCATGATGCTCATGGTGGTGGTGATGGCCTGATGCGGCTGCACGGGTCTCACGCATCGCCTGCCAGAGCACCCAAAGGCCGACGCAAACAATGATCAGACCTGACACCGCCATCAGGATGGGTTCCAGGTCTTCCCCGATATATTCCTCACCGTATCGCAGTCCAATGATAGCGAGCACCCATACGATGACCACGTGGGAAGCGGCCGCTGAAACACCGAGCAGAACAGCCTGAAGCGCAGACCCTCTGATCGCGATGATGTAGGCGGCCATCATCGTCTTGCTGTGCCCCGGTTCCAGGCCGTGCAAAGCCCCCAAGACGAGGGCCATCAAGAAAAGCAGAACCGGATTTGCGGACCCGGCGGCGATCGCTGCTGTAATATCCATATTGAATGGTCCTAAAGGTATTTCGAGATTTCCCGGAACTCAGCCACGAGCAGCGATTGGTCCTTCTGCTCTGTCGTGCTGCTTTCCAGGCAGTGGTCAATGTGATCATGGATGAACACGCGCTTGGCCTGCTCAATAGCTTTGCTGACCGCGTGAAGTTGCTGGGCGACATCGACACATGGCCTGCCGTCCTCAATCATTGAAATGGTTTTTTGCAAATGCCCTGACGCCCGCTTCAGGCGCTTGACTACGTTATCATGCGATTCATGTTTCATAGCACTATGCTATCCCCCAGGAGGGGATATATCAATCCACGAAATCTGCCATAAATTGCGATTTGCTTCACAAATTCTCTCAAATCAGTCGTTAAGTGCGGGACACCAGAACGCCATCGTCCAGTCGTTGTGCCCGGGTACCGAGCCGATTTCGAAAATCCGCGTCGTGAGACACGATGATCATCGCCTGTGGCAGACCTGAAAGTATTTCAATCAGTCGCGCTTCGTTTTTTTCATCGAGTGCGTTGGTCGGCTCGTCCAGCAACAAAACCTCCGGATCCATGGCGAGCACGGTTGCAAGGCTGACCAGCCGTTTCTCGCCGCCGGAGAGTTTGTAGGTGACGCGGTCCTTAAGGAACGTCAGGTCCAGTTGGTGCAATACGTTATCGACGATCTCGACAACCTCTTCCCGGCTTTTGCCGAGATTGAGAGGACCGAATGCGATGTCTTCAGCCACAGTTGGGCAAAACAACTGATCGTCAGGGTCCTGAAACACAAAACCGGCCTGGCGGCGCACAGCTTGAAAGTCCGCTTCAGTCAGACAGTCGATCCCGAATGCGCGAACTTTTCCACGCTCGGGTTTCAGCAAACCAACCACCATACGCAACAGCGTGCTCTTTCCGGCACCATTGTGACCGCTGATGGCAAGCCTTTCCCCTTGATCGAGACTGAGAGACGCACCCTTGAGGACGGGGTCGTTTCCCGGATAGCCGAAGTGGAGATCGGTCAGTTCAATAAGCGAGGCCAATCTTCCACTCCAAAAACAGTAGCGCCAAGGCAAGCAAAACAGCACAAGAAGCAAAGTGTACGTCTCGCCGGGAAAAACGCATGGTGTCGAGTAACGGGATGGTCCCGGTAAAGCCCCTGCATTTCATCGCAGACAGGATCCTCTCGGATCTGTCTATTGACCGTACCAGCATCATCCCGACGAGGTAGCC
>JBCCVB010000149.1:0-17111 GCA_039195965.1 Pseudomonadota bacterium
TCATGATCGCGTGAAGGAGACGTTGATTGTTGAGGCAATTTTTATTTAAGAGTCGTCTCATAGATCATCATAGGATTAAACTCACAGCCACTTGATATTAATTAAAACTATCTAAACACGCGGTTCAGCTGATGTTTTATACCTCGTTCAGGTTTTTCGCCGAGAACGCGCAGCCCGCCGAGTTGCTGCCGGAATTCTTCGGTTACGTCGTTAGCTTCACGGAAATCGCGTATGACATGTGGCGTGATGAGAATAAGGAGCTCAGTTCGCCTTTCGGTGTCTTCCTTATTCTTAAACAGATTGCCGACGACTGGAACATCACCCAACACAGGAACTTGTGACTTTGTAATCTCGTCTCGTTTTTGGATAAGTCCACCGAGTGCCAAACTATCTCCATCGTTGACGACAACGGTTGTTGTCACTTTTCTCTGCCGAATAGTTGGCGAGTCGATGCCGGAACTCGTCGTTCTGACAACATCGCTGACTTCCTGAGTTATGTCCAGAATCACGCGGCCGCTATCGTTTACACGCGGTGTAACGGTCAAGATGATGCCCGTATCTTTCAGCTCGATGGAATTGACGACGGTATTGTTACTTGTGGTGTCTACCGCAGATTCTGTTGCGATCGGAACCTGATCGCCGATTTGCAGGGTTGCTTTTCGATTATCAAGCACCATCAAATTCGGGGACGAAATGATGTTTACGTCTGTGATGCTCGAAAGAGCGTTGAGAGCAATCTTGGTCTCACCGGCCGAAAACAGAAGTGAAAATCCAGGGTTGGTCGCACCAACGGAGCCATTGATTGCATCCGATAATTTGAAGGAGAAGTTACCTGACTCGAAGAACCAACGAAGGCCAAACTTCAATTCATCCGTCAGGGTGACTTCTGCAATTGTAGCTTCCAGAAGCACCTGATTAGGCAATGAATCCAAGCGCTTGATCATCGGGAGCACTGATTCATATTCGGCCTGGGTTGCGTAAACGAGGATCGCGTTGTTTGCTTCGTCAGCCACAATTCGCGTTTTGCCCGCACTGAATGCGGCACTAGAGGCTTTAGATGAAGATGAGGTAATTCCTCTGTCGGCGGATGCTGCAGTAAAGGTCGAGTCAAAACGATCTTCTTGTGCGTTGTTTGAACTGGAATTCGACGATGATGTCGACCCGTTGGCGTCTTCTTGTTTTCCTTTGCCGGTCAAGACGCCTTGAAGCAGTTCAGCCAGTTCTTCAGCCTCCCTGTTTTGAACGGGATAGACAAACAGTCTTTGATTTGCCCCTGCAGCAGCACGATCAAGCCTTTCTATCCAGAGCCTTGCTTCATTTAAGTAATGTGGTCGTGTGGAAATCGCCAGGATAGAGGCAAGTCTGTTGTTCGGGACAAATTTCACAAGACCGGAAAGCGAACCACCTTCTTCCGTTGAAAAGACTGTTTGAAGCTCTTTGGCTATTACTTCAGCTTCTGCGTTCTTAACCGGTATCAGCGCGAAAGACTGACCACGCATTACGTCAACGTCAAAAAGGTTGATAGCATCCAGTGCAGCTGCGATTTGCCCCGGGCTTCCGGTCAAAAAGATGAGATTTTGACGCTTGTTGATATGAAGGATTTTATCCTCGCCAATCAGCGGTCCCAAAAGCTCCGCAATCTCTGAGGCGGCTACATAGTCGAGCGGTACAATCTTGATTGTACGACCGATTTCACTCCCCAATCCTCCCCATTTTGACTGAAGCTTGGGTGAAACGCCTTCCAGCTTTCCAAGTGGTTCAAGGTAAATGACCTCACCACGTTGTACCAAACCAGCTCCGTTGAAAGCGAGAATGGTATTAAACGCTTCCAGAAGAGCTTTCACAGGCAGCGAGTTCGTCGTCTGCAGTGTCACTTCTCCAGAAACGTCAGGCGCAATTACGTAGCTTTTTCCTAAAATATCGCCAATGATTGCCTTCGCTGCTGCCTCTACAGATGCCCGTTGGAGGTTTAGATTTACGCGTTCTGAAGAATCGTAACTGAAAGACTTGTTGTCATTTGGGAAAGTACGCCGGCCATCGGATTGGAAACCCGAGTTTTCTCCGCTTCGATCATTGTCAGGCTCGGTCCCATTGACCAAATAGGTCTTGTTAAAACCGCTTGCCGAAGACGGGCCATTTGAACCAGAGGCTGATAGATCGTACTCGTTTTCTGAGATGCTGTTTGCGCATCCAACCAGCAGCAGGCAGACACATGTAATGTGCCAGCAGAATGGCCTCATCTGCATCAACGCACTTAAATTTTGCATGAAATGGGAAAATGAAGGGATACAAAACACTAGACGCGCGCACTCTTTGAGAACTGGCAAGCGTTCTAGGAGCTATTGTAGATGTACGCAATGAGAAATTGCGAAAAACACAAATATTAGGTGTAAAAGTAGAGATTAAAACTATTACAATGTAGCTTGATTAGTTGTAACCACACTTTACTTCGTCAGGCGAGCCGCCAGTCCGTTGGAGGTCGTACTTTTGGGAATCTTGAGTTGGGAGCCTGTGGCGTTTCTCAAATACCTTTCGAAATCTGATCCCGTCTGAATGTTCAAACGAAATCATAGCCTGGCTATAAACACCTGGGCCTCGCGTTGGTTTTGCAAAAACCTCGACCTTGAAAAGTGAGTTCGTCGGATTAGCACCAAACAATGCGTTGCTGGTGATCCCTCCCCGACTAACGACTGCAATAAGCTCCGGTGGGGTCACATCTCGCGCCAATCTCGTATTTCGTCCGTGAATAGTGCTGAAAGTCGACATCCAGTCAGCCTCCTCAGGAGATATCCCGCTCGCAATCAGGGCGTCTCCAGCAGTCAAAAATCTCGTTGAATTTGAGTTTTCTCGAATTGAAGAAAGCAACGATCTGCTGGCTGTTAAATTAGAATAGTTACTTATCAGCAGAGAGATTGATTGATCCGACGAAAAGCGAAGATCCATTAAACCAGCGACATCTTGAATTTTTACAATTACTGCAACGTCAGAAAAGACACTACATCTAATTGCAGTGCCATTGAACTGCATTCGAGAGCTGTCATCTGCGGGACGTGAAAGATTGCCAAGGATAATGGCCTTGCTCAGAGAAAGAGCTGAATCAACCGCAAGGTCAACGTTAAGGTTTGCTCGAGCGTTGGAGCTTTTGCGCAATGTTCCAGAGACGAGAGAGTTCATTCCCACAACAAGGCTCGAAATCAAAACAATTAGACCAAGTGTGGCAATCAATGTATAGCCTGACTTCAATGTCAGCTCCGCCTAACTCTAAAAAATGTCAAATTACTTCTACTTCATTTTGGTGTTGATCGTACCGCTTTTCGCCTACTCAGTTTTCAGCGCGACGGACGGGATGTCTTTGTTTTCTGTAATCTTGTTTGTGGCGCTGTTTTATGCCTCATGTGTCGACATTGCGCGTATGGAGATTCCCGATCTTGTCAGTATCGGGCTTTTTCCCACCGGAGCGGTTTGGCTGCTGACCTATTCTCCAGACAAAATCGTTCCAAATCTCCTTGGTGCAATTTTTTCGCTATTGCTGTTCTATCTCTTCAGTCGCGCGTTCTTTGTGCTCCGCAACAAGGAAGGATTGGGTTTCGGTGATGTTAAACTCATCGCGTCTTCTACGGTTTGGGTTGGTCTGCAGAATCTTCCAATCATGATATTGATTGCTGCAACTTCAGGGCTTATTGCAAGTTTTTACAATTTTGGTAAGAAGACATCAACGCAATCTGAGACACGAATCCCCTTCGGACCACACTTGGCAATAGCTATTTGGATTGTTTGGTTTGCGGCCAACATAGATCTAACAGGAACCGGATTGCCGGTACTCTCCAAATGAAGAAACACGCTGCTTATTTTCGAAATTCCGGTACCAGCTCCAAGTCTGGTTTCAGTTTGATCGAGATGCTCGTTGCCTTGGCCATTTTGGCTCTCATTGCAGGGATCGCAGGGCCGAGAGCTATTGCATTCTTGAGTCGATCAAAGACAAAAACCGCCGAACTCCAGATACAGGAACTCGGGACAGCTCTTGAGCTCTACTACCTGGATATTGGTCGCTACCCAAGCGAGGCTGATGGTCTTTCTGCTCTGGTCTCTGCGCCTTCTTCTGCAAATCGCTGGAGCGGTCCATATCTGAAAAACGAATCATCACTCAACGATCCCTGGGAACGGCCATATCTTTACCGTTCACCAGGCGCCAAAGGTGAGTATGACATTTATTCGCTGGGAAGGGATGGTGCCAAAGGTGGTTCAGGCGAAGACCGCGATATCGAGGGGCTTTAGCTATTTCGGATTTCAACCACTTGAAAATTATTGCTAAATAACAAAGATCTAATCAGAAATCTTGAAAATGAGCTCATTTAGCCCGTCGTTTTGCTGATCTGTCAGGCTCAAACGAACCAGAATAGGTATAGGGTCTGCAGCATCCCATTCATCGTGCCATTGGGAAGCGTCATTTTTGCCACTTTTGCCATAGTAGGCTAACTTTTCTGGCTTTATTTGACGCAGTTCTTTGGTTCGGTCAACGTTGGCATTCGAACTTCGAATTCGCATTTCGTCATCCTGAATTTCGACAGTCACACTACCGATTTCAAACATATTATCGGTGGATTCGACCAAGCCACGAAACGTAAAATGTGTGGTCGACCCGGCGAAGCCGCCTCCTTCTTCTGAGTTCACCGAGATTTTTCGCGAAATTGCTGCTCTCAACGTATTGATTTCAGCTTCTACGAGAGAGACAGCGGGTACTGTTCTCGCTTTGCTCCATATCCTGTTGCCGAAAGAAAGAGTAGAAGTCGCAGCAAGTGAAATCAGACCAAGAACAACGACCGAAACCATCAACTCGGTAATCGTGAATCCTGAATTTTCTTTCGCAGTCATTGTCTGTTTTTTCCTACAAAAATGATCTTCTTGAACTCGTTGGACACCCCCTCATCAATGTCTTCAACCTCAATGGTTGCGAGTTGCAGAAAGCCCTCGTTTATGGAGAACGAGGTACGGTCAAAAACCAGGTCGGAGATCTTGATTTCTAATTGGAATCTCTGAAACACGCGCTTCGAATAGGTGCGCCCTGGTATCAAACCGGCTTCGATCAACGAAAACTCAGAGCGAACGACTTGTCCAATTTCGTTAGACCAGTTGGCCGCGTCCTGCGCCTTTATTCCGGTCACGAACGACTTGTGGACTGCAATGATGAACAGACTGAAAACCGAAAACGCGATTAAAGTTTCCAGAAGCGTAAAACCACTTTTACTTCCCTCAGTAGATCGCATCATTCAAGCTCATGATGGTGTCGACAATCACCAGAACAAACAGGCCAACGAACCCGCCAACAAGCAGCGTCAGCACCGGAGGCAGCAGCTTGACTGCGGTTTCAATTTGCTTTTCAAGAATCGCTCGTTGAACGTCGGCGATCTGCCCGAGCGCGGCCGGTAAGGCGCGGGTTTCGCTGCCGGCGCGCGCAAGCGCTGCAAAAGTTTTTGGAAATCTATCATAACTTGAAAAGGCTTGGTCCAAAGACAGCCCCTCTTTCAGCGCCGGAGCGGCGGCCTCTATTGCTTTGGTGAAGTAGACCGTTCTGGCAACCTGTCTTGAAATATCCAGCGCCTTAACCAGCTCGACATGATTTGAAAGCATCAAGCCCAAACTTGAGCAAAATCTGACCGTTTCGGAACTTGCCAACATGGATCCAAGAATCGGGATGCGGAACCAGAGTTCTTCAAATAGTCGCCTTGTCTTTGAGTTTTGCGCTGCAACTGTACCACCAATCATCACTGTCACAGAAACAAGGCCTACGATTGTTGCATTATCACGCATGAATTCCGCGGAAGCGTTCATGAACGCGATCACACCGGGAACGCCGCTTTCGCTTTGCTCGAGAAGCGGCATCAGTGCCGGCACCATGTAAAGAGCAATGAAGGCTAGCATCCCAAGGCTTGCTGCAATCAAAACAAGTGGATAAGATAGCGCGCTCTGGATCTTGCGCTTCAAATCCCGATCCTTTTCTAATTGGTCAGCGACACGTTCAAGTACTGTTCCGAGAGTGGCAGTGCTTTCTCCTGCAGACACCATGCTGATGATGTAAGGTGACGCAAAGCCTTCCGCGTCGGCCATGGCGTCAGACATACTGCGGCCTTCAGCAACTTTGCGGCTCATTGCCTGCAATAATCGCTTTCCATATCGCGACGCTTCGGCATCAGCCGTTAAAGCCAATGCATCGGGGATAGGAACCTGTCGTGAAACCAGGATCGCCAACATGCGCATGGTTCGAACAATCAACAGCGGATCATGAAAGAATCGCTTTCGAGTTGAGGCAATTTCTCCATTACCGCCGAGGTGTTTTCCTTCATCGAGGTCGATGGGTGTTAAACCGATCCCCTGAAGCGCAGAATATGCAGCCTCCTTGGAAAGCGCTTCAACTTCGCCGGTTGTTCGCCCTCCGTTCACTTGATATGCGGAATACTTATAGAGCTTCATTTAGTTCTTTACCTCACGCTACGCGGGTTCAACGTTGCTGAGGATTTCATCAACTGAGGTAATTCCTTCTGAAACGAGTTGTAGCCCATGCTCAAACTGTGTTTGGAACCCTTCTTCTCGTGTAGCTTCGCGGATCTCGTGCCAACTCTTGCCGTCAGAAATCAATTGTCGGATGTTCCGGGAAAGCACAAGCAACTCGCTGACGAGTGTTCTTCCCCGGTATCCTGAACCATTGCAATCTCTACAACCTTTGGCAATACGGTGAGCGATGTCTCCCCATTGCTTGAGCTCACCTTCCCTGCCGTGGGGAGAATAGGTTGAAGGTGCGGGTTCGCTGCAGTTTTGACAGAGTTTTCGGACCAGGCGCTGTGACATGATGGCATTGATGTGAGCACCCAAAAGATATCTTGGTACTCCCATATCTGCCAGGCGATTAATTGACGAAATTGCTCCGTCGGTATGCAGAGTGGAAAACACCTGATGACCTGTCATTGCCGCGCGAAGAGCCATCTGCGCCGTTTCGGTGTCCCGAATTTCACCTATCATGATCGTGTTCGGATTGTGACGCATAGTCGTGCGCAGGACGTTAGCAAAGTCCAGCCCAAGCTCCTGGTGGACCTGAACCTGCATGATCCCTCTTAGGCGGTATTCAACCGGGTCTTCAACCGAGATAATTTTCTTTTCTTTGCGGTCGAGCTTCCCGAGAGCCGTGTAGAGCGTCGTCGTCTTTCCGCTTCCTGTAGGGCCGGTCACCAAAAACATTCCAACTGGGCGTCGAATGATCTCGTCCAGCTGAGCTTGCGTTTGAAGATCGAAACCCAACGCATCCCATGTGAGTTTGGATGCGTCTTGAACCAGCAATCGGATGACGATGCTTTCACCATCTACCGTTGGAAGTGTCGACAGACGCAAATCAATCTTCTGCCCGCCGGTTACGATCGAAGAGCGACCGTCCTGAGGCATTCTTCGCTCGGTAATGTCCATACCGCCGAGAATTTTGAGCCTCGAGATGATTGCAGTGCTCATGGATGCATCGAAGTAGCGTGCATCAATCAACTGCCCGTCGACCCGAAACCGAGCGTTCAATCCAGTGCCTTGGGGTTCCAGATGGATATCTGAGACTCGTCGTTCGAAGGCTTCGGTAAACATGGCATTTACTTGCTGAACAACTGGGCCTTCATTCGCCAATGCGGTCAGCTGAGCTGCGTCCGAAGAGAAATATGCACTTGCTTCAATCTGTCCGCCGGCCGCCAGAGTGCCTTCATCACTTTCGAGGGCCGCATCAAGCAGCGCTTCGATCCGCCTGGGGGCTGCGCATACCGGGATCACATCTGCATTTACCAGATAGCTGACCGTCTGAAATGCTGTGTGATTGATTGGATTTGCAGTGGCGATCCGAATCCCGGTCTCATCCTGGCAAAGTGGAACAGCTTTGATGTTTTTCAGAAATTGCGGCGTTAGCAGTTGGATTAACTCAGCGTCGCCGGTTTCACCTTCTTCCAATACATCGATTTCGAGCCACGCCGACCAGAATTCCATTAGCTTTTCCTGGGAAAGCAAGCCCAGCTCCGTCAATGCCACATGAAACGGTGTTGCGGTGCGTTCATGCGCAGCCCATGCTCGTTCAAGCGAATGACCATCCAGAAACCCGAGTTTCTCAAGGGCATCATGCATGGATCGGGCATCATTTGGCCGGGATAAAGTGCTGGACGTCAAAAGTAGCTCTCGCAGGCGGGAATTCACTCAGCTATTGTCAACTTATACAGGTAATTTTGCAGTTTGATATGTTGAGTTTTATAGACCGCGTTCGATATTCACCGGCAACGAAGGAAATTCAGTCCATCTACCATTGGTGGGTGGGGGAACTGCGTGGCCTAGCGGCCGATATCAAGGGATATCTCCCGCAAAAGGCAAACGACTCGTTTGAGGCAGTTTACGAAGCAAAAGCTTCTGACGGGTCAGGCTACGTTGGCCACGTTTCTGATGCATCCGATGATTGGTCAGAACTCAAAGGCTTGGTGCTCAACGATGATGGGCGGGCAAAAACTCTTTCGATCTTGATCCCAGATCAGCTTTGTCTCGTCCGAACGTCGTCCTATCCAAAGCTACCTTCAACAGAACTGGATAGCGTGATTGGCCTTGAGCTGGCCACCACAACCCCATTTTCATCCGCCAATGCGGCATGGACCTGGCGTCATCGAGATGACGGCAAGACAGACGTCATCCTCATCAAACGCGAGCTTATAGAGCAAATCCGAAGCCTAGCGGACGAGGCCGGGTTGATCTTAAAGGACATTCGTCCAAAGATCGCCGATACCAATGCTCCTCCGTTTGCAACCTTCGAAACGCCGGGCACGCGTCGTGCTCAGTTTTGGTGCAAAGTAAATATCGGCCTTAGCGCCAGCCTTGCTGCGCTCGCCGTCTTCATCTATTTCGCCGACTATTTTCAGAAAACCGCTGCGCTGGAGACACTGCGCAGCAAGATTGCTTCTACCACGACAGAAGCCCGTGACCTGCGTGCCGCGCTCAACCAGAAAGAAAAAGAAAAAAATGCAGCGCTCAAGCTACAGTCGTTGAAGAACGATCGCACCTCAATTGTCGAATCCTGGGCTAGGATCACGCAGCTGCTCCCTGCTTCTGCCTGGGTGTCAGAGTTGATGCTCAATAAAGAGGGCGGCGCTATAGTCGGGTTCACCGGCAATGCGGCATCGCTGATTGAGCTACTGGAAAAGGATGCCGCACTGAAAGATGTCACATTTGCCACATCGATCCGCATCGACCCATTGAACAAGGCGGAAAGATTCGACATCCGCTTCTCGCACGAAGCTGCTTTGGAATTACCCTCCCTTCAAGAGACCTCCCAATGACGTGGCTGACAAGGCTTTCACCGCGTGACAGCAGGCTCCTTGCTTTACTCGTCACCGGTGTTTTTCTTTGGCTTGTCTATGCGCTGGTAATTTCACCGCTGACGTCCACGCAAACTGAACTGAATGCGGATATTATGGCCGCTCGCAAGCAACTAGGTCGGCTTGAAGCAGTGCTTGCTCGTGCTCAAGGAACGCAGTCCGCAGTCTCCAACGAGGCCCAATTTATCTGGAGTGGAACGAGTCCACCGGTGATAGCGGCCAATGTTCAAAGCGAAGTTCAGTCGTTGGCGCAATCCCACGGAGTTACGATCGTCAGTATCTCGCAAACGCAGTCGCGATTTAGCCAAGATTTTCAAACAGCAGGCCTGGTGATTGAAGGGCATGGGGAAATTGCTGCATTCGTAGACCTCTTCACCAAGCTCGAGCACCAGCAACCGATTCTGTTTATCGACAAACTAATGCTGCGACGCTTTCAATCGCCGAGCCCTTCTTCAGCCGGAGCGCGCCTTCCGCTGGCGGTTCGGTTTGAAGTTCATGCGCCGCACCAGTTGGAAGCGAGTGAATGATCAACGGTCATTTTCCTCCTGTTTCGACTTTTCTCCTTGCGGGCTTCTTGACTGCCGCGGTTATACTCACGCCTCTTGCCACGACAGCTCCACAAACCAGCGGATTGGGGCCACAAGCGCAGGTCCAGACGGCGACTGCGACAACACCGACAGCAAGCGATTACTGGTCTGGCCCGCGAGCAGAAACTAAACGTGAAATCCTGATCGCTCCGCTTTTCGTTGAGGACCGGAAATTGCCTGCTCCCTTTGACAATTCACCTCCGGAACCTGAAGTGATTGAAGCGCCGGTCCCCGAAGTGTCGAACGACCCAGATCCACTCGGCATGAACCCACCTGAAGAGACACCGGTCGAGACCATTGCTGATGAGGAAGTGGTTGCACCCATAGAGGAGCAAATTGAAGAACAGTCAGCTGAACCGCTGGTCCTGCCAGACCTTCGCCTCGTTGGCACATTCATTGTCGAAGATAGAGGTATCGCGCGTGCACTACTGATGGAGATTACCGAGGGGGCGGAAGAAGTCTGGATCAACGAAAATGATTTTTACGAAGACTGGCAGTTGACGATTGTCAGCCCCGAAGCTGTGCGCTTGGTGGCAGGAGAGGAGAGCTTGACCCTGGAGTTGTGGGAGGATGACTTATCCTCAGACAGGTATTGAATTAGATCGGAAGTGTCTGAAGATGATAGTTGCTTAACGTCTCTGCTTTGCAACTGTTCTACGCTGACATTTCTGACCTAAGCCCCCACTTTAGCGCGGTTCCTCTGGTGGGTGGGGTGCTACCCAACGAGTTTGGTCGCATAAAATTGCTGGCAACGAGTAACGGTCTTTGCATTTTCCAGATCAAGTAGCGAACTTCGCAAACTGCTTAAATGGACAGACTTCACCTGTGAACGGACCCTTGCGGATCATACTTGTGACTTCAATACCAGCCAGCGTTGAGGCGGCTGCCCCGAACGACTTGAAGCCAAGCATGGGGTGGGTCCGGCGCTTGATGAAACGGCGATCCTGCTCAACAATGTTATTGAGATATTTGATCTACACCATCTCGATTGGGACTAGTCAGCCGAAGCGCTTCAACATTCGATTAATTTCGTTGATGCCAGCGGTGCTGGCGCAACTCTTGTCGACCGCTCGGTAGAGATAGACCCATTTTCCCTTCACGCGAAGTTGGTTTCGTCCATTCGCCAGGACCGATCCACCGGGCGTTTGCGGCGACGGGCCAAGGCGGCCACCTACCTGGCGTACTTGGCGACCCAGCCGGTGAGCGTCGCATATTCGTCTGTTACTCCGTATCCGGCGAGGATTTCCTCAAGGTCGCGATAGGATACACCATCGCGGACGTAGAAGAAGACTGCGAACAAGATCCCGTCCTTTGAAATCGTCCTTAGACTGGCACTTCAGTTTTTCAGCAATGGTACTCATAACCATCAATACGCTCCGTTACTTTCGGAGCTGGGAATTCTCCAGTGATGGTCAACATGCCGTAAACCAAGTATACTTGCGACGGGCTCGATTAACGTGATCAACCAAAACATTTGCGACAAGCTCCCTCATCTACACGGAATCTGGAACTCCATCGTATTCCCACTCAAATTTTTCATTCAAAAGAGGTATACTCGCTCTGAGCGATCCTCGGTCACAGTTGACTATTATGTTCTTAATATCAGTCATTACCCTTTCTGGTAGGAACGACTCGTACTGCATCAATCCGCGCTCAACAAGCGAATTTCCGGACTTCTTCGTATCTGGTCGAATGACTACAGATACCTTAAAATCGTCTGCCAACACTTTGCTAACTTCACCAATTTGCAGCGTGAACAACATAGACGACTGTTTGTGCATCGGTATTTGATCGATATGAGTAAACAAGTTATTCCCTGTGAGGGACTTAAAGTCCATCGAAATGATATCATAGTCCTTTAATTCGATAGTCATTTGACGATATCCAGGTGAACATTTGAAACTACGCTACGTTTTCCAGTAACAGGATTTAGCCGCAATACTTCAAAATTTGCTTGAACACCAGTGCTTGAGAATGGACTATCTTTAGCGCTTGAGCGGATCCACTTTATGTTGGTTCATATCCTGCGGCAGCAAAGTAGTTTGCACACTCTTGTGGCTCGAACTGAGAAATGAGGTCGCCGACTGTGTCCCACAGAGCGCCGACAGTCCGCTCCGCTTTTGCGCGCAGCCGTGCCTTGAGCTTTGAAAATGCCATCTCGATCGGGTTGAAATCAGGACTGTAGGGCGGCAAGTATCGCAGTTCGGCGCCTGTTCGTTCAATGGCCTCCCGGACGCCGGCAATTTTGTGGGCTGGCAGATTGTCCATGATGACGATGTCCCCAGGTGATAAGGTAGGCGCGAGTGCCTGCTCGACATAGGCCAGAAAAGCAACGCCGTTCATCGCTCCGTCGAGCACCATCGGTGCGGTCATGCCGCTCAGGCGCAAGGCACCTGTGAAGGTTGTTGTCTTCCAATGTCCATGTGGAACACCTGCCCGGCAACGTTTTCCCTTCAAAGACCGTCCACGCAGCCGCGCCATCTTCGTGTTCAAGCCTGTCTCGTCAATGAAGACGAGTTTGGCCGGATCGAGATCGAGCTGGCTTTCGAACCAGGCTTGACGCCGTATCATCAAGCCTGGGCGTTCCTGCTCCAGTGCGTGTGCGGTCTTTTTTTGTATGTGAAACCGAACGCAAAAGACCCGTAAGTATCGACAACGGCATGAAGATAGACCTTGCCGATCCCCTTCAGGTTGCCGACAAAGAATGTATCGGCTGACAGCAGTTCCCCCGGCGCAGCGCTTTCCACATGGCGTTCGCGGAAGCACGGGTTCAGCTTCTCCAGAAAGGCAACCTGTTCTCCGGTCAGGTCGATCTTCCGGGCTTTGTTCCTCTCCTCGAGCGCCAGCCAGCGGTCATACTTGCTGCGGAGCCCGGCCTCGTTGAGATGTTTCTGAATTGTGATCGAGGAAACGCGCTTGCCCTCCAGGGACAGCATGGCCTCGATGCGATTACAGCCATAGCCTGGATGTTCCAGAGACAGCTCCTTGATCCGCTCAACAGTTTCCGCCGGCGTCGTCTGAGGATGCCTCTTGTGGATTGGAGGCAGATCCTTCAGGCTTTCAAAGCCCTGCGTCTGAAAGCGGCGCTTCCATTCATAGAAGCTGGTGCGGTCAAGGCCACGCCGCCGGCACGCCTCGGCGACATTCCCCAGCTCCTTGGCCAGTTCAAGAACACTCAGACGGTGCTCTGCAAGCTTCGTTGTAGCGTCACGCTTACGGACAGCCTTTCGTGTCGTTGAAGCTCCCATGACTTCCTCCCTTCTGCGCAAAATAGCACGGAAAGAAGGTTAAGAAGACACACTGAGAATCATAACGCGGAACTCCAATTACAGGAGCGCTCTTTCAACAACCAAATCTCAATGCATGGTTAACACGACAAACGTTGCGACAGGCCCGATGTGAGTGCCGTCCGGGGTGACTTCTTCATCGGTCCCCAGATAAAGTGCCTGCTCGGTGATACGAACTTGTCGAATGGCATCGATCCTCGACATTCCCTAACCGACAAGGGCTTCAACCGGCCTTTATCGTCCTTTTCTCAGTTTCGTTTTTAATTACTTTGAAATAAGTAACGTCATCTACTTCCTTGAAAATTAGTTCGCTTTCATCTTCGAATGTAATTGAAAATTTAGCGTTGTGCATATAGGCGTGCTTAATAACATTACCCTTAACGGGGAAAGCATTCTCTAAACTGTAATATTCCTCTTCATCACTTAGTTCTGAATCCGAGTCACTATCATTGTGTTCGGTTAAGAATAACAAACCTGCATCCAGAAAACCTCTAACAGAATGTTTGTTCGTGAGGATAAAGAACACAACGGCTTCATTTGTGTGGTCGCCAGGTAATACTAGGATTTCTTCACAAACATCACCGACGAATTCGTGAACCACTGTTTCACTGTCTTGACGCGAAATAGACATTTAGAGACCTCCCGGAAACCCTCTGGCGGCACCGCCCTTTGTTGCATCTAGGAACGTGACGAACTCATTGTTAGAACGGCGTACAACAATCGCATTTCCTAATCTACTCCATTTAGCATCCGGAATAGACATGTATCTACCTGTTGCGGTGGTGCCTTGAGTTATCACTCTTTTAATGAAGTTTTCCATTGCTATTTGTGTAGCTGGACTGCTGGGTTTGGTGGGTATATCTATACCCAACTCTCTGGCTGTTTCACGGATATGTTGAGAGTGTTTACGCAATTTGCTTGGAGCGTTCTTGCCATAGGTAACAATTTTTTCATTCTTGGGGTCTTCGTCTGGGTCTGGACTACCAGATGCAGCGACACTTCCGCTCGAAGTTGCGCCATGGTTGTTTGAATTGTGTTTGTATATTTCGTTGTTAAGCTGAACGCCGCCATAGATTAAGCCAAAATACGCAAGTACTTCGGCGCCAATATACCAACCACCGGCTAAGACTGGGCCGCCTGCAACCTGTATTTCTTGCTGGCTACGACGCCGGCAGGTGTTACCACCACATGTCGAACCATCATAGGTTCCATTGTCAAAATGGCCTAGGTCCGTCAACCGGTCATTCTGCGATTCTCCCTGCTCAATAACGATAGGATCCAGTTCTGTCACCTGATCGCCGCGACTATTCCCAGAAGGGTCCTTGTAGAGGATTGGATTGTTCGTTGCATAGGCATAGCGATTAGTTCCAACACCTGTGTACATTGGGTTGTACCAATCGGGTGAGATGAACCTTGCAAGGACCGGGTCGTAGTAACGGGCATTGAGATAGGTCAGCCCGGTCTCCGGATCGTCCCGTTCACCGATCCAACCCTTGCTTTCGCGCGGGAGGCCCGCCGCGACCTGAACATCGGTGCGCTCGCCATAAGGCTTGTAGAAATTCTCAGAAATGATCTGCCCGGTGGCATTGGTCATCAGCTTGACAGAACTGAGATGATCCCGGTGCAGCCAGTTGACCTCGTTGTCGGCTTTGCGGATGTCCGTATGAGGATGCTTGACGTGGGTTCCGTCCGGCGTGATCTCCTCATCCGCCCCCAGATACAGTGTCGTGTTGCCAGCCGTTGCTTTCTTCAGACGTCTTCCATCCGGACCATAGACGAATGTGGTTGTCTGCCCGCCATAGGTAATCGAGACCGGGCGGTCCTCACCGTCATAGGAGATGGTGCGCCCGGCACCGGATGTCATGTTGCCGTTGGCATCATAGGCATAGGTGAGATTACCCGCCTTGGTGACCGCATGCGGTCTTGCTGCCGTTGGAGCCGGATAGGTGTAATCACCGACCGCAGAATTGTGGGTGATGTTGTCGGCGGCATCATATTGGAAGGTCTGGCTGTGATCGGCCTTGTTGAGGTTGGTTGCCGTTATCAGGCGGTCCGCCGTGTCATAACCATATTGCCAGTTACCATTTTGCCGGTTGGAAGAGACCCACGTGATCCGCCCCTTGTTGTCGCGATGATAGCGTTCATCAAACAAGGCACCCGATCCGGACTTGACCGAGATCGAAGTCAGCCACCGCCTGTTCGGATCCAAACGCCAGGCTTCGGTTGTTCCATTCGCATAGGTCGTGGAGATTGGATCGAAATTGGCATTGCGGCTGATGTTTGTGATCACGCCGGGCACACTGTTGAGTAGGCCAGCGCCATCGTACTGAACTGTGCTTGAAGCAGAGGGGAAGACATCTCCATCCGCAAAGGACCGGCGCAGCAATTCCCCGTGCGGTGCATAGGTAAAGGTCTGGGTGTAGGTTTGCCCATCAATCTCCCATCGCTGGGAAGTGACATTGCCAAGCGCATCGTGATCGTAGCGGATCGTCGCTGCATCGTTGCTGGCCGAGGTCAGCTCACCGACGTTGAAGGCGCCCGAGCGGTCCTCGTCATAAGTGTAGGTCGTCACATCCGCTGCCAGCGCGGCCGTTGATTGCAGCATCAAAGACGAGGCACAAAGCAACGCGAGGCTTCTTTGGGCGTATCTGCGCACACCCGTGCCCATCCGCTGGTCGGCGTTGTTCTCACTCATGACAGCCCCCGGGAACGTTCTTGATTTGAATTTGCTGAGAAAGACGCGCGTCAGTTCCATGTGATCACCACATTGCCCTTGACGCCGACGGAGCCGACCGAGATCGTCAGTTTCTGGCCAACATTGGGCGCACCCGATTGACCGCGCACAAAGGTCTTCTCAGCACGACCACCTGCTCCGCCATCGCAGCCGGCCCGGTAGAGATCAGGCCCGACCTGCGTGTCTTGCTGTGCGACATCTTCACCTGGTGCGCCGCCACCGGTTACGTTGACACTTCCACCAGAGGCCGTTCCAGGTGTTCCGGTTGGCGCCGACGCATTGGAGCAACTTCCAACACTTCCAACAGGGCCGCCGCCACCGCCGTTTCCGGTCAATTTATGCCCAGCTGGCGTTTGTGCTGTGTTGTTACTGCCATTCAGTCCAACCACGCCGTCCGCGACTTTGAAGAGAATGGGTGGCAACGGAGGTCTTGGAAGAAATTTCCGGTGCTCCCCCTTACTCGCGGTACCGCCGTTTCCTCTGACGATGATTTTCATGGAGTTGTAGTAAGGGACTGTGAACTGCCCGTTTGCGGTGAAGGTCTTGCTCCCGGGGGTAACCGGTCTGCGATTGACCGTGAGCTTGAAGGTGTCCGTTGCGATCAGAGCACCGTCCGAGGCCCGGACCTGGATTGTGTAGCTGCCCCAGAAGTTAACAGGTGGCCGTCCCGAGAACTTTCTGCTCGTCGCGTTGAACGATAGCCAGGAAGGCAAAGCATTGCCGTTGGACAGGCGTGCCGAGTAGGTAAGATTGCTCGTCTCGACATCGGTGAAGGTATTGGCCGGAACGGTGTAGTTCCAGGTTGTGTCTTCATACATGGACTTGTCTGCAATGGCCGCGACGAGGACAGGAGCATCGTTGATCGGATTGATAGTCAGATTGAAGGTATCCGATGCCGTTTCGCTGCCGTCACTGGCCGTGACTTTCAGACTGAGCGTTCCGTTGTAGTTGGCCGGAGGTGTTCCGGAGAATTTCCTGCTTGCCGCGTTGAAGCTCACCCAGGACGGCAATGCATTGTCGTTTGACAAGCTGGCTGAATAGCTAAGTGTATCGACATCGATGTCGGAGAATGTGTTTGCCGGAACGGTGAAGCTCCAGGCAGTATCTTCATTGATTGCCTGATCCGGGA
>JBCCVB010000150.1:0-16835 GCA_039195965.1 Pseudomonadota bacterium
AGGGGTCACAGGTTCAATCCCTGTCACGCCCACCATTATTGCGCTGATTGTAGGTTCCAAGCAGCGCGGGTTGATCTGAAGACAGGCGCAGAACATGCTGCTTCTTTATGACCGGCCCAATCGAACGTGAGCGCCTTAGGCGCTCATTTGGTTTAAAGTAACAAGAACCCTTTTAGGGGGGACAGTAACATGAAGATCAAGAATTCGCTTAAAGCGCTCATGACCCGCCACCGTGACAACCGTATGGTTCGCCGCAAAGGCCGTGTCTTCATCATCAACAAGAAAAACCCGCGCTTCAAGGCGCGCCAGGGTTAATCTTGCTGCTGCGCCGCTGCGTGCAGGCCTGAGGATTTTCCTTGGTTATGAAGCCGTTGAAGGGCTTCGCGGGAAAATCCGGACCCTGTTCAGACATCAGCGCACGAAGATGTGTCAAATTCCCGGATTGACCACCGCATCCAACGATCCATAATCGTTGGATGCGGATTTTTGTGTTTGCCCTTCTCTATGTGTTGAGCGCCGGTCTGGCCGGCGCGCAGCCTGTGCCTGATCTCGGACCTGAAGTCGAGCCGCCTTCTGCCGAAGACTTCAGCCCGATGCCGGAAGACCTGCCGGATGATGGCGGACAGGTGGTCGTTGAGGAAGGCGTCGCGGACGACGAAGAGAGCCGCCTGAACGAGCTTTACGCCGATTTGGCGGATACCGACGATCCCATTAAATCCGAGCATGCTGCACGCGAGATCCAGCGCATCTGGATGGATTCGGGCAGTGATACCGTTGATGTGCTGATGTCCCGTGCGGGCAAGGCCATTCAGGCTGAAGATCACGCATTGGCTCTGGACCTTCTGGATATCGTGGTGGTTCTGAAGCCTTCATTCGCGGAAGGCTGGAACCGGCGGGCAACCGTTCATTACATGCGAGAGGATTTCGGCAAATCTCTTGTCGATATCGAGCGCACACTTGCCCTTGAGCCGCGGCATTGGGGGGCTCTGTCCGGATTGGCAATCATCCAGCGACGCCTCGGCTTTGAAAGCGAAGCACTCGAGACTTTCAGGCGGGCAATTGAGGTCAATCCCAGCCTGGAAAATGCCACCAAGGCGATTGAAGATCTGGAGAAGGAAGCCGAGGGCGAACCGGCCTGATCTTTCATGAACGCTCGAAGCCCTGACGCAGGTGACCACGCGCAAAGTCTTGATTGCATTCCAATGGGTGCTATCTCCGGCATATGTCTTATTTGTTGATTACGCCTCTGGTTCTTCTTTGCGCATGTGCGCTCTACACATTGTGGCGTGTCCTTCAGATTGCCAAAAAGTTCAAACCCGATGGCCGCTTTGCGACGGTTGATGGGGTTCGATTGCACTATCACTTCTATCCCGCCTCGGCAGACGATCTTCACGCGCCTGTGCTCGTGTTTCTGCACGGGGCAAGCGGGAATGCATATGATACTCGACTGGCCTTTCTGGAGGCCTTGAGAGGGAGGTATGCGCTTCTTTTCATCGACAGGCCGGGTTTGGGATTTTCGGAAATCCAAGCGAAGGGACAATACACGCCGGGGGAGCAGGCAAAGGTCATTGCCGGCCTTCTTGAAAAACTGGAGGTGACCAGTGCGGTTGTTGTCGGTCATTCGCTTGGAGGTTCGGTCGCGGCGGCTCTCGGGTTGGCAACGCCGGACCGGGTCAAAGGTCTCGCCTTCCTTGCACCTGTCAGTCATCCCTGGCCAGTCGGAGTGAACTGGTATTACTCGGTCGCCTCCACGCCTTTGATAGGTCGCCTTTTCTGCTGGACCCTGACGTTGCCGATTGCTGAGAGGCTGGCACCTTGCGCGATAACAAGTGTCTTTGCGCCCGACGATCCACCTGAACACTACCTTTCGGAAACAAGGGTGCCGTTGTTGTTTCGGCCTGGGGCATTTCGTGCCAACGCATTGAACATCACGGTGCTGAAAAAGGCTGTCACGGAGCAATCGAAAGACTACGGAGCGCTCGACCAGCCGACACTGATCGTAACCGGAACACAGGACAGTGTTGTCTGGCCGTCAATCCACTGCGAGGGGCTTTTGACGAGCCTGCCTGACGCCGAATTGATGGTTCTGGACGGAGCGGGTCATATGCCGCATCACACACACACGCAGAAAGTCGCGCACGGCCTGGAAAGGCTTGTTTGCCGGGTGATGGCGGGAGAAGAGGCAGATAGCCGCCCTGAGTCTCGTCAGAAAGCGATGGAGCGGGCATAAAAAAGGCGGCCGAGAGGCCGCCTTTTGCTTTCAACCGATTAGATTGTCAAATGCCACCCTGGCCGTCGTTGCCGACAAAGGCAATCCGCAACATGTTGGTTGAACCCGGTGTGCCGAACGGTACACCCGCGGTCACGATGATGCGCTGGCCGGGCTTGGCAAATTCCTCGGAAAAGGAAATGCGGCAAGCACGATCGATCATGTCTTCCTCGTTGGCGGCATCTTCACTGACCACGCAGTGCAGGCCCCAGCCGAGCGACAGGCGACGAGCGGTTGCCAGTACCGGAGAAAGCACGATCACCGGGCAAGACGGACGTTCGCGAGACGCGCGCAGGCCGGTGGCGCCGGAGGTCGTGTAGCAGACCACTGCAGCAAGGTTGAGCGTCTCGGCTATTTGCCGTGCTGCGGCGGAGATTGCGTCTGCACCCGTTGCTTCCGGCTCAGCCCGCTGGGCATAGATGATGGCTTGGTAGTTGCTGTCCTGTT
Organism: Pseudomonadota bacterium; assembly: GCA_039195965.1. GTDB lineage: Bacteria > Pseudomonadota > Alphaproteobacteria > Rhizobiales > Stappiaceae > Roseibium. Next base: position 2,717 of record JBCCVB010000150.1, read on the forward strand.
CAACCTGATGAGCGATCTTGTCCATGGTCGAAACGGCTTCGACCGGAAAATCACCGGCTGCGGACTCTGCGGAAAGCATGACGGCATCGGCGCCTTCAAAGACGGCGGTGGCAACGTCGGAGACTTCCGCGCGGGTCGGAACCGGTGCGGTGATCATGGATTCCAGCATCTGGGTCGCGACCACAACCGGTTTGCCGGCACGGCGGCAGGCACGGGTGATGCGCTTCTGCAGGCCGGGAACCTGTTCCAGCGGCATTTCAACGCCGAGATCTCCACGAGCCACCATGACTGCATCGGAAAGCTCGATGATTTCGTCCAGACGGCCGATTGCCTGCGGCTTTTCGATCTTGGCAAGGACGCCGGCGCGGCCACGCGTGATCTTGCGGACTTCCGCCAGATCGTCTGGACGCTGAACGAAGGAAAGTGCAACCCAGTCAACGTTCTGATCGAGCGCGGCGATCAGGTCCTTGTGATCCTTTTCGGTCATTGCACTGGTGGCAATTTCTGAATCGGGAACACTGACGCCCTTGCGATCGGACAGCTTGCCGCCGACGACTACTTCAGTGACAGCTTTGGTCGGGGTGGCTTCGACAACCTTCAGCTGCACCTTGCCGTCGTCCAGAAGCAGCCGGTGGCCGGGTTCCAGGGCTTCGAGAATTTCCGGGTGCGGAAGGTGTACGCGATTGACGTCACCGCCGGAGGTATCTGCGTCCAGGGTGAAAGTTGCGCCGTTTTCCAGCATGACCGGGCCATTGGCAAATGTGCCCACCCGGAGTTTCGGACCTTGCAGATCCGCCAGAATTCCAATTGGTCGCCCAAGATTTTCCTCAACAGAACGGATGCGTTCAACGAGCATCTTCAGACGGTCATGATCTGTATGGCTCATGTTGATGCGGAATACATCAGCACCAGCACGGTACAGCTTTTCAATGATGTCTTGTTCTGAGGAGGAGGGTCCGAGAGTTGCTAGAATTTTGACTCGTCGGTTACGCCTCATCGCCCACCTGTTCCTTGTTGCACAGGCTCCGTCAGCTGGACCGTCCAGCTGCTCTGTTCGCCCGTGTCTATTTCAAAAAAGCCTGTCCGCTCGAATCCTCGAGCCACACAGTCCTCAATTCCACGAATGGTGAATTCTTTCTCCCGGGTGCACATGAACGCCCGGCCTCCCCATTCGCCGAATTGGTCGTAATCAACTGCGTAGATGTAATAGTATCGTGACACCAGCGAACCTGGAACCAGAGTTTCACAGGAGTTGGAAGCAAGGTTCCACCAGCCTTCGGTGACCCAGTCGGTCTTGTCCTTGTAACCGATGGCCACGCCGACCTGGCTGTCAGTCTTGTTGCAGAGCCGCAGATCAGCCCTGGCTTCATCACTGGTAGCCGAGAGAAACAGCAAGGCGAGAAAGCCGGTGAAGAAAGCCATCATAGGCACGTTGATACGTGCCCGAGACCTTAACTGGTACCGTTCCCCAACCTCAAACATATGCAGTCGTTCACTTTGCTGCTTTACAGACATTCGCTTTTTGCGTGGACAAGCGGGTCTTGTCAACGTCGTTAACAGGTTATGTTGGTGCTTTCACCCAACCTCGTTTCCGGAAACCGCCCTGTCATTCTGCCCAGTGGTACGGTCTTCTCTCCTATGAGGTTAGAAATGGGGCGGGAACATGGCGGTTTGGTTTCTGATAGAGATTAGGCGTCAATAAACGGTATACAATTTGCATTCCGCAACGTAAATAAAGCTGTATTCACAGAGTTTTCCCCTGTTCGGCGGTAAATTTGAAAGCGCTTCGAATCGCTTACGGCTTCTGGACGTGATTTATGTATTCAGGCTTGGTTCCTGAGGCTGTTTGCCGTAAACCTGTCCGCCTGCATCATCCCGGTGCGCCTCTTGTTTAACCTGGGTCAAAAGGCAACGGCGAACGCCTTCGCCCACATGAACCAGGTCAAACAAGACAAGTGCCGGGCCTGAAGACTTTCACGAAGCGAGATATGACAGAAACAGCAGCCGTGGCCGTTGAGGCCTTCCAGCCGACCGAATACATCGATGGCAACCTTGATGCCGGGCTTTTGCTCCTTTGTGATCATGCGCGCAACACGGTGCCGCCGGGCTATGGCGATCTGGGTGTGCCGAAAGAGCAGTTTGAGCGGCACATAGGTTATGACATCGGGGCGCGGGCCATCACGCTGGAGCTTGCAAAGCGTCTCAATGCACCTGCCTGTCTTTCGACTTTCTCCCGTCTTGTCATCGACCCCAACCGGGGAGAAGACGACCCTACGCTGGTCATGCGTCTGTCGGATGGTGCAGTTGTTCCGGGCAACGCGAAAGTGGACAAGGCTGAACGGGCGTATCGCATCCAGCAGTTTCACAAGCCGTATCACGACATGATCGACCATACGCTGGATGTGATGCTGGAGAAATCCGAGCCGCCGGCTGTTGTTTCGATCCACAGTTTTACACCTGTCTGGCGCGGCATTCCGCGTCCGTGGCACGCTACCGTGTTGTGGGACAGCGACCCGCGCGCCGTAAGGCCGATGCTTGAAGGATTGCGGGCTCAGGATGGGCTTGTTGTGGGCGATAACGAGCCTTATGACGGAGCTCTCAAAAACGACACAATGTACCGGCACGCAACGCGGCGCGGTCTGTCGCAGGTTCTGTTGGAGCTGCGCCAGGATCTGATTGCCGACGAGGCGGGCGTGCTTGAATGGGCCGATCGGCTGGAGCCCATTTTGCGTGATATCGCGCGGAGCCCCGATTGCCGGAAGGTTCAGCATTTCAAATCCCGCACCGACTAGGCGTGCGGACCAATTGACGAGACGGAGGAGCTCATCGAGATGGACGATCAGACAAAACTGGAACTGGAAGCAGCGGTGTTCAGACGCCTGGTGGACCACCTGCGCAACCGTACGGATGTGCAGAATATCGACATGATGAACCTTGCCGGTTTCTGCCGGAACTGTCTTTCCAACTGGTACCAGGACGCTGCCGAGGAAAAGGGACTTTCCCTTGAGAAGGCAGATGCCCGAGAAATCGTCTACGGCATGCCGTATGACGAATGGAAGACCAAGTATCAGACCGAGGCCACGGCGGAACAGAAAGCGGCGTTCGAGAAGAACAAACCTCAACACTGATCGGTTCAGGGGTCCGCAATCGAATCTTGACGGACCGGGGCGAGTCTGGCACGGCACCTTAACTTTTCAGGATCGGCAGCGATATTCCATGTCGCCCGGTCCCTCAATTCAACAGATCAGGAACTCATAAGGAGACAAGATTACATGTCCGATCCGGGTGGAGTTGCAGCCGATCAGCTGCGTGCATTCGTCGAACGTATCGAGCGTTTGGAAGAAGAAAAGAAGGTCATCTCCGACGATATCAAGGATGTTTACGCCGAGGCCAAGGGCAACGGCTATGACGTGAAGATCTTGCGCAAGGTTGTTTCGCTTCGCAAAAAGCAGCCGCATGAGCGCGAAGAAGAAGAAGCGGTTCTCGACCTCTATATGCATGCCCTCGGCATGGCAGGCCAGGGACCTTCCGAAGGCTGATCCCTTAGCTTACCGATACAAAAAAGAGCGGCCTTTCAGCCGCTCTTTTCTTTTGTGTATTGTTCTGTTCGATCCCGGATCGATATGTGCTCAGCGGGCAAAACGTACCGGAAGGACGACCACAGCCGGCCCGTCAAAACGGTCTGTTCTCAAGCCCGCATAAGGTGATGCCTCGAAGCTTGCATTGACGAAACGGTTGCCGGGCATCATCACGTTTTTCAACTTGCGCTGATCTGGGTGGCTAAGCCATGCAAAGGTCTGGTGACGGGTCGTTCCTGCGCCGGACAGAAGCGTTGGTTCGGACTTATCCGGCAGGCTGGCAAATCCCGCATGCGGATCGACAATCTGGTTACGCGGAATTCGACCGGACAATGAAGGCTGTGCGGGTTTCGCTGGTTCTGTTTCCTGCGCCGCGCTGCGCTGTTCGGTTCTGCGCTGCTGCCCTGTTGCGGATGGAAGCAGCGAACGGTTCAGGCTGGGCGGTGTTGCGGTTGCTGAAGCATAGGCGAGGGTGGCTTCCGGCCGGGGGGCTGGCGACGGAGACGGCACCGCAGTGCCGGTGGCTGCAGCAATAGCTGCCACAGGGTCGTCTGTCGGGGATGCCCCGGGCACCGGCACATCTTCAGAAATGCCAAGCTGTGCGGCCGCAACGCGAGCAGCTTCGCTCAAGCCATTGTCCGGTTTCTGAGATGGTGCGCGCGCAATCTGGAATCGGGTGTCGATGGTCTCGTTGGTCGGTGCCGGTTGTTCGCCGTTTTCGATGGCGACACGCTGGGCGTCGAGTGTATTGGGTGCTGGCGGCGTGCTAGCAATTGCCGGCACTTCAGGCGCTTCGTCTTGCGGTTTCAAAGTCGGAGCAGCGCTGGCGACAACAATCGGAGCCTCGTCGACTGCAGGCGTTTCGGGTTCTGTCTGCAGGACCTTGCGCGTGGGAACCGGCGGATTCTTGATGACAGGAGAAGCGTCGGCGGTCTGTGTTGCCTTCGGCTTGCCGCCAACGGCACCGGGCCGCGTGTTCTGTTCCTTGTCGTTGCTGCCGCCGCGTCCAAACAGGCTGGCAAAAAGATTGCCGCCGCCGGACGCGCTATCGTCATTGCCTGTCGAAGCCTGGATCGGCTTTCCGGGCGCTGTCAGGCTCTGATCCCGAGTGGTCGCCGGTTTGCTGCCTGAGCTTGAGCGAGAATTGGAAGCAACGATGGTTGGTTTCGAAGTACGTTTCTTGCCGGACTTGGATTCGGCGAGCGCCAGCTTGTAGCCTTTAAGAGGCTTGCCGTCGGACGGAATGTGCAGCGTCTTGCCGTTCGGGAACACCCTGGCAAGCTGTGAGCGGCTCATCTTCGGCCAGTGCCGGACGCGGCCTGTATCCATATGCACGAAAGGCGAACCGGATCTGGGGTAGTAGCCGACGCCGCCAACTTCCTTGCGCAGTCCCGTGGCGCGCAGCTTGGAAAGTTTGACGCCCGGAATATAGAAATCCATGGCCTTGCCGAGGGTGTGCTGACTGTTCTTGGCAACACCCCTGGAGCGCTTGCGCAACATATTGTTGGTTGCCGGCGACCGGTAGCTGGAAACAACGTGAATGTAGTCCCGGGCGCCAACTTTCCTGTACACTTCCCACACCAGGTCCAGAAGCTCGGGATCCATCTTGATGATCTCGTTGCGGCGCCAGTCCCGAAGAAAGCGGTTGGCCTCACGCAGGCCACCTGGCAGATAGCGGCCATTCTTCTTGAAGGTGATCGACACCCGTTCCTTGGTGTGTGTGTTGTAAAGCTTGAGTGTGCGGGTTTCCGCGATGGCGGAAGTCGCCAGACATGCATAAGCAACGGTCAACGCGCCCGCAATTCTTGCAGCGCGTTTCAGCCAAGCGACGGCGTCGAAATCAACAAACCGGTTACGCAATCTCTATCTCGCCGTTTTTCGAAGGCTTTCGCCCATCCCGTGCTCCCCAGCAGGAGACATACACTAACCGCTGCAAGTTAAGAAGTTTTTACCTTAATTTCGCTTGCGCGATAATCGTGGCAGAATTGCAACGCCCCACCTGCATTTGTGGCAAAAAATCTTACGCAAAGCTGGATAAAGGCAGAATGCGACAAAAAATCGTCCAATTCTCTGCCATCAACGAAATTAACAGCAGTCAGGCTGCGGCATCCTTGTTGGTATCTTCAAGTCCATATTCCTTGAGCTTGCGATACAGCGTGGATCGGCCGATTCCCAGCCTTCTTGCAACTTCCGTCATGCGGCCCGAGTAGTGATTGATCGCGGCCCGAATCAGTTCTTCCTCAATATCAGCGAGTTTGCGGACGTGTCCGTCCTGATCGAGGTTACGCATGAAACCGAAGGGGGCTGCGAACTCGAAGCCGGATTGAGGTGCAGGAGCCGCTGGGCTTTCCACATGAACAGGTTCTGTCGGAACGTATGATTGTGCAGTCTCCTGAACAACAGATGTCTCCGCTGGAACTGGGGTGGTCTGGAAATGCTGTGTTGAGGCGGACTGAGAAACAGGTTGGTCCAGTGCCGCCTGAACCTGCGGGAAGTCGTTCATGGTCAGCTGTGCGCCGTCACAAAGAACCACCGCACGGAAGACCGCATTTTCCAGTTGCCGGATGTTGCCCGGCCAATGATAGTTCTGGAGCATGGCAAGCGTATCGGAGGTTACGCCGGCAACATGCGGCTTGCCCTCTTCCGCTGCAAAGCGTGCCAGAAAATGCCGTGTCAGAGCCGGTATGTCCTCCCGGCGATCGCGCAGAGGCGGAATCCAGATCGGGAAGACGTTCAGCCGGTAGTAAAGGTCCTCGCGGAACGCGCCTTCCTTTACCTGATCAATCAGGCGGCGGTTGGTTGCCGATATCAGCCGGAAGTCGACTTTCACCGGGCGTCTGGCACCAATCGGGTCGATTTCGTTTTCCTGGATGGCGCGCAGCAGTTTCACCTGCACATCCTGGGGCAGTTCACCGACCTCGTCGAGAAAGAGCGTGCCGCCATGGGCCTCCTGGAACTTGCCGGTATGTTTGTCGACAGCGCCGGTAAAGGCGCCTTTCTCGTGCCCGAACAGGATGGATTCCACGAGATTTTCCGGAATGGCGCCACAATTGACGGTCACCAGAGACTTTGATTTCCGGTCGCTCGACCCCTGAATGGCGCTGGCGATCATTTCCTTGCCGACGCCGCTTTCCCCTTCGATCAGAATGGGAATATTGGAGGCAGCCGCCCTCTTGCCCAGGTTGATCACACGTTCCATGGCCGAGGAGTGAGTTATGATGTCGGCAAAGGTCAGCGTTCCGGAGGCCTTGTTGCGAAATCTCGTGATTTCGTCTTCCAGGGCGGAGGTCTTCAGGAGATTCCGGATGGAGACGTTGAGCCGCTCGGGCGCCACAGGCTTCACGACGAAATCCTGCGCGCCGGCATTCATGACGTTAACGACGGTGTCGATACCACCGTGAGCAGTCTGTACGATAACGGGCGTTGCAATCTTGTCGCCACGCAGCCGCTCCAGCACGCCAAGGCCGTCGAGCTCGGGCATGACCATATCCAGAATGATCAGATCGATCTCGCTTGCTTCCGGGCCGCTCATGATGCGGACGGCCTCGGCGCCGTTCTCAGCAGTTTTCGATCGGTACCCGAATTTCTTGACCGCCTCCTGAAGCAGCCTGCGCTGGATCGGATCGTCGTCAACAATGAGGATTTTGCCGCTGATTGCTTGCATGGTTCGTTTCGATTTTTCCGGATTTGTATCGTTTCGAACCATTCTGGTCGCAATTGGGTAAATAAATCGTCCAAGAGAAGGCAAAAAAGTTATCTGTTTTCAATTGCAGGTCACCGGTACACCGGCCTACAAATTCAGAAACAGAGAATCCGACGCCTCGTTCATGGCGACTTTTCACCGGAGTGAATAATGCCGATGCCGCATCCAGTCTTTGCGCCTCAATCTTCTGCGTCCGCCGAACTCGGCAATCTGCCGGAGTGGAACCTGACCGATCTTTATCCAGCGATGGATGCACCGGAGGTCACGGCGGACCTGAAGGAATCCCTCGATCGGGCCAAGACATTCGAGACATCCTACAAGGGACGTCTGGCCGAGCTTGCCAAGGACAATGTACCCGCGCTTGTGACCGCAATTCGCGCTTATGAGGACCTGGAAGACCTGATGGGACGGCTGATATCGTTTGCCGGTCTCGTCTACGCGGGCAATACGATCGATCCAGCAGCACAGAAATTTTATGGTGACGTGCAGGAGCAGATCACGACTGCCAGCTCGCATCTTCTGTTTTTTACGCTTGAGTTGAACACCGTTGACGATGCGGTGATGGAAGAAGCTCTGAAAGATGAGCATCTCGCTCACTTCCGCCCATGGATCGAAGATTTGAGAAAGGGCAAGCCGTATCAGCTGGAAGACCGGGTCGAGCAGCTGTTTCACGAAAAGTCGGTAACCGGCAGCAGTGCCTGGAACCGTCTGTTCGACGAAACCATGGCGTCCCTCACATTCGAGGTCGAGGGTGAGGATCTTGCCATTGAGCCGACCCTGAATCTGCTGGTGGATCCTTCGGCGGAAAAACGCAAGCTCGCTTCGGCCGCGCTTACCAAGACCTTTTCGGAAAACCTGCGAACTTTCACGCTCATCACCAATACGCTGGCCAAAGACAAGGAAATCTCTGATCGCTGGCGGAATTTTTCCGATATTGCCGACAGCCGTCACCTGGCGAACCGGGTGGAGAGGGAAGTGGTTGATGCGCTGGTTGCAGCCGTCCGGGATGCTTATCCGCGTCTGTCGCACCGCTATTACAAGCTGAAGGCCAAGTGGCTGGGAATGGACCAGCTCAACACCTGGGATCGGAATGCGCCGCTGCCGGATGCAGACACCCGCATCATTCCCTGGAGCGAAGCCAAGGACACGGTTCTTTCCGCCTACGGCAACTTTTCGCCTGACATGGCCGAGATCGCGGGTCGCTTCTTCGACAAGGGCTGGATCGATGCGCCGGCCAGATCCGGCAAAGCTCCAGGAGCGTTCGCGCACCCGACGGTCCCGAGCGCGCACCCTTATGTTCTGGTCAACTACCAGGGCAAGATCCGCGATGTGATGACGCTTGCGCACGAACTCGGGCATGGGGTCCATCAGGTTCTGGCTGGACCCAACGGCCCGCTCATGGCGCCAACGCCGCTGACACTGGCCGAAACGGCCAGCGTGTTTGGCGAAATGCTGACTTTCAAGTCACTGCTGGGTCAGGCGGATAATCCGCAGACACGCAAGATCATGCTAGCCTCGAAAGCCGAGGACATGATCAATACCGTTGTCCGGCAGATCGCTTTCTACACGTTTGAACGCAAGGTCCACACGGAGCGCCGTAATGGAGAGCTGACTGCCGACAAGATCGGTGAGCTGTGGCTCTCCGTTCAGGCTGAAAGCCTCGGGCCCGCGATCAAGCTGAGCGAAGGCTATGAGACCTTCTGGACCTACATTCCGCACTTCATCCACTCACCTTTCTATGTTTACGCCTATGCCTTCGGCGACTGTCTGGTGAATTCGCTCTATGCGGTTTACGAGGAAGCGGAGACCGGCTTCCAGGAGAAGTACTTCGACCTTCTGAAGGCGGGCGGCACGAAGCACCATTCCGAGTTGCTCGCTCCTTTCGGCCTCAGTGCGACGGACCCGGACTTCTGGAAAAAGGGTCTCGCCGTCATTGAGCGCATTATCGATGAACTTGAGGAACTGGATCAGGCCTGAATGAGGTTTTGCTTTTGAAAAGGGGAGAGCTCTCTGGAGCTCTCTCCTTTTTGCGTTGCTGGCACAGACCGCATTCAGGCTGGCCGCGTTCCTTCTCACTGATTGCGCCCTGCCAAAAGGCTTGCATTTCGATGAATTTGCAATGATTGAATAACATCAAATTCCAGCACAGGAGTTTCGATGTCACGGCGACCCACAATCATCGATCTGGCGCGCGAAGCCGGAGTAAGCACTGCCACTGTCGATCGGGTCCTGAACGGACGCGAAAAGGTTCGCGAGGCAACGGCGCGCAAGGTGTATGAAGCCGCCGAGCGGATCGGCTATCACGCGGCCCCCCTCCTTCTCCAGCGATTGCGATCAGACCTCCCGGAACGACGCCTTGGCATTCTTCTGCAAAAGGAAAACCAGGAATTCTACAAGCGGTTTGCCGAAACCTTCGGGGCAAAAGTGCGGGCCTGCGCTTCCGTTCGTGGCCAGCCGAACATCGTCTTTGCCAAGTCCCAGGATCCGGAAGAGCAGGCGGAGCTTATTTGCGAGCTGGGGCAGCGCAATCATGCGGTGGCGGCAACTGCGGTAAACCATCATGAAACGACGCGCGCCGTGCGCGAACTCTATCGCCGCAACGTCCCGGTCTTTGCATTGCTCAACGATTTCGCCCAAGGGCTGCGGCACAGTTATGTCGGCCTGAACAACATGAAGATCGGGCGGATGGCGGCCTGGACGATCTATAGTACCGGCAATCGGGCGGGTAAGGTGGCCGTCTTTGTCGGTGGCAGCCGGTGGCATGGTCACGAGCTGAGAGAAACCGGCTTTCGCAGCTATTTCCGCGAACAGCCCAAACGGTTCGAACTGCTTGAAACCCTCATCAATCTTGAAACGCGGAACGTGACCTACGAAGCAACGCTGGATTTGCTTCAGCGTCATGACGATCTGCGCGGAATATTCGTGGCCGGTGGCGGGATGGAAGGGGCGATTGAGGCAGTGCGCGAACGGCGCAAGCCTGGAGAGATAACAATGGTCGTCAATGAATTGACGGAAATTTCCAGCAGCGCCTTGCAGGACGGCTATGTCACGCTCATCGACAGCACGCCCCTGGAGAAGCTGTGTGGAACTCTTGTCGAAGCGATGCTTGACGCCGCCGACAATGGCGTAACCGATGAGCCGCGACAGATATTTCTCCAACCGGATATCTTTGTTCCGGAAATTCTCTGAATTTGACGAAATTACATCATTAGAATCCTGATTTTTCCATCAGAAATGATGGAAAATTGCCGATTTCGCGATTGAAGAAAAACCATCCGACCTGCAAGCGTACGGGCAATTCGAAACATTGCCCCGAGGTCCAGATGGCGCTCCAATTCGCCTTGAATCACATGACTGTCGCTCGCCAGAACTATACCGACGCATTTGATCTGGCGGCGATGCTCGGGTGCATTGGTGTCGAGTTCAGGAACGACCTCCCGTCTGAACTGTTCGACGGCGATGCACCCGACTTGGTCAAGGCAAGGGCGAAAGCTTCCGGGCAACGGATACTCGGGCTTTCCGAGATCAAGATGTTCAATGCCTGGGACGACCGAAAGGCTTCGGAAGCCGAGGATCTGCTCACGATCGCAAAAGCCATCGGTTCGGAAACGATCAGCCTGATCCCGCGGTGTGATGGTCATGGCTGCGGAAACGGCGAGCGCCAGGCAAACCTGCGTCTGGCACTACGCGAAGTCCTGCCGATGCTGGAATCCTTCGGCATTGTCGGTCTGGTTGAACCACTCGGCTTTGAGCATTCGTCACTGCGATACAAATCAGAAGCGATGGAAGCGATTGCATCGCTTGGTGGCGATGGGCAGCTGAAGCTGGTCCACGACACGTTCCACCACTATCTGGCGGGTGAAACGGAGTTTTTTCCGAGCAACACAGGCATTGTCCATGTTTCCGGTGTCGAGGATCAAGATCTCGCATTGCATGAAATCGGTGACGAGCATCGCGTTCTCGTCGGGCCGAAAGACCGGCTGGGCAATATCAAACAGCTGAGGGACTTGATCGCGGCTGGCTTCGACGGGCCGGTCTCGTATGAAGCCTTTTCTCCCATCGTTCACAGTTTCGCAAAGCCGAAAGAAGAGTTGCAGGCATCGATGAGGCACTTGGACAGTGCCGTGTCTGCCGAGACGTCGCTCATACCAGGGTGACAATCCAGTTACTGCTTCAGTCAAAGTGGAGGAAATCATGAAGCGTTTTCTAACGGCGGCCGCAATGTCCGCACTCATGTCGACGAGCGCCGTGGCCGAAAACATAGGCGTGTCCATGGCCTTGTTCGATGACAACTTCCTGACTGTTCTTCGGAACGGCATTCAGGAACTGTCAGACGGCATGGACGGGGTCGACGTTCAGATCGAAGATGCACAGAACGACGTTGCGCGGCAGCTTGATCAGATCAACAACTTCATCGCATCTGGAGTAGATGCGATCATCGTCAATCCAGTGGACACCTCCGCAACCGAGGCGATGTCCAATGCCGCTTCTGCAGCAGGCGTGCCGCTGGTCTATGTAAATCGTCAGCCGATCAATCTGGACACGATGCCGGACAACCAGGCTTTCGTTGGTTCCAACGAAATTGAATCCGGTACTTTGCAGGCATTCGAAGTCTGTCAGCAGCTGCGCGCTGCGGGCAAGACCGACGGAGCCCGTGCTTACCTGTTTATCGGTGAGTTGCAGAACCAGTCCGCGATCCAGCGGACCAAGGACGTCCATGACGTGATTGGTATGGATATGTGCAACTTCATCACCTTGATCGATGAGCAAACCGCAAACTACAGCCGGAACGAAGCTCAGGATCTGATGACCAACTGGCTGTCTACAGGCGAGCCGTTCGATGCGATTTTCGCCAACAATGACGAAATGGCGATCGGCGCGATCCAGGCGATGAAGTCCAACGGCATCAGCATGGACGACGTTGTTGTCGGTGGTATTGATGCCACCCAGGATGCACTGCAGGCCATGCAGTCCGGTGATCTTGATGTCACCGTCTTCCAGAATGCAGCCGGGCAGGGCTCCGGTGCGTTGAATGCAGCGTTGTCGCTCGCACGAGGCGAAGATGTGGCACAGGCGGTCTACATTCCGTTTGAGCTCGTGACACCCGGCAATATCGCAGACTACCTGTCGAAAAACTGAACTGGCTGAACAGCCTGACCGGGTGGCGCAACTAATGCGTCACCCGGCTTTCTTTTCGCAAAATAAAAACGAACGACAACCTGGGAGGAGCCGGAACATGTTGGAGACGACACATGGGACGGGCGGCCTTAAATTCGACTCCACAAAGCGGCGATGGCCGAACGAGTTGAACGTCTTCATGGCACTTGTGCTGATCATTCTGATTTTTGAGGGGCTTGGAGCCGCCCTGATGGGACAGAGTTTTTTGTTCGACAGCAATGGACGGTTTGACTCCATCTTCAATGAAGCCCGGCTAAAGATCATTATCCTGCAGGTCGCGATTATCGGTATTATCGCTCTCGGCGTAACGCAGGTGATCATCGTCGGCGGCATCGACCTGAGTTCAGGCTCCATTGTCGGCGCAACCGCCATGATTGCGATGAGCTTCGCTCAGGTTGCCGAGGTGAATGGAAATCCCAACCCAAAGGCGATTTTCGGGCCTGCCTTTCTGGACCTTCCGGTAATTGTCCCGATCGTCGTCGGCATGGCCTGCGGCATCGTGGCAGGGGCCGTCAATGGCGTCCTGATTGCCTATACCCGTATTCCGCCCTTTATCGCCACGCTTGGCATGATGGTAACCGCGCGCGGTATTGCCAAATGGTGGTCAAAGGGCAATCCGATTTCATTCCCGACAGAAAGTTACGCTTCGATCGGAGCGGGCATGATGCCGGTCGTTATCTTTGTCGCGCTGGCAATTCTGTTTCACCTTGTCCTGAAATACACCGTCTACGGCAAGCACACCTACGCGATCGGCTCCAATGAAGAAGGCGCACGCATGGCGGGGATCAGCGTCGACCGGCACAAGGTGCTTGTTTATGTCATTGCCGGAACACTTGCGTCGCTTGCGGCCATCGTACTGAGTTCGAAAAACCTGACGGCGCAGGCCGGAATGGGCCTGGTCTATGAGCTTGACGCCATTGCCATGGCGGTCATCGGTGGTGTGTCGCTATCCGGTGGTCGCGGCTCCATCCTGGGAACGGTGCTGGGAGCGCTGATCTTCGGTGTGATCATTTCCGGTTTCACCTTCCTGCGGCTCGACGCCTATTACCAGGAAATGGTCAAGGGCGTGATTATCGTTGCCGCCGTTGTTCTGGACCAGTGGCGCCAGCGCCGTGCGGCCGCAAGGGCCTGAGGGGGAGAAGACATGAGTGATATCATTCTTGAAACCCGGGACCTGACCAAGCACTACGGCGGTGTCCACGCTCTGGAGGGAGCGAATTTCTCGCTCCGAAAAGGTGAGCATGTTGCGATCATGGGCGATAATGGAGCTGGCAAGTCCACCTTCGTTCGTCAGATCACCGGGGTTGAGCAACGCACGCGCGGCGACATCATCTTCGACGGCGATCCGGTTCACTTTGCCGGACCTCTCGAGGCCCGGGAAGCGGGTATCGAGACGGTTTTCCAGACACTGGCGCTCGCCGACGATCTGGATGTGCCGGACAACCTGTTTCTTGGCCGGGAGCTGACCAAGCTGAACTTTCTCGGACCCTTTCGTCTGCTGGACTACAAGGGCATGCGCGAGGCGACCCTGAACGGGCTGGAAAAGACAGCGGTGAAGATCCCCGATATCCGCAATACGATCCGCAACATGTCGGGCGGACAGCGGCAGTGCGTGGCAATCGCTCGAACTGCAACATTTCACTCCAAGCTGACCATCATG
>JBCCVB010000151.1:0-16773 GCA_039195965.1 Pseudomonadota bacterium
ATCAGGAAGGCACCGATGCGTCAGAGACGCTGGACGGATCGGATGACGCAGACGCCATCAATGGCGGTCTCGGCAACGACACCCTCAACGGCAATGGCGGCAACGACGTCCTGCAGGGCGGCTATGGCAATGACGACCTCATTGGCGGTGACGGCAATGACGTTCTTGACGGCGGCCATGGCGAGGACATCCTCAATGGCGGCGCCGGCAACGACCTGCTGATCTCCCAGGCAGACGGACGCGAGGGACCGGTCGCCTATGATCCGGACCGCGACGAAGGCGATCCCTATAACGAACTGTCGGGCGGCAAGCTCTATCCGGATCAGCCGATCCCGGCCGACGATGTCCTCACAGGCGGATCGGGCGGCGACGTCTTCTACTTCCAGACCCTGATCAATGCCAAGGAACGCTTCCTGGAGGAACACACCCAGGACGACGGCACCATCAGATGGCATGGGGTCGCCGGTGAGAACGAGAACATCCACGACCACTGGGTCGACCAGATCGGCAATGACGTCATCACCGACTTCAACCGCGACGAAGGCGACCGCATCGTCATCGAGGGCCACACCACCAAGATCCGATCCATCACCTATGGCGACGGCAATGGCGACGGTGTTGTCGACCACACCGTGATCAGCCTCTATTCCGACCAGGGCTCGGGTGGCGGTGCCCACAACAACGATGATCTTGGTACCATCACCGTCTATGGCGATCTCGTCACACAGACCGACATCTCCACAACGGCCAAACCGGCCTACGGCATCGTCCGCTCCATCGCCGATCTCCAGGAAGCTCTCAAACCCATCGAGATGGGAGAAGAACGGGAAGACGTGCCTCCCCCATCCAATCTTCCGGGTGTCGACGATCTTCCGCTGCCCGATGGCATGAACCCCGTCTTTGCTATCGCGGGAGCTTTGCAGCTGAACGGAAGCCGCGAAGGTCAAATCGCAATCTCTCATTCTGAAGACATGGAGATTGCGGAAGGGACAATCGCGTTTTCATTCAAGGCCAATCAGATCACAGGCTACGATGCGCTCTTTTCCAAAGATGCCAGTGGATACGGGACTGGGGGGCACTTAACGGCCTGGGTAACCGAGAACGGAGACGTCAAGGTCCGCTTCCAGGATGAAGACAGTTCTCTTTGGCTGAAAGCGGAAGATGTGATCGAAGCCGGAACCGAGCACGAGTTTGCGCTCACCTTCGGTGATGACGGTGTGTTCCTGTTCATTGACGGCGTCGAAGTTGCCGGAAGTGAAGAATTCCAGTCGGATTGGCTGGGTAACGAAGAGTACCTGATGATCGGTGCAAACGGTTGGGGCAGCCCGAGCGGAGAGATCGGATGGACCAATGATCACTTCGACGGCTCCATTTTCGACTTCAGAGTTCTCGATGAACAGCTTCAAATGAACCAGTCCGGCGACGATCTGTTTGTCTAGTTCCTGCAATGATCCGGAAAGATGACGTGACAGTACACTTGCCCCTCCCGATTGGGAGGGGCAACTTGCACTATGGAGCATCTCTTCAGGAGCTCGGTGGATAGTCGCTCACCAGTCTCATTCCGAGGTGGGCCGGTGGCGCTCCGACCGCACAGCCACCTCGAGCCGGGTCGCGGGTCAACAGCGGAATTGCCGACACATGCAATCCTCCGGCAAAGAAAGCCGGACAACGATGCTGTGGTGCATCACGGTCAAAACAGTCCGATGTCCATTCCCAGACCGGACCATCGAGATCTGCTATTCCATCGGACGTTACCGAGTGGCTTCCGATGGGTTGGAGCGCACGTGAATAGCCGTCTTCAATCAGATATGCCGAGGCCCAGGACAATTCAGGGTCTGTGAAGAGCGGTTCGGCTTCCGGAGGAAGAACGGGTTTGGCCATCGCCTGCCACTCTTCGGCTGTGGGCAGTCTCAAGGCTCCTTTGGCGGCCTTGTTTGCCCAATTTAGGTATTCCATGGCATCAATCCAGGAAAGTCCGGTCGCCGGGGTTTTTGCCGGATCCTGACCTGCCCGGGTCTTGAGTGTCAGCCTGCAGCCACCAGCAGCTGCACAAGCATTCCATTCCTTGACGCTCAGTTCGTGACGCGCCACCCAAACCACGCGTCCACTTTCGGTTTCCCAAGGGACAGCATCAAAACTGCCTCCCGGTCTGGGCCACACCAACCAGCACGACACCGCGAGGATCGCCAGGCCGGTAGCGATACCGGCCTGGACAGTTCTTGGTCGACGGGGTGTTGTCATCTCATAAGGAGATGCTTTCTGGCGGTTTAACTTGTTCCATAAGGTCATTGTCCCACTGCCCTTCGACTACGAAGTGAGCCGTTCCACCTAACAAGACTGCTTCAATGAGGTTATGAGTCACGTAGGCATAGACGCCGGGTTGTTTGAAGGTATACATCGCTGCACCTGCGGCACCACCCCTGATGAACCAGGTTTCAAAGCCTGTCATTGGTGGATCGGTGAAGCTGCCGCCTTCCCAGAGGTAGTCGGCATGACCGCCGATGAGATGCGGTCGCGAGTCGCGGTTGGCCTGGGTGTGCACCATCAGGACGGTCTTGCCGACCTCTGACTTTAGTGCCCCCTCACCGGTAAGCGCACCGACAGCGCCGTTGAAGACGACATGTGTCGGCACAAGTCCGCGCATGACATCCAGGCTGTCGGAATAGTCGTCGCCCGGCGCTTCGTACGCAATGTAGTTACCATCCTGGTCTTTGGGCAGGTAGTAATCCTGTTCACCGATATAGACGACTTCGTCATAACGCAGCGGATTGCCTTGCGCATCCTTCAACCCGTCGCGCGGCAGTACCATGACAGCACCGTTCATGCCGTGACAGATGTGATAGGGGATCATTTCGCCGCCTGGTGCGCAGTGATAGACGAATGTACCCGGTTTGGTTGCCTTCCAGCGAAGTGTGACTTCTTCACCCGGATAGACGTGTGTCAGACCACCTCCACCGAGAGCGCCGGTCGACGCGTGGAAGTCGATGTTGTGTTCCATCGAACTGGTATCGGGATTGACCAGCGTACATTCGACGTAATCGCCTTCATGGCAGACGATAAGTGGACCGGGAACGGATCCGCCATAGGTGAGCGCCCACACCGAAGCACCGGTGTCCTCATCAACAGTCATCAGCTTTTCTTCGATTTCAAGCCTTACTTCGATGACCTTTGGTCCGCCTGAGGCCACCTGCTCGTGCTTCGGTGCAAATGGTGGTGCAACGAGTTCCTGCTTGACGCGCGGCAGATGAGACAAATCCACGCTCGGCCCTTCAACTGCGGTTTTTTCCGCGACCGGCAAAAGTGACTTCCGCGCACCAAGTGCAGAATGTGCCCTTTGATACTTTGCCGCTGCCGGAGCTGCGGCACTGCCTGTTACTGCGGCTGCCGCACCAGCGAGCCCGGCATACTTCAAAATGTCCCTGCGGCTTGTCAGAGGCAACGGATTCTTGAATGTCTTGCTCATGAGATCATCCTTTCAATTTCTGTTGGCCGATTACTCAGCCATTGCGATCGCGTCCTCAAAACGAGCCTTTGCCTTTTTCGGCATCCGCCCTGCCAGGAAGTCTTCAGGCACTTCGGCATCTCCGACTTCCACGGCCATTACCATGCCCATGCCGAAATGCGGTTTGCATTGAATGCCGTACCAGCCCTCGACATCGAACGTGACTTCGATTTCCTGATTGATTTTTCCCTTGAATGGCTGCGCTTCACCCGGGGACATGCCCTTCACGGATTCCGCATTGTGCCCCTTGTTGACCGCGATGAACTTCAACGTGTCACCCGGCACAAGTCTTACGTAAGAAGGCTCAAACACCATTCGGGCACCATCCGTCCCTTTGTTGAGCATTTTTATCTCGATCGTCTCAGCCGCAAGCGGAGAAACCGACATTGCAATCAAAGCGGCGAGGGAAAGTGTTTTGATCATGATTTCCGTCCTTGTTTGTTATGCAAGAACTTTGAAACCAACCGGAAGAAAACTACTTGACCAAAGTCAAAACATGAGTCAAAAACTCAACTTTAGAATTATTATACTTTATCGGCACTTTTCCGAAGGAGCCGATTCAAGCCAAGTACTTACTAACCAATTGTTTTTAAAAACTCATTTCAACCGAACAGGCAAAATCTGAAAATCGGCACTCAAATTCATAATCAACGAAGCCCGTTCCATAGTGGGCCAACCAAGGCGAACTTCTGTCACAAAGCCGGAATTTGCACTTGCGCCTGGACCTGTCCTTGAATGACCGACTCATATCCGTGAGCCTAGAAGGCATTCAGCCCGCATTGCATGAAACTGCGTGCAAGTCTGATAAGAACCTGTTTGGCAGTTTCTACTATTTTAAAGGGAGAAGAGTGGTGCCCAGAGGCGGAATCGAACCACCGACACGCGGATTTTCAATCCGCTGCTCTACCAACTGAGCTATCTGGGCATGCTTCATTCGGTCCGGAGCAGCGCTCCATTCGCTGAAAGCCCGGTCCTTATAGAGGCTCGTTTTGACCTTGTCCAGCACCCCGGCAAAGTTTTTTGCACTTCTTCGCCGCTCTAACTGGGGAAAACTTTTTGCCGCGTCAACTTACTGAAATTAATGAACTTTTCAGAAAGACGGTAAGGATTCCCCAGTTCGCTGAGACTTACTGCTTCTCCCCGGCGACAATACCGTTGGCCGACCAGTTGCCTTCGATTGCATTGAAGTTTCCTATGACACCGTCGTGATTGCCACCAGGGCCACCGACGAAAGATGTGTTCAGGTTCCCTGTCAGACTTCCGGTGCTGGACAACGTGCCTGAGAAAAGGTTGCCGTTTGCGATTGTCTGCTCGCTGACGACAGCGCTCATTGTTCTGCCGTCAAAATTCGAGATCGTCGCCGTGCCTGCCCGATCAGCGAAATTCACCGACATGTTGAAATCACCGGCAGCCAGATATTGCGCACCATTGTTGATCACGTTACCGACCGCATGCCCTGCGTAGCTCGCGCTGCCGGAGTTCGGAAGATCAATCGAATTGGTCACATCGCCGGCGACCCAGGTGCCCAGGTGGAACTGGTCGCGCCGCTGTTCCGAGGATGACAGGTTTCCATTCTTGTCATCATAATCCAGGGACGTACCCCAATACCCCCACTCCAGGAACGCACATGTACACGCGGTGGTGCCACCCAGAATGGCATTGTCGGCCGATGTTGTGCCATCTGCCGATTTCACCAAGGTGTGCGGCACAAAATAGGTATTCGGATTGTTGTCCGCCTCGTGCTCAACCTTCTCGCCGTCATCCGTTATCAGATAGGTAGCTGTAGCATCGCGGGAATTTCGTGCGGCATAAGTATCGTCATCGATAAAGGCAGCACGCCATGTTGCCGAACCATCCTGGTCGTAGCCGAAGCGGACAGTGATGGAGTCGACGTCGGCATCTTGTTCATTCGTGTCCCGTACAGTCAGTGATCCTCCGAGGGAATGCTCCGAACTGTCAAACGTGACGGAAAAGTCCGAAGGTCCGGTGCTGGAATACCCGACAGGGCCGACACCGTAATCGTAGTAATTCACTGTGCTTTCAAGAACACCTGCCGCATAACCGGTCAATGTCCGGTCCGTCCTGGTTAGCGAGCTAACGGTTGTCGAAGCACTCTCATCAAGTGAGCCGACGTGGATCGTTCCGGAAAGTGTATCAGGCCGGTCAATGCCGGACGGTCGATCTATGTAGCTGTCGCCATATGGATCGTCTCCACCTGGACCGGAAAAGTCGGCACCGAATACAAAACTCTGGGCATTGGAGCCGAAAAAGTCACCGCCGGTCGGGCCGGTAAATGTGTCGATACCACCGCCATAAAGGGCGGCAGTCTGGCTAGCTGCCATTCGATGGCTTCCCCGTCGCCCGGTGCCCATTGCGCCATATTCATTGCTGGCGTCCAGATAGACATCACCAACGCCCAGCGAAATGAAAGACTTCTGCGAAGAACCGGTACCATCGATGTAAAAAGATGCGGCCAGAAAATGCGCCTGATCCAATGTGTCGGGCGCATTCTCGATCATCAGCAGGTCTGTTGACCCGACATTCGACAGGAACTCCGTTCCAAGTTCCTGAGCTACCAGAGGATTGAGGAACAGCGCCTGCGTTGTAAACGGTGTGAAGCTGCCGTCATTTCCTTCCGTTCCTAACTGGAACAATGTGGTCGGATCTGTCGACAGGGTATAGCGTCTCACCTCTGTCGGATCCGATGCGTTGCCGAAATTGCTGAAGTCCGTTCCCACACCGTAAAACCCGACAATCAAGTCCTCGATGTCAAAGGATGGAGATCCGCCCGGCGTGACGTTGGGCAGATGTGCGAAGGCGCCAAAATTCTCGTTGTATTGCTGTGCCCCCCAGGCGTAGCTGGTCACATTGCCGTCCTTGGCGGTATCAACCGACGGAACGATCGGCACCTTGCTGGTATTGCCTTCCTGAAAAACGTTGTCTGCGTCCGTATAGGCCTGGGAATAGTAATAGGTCCCTTCACCTTCGAACACGAATTGCGCGACCTTGTTGCCCTCAATCGTGGCCTGGGCGAGACTGGTTGCATTTCCGGATGTGACATTCAGAAAACTGAAGGCAACCGTCGTGTTGAGACCGGTGCTGCCGCCCAAGAGACCTTGTGCCCCGGGGGCTGTGACCACTCGATTGGCGTCCCAGACCGGTGCAAATGTCGACCCCGCCGTGAGGATACGCACATCGACTGTCGTTTCGACATCATCGCTTCCACCGTCATCGGTGATCTCATCTTCGATAATCGTGACAGTTTGCTCTTCGGTGACTTTCTGAACCTGAACCAGGGTGTCTTCCGTTTCGATCAGCGGTGTTGACTGCACCGCCTGCGGCTTGGGTGGTGGCGCCGTGATGATCTGCCCCAGATCGGAATTTACCCGTGAAAAGCCCGAGCCTGCCACCCTCTGGTTCGTAGGCGGGGAAGATGTCCCTCCGGTCTGCCCGGGCTTACTGGAAATCGCACCTTGAACCGAGGTCAAATCGCTGTTTGATGTGCGGCGGACACCGGTTCCGCCTTCCCCAACTTCAAGGGAGTAACCGGCCTGATAGACCCGCTTCGAGGTTCCGTCGTTGCCGCTGAATGTCAGTTCGTCGCCGAACACAAGCGAGAACACGGGTTTTGGAGCAGCAAGGTTGATATTGGCGATCGCCCCGCGAATGCCAATGGTGCCGACCGGTGTCTTGACGCTCACACCGCCCTTTTTCTTGCTCAGTTTGCCGCCGACAAAGCGCGCGACGCCCTTGCTGAAGGAAGCGACCAGCTTCCCGTTGCCGCTGTCCGGATCGTAGACGAATTCATCGATGACCAGATCGGAATTCGGGCCGACGGTGAACGAGGATCCGTCATTCAGAAGGATCTGAACCAGACCTGTTCCGGACGTTTCGATCCTCTCGTCATAAAAGATGTTGTCGCCAATCAGTTTGGCCTTGCGAACGGTGCCTGGAGGTGCTCCGAATGCTTCCGTGTTTACGGCCGCAGCAGATCCCACCGTTGTCGAAGCCAGCACTTTCGTATTGCCCAACGGCAGGAAACCAACAGCGACAGACGCCATCAGCACGCTTGCCAGGGGCCACTTGAGAGCGGTGGAACATATTGTTTTCTGCATCATCTCCTCCTCCCTCAAAACGTCTTCATCACGGACAGCATCGCGGATGCATTGTTATAGGTGCTCAAGTCATAGTTGGAATATTGCCGGCGAAATTCGCCGGTAACACCCACCGAGAAATCGTATTTCAGCGGTACGTTCAACGCACCGCGAACCCAGCCCTCGTGATCGAACTGGCTGTTCTGAGCGTCTATGAGCGGATCCGGTTCAGCGTATTCCCGGAAAATATAGCCAGCCTCTACATCAACCGACCAAAGCGATGGCAGCTGTTTGACCGGTGAGCGGAATCGATAGGTCGCTCCAACACCACCGCCAACTTCCCAGCTTTGCTGCGAATTGACTTTTGCCTCTTCAAAGTCGGCCAATGCCAGCACGCGCGCTCGCAAGGATTTCGTCATCTGCCGCGACACGGTAGACGCGAATCTCAAGTAAGCGCCATTGCGATCGGAAACGGTGGGATACTCTGCCGTGTCGTTGTACCAGCGATTCCGCCACTCAACCTTGGCATTCACCTGGGTCAGGATATCGGGTTGTGCGACTATTCTGGCACCAACACCCAGCGCGCCATTGTAGTTGGCATGATTAAGACGGACGCCCGAGGCGATTCCGTAAAACCCGAGCTGAACGTTGTCTATGTTGAACCGCGCAAGATTGAAGGACGGACCAAATGTAGCCTCCGCCAGGCCGGTGTCCAGGCGCACAAGATCCGCATATCGCGCCGCGTAAAACACCAGATCGGCTTCAAGAAGATCCCCCTGAGTTCCAAGGTCGTAAGAGCCGTATGCCCGACCGGCGACAAAGCCGTTGTAGTCCGACTGGCCTGTTGCCGTGTCATCAAGAATAAAGTCCCGACCATTGAGAGATACACGCCGGCCACCTGGCGCCGCGTTGGCGTTGGACTGGTATCTGGCACCGGCAATCAGAGCCGCCCGGAACTGCGTTGGCTGGGCCTTGGCATTGATTGCAGCAAGATAGGTCTCGACCTTCGACTGGACCTCAGGCGGAACGTTTGGCGATTCAAGGCTCGACTGAAAATAGTATCTGGCGGTCTCCAGCGAACCCAGTCGATAATAAAGAACCCCCAACTCAAGCTGAATACGCGGGAGATCGGGTGCAAAAATCAACATTCTTTCAAACGTGGAAATTGCCGCCTCGTAGTCTTCCAGCATGACCGAAACCGTTGCGTATTCGAATGCAACATCAAGATCTGCCGGACGCTCCAACATAATGGTCAGCAAGGACGCCTGACGCGCAAGCAATGCCTCGCGCCCAGTCGCAGCGCTTGCTGTCTGATCGGATACTTGTGCAAAGGAAGGGAGCCCCCCCATCAAGGGAGCCGCAAACAGAAGAAAACAGGAGAAGAACAGCCTTCTCCTTATGTGAACAAGCCCACGCGCCCACGTCATACTCAACAACCCCACCAACAACATAAAATTGAAAAAATATAGGCCTATCTACCAAAAAAGCCAAAAAACGTCCACTTCGAGTTACCTTGCGTAATCTTTTCTCTACAAATGAAACAAAAATGACACAAAAAAGCGCGCCGCAATGCGACGCGCTCTTCCAGGTGCATAATTTTGCGAACTTATTGTTCGGTGATACGGCCGTCGGTAAACGGAGTGTAGCCGTTGCGCTTCGCAATGTAGTCCGCGACCACAACTTCAAGACCCGGGCCATAGTCGTAGGCATTCATGCCTTTTTCAGCAAACACTTTATAACCGTCGCCGCCGCCACGCATGTAGTTGTTGGACACAACGCCATAGACCTTTTCCGGATCGATCGGCACCCATTTGCCGTCTTCCATGACTTCAACGACGAGCACTCGGCCTTCTCCCGGCGCTTTCTTGCGGGTCCAGGAGAATTTCAGCCCGGCGACCTGCGGGAAACGGCCTTTGCCATCCTCAACCTGGGAAACACCGCTTTCAAGAGCCGCAATCACGTCCGCGCCTTTCAGCTGGAATGTTGCAAGCGTGTTCTGGAATGGAAGGACGGTCAGCACTTCACCCATGGTGACTTCGCCATCATCGATCGACGCGCGCAGACCACCGCCATTCTGGATAGCAATCTGGACACCCTGGTCCTTGACACGATCAAGCATTGCATCAGCCACAAGGTTGCCCATCTGACACTCGCCGGAACGGCAGGACCCACGGTCGCCATCAATCGGGGCCTTTGATGCACCGATAACTTTTGCCTTCAGCTCCTCAATCGGCGCTGCCAGCTCTGCAACGCGGGCAAGGTAAGCTTCGTCCGGCGTGACGGAAGCGTCCAGGAGGATCGGTTCACCCTGCGCCTTGATCAGGTTGCCGTCATCGTCCCAGGTAACGTCGAGTTCACCGAGGAACTTGCCATACGCATAGGCCTGAACGATCGGCACGTCCTTGCCTTCAGGATTCTTGACGATTACCGGGTACGGGCCTTCAGCACGTTCCTGTGTGTTTGAGAGCAAGGTGTGCGAGTGTCCACCGATGATGACGTCGATGCCCGGAACTGCTGCGGCGATTTCCTTGTCGCGCGGCAGACCCATATGGGTCACGGCGACAATCTTGTTCACGCCGGCAGCTTCCAGCCCCTCGACGGCACCCTTCAGGTAATCTTCGGCCTGAATGAAGCGAACGCCCTTACCCGGTGAAGATGTGTCGACAGTGTCCTCTGCAAGCGCCGAGATGATACCGATCTTCTCGCCACCCTTTTCAACGATGAGGACGCCCGGAACCTTCCCTTTAAGCGTCGGCTCGGCGTTAACTTCGATGTTTCCGGACAGGATCGGGAACTCTGCCTTGTCGATGAAATTGGCGAGGCCGGCCGGGCCATCATCGAACTCATGGTTGCCGACTGCCATGACGTCGATGTCCATGCCGTTCAGGAACTCGACGGCTGCATCGCCCTTGTAAGTCGTGTAGAACAACGAACCCTGAAACTGGTCACCGGCATCAACAACAAGAACATTCTTGCCTTCCCCGCTTAGCGCGGAACGACGCTCATCCAGTTTGGACTTAATCCTGGCGATGCCGCCAAAACACTTGCCCTCGGTTTCCGATTCAGCATCACAGGTTGAGTCGTACTTGTTGATCGACTCGATGCGGGAGTGCAGATCATTGAGATGCAAGATCGTCAGCGAATAATCAGCATAGGCTGCCGTCGACAGTGCCGTGCTCAAGGACAACACTGCTGCGCTCAGATAACGTTTGTTCATCGGACCCTCGCCCTTTGGATTGGTTGTTATGACCGGACCTGGGCAAACATGCCCGGACGCAGCCTTCCCGGTCGTCTTTGAACCCCCACCTCACCAACACTAGGTACACAGACCAATCCGCTTTCAACCGGATTTGCCAGAGGCCGGGGCCGCCGGTATAGGCTGATCTTGGTGCAGTTTTATGACAGCTGCAAGGGCTGAGAGGGCCTTTTTGAAAAAAATTTTGCTGGGTAAATATTTTTGCACCCGATCGTAAAACCCGCGGATATCCCGGGCTTTACCTTGGGACAAGCACCGTCGCAACACCCAACGCATTGGCGCCAGATGCTTGATATATCTCTGCTTTTACGGAGGTTCCCGGAACCGCTCACTACCAGGAAGCGATCATTCGTCGGGTAAATTGTTCTCGTCTATATCGTCCGTCTCAACGACGGGGATCGTATAGCCTTCGGAGAACCATCGATTGAGGTCGATCTTGGCACACCGGTCCGAACAGAAAGGATAATCTTCCTGAGTGGACAGTTTTGAACAGATCGGACAGGGACGCATGCGGCGTACCGTTTTGTCGCTTTTCTGATCAGACATGCCGAACCTCCCTTGTCATTGGTAGAAGCGTGTAGCGGCCACGACTAAGCGGCCGCAGTTGCCCAGCTCTGATGCACGGGATACCCGGCGGCATCCAGCAAATTGGCTGTTTCGACAAGGGGCAGGCCGACAACAGCCGGATAAGATCCGGTCAATTTGACGACGAAGCTACCGGCCAGTCCCTGAATGGCGTAACCGCCAGCTTTGCCGCGCCACTCACCAGAGGAGATGTAGTCATCCATGTCCTTGCGAGACAAGCGCTTGAAGCGAACCCGTGTTTCCACAAGTTTGGAACGCACCTTGCCGCTGGGTTCAGCAACCGCAATACCGGTAAACACTCGGTGCCCGCGGCCGGACAAAAGAGACAGGCACATCAGCGCCTGATCGGTCAGTTCCGCCTTCGGCAGAGCCCGTCGGCCAACAGCAACAACCGTATCGGCTGCCAGCACGATGCTTTCGCTCATCTCCGGTGAATTATCCGCGGTCTGACGCACGGCTTCCGCCTTGGCGCGGGCAAGCCTGAGCGCGAGGCTGCGAGGCGTCTCGTGCTTCTTCGGGCTCTCATCTATGTCGGCGGGCATGAGATGATCAGGCTCCAGTCCGATTTGCTGCAACAGCGCAAGGCGGCGCGGCGAAGCGGAAGCCAGGATCAACTGAGGGGCATTCGTCATGAAAGCGCTAGCCTAGCAAAAGGAAACACCCGAAACCGCTTACTTGAAGCGGTAGGTGATCCGCCCCTTGGTGAGATCGTATGGGGTCATTTCTACAAGAACCTTGTCCCCCGCCAGAACGCGGATACGGTTCTTGCGCATACGCCCTGCGGTGTGGGCGATGATTTCGTGATCATTTTCAAGTTTTACGCGGAACGTCGCATTCGGCAACAGTTCTGTTACGACGCCCGGAAACTCCAGAGCTTCTTCTTTGGCCATTTGATATCCTGATTAAAGCGGACCTTGCCCGCGGGTGCCGGGAAACTAACGGATTAGGGTTGGAATGTGAACCTTTCTTTGCGACGCAATTCAAAGAAAGCTGCGTGAAGATGCTTAAATTTCGGAAAGATTTACAATTCATTGCAGCTGAACGGATCAGCTGACCGTCGATTGCCGCCATTCGCGTTGAAGAATGGCATAGTAGAACTCTTCGTCCCAGCCCCCCTTGAACAAGGCATGCTCCCTGAAGTGCGCCTCACGACGCATTCCCAGACGTTCCATCAGACGCCAGGAGGGAATATTGCGCGCATCACATCTTGCAAACACCCTATGCAGATCGAATGTTTCAAACCCCAGCTGCAGCATGACCCTTGCGGCTTCGGTCGCGTAGCCTTTGCCCTGGAATGCTGGATTGAAGGTGTATCCGACGGTGCCCTGACGCGCGGCGGCATCCGTTACCTTGAAAAAGACATCGCCGATCAGTTCATCAGACTGTTTCAAAATCACAGCCAGGGCCAACTCCCCTTCCCCATCGATCTGACTGTACGCTGTCCACTTCTTCATCTCGCCGCGAACTGCTTCATCGGATCGAGGATTCCAGAACTGATATTTCGCAACTTCTTCCAGCGAGTGATAGGTTTGAATAGCAGATGCATCGCTCTCGGTAATCGGGCGCAACAACAACCGTTCGCTTTCTATCGGATAGGTCAATTTGGACATGAAAGACGCCTCAAAGCGCAGTTTTACAGGCTTGCCTGCGGTGTCCAGTCGAGACGCTTCTTGATCCGCATCATCAACTGATCACGCACGGCGCGATATTCATTCAGGATCTGTTCGCGACTGCCTGTTGCCAGAGTGGGATCAAGCGTTGGCCAGTACTCCACGTCCACAGCGTCGGTGCGCGTCAATTCAAGCGCCTTATGGTGCGCTTCCGGTGCGAGCGTGACGACAAGATCAAAACCGGACTCTTCCAGTTCATCAAATGTCTTGGGCTGATGCTTGCTCATGTCGACACCGACTTCCGACATGACGGCATCAACAAACGGATCGATCTTGCCTTGGCGAACGCCGGCCGAACGCACATAGATCTGACCGGGAAACAACTTCTGGGTCAACGCTTCGGCCATGGGGGAGCGCACGGAGTTCATTCCGCATGCAAACAAAACCGCAGTCGGACGAAGGCCCGGCCCGGTCATGCCGATCAGCCCTTCCAGTGCAGGGCGTAAACGAGAGTGAACAGCCGCCGTGCTGTCTGCATATCCACGTCGATCTTGCCCTCCAAGCGCTCCATCAAAACGGCTGAACCTTCGTTGTGAACCCCACGACGCCCCATATCGATGGCTTCGATCTGACTGGGCGTGGCATGCCTGATTGCCTCGTAGTAGCTTTCACAAATCAGGTCATAGTCCTTGACGATCTTCCGCAGAGGAGAAAGTGACAGGACGTGAGTGACCACATCCTGCTCGTCTTCCGTTTTGATCCGCAAAACCAGCTTCTTCTCGACCACTGCAAGGTTCAGCACATATTTCGCAACCGGATGTCCGACAGGTTGAAACCTGTTCTCTTCGATCAGGTCGTAAATGGCGACAGCGCGATCATGCTCCACTTCCGGAGTGGAGCGCGAGATCGAGGCTTCATCCAAAACGACGTCAACCAGCTTGCCGCCGGTTGTCTGCGGTTCGGTATCTGGTTGCGGGTCGCTCATGCCATCGAAGCCTCTTCGAATCCGGTTACATGTTCAGCCTGATGGAAACAGAGCGCGCGTGCGCCGACAAGCCCTCCGATTCACCAAGTGTGATCGCAGCCGGCCCAAGCGCCCGTAAATTGTCAGCATTGCACTTCAAAATGGAGGTGCGCTTGACGAACTCCAGAACCGAAAGACCGGAGGAAAACCTGGCAGAACGGGCGGTCGGCAGAACGTGATTGGATCCGCCGACATAGTCACCGATCGCTTCGGGGGTGTAGTGCCCCAAAAATACCGCGCCTGCGTTCCTGACCTTCTTCAGCAGTGCTTCAGGGTCCGCAACTGCCAGCTCCAGGTGCTCCGGTGCAATCCGGTTCGCAAGCGGCATAGCCGCTTCCAGGTCGTCAACAAGAATGATCGCGCCGAAATCCTGCCAGCTGGCTCGGGCGACTTCTTCCCTAGGCAGCGTCTTGAGCTGAGATTCAACCGCTTTCTCCACCTGCTCGGCCAGACCGGCACTATCGGTAATCAAAATGGATTGTGCCGCCGTGTCGTGTTCGGCCTGCGCAAGAAGATCAGCCGCCAGCCAGTCCGGATTGTTGCCGTCATCGGCGACAATCAGAACCTCTGATGGCCCGGCAATCATATCGATGCCGACGGTGCCGAATACCCGGCGCTTTGCCGCGGCAACGAAAGCGTTTCCAGGGCCGACGATCTTGGCGACCGGTGCAATCGTTTCCGTGCCGTATGCCAGCGCGGCAACGGCCTGCGCCCCGCCAATGCGGTATATCTCGTCGACGCCCGCAACCCTGGCCGCCGCCAGCACGAGCGGGTTCAGAACACCATCCGGGCTTGGAACCACCATGACGATGCGCTCCACACCGGCCACCTTCGCCGGAACGACATTCATCAGAACCGAGCTTGGATAGCTGGCAAGACCGCCCGGAACATAAACGCCGACGGCTTCAACCGCCGTCCAGAGCGAACCGAGCTCCACGCCGATCGGATCGGTGTAACGATCATCCTGCGGCATCTGTCTGGAATGATGCGCCAGGATACGATCATGCGCGAGCTGAAGCGCCTCGAGCGTTTCAGCGGGAACCTGCTGCATGGCCGTTTCGATTTCCTCGGTCGAAACGCTCAATTCATCCATGCTTCCGGCATCGAGGCGATCGAATTTTGCGGTGTATTCCAACACCGCCTGGTCACCTTCCACCTGCACCTTATGCAGGATGTCGCGAACGATATGATCGACATCCTCGGACACTTCACGCTTGCCAGCCAGAAGCGCCTTGAACTTCGCTTCAAAATCCGCGTCCATTTTCGTCAGGCGTAGAACCACGCAATTCTCCATCGGTTTCGGTGTCAGGCACCACTTGTTCGAGACATTCTTGATTAGCTGAGATCGTGGTGCGGCAGGTTCGGCGTCGACCATGCGGCACCGAGATCGGACAATTGCGCTTCAATGCACTCCACATCGAGCGCAAGACTTGCGCCTCCTGCAAAAGCCAACTGAATGCGGCCGGAGGGCTCTTCCCCCGGCTCGAACGTGACGGCCAACAGCTCCAACACGACGCCTTTTGCGTCCTGTCGGATGTTCTGCGCCTTCATTCCGGTCACGCCGGCAAACGCAAGGGCAGAGCGGCGACGCTCGTGTTCCTTGGAGCGCTTGTCGGCTTCCTTGTCCCAGACAAAGCGGTTTACAACGAAGACCGCCTTCTTTTCCTTCGGCAAGTAGCGAATATCCGCAACGGTCAGGACTGCATCCTGAAGATGAGTGGAAAGAACCTGAAGATCTTCCTGGTCAAGGGCGGCAAGTTTCAGCTGATCCATAGTGGTCGAATTCTGATCCGGTTAGTCGTTTTTCGGCAAACCGCATATAGGTCGGGTCTGCCCATGTCCCAAGGCTGATGACCTAAAACGGATAGCTGCATTTGGCAACGTCGAATGCAGCCAAACCGGCTTTCCGGGCGTCTTTCATTGCTTCTTTAGCCTTTGGCAACAGATATGCCTCAATTCCTGGAGGCATGTTCCGGGAGTTGCGTCCCCTCAATGATATCAGCAGCGCCGGGGCAAGAAGTCTAAACTCCGAACGATGAACGAACAGGTCACACCCCGATCACCGCGCCTTTGAACATCAAGGAAAACCATCAATTTCCTGCCGATGTTGTTTTGAACTGCGAGGACCTGACATACAGACTTCCAGCCAGGGCTGCGCTGAGCAGCAAGATCGATCCGAAAATGGCAACTAAAGGACAAAGCCTTCTTTGCGTGTGTCTTCTCCCAACTCCCGAGTGAAGGGAGGTAGTTGTGCATTCTCCCAAATCACGAGCACCTCAGAGACCATCATCCACGCGTTGCCGCAAGTCAGCCTTGACTTCATCAAGTGTCGCGATCTTCTGAAACACGCGCCTTCCTAGCCAGAGGCCAAATACAAGCAAGAAAAACCCCAATGTGGGACCATATGGAGCCGACACGAAAGTGACTGCCGCCATTGCCACAAGAGCAAATGCCAGCTGTATCAAAAAACGGATCGTTTGGGCCCCCATCGGACTTGCCACCTCTTAAAAGACTTACGCCGTTTACGATCCAACCTCCCACTTCCCGTTTCAAGTCTCTTTTGGTTCCGCTTGCATTCACGCACCGTATTTTGGAAAGTTTCGAGAATTGCTGCGCTCAAATTCAAGCATCAGGGGGCTAAATGCTCAAGAAACTCACCGTTATGGCCGTTTTGGCGACTGTCCTGACGATACCGATTGCAG
>JBCCVB010000152.1:0-16514 GCA_039195965.1 Pseudomonadota bacterium
GACCGGCCAAGCTCTACAAGCTCGGCGGTCGTGTCGACAATCTGACGGACCTGTGTGCGCGTCTGGTCAGGCGTTCCCGAGGCATCGATGCCAAGAACCCGGTCCGCTCGGTTCTGTGCCGCAAATCCAACGATCATCCCAGCCTGAGTCGAGCCGGTCACCACACAGACGACGATATAGTCGAAACTGAAGCCAAGCTCTGCTTCCTGGGCCCGAACCTCCTCGGCAAAACGGACATATCCAAGTCCTCCGTATTTGTGGACGGATGCGCCTGCCGGGATGCCGTAAGGCACGCCGCCCTTGTCGCGCACGGACTGCATGGCTTCTTCCCAGCTCTTTCGTATGCCGATATCGAATCCGTCCTCGACAAGGCGTGAGTCAGCTCCCATCAAGCGAGTCAGAAGGATGTTGCCGACCCGGTCGTAAACGGCATCATAGTGCGGAACCCATTTTTCCTGCACCACAACGCATTTCATGCCGATCTTGGCAGCCGTCGCAGCAACCATACGTGTGTGGTTGGATTGCACGCCTCCAATGGAAACCAGCGTATCGGCTCCCGAGGCGATTGCGTCGGGGAGGATGTATTCCAACTTGCGAAGTTTGTTGCCCCCTAATGCAAGACCTGAATTGCAATCTTCCCGCTTTGCATAAACATCCACCTTTCCGCCAAGGGCTTTTGAGAGGCGTGGCAAATGTTCAATAGGTGTCGGGCCGAAGGTGAGGGGATAGCGTTCAAATTTCTGAATGTTCATGAAGATCACCGTTGTTCGAAAGATCTTGGAAGCGTCTCAGAAATTCAATGAAAGGTGCTCTCTAATTTTCAGGAATTTATGATTGCAAAAACTTTCAAAGTGCCAAAACTTTTGTAAGTAATGTTATTCTGATGACAATATGCGAAAGAATCTTTCATGAATGAAGTGCTGGACAAGGTTGACCTCAAGATTCTCAAGCTCTTGCAGTCCGATGGGCGGCTCAGCAATGCAGATCTTGCGGGCAAGGTGAATGTCAGTCCCGCGACTTGCCATCGGCGGACGCAGCGACTGTTTGAGGAAGGCTTTATCAGCGGCGTGAGGGCACAGGTCGATCCCGAACGGGTCGACCGGTCAGCACTGGTGATTGTCGGAGTGGTGCTGGACCGATCGACGCCGGAGAGTTTCGCCGAGTTCGAAGAGGTCGTTCGTAAGGCAGATTACATTCTGGATTGCCATCTCGTAGCCGGCGATTTCGATTATTTCCTCAAAATCCGCACCAGAGACATGGCGGACTTCAACAGACTTCATGGAAAGGAGCTGATCGCGCTTCCGGGTGTGCGTCAGACAAGAACCTTTTTTGTCATGAAAGAAGTCACGGACAACGCACCACTGCAGTTTTGAGACTGGTTGGCTCTCGCGACTTTTATCTGCTTGCTGTTGCCAGGGCCGTTCCGAACCCGACGAAGAGACCACCTGTGACACGCCGGACCCAACGCATTCGTCTCGCCGATGTCAGGAACTTTCGCAGGTGATTGCCCGCAAAGGCGATCAACGCGTGATTGGCGAAACAAAGTGCTGCGTAGGTGACCGAAAGAATGGAAATCTCGAGCATATCGATCCCGTCAGCGCGCATGAACTGCGGAAACAGAGCCGTGATGACCAGGATCGCTTTCGGAGTGGTAACGGACACCAGGAAAGCTTCGAGGAAGAGTTTCGACGAACTCTTGCGATTGGCCGGTTGCGTCGACGAAACCTGAAAACTCGATTTGTCCCGCCACACCTTCAAACCGAGATAAATCAGATAGGCAGCACCGATGAATTTCAGCACGGTGAAAGCAAGTGCCGATGTTGCCATCAAGGCGCCGAAACCAAATGCAACTGCATAGCCGATGACAACTAGACCCGCCGCATTCCCTGTCGCCGAGGCGAGGGTGGCATTGCGGCCGAAACGCAGCGTGTTGGAAATCGCCAGCATGATACCTGGGCCCGGGCTGATGGCAGGCAGAAGGGAAAAGGCCACGAATACGAGCCAGAGATCAAAAGACATGTTCAAAAGTTCCTGTCGGCCGTTGATCGGGTGCTTCTGAGCGGATCAGGGCAATAGTTTTTGGTCTTTTACCGCCTGCTCAAGCAGATCCTGTGCATAGGACCAAAGTCCGGGAAAAGGCGAAAGGCGCGCTTCCTTCGCTAGACGCATGTCAGCAGCAGAAAGCGGTTCATGTGTCGGAGTATCCATACCTGAAGCGAAAACCAGCACCATCGGATGCAACGCGTCCATGGCGTTGGCAAACAGAGCTTCAGGCGTTTTGTTTGCTTCGAATTCCAGCCAAAGCTCCTTGAATTCCAACGCCTGGTCATCCGGCAGGATTGCAAACAAACGATCAGCCGCAGCGTGTTCCTTAATGGATACGTCTGCCGCGTTTTCCGCGGTCACCCAGTGATCGCCTGCGTCGATTTCAACGAGGTCATGCACGACCAGAAGCCGGATAACGTGATTGATGTCGGTTCCCTTGTGAGCATGATGACCAAGGGTCAGGGTTTGAAGAACTACGTGCCAGCAATGCTCTGCCGTGCTTTCCGTGCGTGCACCGCTGGAGAGCTGGTTGAGACGGAAAACCTCTTTGAGTTTGTCAGTTTCCAGAAGAAAACTGACCTGTTTTTGAAGCGTGGACTGCATTCAAAGCTCGCCCATTGCGCGGCGGAATCGGATGACGCTTTCCTTGAAGCCATAGATCAGCGCGTCGGCGGTGAAGCCATGGCCGATGGACATCTCGCGAATGAAAGGCGCTTTGGCGAGCAGTGCCGGAATGTTCTCGACAGTCAGGTCATGACCGGCATTGACGCCGAGGTCGTTTTTCTGCGCGTTTCCGGCGGTCTCGGCGATCAGATCCAGTTCCTTTGCCGCCCTTTCCGGATTGTCGTAACAGGCACCGTAAGGTCCGGTGTAGATTTCGATCCGTTCAGCGCCCAACCGGGCCGCGTGATCCGGGTCCGCCGGGTTGGGGTCGCAGAAAAGCGAAACTGTAATGGCCCATTCCTTGGCTGCTGCGATCGCTGTTTCAAGAGCGCCGGTATCCTTGGAAAAATCCCAACCGTGGTCGGAAGTCGTCTGATCGGGGTCGTCGGGAACGAACAGAACCTGTTCCGGTCGGGCCTCTTCCACGAGCTTCAGGAAATCCGGAGAAGGATAACCTTCAAGGCAAAGTTCCTTGTTGGGAAAACGATCCTCGATCAGTTCTGCAAGTTCAAAGACATCCGTCTTGCGAATATGGCGCTCGTCCGGACGGGGGTGAACCGTGATCCCCTTGGCGCCGGCCTCCATGGCAATTGCGGCCAGTCCGGTGACGCTTGGCCAAGGCAGGTCACGGCGATTGCGCAACATGGCGATGGCATTGACGTTGACGGACAGGCGCGAGACGGCAGACATGGTTTGCATTCCGGTTGAGGCGGTTGACAGTTTGATTCAAGAAGTTTGATTGTCGTTGAAAGATTGTTGCAAAAACCTTTGAAGTCAAACAAGAAATTGTCACTAGGGACAATGTTTTGACGTCTGCTCGTTTGACTTCGTACGCAATTGAAATGTGGCAAGATGAACAGTGCAAAGGCAGACGCACCAGGTAAGCAAGGCTACCGGCGTAACGAAAAGCAGCAAGGGTATGAATGCTCCAAGCAGGGAACCTATTCCCGGTGCGATAAATGTCCCTACAACAGATCCGCCCAGCATCGGGCATAAAATGGAAGCCAGGCCGGCGAAGAGCAATCCTCTTTTTCCAGGCCGACCGTACCAGCCAGAGAAGACCAGTCCTCCGATGGCCCCGGACGCCAGTCCCATTGCAGTTAGAATGTCCTGCTCCGAGTTGTACCTGTAGTTGTTCATTGCAAACACGAGAGCAAAACTGACCAAAGCACCAGCCAAAGCAGATTGCATGGTGACCAGTATTCTGAATCTGTCATACCGCAGCCATTCCAGTGCGGACAAAGTTCGATCGTTCAACTTTTTCCTCCAGCTGTTGAAGTTCGGTTTCACCGACATCAGAGGAGGAGGCGTATTGGCCTGGTTGAGGCAATCTCCATCGGCTTGAAACGTTCGCTGTGAAACCCGGCCGGTTCAAAGTTTCAAAACAGGCACCATCCAACCCTTGCAGCGCAGCGCCAGACCGTGGCGCTCCTGTCTCTGAATTTATGATGCTGAAGCGTAGTCATCTGTTTCAGGGGAGCTGCGCAACGGGTATGCAAATTCTCTGCAGATCCATTGGCGCGTGCCTGGCGTTTTGCTGCAGTTCAGTTTCCCGCGCGAGCAGGGGTCAGTGAACCTTGATACCGAACGAGCATTCCGACACCAGGAAGAGAGATCTTTATATCAAAGTGGAATTCGCCGTTTTGAGATGTTTCCGTGGCTTCACTCAAGGGCAAGAGCCAGGTGGGCAAGGAAACACCGAGAAAGGTTCCACGTACGACCGGAAAATGAAGCTGGTCACGTTTCCGCTGAAGGTTGATATCAAAGCGCATGACGCCGAAGCGTTCGCGGATGCGACCTGTGCAGTCACTGTCCTTCAAGGATAAGACAGACTTGAATTCGTTGTGCCCGAAGCGCCGCGTCCAGAATTCCTTGTCGTCGCGGCGCTCGATCATGACGACCAACGGCGTATCGTCACTTTCTGGCGGAAAGCCGATGAGCCAACACAGCAGTTTACCGAATACCGAGTTGCCACGAGTAACCTTTGCTCGGCCTGCCCATGTATGGCCATCATGCACCATGTGCAAAGACCGGACGGCATCCGGCAAGAGATCAAACTCCGGTCCGAGGGCCAATTGAAAGAGGCTGGAAGGCGGAGCATCAGGCCTGTCAGAGCTTGAGGAGAAAGTCGTTTCTGCGTCTG
Organism: Pseudomonadota bacterium; assembly: GCA_039195965.1. Lineage (GTDB taxonomy): Bacteria > Pseudomonadota > Alphaproteobacteria > Rhizobiales > Stappiaceae > Roseibium. Next base: position 4,853 of record JBCCVB010000152.1, read on the forward strand.
CAGGGTGGTCCAATGAGTGATCTCCGGGGCGGGTGCGGGCGCAAGGATGAAAGAGTAGGGGCACGCACGCAAAGGGATTTGAACCAAAACCAAGGTTGATTTGCTTTTTGAATAGAAAGGTCAGTCGATCAGGCGGTCTCGCAGGTCTTGTGTAGGAAGCGGACAGCTCCTCCTGCCAAATCTGTATCTGTTTCTGGCAATGCGGTCATACAGCCAATCGGCGAGTGGCCTGGGCAGAAGATCCAACACTGCAAATGCTCTCCAGGGCCAGCCCAGACTTTTCATCGCGGTGGTGAAAGAAGCCATCTTGGTGAACACCTGGTCTTTGTAGATGACAATGTTCGTTTCCATCAGGTCCGGGTCGAGATCGAAGCGAAGATACAAATCACGGCCTACCGGAGACTGGGCGTTGACGAATTTGTAGTGCGCACTGTCGTCACGTTTAGCCATGAAACGCGCAAAGCCCGAGCAGATAATGCAATCAGCATCGAAAACGATCAGGTTGTATTTTTCAGGCAGCTTACCTGATCCGGAGGCACCGGCGGATTGGGCTTTCAGAGCCTTGGCCATTTTTCCACTCTTCACAAACGGCAAAAAAAGAAGCTGGCACTCGTGAACTTCAGTCAAACATGAATTTCGATGCCGCGCGATACACCACATGGTCGCAGCGGGAAATGAATTTTGCCTGAAGTCGCGTCGTGTAACCCTGAGTTCGATCGCGGAGATACCATCGGAAATTCTGGTTGCGTCGGTTTGGGGTTGATGATTATGTAATGTAATAACATTACTAACAAATGGACGCGAATATGCCTGATACGCGACTACCGGTTACGGTATTGTCCGGATTCCTCGGTGCGGGAAAGACGACGTTGCTGAACCGCATCCTGAACAATCGCGACGGCCTTAAGGTGGCTGTCATCGTCAACGACATGTCCGAGGTCAATATTGATGCCGACCTTGTGCGGTCCGGCGGTGGTGAACTCAGCCAGACGGACGAGACACTTGTTGAAATGTCCAATGGCTGCATTTGTTGCACCCTGCGCGATGACCTTCTGATTGAGGTCCGGCGTCTCTCGCAAGAGCAACGATTTGACTACCTTCTGATTGAATCCACGGGTATCGCCGAGCCTCTGCCAGTTGCTGCAACGTTTGAATTTCGGGACGAGGCGGGAGACAGCCTGTCGGACGTGGCGCGGCTCGACACCATGGTAACGGTCGTGGACGCGGTCAATCTCTTGAGGGACTATTCAAGCCGTGACTTTCTGCAGGACCGGGGTGAAACGCTCGGCGAGGATGACGAACGCACGCTGGTGCACCTGCTGACCGACCAGATCGAATTCGCTGATGTAGTCGTGCTCAACAAGGTCAGCGCCGCACAGGAAGGTCAAGTGAATGCGGCGCGCAAGATCATTCGAAGTCTCAATGCGGACGCGAAGATTTTGGAAACAGACTTTTCGGAAGTTCCCGCCACCGAAGTTCTGAACACCGGTCTTTTCGACTTCCAAAAAGCCCATGAGCATCCTCTTTGGGCAAAAGAACTATACGGGTTTGCCGATCACGTTCCCGAGACGGACGAGTATGGCGTGGCTTCCTACGTCTATCGGGCTCGCCGACCATTCGTGCCGCAGAAAATCCATGCGGTTCTCAACAGTGCACTGCCGGGAGTGATCCGGGCAAAGGGACATTTCTGGACAGTCACACGACCGGAGTGGGTGGTGGAGTTTTCATTGGCCGGCGCACTTTCCAGCGTTGCTCCGATGGGGATTTGGTGGGCGTCTGTTCCCAAGTCCCGCTGGCCGGAAGACCCCGGCGTAAGGGCCTACGCGGCTTCAAATTGGGTTGAGCCGTTTGGAGACCGTCGCCAGGAGATTGTCTTCATCGGGTCTGGCATTGATTGGTCGCAGCTCAGAGCCCGTCTCGACGAATGCCTTCTTGAGGAAGCCGCCGGCGATGACCTGAAATCATTCCAGGACATGCCGGATCCCTTTCCGGCGTGGCGCAACACGGAGCAGGCAGCATGATCCCGCAGCAGTCGATTTTACCGCAAACCAGTTTCAAAGCGCAGGATGTTCTGGTGGCGGAAGAACCCGAGATCCTTGAAGACATCGGACTGCACGGAGTGGCTGCCACCGTATGGCAACGGAGGCCAAAACCGTCCTTTCAGACGTGGCTGGACGGTCTTCCTGCACGTCAACTCCCGACAATGAGAGCCGTTACTCCTCCCGAACATGTCGAGCCCCTGGTAACGAGCGCATGCGAACTTGCCAAAATGCCAGACTGTGAAGAACGGAGCATGTTGATTGAAGACATATCCGCGCTTGCGTTGATGGCCGGAAACGTCCTCGGCTGCAGCAGTTTGCGCCTTCGGCTCGATGTCGCTGCAAAAACCATGTGCCCGAAGTTTCATCTGGATGCGGTTCCGGCAAGGCTGTTGTGCACCTATAGAGGGGCGGGAACGGAGTATTGCCTGGAAGGGCAAACTTCGGACAGCCGGCGCATTCGCAAGGTCAGGACAGGTTCTGCTGCGTTGTTCCGGGGCGCAACCTGGCCCTCGAAGGAAGTTACAGCACTCTTGCACCGCTCTCCGGCAGTGAGTGACAACGATGTGAGCCGCCTGCTGTTGGTTATCGATCCGGTTTACGCGTAGTTCCTTAGATCTCAGGTGCGGGCAATTGATTGGAAAGGCGGCTTATGAGCCGCCATTTCGGGTCGGTTGCGGGCTTCGCGATGCAATTTCTGAAAGGGCTTGGCCGTCCCTCATAGTGCCATTTTCGGTTTGGTTTGTTTTCGCCCGATTTCGCAGATTCCGGGAATCGTTGCATAGATGAACACTGCAACTGAGAAACAGCGACAACCGGGAAATGGCCACGTTCAACGCATTCCTTCTGTTTGCCCAGGCAGCGGTTTACTTCACTGTCATGATGGGCCTGCTGCGCGCCCGCAAGGTGATCGGCGTCGGTGTCTTCATGTGCGCACTCGGCGTGATGCATTTTCTGGAAACCTACCTGGCTAGTGTCTTCTATATCGAGTTGCCTTTCGGGATCATCTCGCCCGGCTCCACCGTGCTTTTTTCCGGCAAGCTGCTCATGATCCTGCTGCTCTACATTCGGGAGGATGCGCTTGTTGTACGGCAGGCGATCTACGGTCTCTTGATTGGCAACTTCCTGATTGTCGCGCTGGTCATGATCCTCAGAAACCACGAAACGATCGTTATTACCGAAGGCCGGCTTCCGGACATTGCCTTCATCGATGAAATAGGCAGTCTCATGGTGTGGGGCACATTGTTGCTCTTTATCGATGCGATCGCGATCATCGTTCTTTATGAGCGCATAGGAGACTGGTTCGGCAGGCACCTGGGTCTGAGGTTTCTCGTATGCGGGGCCGCCGTGCTGACATTCGATCAGGCGGGCTTTTTTCTCGCGCTTCACTATGTTTCCGGTGCGCCTTGGCATGTGTTTTTTGGTGGACTTGTTGCCAAGCTTGTCGCAACGGCGGTCTATACGGTGTTGTTCATCGCCTATCTGAAATATTTTGACGATGAAGCGGCTTGGCTGACCAACAGGCCGTTCAAGGATGTGTTTCAGGTGCTCACGTACCGGGAACGCTATCATCAGCTGCTGGAGGCCACGACCAAGGATCACCTGACCGGAACGCTGCACCGGCGGCAGTATGATCACAATGCGCCCAAGATCCTTGAAAAGAGCCTCAATGAGGACAAGCCGCTTTCGCTGCTGGTGATCGACATCGATCATTTCAAGGCGGTGAACGACCGTCACGGCCATCAGGCGGGTGATCAGGTGCTGGCAAAGATTGCCCGGATGTTGAGTGAAAACCTTCGATCAGACGATCATCTTTATCGCTTCGGAGGCGAGGAGTTCGTTCTGATTTGCGAAAGGCTTCCTGCGGAAGCGGCCATGTCGCTTGCATCCAGGCTGCGCAAGGCAATCGAGCGGTTCAGTGCGATCTATTTTCCGGAGAAGATCACTGTGAGTATCGGCGTTGCGACAGCACCGGAAGATGGCACCACGCTGGAAACGCTCTTTCAGGCCGCCGACATGAGGCTGTACGAGGCCAAGAGGGCAGGGCGCAATCGAGTCTGCGGGCCGGCCGTTCAGGAATGACTAGATCCCTTTGAAGGCCGGCTCCACATGAACGTTTGAGATGTTTTCGCCAGAAGCGAACATCAGACCCTGTTCAGCAGTCGCGCCCTGATCGTGTTCGGAAGGCTGCGGATCTCTTCAAGAATGTCCACCGGATCCTGAACCAGGCTGTCCACGTCCAGAACCACATAACCAATGTCCTGATGCGACTGCATGAACTGTGCGTGGATGTTGAGGTCGTGCCGGGTGAAGAGATCGTTCAACGTGCGCATGGCCCCGGGCGCATTGTGGTGAACCTGAATGAACCGGGTCATTTCGGTTCCCTTGGGCAGTTGGACCTGCGGGAAGGAGATGGCGCCGATCGTGGAGCCGACGTCCGAGTATTCGACCAGACGTCTGGAAACTTCCTCGCCGATCCGGTCCTGGGCTTCCTCTGTCGAACCACCGACATGGGGCGTCAGGATAACGTTGTCCAGACCGCGCAGGGGTGAGATGAACTCGTCCTTGTTGGACTTGGGCTCGACCGGAAATACATCGATGGCCGCACCGGCAAGGTGCTCCGACTTCAGAGCTTCGGCAAGGGCCTCGATGTCGACAACCTTGCCGCGGGCATTGTTGATGAGAAACGCGCCCTTTTTCATTTTTGAAATTTGTTCGGCGCCGAACATGTCGCGCGTTCCCTTCGTGTCAGGCACGTGCAGGGAAACAACATCGGAAGCAGCAAGCAATGCGTCCAGGCTGTCAGTCGGCAGGACGTTGCCATGCTGGAGCTTGTCGACGAGATCGAAATAGATCACGCGCATACCCATTGCTTCTGCGAGGTTCGACAATTGCGTGCCGATATTGCCGTAGCCGACAATTCCGAGTGTCTTGCCGCGCACTTCGTGGGAACCGACAGCGCTCTTCATCCAGCGACCCTCATGGGCCGCTGCAGACTTGGTAAACGCACCGCGCATCAACATGACGATCTCTGCGATTGTCAGTTCCGCAACAGAGCGGGTGTTGGAGAAGGGCGCATTGAAGACCGGAATCCCGCGGGTCAACGTGCCGCTCAGATCCACTTGATTGGTGCCCACCGAAAAGCAACCGACTGCGACCAGGCTCTTGGCAGCTTCGAGCACCTCTTCGGTCACCTGGGTTCTGGACCGAATGCCGAGGACCTGAACACCCTGCAGCTTTTCGATCAGGGCATCCTTGTCCAGAGCGCCTGGCAGGACTTCCACATTGGTGTAACCGTTCTTTTCCAGAATCGCGCGCGCGGTCGGCGAAATGCCTTCCAGCAGCAGCCAGCGAATCTGATTTTTCGGCCGGGACAGACCGTGGATCATGGGCTTGAAGCCTTTTCTTGAGCGTTTAGTCGTCTGAATCGGGAAGAGCGCATCAGCAATCATACTGATTGCCGGTGTCGTATACGCGCTGATCTGCGTCGCGTCTAGGCTGGAAAGCGTCAAAGGAGACGAGTTCCGCAAGCAATGTCACCGGGGTTCAGTTGGTCGGCGTTTCCAGGTCGTCTCTGAGACGCGCCAGCATGTTGACAGCGTCGGTGGCATAGTCGCCGATCCATCTGTCGTAAATGTCCTTGATCGGCAACGCGTTGAGGTGGTTCCAACGCTCACGGCCCTTGCGCTGGGCGATGAGGAGGTTGGCCGCTTCCAGAACCCGCATGTGTTGCATCACGGTGCATCGGTCGATTTCCGGAAACGCGTCACATAGCGCACCGGTCGTCTTTGGCCCGTCTTTCAAAAGATCAAGCATTCTCCTCCTGCGGCTGTCCGCCAGAGCCTTGAAAATCCTGTCCGATTCATCTTCACTTGACATGTTATAGTTTTATAACATGATTGGTGTGCAGGCAAGGATTACCTTGGGGGCGATGATATGTGTGCAGTACAAATCGACCTGGAAAGAGAATGCAGCGCGTCAGCGCAAAAACTTTGGGATGTATTGCTTAAGCCGCCGCTTTGGTGGGGCGAGGGCGTAACATTGGATCCGGTTCCTGGAGGTATATTTTACGAGCCCTGGCAGGACGCCAGCGGACTGCACCATACCCACGGTAGGGTTACCGCGATTGACCCACCGCAGCTGCTTGTCTTGAGCTGGTGGGATGACGGCTGGCCGTTCACGACCGAGGTCACGTTGCAAGTGAAGAGCACGGGCGATCACAGCCGGATCAGTCTCACCCACAAAGGCTGGGAGGCCGCACCCAAAGATCAGCAGCGTGGCCTGGTTGATGCTCATTCCAAAGGCTGGAGCTTTCACCTTGGCAATCTCGTGACCTGCGCCGGACAGGGAAGATAAACCGAAGGGTAGGAGAAAATCATGTTGTCATTCAGTGTGTCAGGCCGAATTTCCAAACCGGTTTCCGAAGTCTTTGAAGCTGTAGTCAACCCGGATCGATTGTCGGGTTATTTCACCACCGGTGGTGCAGAAGGACGGATGGAAAGCGGCGTTACCGTCTTTTGGAGTTTTGCCGAATTTCCCGGCCGTTTTCCGGTCAGGGTGGGCGAGGTCGTCAAGGACCGGAAAATTGCCCTGCACTGGGCATCAGATGATCAGACCGACGAAGACAGTGAAACGGCTGTCACAATGGAATTCGAGCCACTCGACGATGGCCGGACGCTGGTGACTATCAGTGAGGAAGGTTGGCGCGATACTGCCAAAGGCAGCAAGGCATCCTATGGCAACTGCGAAGGTTGGACACAGATGCTGTGTTGCCTGAAAGCCTTTGTCGAGCACGGCATCAATCTGCGCGAGGGCTATTATAAGTAAGTTGTTCGGCGTGCTTTGCGGTCTGTCCGATCAACCCAAAGGAGCTGGAGGTGGCATGGACGCGAGGCGTTTGGCGATTGCACTGATTTTCGCATTGTCGTAACCGAGGCCAAGGTCGTTGCGCATGAACTGGGCCAGGTCGTTTTCTTCCACAATGGTACGAGTTGACTTGATGCCATTTTCGGTAAAGCCCGCAAGACCGTTTTGAAAGCTGATCCAGCCGTTGTTCGTCAGTCGGTAAAACTTCATGCTGGATGAAAAGGAAATTTCCGACCAGGTGGCGCAGAGATAGTTGGCAGCTTCAATGTCTACCCACTTTGGTGGCATGCGATCAAAGCCGTAAAGAGGGATCCAGCCCTCTTCCGATTTGCGCTCCAGAACCTCTTCTTTCTCCACGTCATCGAAACGGACACGGTAGACTTGGTCGCGAATCTGCTGCTCGTCCACCGTTGACAGGTTCACCGGAAATGCAGGCGCTTGCCCTCCGAAACCGGCATCTACCAGCCATTCAGTTCCTTCGATTGAAACAATGTGGGCCAGATGGGATCTGACGCCGCCTGCAGACGCTCCCATGCGCACGCGGGCCATGACCTTTCGGCTGGAAAAGCCGAGCTCTTGCAAGGCCATCTCCAGGAGAGTGTTCAGTTCAAAGCAGTATCCGCCGCAGCGGTTCAGCACCAGCTTCCACCAAAGGCTGTCCGCGTCCAGCTTCGGAACCTGCCCGAGAAAGGGAAGAACGTTCTCGAACGGAATGGCTGTGATCTGTGCCGCTTGCAGCTGTTTCAGGCCGTCCGGGGTAGCCGGGCAATGCTGAAGGTCGATGCGGGCGAGGTAGGTGTCGAGATCAAAGGGCATAAGGTATTCCGAAACACAAAAGGGCCTGCAGCATATAAGCAGCAGACCCTTGTTGTTAAAGTCTTTTCGGAACGGCTTACAGCCCTTCCGGACCACGCTGGACCGCGGCGACGCCGGTGCGGGATACTTCAACAAGGCCAAGCGGTTTCATGATCGCGATGAACTGCTCGATCTTGGACGTCCGGCCTGTGATCTCAAAGACGAAATGGTCGGTCGTTGCGTCGATCACCGTGGCGCGGAAAGCATCACCGAGGCGCAGGGCTTCCAGGCGCTTGTCGCCATCGCCCTTGACCTTGACCAACGCAAGTTCACGCTCCAGCGGCTTGTCCTGATTGGCGCGACGCGCCCGAACGGTGAGGTCGGTCACGCGATGCACCGGAACCAGACGATCGAGCTGATGGCGGATCTGCTCGATGATCATCGGCGTACCCGTGGTCACGATGGTGATGCGGGAAAGGTGCTTCTCGTGCTCTGTTTCCGACACGGTCAGGCTGTCGATGTTGTATCCGCGGCCAGAGAAAAGGCCGATCACGCGGGCAAGCACTCCGGGCTCGTTGTCGACAAGGAGCGATAGGGTGTGGGTTTCGATCTCGTTGCTGACTTCAGCCAGGAAGTAGGCCGAAGGCGCATCTACATTCTGTGCGTTCATTTCTAAAATCCTTGTGCCTGACCTTTAAACCAGAGACTTGCCTTCGGCGCTGATCGCGTTGGCGACCGCTTCGTCGTTGGCTTCGTCCGGCAGCAGCATTTCGTTATGGGCTTTACCCGACGGGATCATCGGGAAACAGTTGGCAAGGTTGGCCACGCGGCAATCGAACAGCACCGGCTTGTCGACTGCAATCATTTCCTCAATCGCGCCGTCCAGATCTCCCGGCTTGTCTACCCGGAAGCCGACACCGCCATAGGCTTCGGCCAGTTTGACGAAGTCCGGCAAGCTTTCGGTATAGGAGTGCGACAGGCGGTTGCCGTGCAGCAGCTGCTGCCACTGGCGCACCATGCCCATGTACTGGTTGTTCAAGATGAACACCTTGACCGGCAGGCCAAACTGTACAGCGGTCGACATTTCCTGAATGTTCATCAGGATCGAGGCATCGCCGGCAATGTCGACGCACAGGGCGTCGCGATGGGCCACCTGCGCGCCGATGGCGGCAGGCAGTCCATAACCCATGGTGCCGAGGCCACCTGAAGTGAGCCAGCGGTTAGGCTCTTCAAATCCATAGAACTGTGCGGCCCACATCTGGTGCTGACCGACTTCGGTGGAAATGAAGGTCTTGCGGTCCTTCGTCAGATCATAAAGCCGCTGGATCGCGTATTGCGGCATGATGACATCTTTATTCGGCTTGTAGGCAAGCGAGTTGCGACCGCGCCAGGCATCGATCTGGGACCACCAGGACTTCATCGCCTTCGGGTCGGCCTTCAGTGACGACGACCTCCAGATCCGAACCATGTCTTCCAGAACGTGGCCGACATCGCCGATGATCGGCAGATCGACATTAACGGTCTTGTTGATGGATGACGGGTCGATGTCGATGTGGATCTTGATCGAATTCGGCGAAAAAGCGTCCGTGCGGCCGGTGATGCGGTCATCGAAGCGCGCGCCGATGCAGACCATCAGGTCACAGTCGTGCATGGTCATGTTGGCTTCATAGGTACCATGCATGCCCAGCATGCCGAGCCAGTTGTCACCGGACGCCGGGTATGCACCCAGACCCATCAGTGTGGACGTGATCGGGAAACCGGTGAGGGAGACCAGTTCACGCAGCAGCTGGCAGGCCTGCGTTCCGGAGTTGATGACACCGCCGCCGGTGTAGAGAATCGGTTTCTTGGCAGCTGCCATCAGCTCGACGGCCTTGCGAATGCCGGCGGCATCGCCTTTGACCTGCGGGCGATAGCTCTTGTGTGCCGCTGCAGGATTCGGTGTCGGGCCTTCATAGGTGCCGGTGGCGAATTGAACGTCTTTCGGAATGTCGACAACAACAGGGCCCGGACGGCCTGACGTGGCAACATAGAATGCCTCGTGCAGAATGCGCGGCAGATCTTCTACATCGCGCACCAGCCAGTTGTGCTTGGTGCAGGGGCGGGTAATGCCAACAGTGTCACATTCCTGAAAAGCGTCGTTGCCGATCAGATGTGTGGGGACCTGACCGGAAATGCAGACCAGCGGAATGGAATCGAGCATGGCGTCGGTCAGCGCAGTGACCATGTTGGTTGCGCCGGGACCCGAGGTGACCAGGGCAACGCCCGGCTTGCCGGTGGAACGGGCATAACCTTCCGCGGCGTGGCCTGCTCCCTGTTCGTGACGCACGAGAATGTGCTCCAGACCTTCCTGCTGAATGATCTCGTCATAAATGGGAAGCACAGCACCGCCCGGGTAGCCGAAGATGGTATCAACTCCCTGGTCTTTCAGCGCCTGGATGACCATTTCGGCGCCGGTCATTTCCCGTGTCATTCTCTTATCGTCCTTGCATTTCAGGGCCTGAAGTTCAGGCTTTGGCTCTCAATTACTTACTTTAACGCTTCAAACCTGTCGGTGTCGAAGACTCGGGTGGTTGAAGAAAATGACACTTTCAGGAGGCGGGTACAAAAAAAGGCCCCTTCGGGAGCCTTGTCGCGCGCCATCCTGTCCAAACGGGATCTTCCCGCTAGGAGGCGCGCTTTCCTACCACTACTAGAATGAGCGACATCATCATGTCGTCCCGGTCCTTCGATACTGCAGGTCGTGAAGACCCTTGCCGGACATGGATTGTCGGATTTTTCCGCCAGAACACTCGCGTCATTTCAATGACTTATCAGATTTTCTGGTTCAAGCCCGTCATGTCCGCCCGGTCTTGACGCGGTGCACACTAGTGAGAGCGGTATGGCGGGTCAACCCTAAATTTCGATTATTGCGCGAAAGTTGCCCAATGTTTTTAAAAGTTTCCTTTTGGCGGTGATCCTGTTGCAATCATTCCGCAAAGGCTGCGAGGGAGGAGGTGGTCGGTTTTTGCACAGCAGAATTGACAAAAAAATGTCATGAAACCATTGCGTCGCGAAAAGCTGCGCTATATACACCCTCACTCCGGCGCGCCGCTTCACATCGCGGCCTGCATTGGATGGGTGTGTAGCTCAGATGGTAGAGCAGCTGACTCTTAATCAGCGGGTCTAGGGTTCGAGTCCCTACTCACCCACCATTTCCTCAATTGTCCAGCCCGAAGACATAGGTAACAGTTTGTACCGGAGACATGGGTTACAACCTCGTGCCGAACGGGTTGTCGATTGTCTGTAATGTTCTTTGCTCCAAGTCGATATATCCCAGATCATAGCTCATGAAGCTGAGCAGCCAAATCCCATCGTCGACCTCCTTGATGCCAAGCCTCTGACCGGCCAACACCGTGGAGACGTGGATCTTCTTTCGGTACATGCAGATGCGTCCACAGGCTGTGACCAGGGCGTCCCGGTCGTGGAATGGATAGTCCAGATCCGGCAGGCCGTCGTAGGACCTTGCCGAGGTTTTGTAGATCTCGGACGGTGTCTTCATTGACAGAGCTTCGTGGGGACGCTCGTCGTTGAATTCCTTCACGAAGGCATCGAACTTGGCCTGCTGCTGGAGGCTGTTCATGCTCGCAGGCCGGGTCGCCTCTTTCTTCAAGGTCAGATGCATGCGCTCATGACGGCCGTTCTGCTGCGGGTGACCAGGCCTGATGCGCTCAATGTTGATGCCCAGACGCAACCACCACACCGATAGCTTGGACAGGTTGTAGAGCCCGTTCGGCGATGCAAAGGGCAAGCCGTTGTCGGTCCGGATGGACGACGGCAGACCACGCTCTCGAAACAGAGCCAGAAAGGCTTCGATGACCGGCTTTTCCTTCGTGGCGTCAAAAGCTTCGCACATCAGAAGATAGCGGGAAGCATGATCGCTTACGGTCAAAGGGTAACAGTATTGCCGGTTGCCCAGCTTGAAC
>JBCCVB010000153.1:0-16447 GCA_039195965.1 Pseudomonadota bacterium
ACTGTGGGCAAGGCGTACCGAACCAGTCACGTGATAGTTGATCGGATAGTCGACTTCATCCGCCAGGCCCCGATAAAGCTCAAGCCCGTAACGCTGCATGTTCATGACGCCGAAGCTCATGGCAAAGTTCGGGCAGTTACCCGCTGCATGCCACGTCGAACCTGCGGTCAGTTCATTCTTCTCAAGCAGAACGCAATCCGACCAGCCGTCCTTGGCAAGATGGTACAGCGTTGACACGCCAACGATACCACCACCGATAATTACGACCCGGGCTGTAGAGGGCACAGACATTCGAATGACCTTTTGTAGGGGTGTCAGTAAACAGGCGGGGAAATCACCCAGACGGCAACGGCCGGTTCCGAGTATGGATTTTCCCAGCGATAAGAAGCGTCCCGAATGCGGAAGCTGTCACCTGTCTCCACGGTGAACTTCTCGTCATTGAGCCAGATATCAAGCTTGCCCGAGACCATGTAGGCAACTTCCTGAGTGGGGCGCGAAATCAACTGCACACGACGCGATCCGGGCTGGAACGTCGAGTGGATCATCTCAAAACTGTCGGTAAGGTCAGGAGAGATCAGTGTCTCGACCAGTCCCTGGTTCCGCTCGCCAATCACCCTGCGCGCGCCGGCCCGCACGATGCGCCCCTGTTCGTTTGCAGGAGCCCCGGTATTGCCAAAGAACAACGACAGCTGAACACCGAAGATATCGGCAATCTCCCTGAGATCCGACATTCTGGGGGTGGAAATGTCACGTTCGATCTGAGACAGCCAGCCAACCGACCGCCCAAGCCTTTGAGCGAGTTCCTCCAGGGTCATCTTCCGAGCCGTTCTGAGGGCCCTGAGATCTTCTCCCAGGCTGTTGCTGGCGTCCGTCATAGCGATCCATTCGTGAAAATTTGACAGATAATTTCACGTCACTTCGTGAAAAAATCAACAAAAATTTCACGGCCGAATGAAATTCATTTCACAGCCAGAGCCAGACAGGCTTGCTCAGCCCATCCCAAATCGCACCAAGATGTTGAAAACAAACACTTGTTACAGACGTTGGTTGCGAAGAAAACATTCACAAGCACGGTCCCTCACTGCCCCCAGCGACGCCCTCAAAAGGCGAGCATAGCGGCTTTGCTCCCTATAATCGGTCGAGTAATTCATCCGTATAAATAACGATGAACACTAGGCGTGTTTGGAACCGACTTCATCGATACCCTTGGCGATGAGTGATATTCCTTCCGGAATGCGCACCGAGGCGATGGAAGAATAAGCAAGGCGATAGAAACCCGGACGCTCCTGACCATGGGCGAAAAACGCCCGCCCCGGCTCGACCAGCACTCCGTCCTGCCTCAGTTTCAGTGCCAGTTCCGAGCTGTCGATGCCCTCTGGCGCCTTCATCCAGAATGAAGACCCACCGAATGTGAATTGCCCGGACTGGGACAACCCATGCTCACTCATGCATTCTTCCATGATGGATCTGCGCTTTCGATAGATCCGGCCCATGCGCGCAATCTGAGCATCATAGTGCCCAAGTGAAAGAAAGTACGCGGCCGTGCGCTGGATCAGACCTGGCGGGTGCCGCAGGACAAGCGAGCGTAACGCTCTCGCCTCGCGGATGAACGGCTCGGAGGCCACCAGATATCCAAGGCGCAATCCGGGAAACAGCGACTTGGAAAACGAGCCCACGTAAATCACGGATCCCGTCGGATCCAGCGATTTCAACGCCGGGGAAGGAGATTTCAGAAAGGAAATCTCGAACTCATAGTCATCCTCGACAATCACAAAACCCTTGCGCGCCGCCAGTTCCAAAAGGCGGTGGCGGCGAGAGACCGGCATCGTGGCGTTGCTCGGACAGTGATGGCTCGGCGTCGTGAAGACGACGTCCAGCGTGTCAGGCAGGTTTTCCGGCGGCAGGCCGGCAGCATCAACGTCAACCGACACCGTATTGCACCGGGTCTGGTTGAGGATCTGGCGCAAACCTGGAAAGCAGGGATTTTCAATGACCGCGGTGCGGCGCTGGGTCAAGAGGATCTGCGCCGTGATCCAGAGCGCGTGCTGTGCGCCCATCGTGATCAGGATTTCTTCAGGGCGCGCGGTTATTCCTCGGCGAGGCAGGATCTGGCGCAGGATGAATTCCACCAGCATGGGATCGTCCCGCTCATAGTAGTCCGTCGCCAGAATATCGAAGTCTTTCCGGCCTACCGCCCGAAGCGCGCAATTTCGCCAGTTGTGATGATCGAACAGCCTCGGGTCCGATTGGCCGTAGATGAAAGGATACTTGTAGTCCTGCCAGTTGGATGGACGAACAAGCGGCACATGTTCGGAGAAGCGCTGCCCGATGGCGCGCGACCAGTCGATCTGGCCATCCTCCTCCTGGTCCGGCAAATCGAACTTCGGCCGGCTGGGAGCGGTCTGCGCAACGAAATAACCCGAGCGCCCTTTGGAAACGAGATATTCGTTGGAGACCAGTTCGGTGTAGGCAATCGTGACGGTAATCCGGGCCACACCCAGATGATCGGCGAGTTTGCGCGTCGACGGCATCTTTTCGCCCGGCAAGCAACGACCGGACAGAATCGCCTCTACGACCAGCCGCTGAATCTGCTGCTGAAGTGTCGTTTCATTGTCGGGCTGAAGAAAGAAGGTCTCCGCCGGAATCGCCATACCTGGCCCTAAAGTCTGATTTAACTGGACCTATTAAACAACCGGATCGTCTATTTGGCAAATTCGGTCGGAGCGAGCTGTCGCTGCACTGAGATTTCCAGCGCGGTCTGGCTGGCCGGCATGACAGGAAATCCCGTCATGCCGAAAACGTCACTGGTTGGCACCCATTCGGTTTGGGGCGCCGAGCCCGATCAGCTGAAAACCCGTGTCAGGGCTGCATCAATCGCAGCGGTGATCTCATCGATGTCGTCAGACGTTGCGATCAGGGCCGGAGACAGGCAGATGGTGTTGTTAAGTCCTGGCAGAGAGCGGTTCGTGGCACCAATGATGACACCTTGTGACGCGCAGTCAGCAACAACGGCCTGGACCAGCTTTTCTGCAACCGGCTCTTTGGTCGCTCTGTCTGCAACCAGCTCCGCACCGCAGAACAAACCCTTGCCGCGGACATCGCCGATGACACGATGCTTTTCCATGAGCCCGTTGAGGTTGTTTACCAGACGCTCTCCCATGGCGGTCGTGTTATCCAGCAGGCCTTCGTCTTCAATAATGCGCATGTTTTCAAGCGCGGCGGCAGGACCGGCCGTACAGCCACCGAATGTTGAGATATCCCGGAAGAAGTTCATCGGATCGGACGCGTCTTCCTTGAACATTTCAAAGACCTTTTCGGTGGTGACCATGCATGCAATCGCGGCATAGCCGGAAGCAACACCCTTTGCCATGGTCACGAAATCCGGTTCGATGCCGTAGTGCTGGTAGCCGAACCATTTGCCGGTTCGGCCGACACCACAGACCACTTCATCGATATGCAGCAGGATTTCATACTTGCGGCAGATTTCCTGGACCCGCTCCCAATAACCCTTTGGCGGAGTGATGACACCGCCCCCGGCTGTGACCGGCTCCAGACAAAGCGCACCGACCGTATCGGGTCCTTCGCGCAGGATCACTTCCTCGATGGCATCTGCCGCGCGCTCGCCGTAGGATTCAACGTCCCATTGCGCCCGGTATTCGCAGCAATGCGGCACTTCAACAAAGCCTGGAGTGTATGGACCGTATTGAGCGTTTCTTTCCGGCTGCCCGCCGGCTGAAATCGCGGTGATGGAGGACCCGTGGTAGTCGCGTTCACGGAACAGGATCTTGTGCTTGCGTCCACCATAACGCTTGTGCGCGATCTGACGAACCATCTTGAAGGCTTTTTCGTTTGCCTCTGTTCCCGAATTGGTCAGGTAGACGCGGCTCATCCCAGGCATTTTCGCGATCAGCTGCTCGGAAAACAGCGCGCCTGGAATCGAACCGGCCGAATTGGCGAAGTAGTTCAGCTTGACCAGCTGTTCGCGAACCGCATCGGCGATGGACTCGCGACCATATCCGACATTTACGGTCCACACTCCCCCGGAAACGGCGTCAAGATGCTCTTTGCCGGTGGCATCCCAGAGCCGCATCCCCTTTCCTTCGACCATGATTTTCGGATCGTTCGTCTCCAGCGCCTTGTGCTGAAGCAGGTGATGCCAGACATGGGTGCGGTCGGCCTCAATGATATCGCTCATATCGTTTGGAGATGCTGCAATGTTCATGGCAACGGCCTTTCGTGTTTCATCGTCGTGGCAACGATTTCAGTAAGCTCGAACGCGAGCAGCACTTGCTTGCAATCTGGCAATTGCCCATTATTGCAGCAGAGCACTGCTGGTTTCGAGTTCAGACTGCACGCACGAGCGGCGACATATAGGGCCAGATCTGGAATTACGTTAGAGCCAGTCGAGTGTTTTTATTGTCACAGCGCCGTTCTGCCGTAACCATTTTTACCTACGCAGGTAAGCCCAATCAAAAAGCGGCATAAGACGGGAACACCCGCACGCCTGCAAACAACCAGGGAACAGTGGGAAAAACAATGACCATCAAATCAAAGCTTCTTGGCACTTTGGCAGCCTTGTCCTTCTTGAGCGGAGTTCAGGCATCCAATGCTGCCGATGAACTGACTGTTGCTTACTTCCTTGAGTGGCCGATGCCATTCCAATACGCCAAAGCCACCGGCATGTACGACGAAGCGCTTGGCATTCCGGTTACATGGGTTTCGTTCGACACCGGCACGGCCATGTCCGCTGCCATGGCTTCGGGAGACGTGCAGATCGCAGTCAGTCAGGGCATTCCTCCCTTTGTGGTCGCGACCTCCGCAGGCCAGGACCTGATACTCGCCGACGTTGCAGTCAGCTATTCCGAGAACGACAACTGCGTCGTCGCGGAAACCCTTGAAATCGAGAAAAACAACGCGAAAGAGCTGGAAGGCAAGAAAGTCGGCGTCCCAATCGGCACGGCGGCCCATTTCGGCTTTCTTGAGCAGATGAAACACTTCGGTGTCGATATCTCCACACTTGAAATTGTCGACATGGCCCCTGCTGACGGTGCAGCTGCTTTTGCGCAGGGCAACCTTGACATGGTCTGCGGTTGGGGCGGTGCGCTTCGCCGCATGAAAGAGCATGGCAACGTGCTGCTGACCGGTGCAGAAAAGGAAGAACTCGGAATTCTCGTCTTTGACGGCATCAGCGCCCCGGCGGACTTCGCATCGGAAGAAGGCGAGCTCCTGACCAAGTTCCTGAAAGTCACAGCAGACGCGAATGCAATGTGGAATGCGGGAGACAAGAAGGCTGAAATGCTTGAGGTGATCGCGAAGGATGCGGGTATGGATCCTGCGGATGCCGAAGCATCGCTCGACACCTTCTCATTCCCGTCCGTTGACGAAGCCCTGAGCGACAAGTGGATGGGTGGAAACGTTCAGACGTTCATGCTGGGCGTTGCCAAAGTCTTCCAGGACGCCGGCTCCATTCCTCAGGCTCTGGACACATATGTCGACACCGTCGACCCGAGCTACCTGGCTGCGACCAAGAGCCAGTAAGCCGACATTCCTGCATAGTTCGGGGCGGCCATCGAGCCGCCCCTTCAATTCAACTCTCAAGCTGCAGGAGACGGCAGGCTATGGACGGCCTTCATATTGAGAATCTATCGATGCGTTTCGACCTGCCCAACGGAGCGTTTGTTCAGGCCCTACAGGACGTTTCGATTGAACTCGCGACTGGCGAAATCATGTCGGTCCTGGGACCTTCCGGGTGTGGTAAGACAACGCTTTTGAACATCGTTGCCGGGTTTCTGGCCCCAACCAGCGGCCAGGTTCGCATGAACGGGCACGTGGTGACGGGCCCGGCAGCGGAACGCGGAATGGTGTTCCAGAAGGGCGCCTTGTTCGAATGGATGAATGTCCGCAAGAACGTGGAATTCGGCCCCAGAATGAAATCGATGCCAAAGGCGGAACGGGACGATATCGTCGACCATCTGCTGGAGACGGTCGGCCTTCAGGACTTCAAGGAAAAAGCGGTTTACGAGCTTTCGGGCGGCATGCAGCAACGTGTTGCACTGGCCCGGTGCCTTGCAAACGACCCTGATGTCATCCTGATGGACGAGCCTCTCGGAGCTCTGGATGCGCTGACCCGCGAAAAAATGCAGGGTCTCGTGTTGAAGCTCTGGAAGGAAACCGGCAAGACGGTCATCCTGATCACCCACTCGGTGGAAGAAGCCCTGCTTCTGGGCGAAAGGCTCCTGGTCATGGCGCCCCGCCCGGGACGGATCCACAAGGAGTACCATCTCCCCTTTGCGGAACGCGGCGTAGACAACGACTTGCGGGAGGTCAAGAAGAGTGAGGGCTTCGCTGAGACCCGCGAAGAAATCCTGTCCATGATCTGGGAAATGGAAGAGGAAATCATGGGACGATCGGAGACCGCAGCATGACCGGACTTATCGTATTCCTGATCTATGCATCGCTGTTTCTGGCGGCCTACTTTCTTGTCACCTATGTCACAGGTCTCAGTCAGCGCAAGCAGGATTTCACCAGCCTCAAGACAGTGACCTTTGGAGATGAAAGCGCTATTCGCCCAAACCGGGCAGCCTCCATCATCTCCATTGTGGTGATCTTTTTCATCTGGGGTGCGTTTACCGGTTCAAACCTGGTTCCGTTTCACGTTCCGGGCCCGTTCGTTGGAGAAACCAATTTCACATACACTGTGACCAACGATGCCGGCGAAACCAGTGAAGCAGCTGTAAACGTCGTCGTGCATGAAGTGGGTAACAAGATCAAGGCGCCGGAACCGGCTCCTCGTGACGGTTTCGCGCAAGACGATTCCGCCAGCGTCGGCGCCTGGCGCTCCGTTCTCCTGAAAGTCACGCGCAACGATGGTGATGGCGCCAAAGTCACCGCTGTCGACGGAAACCCCATTGCGCCTGGAGAGAGCGTTAGCGTTGCGGACGGGACGGTCACCATGACGCCCAAGGGCTCATTGAACTTCCAGCCCAATACGGGACTTCAGATGGAACCCATCTGGATGCCGTCGCCCGAGGCAGTCGTAAAGCGCTTTGCAGACATCGCATCGACCGGCTACCAGAACTTCACACTCTGGGAGCACCTCGGATGGTCCTTGATCAGGGTTATCGGAGGGTTCATCGCGGGTTCCTTGATCGGAATTCCGCTTGGATACGCGATGGGTCTTTCGAGCTGGGTTCGCGGTTGGTTTGACCCGATTGTTGAGTTCATGCGCCCCGTTCCACCCTTGGCACTGATCCCGCTGGTCATCATCTGGTTCGGCATCTGGGAAACTGGCAAAATCGTGCTTTTGTTCCTGGCCGCTCTCTGGATCATGACTATTGCCGCAAGGGCCGGTGTCTCGGGCGTCAACATCTCGAAAGTTCACGCTGCCTATTCCCTTGGAGCGAACAAACGACAGGTGTTGCGCTACGTGATCATGCCGAACTCGCTGCCTGAGATCTTCACAGGCGCACGGGTTGCCATGGGCGTTTGTTGGGGAACCGTGGTGGCAGCAGAGCTGGTTGCGGCACAGAAAGGGGCCGGCATGATGATCATCGCCGCCTCCAAGTTCCAGCTTACCGACATCGTGATCATGGGCATCATCCTGATCGGTATCGTCGGTTACAGCATCGATATTCTGATGCGCATGGCCGAGCGGGTTCTCGTTCCCTGGAAAGGGCGTTCTTAGGGATATTGCCCAGAAACCATCGAATGAAAGCCTCCCGCTTCGACAGAAGCGGGAGGCTTTGTATTTCAACCAGCGATCGACAGCACTCTTTTCAAAAATGTTCGGACGGAGTTATCCTCCTTCCGTCTGCACTGACCCCAGGGACCGATACCGGCCCCCAGCTTCATAACCCGGTTTTGGAGCGACTCGGCAACTCGCGAGCGCTTGCTCAGTCACCGTATCCTTTGGGGTTCTTGCACACCCAGTTCCAGGTATCCTCGCACATGTTGTGCAACTCGCGTTCAGCACTCCAGGAAAGCATTTCCTGAGCTTTGCTGGTGTCGGCATAACACTCCGCGACGTCCCCTGCCCGACGTGGCACAAAATCATACGAAATGATCCGATTGGATGCGCGCTCGAACGCCTTCACCATGTCCAGAACGCTGTAGCCATCGCCCGTTCCAAGGTTCACCGCGAAGCAGTTGTCCTGCCCCTCGAGATTTGAAAGGGCATGATAAGCCCGCAGATGACCTTCAACGAGATCAACGACATGGATGTAATCACGAATGCCGGTCCCGTCACGGGTGTCGTAGTCGTTGCCGAAGACATTCAGTTTCTCGCGCCGTCCGGAGGCCACCTGGGCGATGAATGGCATGAGGTTGTTTGGAACACCCAACGGATCTTCACCTATCAGCCCGCTCGCATGTGCTCCCACCGGGTTGAAGTAACGCAATACTCCGACACGCCAGCTGGGATCACTGGCTGCCAGATCACGCAACATGTCCTCTACGATCAACTTCGTCCGCCCATAAGGATTTACCGGATTTAGTGAGTGCTCCTCGGTCAACGGCAATGTTTGTGGTTCGCCATAAACTGTTGCAGAGGAGGAAAAGATGAGATCGCGGACCCCTGTGTTTGACATTGCACTCAAAAGACGGTGCGTACCAATGACGTTGTTGTCGTAATAGGCGAGCGGATAGCGTGTAGATTCACCAACAGCCTTCAAACCGGCGAAGTGGATAACGGCAGTACAATCATGCTGCTTCAACAGCGTTTCCACTGTCTCCTGATCGCGTATATCCCCTTTCTCGAAGATCAGTTTCCGACCGGAAATTTCCTCTACCCGCGTCAACGAAGCTGTGTTTGAGTTGCTCAGATTATCAAGAACAACAACGTCATGCCCTGCCTCCAGAAAAGTGACACAGCAGTGAGAACCAATGTAACCGGCACCGCCGGTGATAAGAATTGTCATGTCTGTTCAAATTTCCCGTGTGAAAGCTCAACGCTTGGGAGAGCGGTAACGAAGTTTCATCGAAATGCCAAGCTCCGACACCGTATGCAAACCATCGGCGGGCCGTACACGCATCGATTGTTTGAAAGAGCACCCGTTCGGTAAACTTTATGAGGATTTTGCGAGGCCTGCTTCTGCGAAAGCTGCCCTGCTTCAAGAAAGCCAGTCACTGTCGAGGCAAAGAGGGACTTGATGAACGCCGCATCTAGTATTTAGCATCTATATATAATTATGTAATTCATTCAAAAGCTTTATGAATTACAATAGATGGGTAATGTGCAAATCACCCCAAGCGACTGCCCTATGACTTCAATTCACTCCTGGAAGTCATAGGGATTTTTTCTACCGTTGGCAGATGGATCTGTTCTTACTCTGAGAATTAAAACGAATAACCGAGTGGATACGCAATTCCATTGCAACCAACAACCAGGCACGTTGTTGACGTTCATGATCTGCGTATCAATTTCTCGCCTTCGAAAACCTTAGCTGCGATCACTTCTCATCGCCCAAAAAACGTCGACGGTCCCAATCCAATCGGTAGGCCGAGCAGATCACTGCTCTTTTGATTATACTTATTATTATATATTTCGAAATTTCCGGAAGAAAAATATACTTAACAAAACATAAAAAATGCAACTCACAACCCTGCCCTTAACCGCAATTGAGTTTTAGATTCGAGATATACATAATGAGGCCTATGTTATATTTCGATTTATCTAAAAGCGAATAGGAGAGGAAATGTCGGAGTAGTAAATCATGCGGCAACCAACAGTATGTGTCGTCATCCCTGCAAAAAATGAAGCACGAAATCTTCCACAAGTGCTTAAGAAAATTCCGGGATGGGTCGATGAAGTAATCCTGGTAGACGGAAATTCCGAGGATGACACAATTGAGGTTGCGCGTAGCCTCATGCCGGACATCAAGATCGTACCCGAAGATCGCCCCGGCAAAGGCGCTGCTCTGAGATGCGGTTTCGCAGCTTCCCGCTCAGATATCATTGTCATGATCGACGCCGATGGATCCATGGATCCGGCGGAAATTCCTGCATTTATAGGCGCCCTGCTGTCGGGCGCGGACTTCGTCAAGGGCTCCCGCTTTCTGCAAGGTGGCGGAACTGACGACATGGAGTGGTACCGCCGCATCGGAAACTGGGGCTTCGTAAAGCTCGTGACATGGCGATTTGGCGGCAAATTCACCGACCTTTGCTACGGTTACATTGCATTTTGGCGCGAAAGCCTAAGGCGGCTATCGCTTGAAAACGACGATGGCTTTGAAATCGAAACAAGCATGAACGTGCAAGCACTGCAGGCGCGTCTGGCCATATCCGAAGTTCCCAGCAAGGAAGCCCCGCGCATTCACGGTGTCAGCAACCTGAGGACAATTCCCGACGGCTGGCGCGTCCTGAAGACCATCGTACGGCTGGGCTTCACCCCTCAAGCCGCCAAGTTGACAGGTGTTTCACCGCCCCTCGCGCGCCCCCGCCTGACGGCGACTTCCACAGACGTCCGCGACCCGACACACTGAGCAGGATCATGAGCACAAATGTTACGATATCGGTCGTCGTCTGTGCCCATACGCTGGATCGGCTGCGTCACATAGGCGAGATGGTTTCGTCTGTCAGAGCGCAGACCTATCCAGTGGACTCCCTGATCATTGTAAGCGATCACAGCGACGCACTATACCGGATGCTCAAGTCTGAATTTTCAACCGCGCTCGTTGTCAGAAACGAGTTCGAAAAAGGTCTATCGGGCGCCAGAAACACCGGCACCCAAAAAGCTTGCGGTGACATTGTCGCCTTTCTGGACGATGATGCCGCGGCAGACCCCAACTGGCTTCAACGGATCGCGGAAGCCTACACGGACCCGGCGGTGATGGCGGTTGGAGGCTTCATTGCTCCTGCATGGTCGACAGAGAGACCAAGGTGGTTTCCGCGAGAGTTCGACTGGGTGATCGGTTGTAGCTATCTCGGACTTCCGAAAGTGCGCAATCAGGTTCGAAACCTGATCGGCTGCAACATGTCCGTCCGTCGTAGCGTTCTTGAACTGTCGGGCGGTTTTCGAACCGGCCTCGGCCGTGTCGGCAACAATGGCGCCGGATGTGAAGAAACGGAATTCTTCATTCGCGCAAAATCAAAATTCCCCAACCAATCAATTCTTTACGAGCCCAAGGCCCGGGTTCGCCACCATGTGCCGTCTGCAAGATGCACCTGGAAATACTTCCTTGGAAGGTGCTGGGCCGAAGGAAAATCAAAAGCAGAATTGGCTCGCCTTCCAAATTCGGATCACGCCCTCACAACAGAAAAAAGCTACTCCTTGAAAACACTGCCCATCGGCTTCTTTCGAAATCTCGGAGAAACGCTGAGGGGAGATGTCAGCGGTGTGATCAGGGCGTTCGCAATCGTGGCCGGCTTCACAGCCACGACCGCTTCCTATGCATTTTCGCGATTTTGGCCCCATCGCCATACAAACAAACAGCGACTTCCTTCATTCGAACCAATTCAGGTTCTGGATTGGGAGCTTGGCGACCGCTCTCCCTCGCGGTTGCAGGATCAACTGAAACCGGATGCCTGGTACGGTGGTGCACTCTGCCTTTTCAGATCCAAGGGCACACCTATCGCTGTGGAAGAAGTTCGTTTCGACCGCTCCAATGACATGAACACATGCGTTGCGGACATCATGAAACGTCTTCCGGACGCAAAGATCTCTCATCTGCAGAGGGTTCCGAAAGGCCCTTTCAGTCCGTGGGTGACGGTTGTCGTTGCAACACGCGACCGACCGGACAGCTTGCTCAGATGTCTTGATAGTCTGCTCAGACAATCCTACTCGGCAATGAACATCGTCGTTGTCGACAACGCCCCGTCATCGAATGCAACAGCAGATTTGATTGCCGGCGTCTTCGCTCCGGGTGGACGAGTGCACTATGCGCGTGAAAATCGCCCGGGCCTGGGACTGGCACATAACACCGGATTGGCACTTGCACTCGGCGATATCGTCGCCTTTACGGATGATGACGTCATCGCCGATGTCGATTGGGTGGCTGCCGTTGCATCCGAGTTTGCCCTGTCACGTAAAATCGGGTGCGTTACAGGCATGATCCTGCCGGCGGAGCTTGAAACCCGGGCCCAATACTGGACCGAGCGTCATGGCGGTTTCGGCAAGGGCGTCGAGCGTCGCGCTTACGACTTTGGAAAAAACAAACCGGAGGATCCGCTCTTTCCATACACCGCCGGCGCTTTCGGCTCCGGCGCAAACATGGCGTTCAGGCGAGACGCGTTGTTGGAAGTCGGTGCATTCGATGCCGCACTCGGTGCAGGCACACCCGCGCGTGGCGGCGACGACCTCGCCTCGTTCGTAGCCATTCTCGAGGCGGGATATCAACTTGTATATACGCCGAGCGCTATTGTCTGGCACTTTCACCGTCGTGCCGAAACCGGCATCCAGCGCCAGGCCTATGGCTACGGTGTTGGACTGGGCGCTTATTTGACGCAGCAGGTTCTGGACGATCCGAGCAAGCTGTTCCACTTCGCAAAGAGCCTACCCGCAGCAACCACCCACCTGCTTTCAGGTTCATCTCAAAAAATGAAACGTTTGCCGGCCGACTACCCGCGTCATCTGATCTGGCGCGAACGTCTTGGCATCATCATGGGCTTGCCAGGCTACCTCAGAAGCCGGTCTGCAAGACCAAGATCGACTTCAACACCAATGTACTCGCCGGTCCTTGCGAGTGCTGACCGAGCAGCGGAGTGACTCACCATGCATGCCCTGCCCATTTTGATGTATCACTCGGTCGCCACTGATGTAGATGAAAGGTACCGGACATGGTCCGTTACGCCCGAGCGCTTTTCGGAACACATGCAGGCGCTCGCTGACAACGGCTATGCGGTCCTTGGCATTTCCACCGCCCTAAACAGGCTCGACACCGGACTTCCACTGCCGGAAAACGTCGCCATTCTGACCTTTGACGACGGGTTGAGAGACTTTCTTGAAAATGCCTTCCCCATTCTGAACAGACATGGTTTTGAGGCGACGCTTTATGTCGTCGCGGGACTGATCTCAAATAATAGCAGCTGGCTGGCGCCTCTCGGCGAAGGTGAGCGCCCGATGCTGCGGCCCGACGAGATAAAAAGCCTGCATGCCAACGGTATCGAAATTGGCGCGCACAGCCTGTCTCACCCGGAACTGGACATTCTGGACAGCGCTGCCTGCGAACGGGAGCTTCGCGGCAGCAAATCCGTTCTAGAGGAAATCACCGGCAGCAAGGTCGAGGCTTTCGCCTACCCGCACGGTTATGCCTCTCCCACAACCAGACAGATGGCGCGCGAAGCCGGATTTTCCTCCGCAGTCCGCGTACGCCATGCACTTTCCCACACCTCGGAAAACCGTTTCGGACTTTCCCGCCTGATTGTCACCCAAGACTACGATCAGGCGGGCCTCATCTCCTTGCTTAAGGGTAAGGGGATACCCACCGCGCCGCCACAGGATCGATTTGCCGGAACCTGCTGGCGACTTGTGCGACGCATTCGCAACCGACTAGCGCCACCGCTGGCCAGCGATGGCCCCTACCAGCCTGCCGGGGGACCAATTTGATGAAACAGTGTTTTTGCTCGTCCGTGTTTCAGCGCGGCTTCCTGATATTCGCAACCTGCATGGCAACGGGCTATGCAGTTAACGCAGCTGACGCAACCAATTGGCAGGGAGTTCCAGACCCTGCGATCACCAAGGCGATCACGCGCATCGGAGACCTTTACAGCACCGGCGCGATTGACCGCGCAGGCGAAGAAGCTGCAATCGCCTACTACCGGAACCTCTCGACAAGCAATGGCCGAATTCTTTCTGCAATGCCGCCGGAGCAACTTGCTCCCGGTTTGGCACAGAAGCTTCGTCCTGATGGAGACAGTGCGGTCCGCGTTTACAGATTGGCCGCAAATCTCGGCAATCCGGATGCGTTTTTGAAACTCGGAGATCTTTATCTCAGCGGTGACCTGGTGACTTCCGATCCGGAAAAGGCATTCTCGTTTTTCCAGCAGGCGGCCGATCTCGGCAGTGAAACCGCATCCGTCAATGTCGGGCTGATGATGATAGAGGGAACGGGCACCTCGCATAACATCAGTGGTGGGATAGAGCTTTTGACGGAAGCGGCTGAAAACGGCAACGCCAAAGCACTGATGGCTCTCGGTGACATTTACCGAACCGGAAAACCCCAAGGTGTTGATGCCGATCCGGAGCGCAGCTTCGGCTTTTACAAACGCGCATCGGACGGCGGCAACATTGCAGCAGCTATCATTACCGCTCGCATGCTGATTGACGGCGAAGGTACCCCGTCTGCTCCAGACAAGGGCTATGAAATCGCAAACCGATTGTTCGAAGCAAAAGATCCCAGCGCCATGCTGCTGATGGGTGACATTCAGCTCAGTGGCCTGCCGGGTCTGCTGACACCTGATGCGAAAAAGGCCTTTGAAGCCTATTCCATGGCGAGCGAAGCAGGCAGCACCACGGGACGAAAGCAAACAGCCCTGATGCTGGTTCGCGGACAAGGGGTTGATCAGGACGTCGACGAAGGGCTGCGCATCTTGCAGGATATGGCGGAGTCCGGCGATGCATCGGCCATGTATATTCTCGGTCAGCTTTATGAGAACGGCGAAGAAAATGCCGTTCAGGCGGATGTTGCGAAAGCATTCGAATTCTATAAGACCGCAGCTGCCTCCGAAGACCTCAGCTCCATGCTCAGAATGGCGTTTATGCAGATTGAAGGCATCGGCACTACGCGCGACGCTGCAACGGGAGTGACTGTGCTTGAGCAACTTGCGGCAGAAGGAAACTCTGACGCCAATTTGATGCTCGGAGAGTTTCATTCCGGTGCGATTGGAGAAGGACAGCTTCAGGATCTGGCAAAGGCGTTCGGCTACTACCGGACCGCGACAGAGGCAGGCAGCGGGACAGCGCGTGTGCAAACAGCTCTGATGCTGCTGCGAGGCCGGGGAACAGAAGTGGACCGCGAAGCTGGAATGTCACTTCTGCAATCCGCCGCGGACACCGGAGATCCAAACGCGATGTTAGCGCTCGGCACGGTTTATGTGTCGGGTGAAGCAGGCAGGGTGGACGCGAACGCTGCGATTTCCGCATACGAAGCGGCCGCCTCCCAGGGTGTCTCGATGGCCTACATTCTGCTGGGAGACCTTTACAGCCGGGGCGAAATCCTTCCGGCGGATGGGGAACTTGCGGTCCTTTACTACAAAAAGGCTGCCGGGATCGAAACAACGGACGAGACCGGCACGCCCAACAACGCCAACACCCAATGACAGGGCCAACTTTCAGGCTCAAGTTATCAGCTGCGCGCCAACTGGCGCGCAGCATGGCATTGGCCCTCTGGTTTTTCGGGGCCGGCCAGTACACCACCGCTTGCAATGCAGCGGTCTCCAGCCCGCTCGAGGCTGCAGCACTCTTGCGCCTGGGTGAACTCATCCTGGACGGAAGGCTGTTGGAGTACGACCCTTCGCAGGCGTTGGTCTACTTCTCCAAGGCAGCAGATCTGGGAGATCGGACCGCAAGGCTCCGGATAGCCGAGATGTCTCTAAGAGGCATCGGCACCGAACCGGACATTGAGGAGGCCTTAAGCGAAATCAAAGAGCTTGCCGAGGAAGGCTCTCTAAGCGCCCTTGTCAGTCTCGGAGACATCTATTCGTTCGGATATGCCGGCTATATTGACAGAAAGGCAGCGCTCGAAGCCTACGAAAAAGCGTCTGACGCGGGCAGCATAGCTGCTTCGCTGCGACTTGCCGAAATTCACCGGTACGGATTGTTTGGCCGCAAAAATACAAGGCAGGCCTACAGGTACCTTGCTCATGCAAAATCACTCGGCAATTCATACGCCCTCTACCTGATGGGCACCGGACTGGTTGAAGGTGAATTCCGGCAGATCGGCCGCCCAAAAAGCGGGCTGGAGATGTTCCGGAAAGCGGAAAATCTCGGAGTTGCAGATGCTTCTGTCGCGCTGGCAATGCGCCGAAACAACTGGTCCGCTCAACTGCTCCCCCGGACGAAGTTGCTCAACAAGCTTTCCAGCATGGCTGACGAAGGCAATACCGACGCTGCACTTCGGCTGTTCGATTATTATCTTGATCCGAAATACTGGGGCTCCAGGCAACCTTCCGCCAGAAACATCGAGCGGGCGCGCAGCCAACTGAAAAAGGTCGCCGACAAAGTCGATCCGGGAGAATTTGAATACCGCCTGCTTCTTCTAGACATCCTGAGTTCGAAGAAATCCGGCTATACGTCTCTCTATTCTCGTATCGAAGAAGTTCCACCGCGCAGCCGTCCAAGTCTGATGCGCCGGATTCTGCGCAGTAATCCGAACGCGTTCTTTTACTTTGTCCAGATGCGCCTGGCGGAACACGGACATTTCAATGGAAGAGTGGACGGCTTTTTGAAACGAAGAACCATTTCGGCCATCCTCGACTATTGCGCCTCGTTGCGTGTCAGATCCCTGTGCCGGAA
>JBCCVB010000154.1:0-16422 GCA_039195965.1 Pseudomonadota bacterium
CGCTGACGGGGTTCAAGTGGATGGGGTCACGCGCCGCCGACATTGAGGCCGAGTGCGCGCGCGACGGCACGCAGGGCACCCGGCCCGTGCTGTTCGCGTACGAGCAGGCGATTGGCTTTTGCATCTGCTAGGGGACCGAACTGTTGACAAGCGTTCTGCAGTTTCTTCAATTTCAGCGGGCGTAAGTGCAATTTTTGGTAAGCCTGATAAATACGCTTACCTTGATAAGTGGCAGTACGAGACGGAATGCGGCCAAAGCATAGGGAGAACGATTTGCAGCCGGTAGAGGAGAGCTCTGTTGCCATACGCAAACCCGCGAAACAGCGCAGGTCGAAAGAAAAAGTTCAGCGCATTCTGGATACGACACTGACCATGCTGAACGGCACCCGGGCGGACAAGATAACAACCAACGACATCGCCAAGGCTGCCGGCGTAAACATCGCAACGCTTTACCAGTTCTTTCCGAAAAAAGAAGCGATCTTTTATGAGCTCTACCGGCATTGGCTTGAGCAAACGCTGGCATTGCTGGATGCCGTGGATGCGCGATTTGATGGCAGTGAAGGAATGGAGGCATATGCCGATGCGGTTTTCGAATGCCTTTCCGGTGACGCAAGCATCAATTCACCGGGTCATTGGCAACTTCGGTTCGCACTCGGAAACTCCACTGAACTGGCGGAACTTGAGGCCCAACACGAGCAGAAGGCGTTTCTGCGCATAATTGCCGCTCAGGAAAAGTTTTCGCGCAAGGTGACGCAGGATGAAGCACACGCGCTCGCCCGGCTTCAGCACCATGTTTCGGTTGCCTGTCTTTATGCGGCTGCGGAAGTCGGTTCACGGCCGGAGCGCGACATTCTCCTGGAGTGGTGCAAGAAGACGATGCATCTCGTCTATGACGTTGAAAAGCTGAAAGATACCCGAACCGATTGAGGCCTTTCGGCGACTGGATACCCGGAATTTCAGCGCTGACATATCGGCGAAGACCAAAACGGAAGGCTGAGGACCAACCTTCCGTTTCCAATTTCATTTGATCCAAAGATGGACTGCGGGTGTCACGTCCGGCTCATGAAATCACGTTTCACCATTTGGCGTATCCCCTGAGCTTGAACGACCGGCCTTCGCCGTAGCTACAGACATAAACACCGTCGCAGCTTGAAACGTACCGGGTGTCGGCAATGTTGGTCACGTTCAGATCGACGCCCCAGTTTTCGCGTTCATAGCCGAGTTTCGCATCAAACAGGGTTGCACTTGGAACTTTCATCGTGTTCGCGTTGTCGACCCAGGATTCCCCTTGATACCGGATGCCACCTCCGATCGTGACACCCTCAAGCGTGCCTTCGGGGAAAGTGTAATCGACAAACAGCGAGGCCAGCTGCTCGGGTACGATGTTCGGTGTGTTTCCGACAATCGAGGCGTCGGAGTCCTCAGTGATTTCAAGGTCGTAAGCGGTTATTGCAGCTGTGAGTTTGATTTCGTCGGTCAAGTTGGCAATAGCTTCGAATTCGACGCCTCGAGATTTGACTTCACCGATTTGCGTTTCAAACAGGAATGGACCAGTGACCACGTTCCGGCGTGTAAGGTCGAAGTAGGACAGCGTAAACAGGCCGTTGAACCAGGTTGGCTGGTACTTGACGCCAACTTCGAATTGTTCGCCGGTCTCGGGTTCGTAAAAATCAACTAGCGAAGACGAACCAATAAGCGGATTGAAGAAAGTCGCGACGCTTGCGTAAGGCGTGATGCCATTCTTGAATTCATAGGCGAGACCCGCTCTTCCGGAAAAGGCGTAGTCGGTGCCGCTATATTGAGGTGTGCCGGTCGCGTTCGTGTCGATGTAGTCGTGACGTCCATTCAGCGTCACGATCCAGCCATCGCCGAATTTCAACCTGTCCTGGGCATACACACCGATACGGTGCTGGATGACGTTTTGGTCCAGATAGGGAGTAGGCGTTGGCTGTGCTGCGCCATATTGCGGGTCGGTGACGCTAATGGTTGTTCCGATTGCCGAGGACTGGACCTGATCCAGATTGAAGTAGTTGTAGTCGGTTCCGAACAGAAGGTTGTGTTCGACAGGGCCTGTTTGGATGTTCCCTTCCAGTTGGTTGTCGATCAAAATGTTATTGATTGTGGTGTCATGCTCAAACACGATCCGGCTGAAGACGGGATTGGCCAACACAGGCGTCGGAGAGAAACCCGAATACCCAAAGGGATAGAGATTGAATTCGGAAAGATTGGAATAGCCGTACCGGGTGTTTTGCCGTACTGTCCAGTCATTCTCGAGTGTGTGCTCGAATTCATATCCAACTGAAAACTGCCTGCGCAGATATTTGTCCAGATCAGGTTCAGTGTAGTTCTTGTCCCGGTTGATGCGGCCAAAGGATGCCGCCTCCACTGTACCTGCAAACGGTAGGAAGCTGGCAGCACCGTGCCGCTCATCAATGATAGTGGCGTTCGTCAGGACCGTGAGACTGGTAGAGTCATTGGGGCGCCAGGTCACGCTCGGTGAAACCGATCCCCGGATGCCATCCTGAAAATCATAATATCCGTCTCCACCCTGGATCCGTCCGGAGACCCGAAAGTCGTAGGTGTTTGTTGCAGCGTCCTGGAAAGTATCGCCGATATCAAAACCCAGGTAGGCGGTGCCTGCATCATTGATGCCTCCTTCCAGATATCGGAAGCGTTCGCCCGTTGGCTTCTTGCTGACGTAGTTGACGATGCCGCCCGGACTTGATCCGCCATAAAGAACCGAAGCCGGGCCTCGAAGGACGTCAATCCGTTCAAGATTGAAGCTGTCTACATAAAATGCGCCAAATCCGAAGCCGTAAAGCTGAAGCCCGTCCAAAAAGACGCCTGTCTGCGTTGCGTTGAAGCCACGCAGGAAGAACCAGTTGGTGTCGCTGTCTGCGCCATATGGCTGCGTAAACACTCCGGCCGTGTAGCGGAGGGCTTCGTCTGTTGACTGGGCTCCCTGATCATCCATCTGTTCTCTGGTGATCACGGAAACAGATTGAGGTATTTCCTGGATTGGGACGCTGGCCTTTGAACCGGTCCCGGTCGATTTGGCAACGTAGCCTTCCGTCTCCGCCGAGTTGTAACCAGCTGCGGCATCGGATCGGTCCTGCTCGATGACAATTGTCGAAAGGAGATTGGTCTCCGTCGTGTTCTGGTCGGAAACCTGCTGCGCGTGAGTTGCCACCGGCCAGAAGAAAAAGACCGCCGAAGCGCCCGCCCAAAGGCGCCTGGACACATGGATCGTGTCGCTCATAGTTCGCCACCTCATCATGATGTGCAGCCCAGTTTTGCCCCCGGAACCGCTACGAGTTCAGATAAGTGGAGTATCTAGTTCAGGTTTAATCTCTTAGATTGAACGATGTTTCGGTCTTTTGAACAAAATTTCGGAGAAATCAGCAAAGCCTGGACTTTCGCCACGCATTTGGCGTTGTTCCCGTAAACTGGCGGAAAACCCGGGTGAAATGGGCCTGATCGGAAAAACCGGCTGCGACAGCAATGGAGCTCAGGGTCAAGCCGGTGTTTTCCAGATAGTGTTTTGCGCGATTGACACGGGCGCGCATCTGCCAGCGGTGTGGTGGCATGCCTGTGGTGAGCTTGAAGGCCGTGCAGAAATACGCAGGAGACAATCCGGTAAGACTTGCCAGTTCTTCCAGGCGGATGTTGCTGGCATGATTGTCTTCTATGAATTCGATAGCCTTTCGCAATTGATGCGCCGCCAATTGTCCTTTGTATCGCGTCGTTTTGGGCTTGATGCGTGTGAGCGCCGTAAACAAAGCGCAGATCAAGCTGTCGCCATACAGGTCATGAAGTGTTCCAGGCGTTTCACATTCACCTGCAATCAAACTTGCGAGCGACAAGACGCGGTCGTCGTTAAAAGACAGTTTTGGCGTCTCGATCAGTCCCGGTTCGAAGTCATCAGCTATTTTTTCCGACAGACTTCTGATGTCGAAATGAACATCCAGATGGCGCAAAGACTCCAGATTCTCGATACGCGACCATACTTTGAAACCAGCCGGAATATAGAAGAGCCTGTTACTGGGTGCGTTTTTCAGTTCCTGCTGGAAAGGTGAAGCTGTAACTTCCATTCCGCCTGTGCCGGTCTGACCAAGAACGACAACGAGCCGGGGTGCATGTGAGACATATTCACCATGCGCGAGTGGGCTGCAGGAAACGTCCCACAGGTCGGCAATGGCGCCGTCAAAAATCCGGAGTTTGAGGTCGCCCACCACTGAAAGACCTTCGGTCATGCTTTCCATACGCGGATGAAAGGTCATGCTCATCGCCCAAGATAAAACTGGAATAATGCGCTCAGGTTTTACCTTAGTTTTGAAACAAAGGCGAATGTCAATTTTGACCGCTCTTATTCCGTGAGCTCCATGTGCTCTTGTTGGCAGGTGTGTGCGGTCAATGGAAGTATCTTTCAGAGAACCACTTGCCACGGACCGTATACCAGAACCACCGGGCCGCTTGTACAGCCCGGCGGCCTGCTTTCAGATCAAGCTTCAACAAATGCTAGGAGATCGGAATTGACCAGATCCGGATGGGTTGCAAAGAAACCGTGAGACAGACCTGCATAGGTTTTCTGTGAGCCGTTCTGCAGCAGCTTTATGGCCTTGTTGGCCGAGTTCTCTATCGGCACGATCTGATCGTCACCACCATGCAGCACCAGGGTTGGAACCGTGATTGCTTTCAGGTCTTCGGTGAAGTCGGTCTCTGAAAACGCAGCTATGCAGTCATAATGTGCCTTGGCACCTCCGGCCATTCCCTGTCGCCACCAGTTTTGGATTAGGCCCTGGCTGATCTTGGCCTCCGGACGGTTAAAGCCATAGAATGGGCCTGAGGGCACATCCAGGAAAAATTGTGCGCGATTGGCGACCAGCGCAGCTCTCAAGCCATCAAACACCTCCATCGGGATGCCGTCCGGATTGGTGTCGGTCTTGACCATGATCGGTGGTACTGCTCCGAGCAGGGCTGCCTTGGCAACGCGACCCGGTTCAGCGCGGGCGACATAGCGGGCAACTTCGCCACCGCCAGTCGAATGACCAATGTGCACGGCGTTACTCAAATCGAGACTACGGGCCAGCTCAGCGACATCAGCAGCATAAGTATCCATGTCGTTGCCCGTGTCGGTCTGCTCAGATCGACCGTGTCCTCTCCGATCATGGGCGATAACCCGATACCCTTTCGACAGGAAGAACAGCATCTGATTGTCCCAGTCGTCACCGCTCAACGGCCAGCCGTGATGAAACACGATTGGTTGGGCGTCTTTCGGGCCCCAGTCCTTGTAGAAGATCTTGGTTCCGTCTTCGGTCGAAATAGCGCCCATTGTGATGTCTCCTTGCGGTGAGGACTGTGTTCGAGATTGCGAAAAAGCCGGGAGTGGCAGCGCCATGGTGGCTAGCGCGGCAGAGCCGGCGAGCAGCATTTCGCGCCTGGTCGGTTTCGGGCCAACCTCATTGGTTTGAGAGGACATTTTCCTTTTTCCTCCGTCGTTTCAGAGTTGCTGTCGATCTGACGTGGACAAATCTAGGTACTTGGTCCAAGGCTGAAACTTGGCGGAAATGACATATGTAGAGGCATAAGTGACAAATGGCTCAAGAGCCCGAAATCCTCGCCGAAGTCGGCCTGCTGATTTATCCAGACTGTCAACTCGCGGCTGTTCACGGGTTGACCGATCTGTTCCGGATTGCGGGTGAATGGTCGAGGCGCAGAGTGGAGCAGGGAAGTTACCCGGCAATTCGCGTTTCGCACTGGACGCTTAATGCGCAGTCGGAAGGCGGTGATGGAAAGCCGGACTGCGTCTGGGACAGCCAAGCGGAACTTGCTCACCGGCTCGATTACATCATCGCCCCGCCCAGTATCATCATGCCTGAGAAAATGCGCCCCATGCCGGATGCCGCCTCGTGGTTAGAAGACATGCATGCCGCCGGCAGCAGGATATGTTCAGTCTGCGCCGGGGCCTTCGTGCTTGCAGAAAGCGGCCTCCTGGACGGACGGCGCGTCACCACCCATTGGGCGTTTGCCGAAGAGCTCGCGGACCGCTTTCCCGAGATCGAAATCGCCGATGAGCACATGGTTCTGGATGATGGTGACATCATAACGGCTGGCGGGATCATGACATGGGCTGATCTCGGTCTGACGCTGGTGGAGCGGCTGATGGGTCCGAGTGCCATGCTTGCCACAGCGCATTTCCTGCTGATTGACCCGCCACGGAAAAGCCAGCAGCCATTTCGCCAGTTTATTCCGCGGTTCGACCATGGCGATGAAGTCATAGTTCGTGCCCAACATCACATTCACGCCAGTGCCGCGGAGCCTCAATCGGTAAAGGATTTGGCAGAAGGCGCCGGGCTTACGGAGCGAACGTTTCTGCGCAGATTTGCCAAGGCCACTGGAAGCCGGCCGACCGAATACCTGCAACAGGTTCGCATTGCCAAGGCCCGGGAGATGCTGGAAATGACCAATCGACCTGTGGACCAGATTGCCTGGCAGGTGGGTTATCAGGATCCTGCGGCATTTCGAAAGGTATTTCAGAGACTAACGAACGTATCGCCGAATATGTACCGGCAACGGTTCGGTGCGCGGTAATCACCTAAGGCCGTCTGCGACGTGACAGACCTTAGGATAGTCGCGGAGCTGGTTCGTGGTTGGTACGCCGGAAGACATGCATCGTGCACCTATCAATCCCAAATCGCCCGATGCCAGTCCGACCGGGCGATCGCGGATCGAGCGACGAAGGTGTCCTCAAGGTTGGCTTTTCGAAATCACCGACTGGGAAGAACGCGTGCAAAACACTTGCGGGCTTCCTTCCGGATCGGCGACGCAATCATCGGATTTGGCAATCGGAACGACCGCAAATGTGGCTTGACCGTCGATCTCGACCCTGAAGAGATGTTTCTCGTCATCAGGACCGGCGCCGTGCTCAAATGGCGTCAGTTTGAGACCTGTCTCACCGCACAATGCGGAGATTACTTTGATACCTGAGGCATCAAGGATCTCGGTGATGCGTGTGCGAGAAGCATGGCATTCAGCCATGCTCTCCATTTCACTCATCGTCAGGCGAACCGCGCCGTCACTTGTAAGTGTCAACGTGAGGAGGGCAATTTCCAGCATGACGTCCTCGTTAGAACTTTGCGGTCAGGAAGAGGCTGACATTGGTTCCGGCTGCCTCGATCTGATCACTTGCGCGATAGGACTGGTTGAGAATGTTGTCGACCTCCAGGTTGAGAGATGCATGCTCAGTAAGATCGACGCTGCCACGGAAATTGAGCGTAGCCCATCCGGAAGTCGGGTTGAGACCGGTCGGCGATCCGCTGTCGACAAGGTTGCCGTCCTCATCGACCAGTTTCGCAGCGCTTTCGCCGCGCATGAACACGTCCCATGTGCCTGTAAGATCGAACAACTCCCAATCTGAACGCACACCGAGCGTCCCGATCCATTCCGGCGTTCCGCTGTTCTTGGTGCTGAATCCGTTGGAATATTTGAACTCGCGGGTCACGTTCGACAGGATCACATACGGCCGTATGCCGTGCCAGCCCGGGTCGAATTCAGCTGCAACTTCAAAGCCCCAGCTGTCCACGTTGTTGACATTGCTGTAGATGAGCTGTCCCGGATTTGAAGGGTCTGCGGCAGTGGTGATGTAGTTCTTTGCCTCGGTGTAGAAAATTGCGGCATCAAGGGTCACGATGCTGCGATCAACCCGCAAACCGATTTCGTAGTTGGTTGCGGTTTCGGGCTCCAGGTCGGGGTTCCCGTTGATCGTCGTACCGCCTGCCGAAGTGGTGAGGTAGAGTTCGGAAAGCGACGGATAGGTGTAGCCTTGCGAGATATTGCCGCGAAGCACGATATCGTGCGGCAAGGCATAGACCAGGCCAGCCGATCCGAGCCAGCGCCCATCGCTGTTGCTGTTCAAAGGTTGTGAAGCGCCGTTGACGGTAAAGCTGTCGATTTCGCTATTCACATTGTAGTAGCGAGCGCCGAAAGTGCCTGTGAGATCTCCATAGGTCACTTCGTGCTGTGCGAACACGCTTGCGGTTTTAATGGATGCATCCGCAAGGGTTTCGGTTGTGCTTATGATCGGGAATGGTCCACCTGTTGTTGTCGTGGAAGTCGTATCCTTGTCGGTATCAAGGCGGTCATCTTCATATTCCAGCCCGATCACCGTGCGATGACCGGAAAAGAATTCCAGATTGGCACTTGCCAGGAAGCCCGAGGTCGTCTGTTCGTCATCCGATGTCGCGACGACATTCGTCGTAACAAATGGATTGGGTCTGACGGTAATGTCATTTTCGAACAATCGATCGATTTTCTGAGTGTAGGCGCTGACTTTCAGCATCGACATCCAGGAGGTCAGATCCTTGCCTTCATAGAACACGCTGTATTTGGTGAGGTCACGTTTCGGCAAATCGACAATGAAATCCGGATCGCCGGTATAGACCTTTGCGGAGATGTCGTAGTCCTGAGCACGGAATCCGACATAGTTGTGCTCATTGAAACGGTACCCAAGAAACGCGTGAATGTCCTGATCGTTGCTGCTGGAAGGAGACAGGGTTCCGTCGGGCGTCTTGCGGTCGTTCAATTCTGACTTGGAATAGGACAAACGATAATCGAAATTATTGAGCGTTCCGGCAACGCTACCGGCGGCGCGGTAGCCGTCATTGGCACCCAGGTAACCGGTCGTCGCGGTCACTTCGATGGGTTTGTCCGCGCCTCGCTTGGTGATGATGTTGACCACACCGCCGATTGCGCGGTTACCCGAAACCACCGAGGACGGACCGCGAACGATTTCGATCCGATCTATTTCCGTTGGCGAGATCAGGATTGGCGTACCGTATCGGTTGTGGTCCGAGATGCGCTGTCCATCAATCAGGATCGCAACGCGCTGGGAATCCTCGCCGCGGATGCGAATCCTCTCGATCCCATCTTCCTTGACCTGCACCCCGGGAACGTCCGACAGCAGGTTTGCGACGGAGCTGGGCGGGATCTCGCTTATTTCCTCTGAATCGACAATCGTCACCGATGCCGGGCTGTAGAGCACTTCTGTAGGCAGACCGGTCGGTGTCACGACGATAACATCCAGAACTACCGGCTCCGTATCCTCATCCTGGGCTGAGGCCACGGTGCCACTGACCAAGGCTGCCAGGAAAACGGATGAGGCGGTAGAAAGGCTCAATACAGGATGTTTCATTTTTAGTCCCCCAGTGCCGGCCATGTCAGGCCGCACAGTTACCCAAACCGTCCTGTCGCGAGACAGGAGGAGATACGTGAAACCTGGCTTTTTTGCTGGGTGCGTTAGGTCGAATCGCTGTTCTTGCAGCTTTGAGTCGATGCTTTAAGGATCGTTAAAATAGATATGGCAAAAAGCAAATTGCATATTTTGTCACATCTAATTGGCAATGAAGACTGAAACCGAAATAGTCTTCATGAGCTCCGCTGACGAAATTTTCTCTGCCTCGTCTTCGAACACGTAGTTCTTGAAACAAAGAATCTGAGTTCTTGCTTTCGAGATCATGCAAACAAGAATGCGGAGTGGAATTCGCTGGCCACGCGTCAGCGGAGCGCCACTGACGCAATTGTGTTTAGCTTTGGCAACAAGACGATGAGTGTCGAATTACCAATTCGCCAAATCATTGAACTTCTCAAGTTGATCGCTTTTGATTTCTCCGTCGGCGTCGCGGCCGAGGAAAATTTTCAAATAGCAGTTACCGTCGCCATTCATGAAATTGACCGACGCCGTTTGCTTTGAAAAGAACGGCCGCTGCAGGAAAAAAACTGCGTTGCAGGCATCAGCCTTGATGTGTCCGGAGAAACCGCCTTCCGTCTTCTTGAGGTTGTAGTAGCCGTGCCCGAAGGTGCCTTTAGGGAAGGAGCCCTCGACTTCAAAGATCATGTCGCCGGTATTGGCGATCGCCGTGACTTTGCCCCAGTCGGTGATATTCGTAATGACGTTCTCAAAACAATCACCTGGATGTTCGCGCCACATTTCTTCCGGCAGACAGCGGATTGTGTCGGCCAGTGACAGACCGTGCTCCTTTGCAAATACTTCCAGGATACCGTCGGGATTTTGCGCGAGTTTTTCTTTTAGAACTGCGGTTTGTTCAGTCATGATGCCCTTCTTGCATTAGTGGGTTTGTTCTAGATCGGTTGAATAAAGTCTCAGTGCGGATTTCAGATGCGACAGAAGCGTCTGGTGCCAGAAACGGCCAGCTGTGGTCAGACGTAGAACCGGGAACCCTTCGATCAGATGGCACTTTCGCCAGTTGTCCAGAACAGGAGCGATTGCGGAGCTGAAACCGGCAATCTTCGGGTGCTCGCGTTCGAGCCTGGCCAGGTCAAGCCGCATTCCTTCAATCCCGGCGGCCAGATGGTTTATCGGACCGGACAGCTGCCCGTTCCTCTGCAGGTAGGAGAGCGGTTTTTCTCCTTCTTCAATGCTTGAATAGTAGCCGTTCAGATCACTGTTTATTCCGTAGGCATATCCGCTCATGTTTCCTCCCGCGCCTGAGCCGAAAGCGAGGCAATCGGCGCCGGATTTCACAAGCGAGTTATAGAGATTGCGCTCACGCGTACTTCTGGCCCAATGGCTTGAGGAAATCTGCGTCCAGCCCTGTTGGTTCAAGTACTCCAGGCCTGAGCCATACATCAAACCCTTCATGCCCAGATCAACGGCAGGTTCGCATGCGCCTTTCTGGATTGCTTTCGAAAGCGGGCTGCCTGGGAACAGAGCGAGCGTGTAAAGATCCACGCCGTCCAGAGCCAGTTCTTCGACGATCCGCAGGTCGTCCTGCCAGACTTTTTCGGTTTGATAGGGAAGTCCCAGGATCAGATCGCAGACGATGGCTGCGCGGTTCTTGACCGTCAGTCCTTCAAAGAAACGAATGGCGTCTTCGCCCGTCGCCTTTCGCCCCTGGCGGCGCCGTGTCAGCGTATCAAAGGTTTGAACACCGGTGGACAGCCGGTTCGCACCGGCATCCAGACAGGCTTCGACCTTGTCGTTGTCAAAGTGGAAGATGCGTCCTTCAACGGTAATCTCGCAGTCCGGTGCCAGCGGATACAGAGAACGAATTCGTCTGATGATGCGCGCAAGGTCCGCCCCCGCCAACGCGGTGGGAGTTCCGCCGCCAAAGTAGACCGCATTGATGGGTGCTGAACGAGACGATACGGAATCGGCTTCCTGTTCCAGCTCTCGAATGAGAGCATCCGCATAAGGACTTGAGTGTTCCTCTTCCCACTTGTAGCGATAAAATCCGCAGAAAAGACAATGGTTCGCGCAAAATGGCACGTGCAGATACATGACGGCCTGACCGTGGCGCGGTGCCTGCTGAACCGCATTCCAGACTTGCGTGTAATCGGAAGCAGCGATTGCTTCACCCTCAGAACCTGGCGGTTCGACATGACGGCGGCTGAACGCATGTTGCAGCGGGTCCTCGGAGGGGAGCGCAAAATACTTTTCCAGCGTTGAGGGGGGCATGGTTCTTCCGTCATTGTTTCTAAGATGACGGCTGGCGTCTTGGCTGGCTGAAGACATGTTTAAGGCATGCACAGGCGGCGGGACTTGCCTTTTGTCAAGTTGCGCTGAATTGACACAAGTTTAATGAGACATCCTTCGCAACGCTCTCGTTTTGCTGTTCACGGCCAAACGGTCTGAAGCGCTTGAAACGTTGAGAAAACAACGGCTGGACGCTCCTGCTTCGAGGTCGAGGCCGTGATTTCCGGCAAACAGAAAACATTTTCCCAGCAATTCGCGATCCCGCTATACGGATCAATTTCTTGCCTCAAACCACGACTTTGCGTAAAGAATTTGTTTCATGGATTGGGATGATCTTCGTGCATTCTTGGCTGTTGCACAGCGCAGCAACCTGAGGCAAGCGGCAGATATGCTCGGCGTAACGCAGCCTACCATTGCGCGCAGGCTGAAACGCCTTGAGACCGGATTGGGTATTCCCCTGTTCGAGAGATCTCGAGATGGCCACCAGCTTACCGAAGCCGGAGAGCAGCTTTTGCCGGAAGTGCGCGCG
This sequence comes from Pseudomonadota bacterium, assembly GCA_039195965.1. Classification (GTDB taxonomy): domain Bacteria; phylum Pseudomonadota; class Alphaproteobacteria; order Rhizobiales; family Stappiaceae; genus Roseibium. The sequence goes on from JBCCVB010000154.1 coordinate 12,021, forward strand.
GTTGAGACGGCCGCGCTGCGTGTGGAGCAGCGTTCGCTCGGATTACTGGAAGGCTTTACCGAAACCGTGAGAGTGGAGGCGGGTGAATGGGCGGCCGCAGTGATCATCCGCGGAATGCACAAGTTGTCCGGCGGCCCGAAGATTGAATTGGTTCTGAGCGGTGCACCTTCTCCCAAAACAGATCGAAGTCCGGATTTGAGCTTGCATCATGGACTGCCGGGATCGGGCAACGAATTGACACGCCGCGTCGGGGCGATCGAGTGTGCCCTGTATGGTGTACCGGAGCTGCTACAGGGGCGGCCGGCGCCACTCTCCGATATCGAATTGTCCATGCTTCCCTGGTTGGGCTTCGTCGAAGAACAGGAAAACTACGTGACGATGCAATGGTTGCAGAATTTCATGAAAGGGAGGCAGCCTGCAGCGCGGATGGTGAACACGGATCTTATGCTGGTTGCAGCATCAACAGGAGTGGGAGCTGCCGTCCTGCCTTGCTTTGTTGCCGATCACTCAAGCGGCATAGTGAGGCTCTCCAGCACCATACCCGAGCTGCGTGCCGAATACTGGATCAAGATTGATCCTGATCTGGCAAAGAACCATTCGATCCGTCTGGTCTCGCTCTGGATCACCGAGTGTTTCCGGGCTGTCCGCGCGAGTGCCAATGTCGGAGCCGGTGCGTAACGAATCCGTTTCTGTCGTTACGAAAACGTAGGCTATTCCTGACTTGCAATGATTTTGCGGACGCTGAAACTTGCGTTGCTCGGGCATACAGTCCGCGGCGCCAACTTCAGAGGGACCCACAATGCTTTCTGCAATTCACAAGGGTCTTTGTTCTGCTACCGCAGCCATCGTGATTTCCTTCGCGACAGCAACGTGCGCATTTGCAGAGACTATCTCAGTCACAGACATCGCCGGCCGCATTGTCGAGGTGGAGAAGAACCCCACCAAAGTCGTGCTCGGTGAAGGGAGAATGATCTACTCCGTCGCGCTTCTAGATCGTGAGAATCCTTTTGAACGGGTGATCGGTTGGTCGAATGACATGATCAACTACGATCCGGACAGCTATCGAAAATACTTGGCAGTCTATCCCGAGATCGAAAACCTGCCGGTCTTTGGCAATCCGTATCACAGTGAATGGAACCTGGAGGCGGTTGTTTCACTCGGCACCGAACTTGTGCTGATGAATTTGGGCAATCTTCTGAAGGCGCAGGAAAGCGGGATCATAGAGAAGCTGGAAGAGGCCGGTGTGGCGACCGTCTTTGTAGATTTCCGTCAGGACCCTACGCAAAATACCGTTCCAAGCCTGCAATTGCTGGGACGCATTTTCGATCGTCGAGATGAAGCGGATGAGTTCACGGATTACTATCAAAGGCACATGAAAACAATCTACGCCAGGGTGAGCGGTATCCCGGCAGAGGAACGTCCGATTGTGTTCATCGAGAATGCTGCCGGATACTCGGCAGGTTATTGTTGCACAACATACGGTGCGGCAAACCTTGGACGGCTTGTTGACCTGGCTGGCGGGCGAAACTGGGGGTCGATGAAGTTTCCAGGTTTCAAGACTGAAGTAAGTCTGGAAGCGCTCTTTGCTGATGATCCTGAAGTCATCATCGGAACCGGAGCAAACTGGTCGGAGGCCAATCCCGACACCGCAGCTGTCCTGTTCGGCTATGAGGCAACGCCGGAGGCAACCAGGGAGCAGTTGTCTGAACTTGCCAATCGTGACGGTTGGCCGGAGCTTCGCTCAGTTCGCGAAGGCCGTTTTCATTCGATCTATCACCAGTTCTACAACAGCCCGTATCACTTCGTTGCAATGCAAGCCTTTGCGAAGTGGATTCATCCCGAGTTGTTCTCTGATCTTGATCCGGATGCGTTGATGGTTGAGTTGCACGACAAGTTTCTGCCGATCGACTATTCAGGGGTCTTTTGGACGAGCCTCGATGTAGACGGTTAATCCTGAAAGCGGCCTGGATCGTGCCAGGCCGCTGCAATCTATGGCTCTTGTTCATTGCATTCTGCATCGATCTGGAGACTATCGACTTCTGGTTGCCAGTCGGGAAAGTCAGCAATGCGGAATTATGATCTCAAGGAAGAAATTCGAACCCATTGGTCTGAGCAGGCCGGTACATTCGATGATCTGCCCGCTCATAAGATAGAGGACCGGTACGGTCTTCCCGAATGGCAAAGCATGTTGCGGCAAGCACTGCGCCTGGAGGTTGCCGACGACCTGCAAGGTATCGAAGCGCTTGATATCGCCTGCGGTACGGGAGAGATCAGCAAAGTCCTTTGTAGTCTTGGGGCGAATGTTGTTGGGGTTGATTTCGCGGAACCAATGCTGGAGGTGGCACGCAAGAAGCTGAAAGAACAGGCCTGGAAAGGTCTGCATGCTGATGCCGAGAGCCTTTTGGTGCTTGATGACAACCTGTTTGATATTGCAATTACCCGGCACCTTTGCTGGACTTTGGTTGATCCGATATCAGCTTACGCCAACTGGTTTCGGGTGCTTAAACCGGGCGGAAAACTGATTGTGATCGATGGAAATTGGTCACTATCAGTGAGCTGGTGGCAAAGAGTGTGCAATTGGGTTGCCGAGCGAATTGACATCCATGAACGACCGGAGTTGACCTACAGTCGGCAGCATCTCAAGATCGTGGGCAGACTTCCCTATTCCGATGGGCTGAGTTTCCAGATCATCTGCCGTGAACTGACGCAGGCAGGGTTTGTCGAAATCTCGCGGTTCGACCTGTCGTCGCTTTACCGCGAGGGAATGCGCGCCTGGCGCCTGGCAGACAGGCTGCGACAAACATCGGAAAACCGCTTTGGCCTCGTTGCAACAAAGCGGGTTGAACATGAGGGTGGATATACCTCAAACAGCAAGGCGACCTTGGCTCGAAACGAGTAACCCGACTAGAGATGGGGCTCAAAAATCGGCGATTTCGTCAACGCATCGTCGCCAACTGGAGGTTGAGGCCGAACTTCCTTGATCTGTGAAAGGTGAAATTTTATCCGGAAAAGGCTCGGTGTTTTTCAGTTCGATAGAGTTGTCCAAAAGTCAACGATTAGAATGAATCCCGTGCCCAACTCCCTCAATTTTCCAGCAGCTTCGCAGAAGGTATCTCCGTGGGCTGCGGCTGGTTTCGAACGCGTTCAAGAAGAATTTCAAAAGCTTCACGAAACAGGTGAAGAACTCGGTAGTGCCCTGTGTGTCTACCTTCATGGAAAGCCTGTGGTTAACCTTTGGGGCGGATTTGCCACGCCTGAACAGAAGTCTCCTTGGCAAAAGGACACGATGGTCAGCACGTTTTCAGCCTGCAAGGCAATGACCGCGCTTTGTCTGTTGCAGCTGATTGATCGAGGAGAGGCAACGCTTGACGACCCGGTTGTTGCTCATTGGCCTGAGTTTGCAAGCGTTGACAGCGATGCGAAATCACAGGTCACGCTGCGCCATCTGTTAAATCACAGTGCAGGATTGCCTGTCGCCCGAACCAATCGGGCAGGCGATGTCTACAACTGGCACCGCATGATCCGCGCGCTGGAGCAGGCTCCTTTGCTTTGGCCAGCCGGTAGCAGGACGGCCTATCACGCAGTGACTTTCGGTCATTTGGTAGGGGAGGTCGTGCGCCGTATCTCGGGTCAGATGCCATCTGAGTACTTTGAACGAAACATCGCCGGACCGCTCAATCTCGACTACACTTTGCGGATGATTGAGGTCAACGCCGGCAGAACCGCCGTGTGTGACGGCTATGACTGGAAAGTGCGCCTGCGTTGCGGCTTGTTTACCCACGTTCTTCCTCGTTTCGGCGATTGGCGAACAAAGTATTTCAAACCTTGCGGCAGTGACTATCATCCAAGCAGCCTACGTTGGCAGTCCGCCGAAGCTCCCGCGATCTCCGGTTTTGGAACGGCAGAGGCTCTGGCAAGGGTTTACTCATGCCTTGCTGCGGATGGCGCTCTCAACGGAAACCGCATTTTATCAGAGCAGATGGTCAGGCAGATTGCAGGTGTCCGTCCGGAGCAGGTGGAGGAGCACGGCACCGGTAATCGGGCACGCATTGGGCTGGGGATGTTTTTCAACCTCGCTCCAATTGCGGACCTTGGGCCTAACCCGAACAGTTTTGGCCATTGTGGCATGGGCGGAACCACGTCATTTGCAGATCCGGATCACGGGATAGGGTTCGGCTATGTCTGCAATCATCTGTACCAGCCGAGCAAAAACAGCGGGTCGATCATCGGCGATCGCGCGGCCAGGCTCGCTCGGACACTTTATGAATGCTTGGCGGAAAGCTGATTTCAGCTTTCCAAAGTGTATGGCTTGCAGAGCAAGCACTTTGAAATCGAAGCCGGAAATGTATTAAGATACTAAAACCCAGGACTTCCTAAGTTGTATCACCCAGGTAATTCTTCA
>JBCCVB010000155.1:0-16357 GCA_039195965.1 Pseudomonadota bacterium
ATATCTTCCACAAACTGTCCGCATGAATTAATGGTTTCCTAGAGGAACACGTTTCTCGCAGGTGGAAACGGTAAAGTGCATGAGATAAGCTTGGACGCTGAAATTGAGAGAGCGGCCTGACGTAACGGGATTCACGGCTGGGGGATAATAGAATATGAACAGTCTCTAATCAGTTTTTAATGATAAAAATCAATAAATTAACCTAACTTCTACTAATAAGATTCAGGTTGTTCTGTGGCGTCGCTTACATCAAACATCGATATTCTTGGATATTCTACCAGGCTTCCAGGGGCCAATAATTCAGACGAATTCTGGTCGTTGCTCCGAGCAGGCCAATGCGCCGTTACTTCTGTTTCTCCCGAACGTTGGCCGCTGGCACGATTTGGTCATCCACAACAATCTACCTCAGGCAAGACCTATACCTGGGCCGCCGGACAGTTGGACGATGTCTGGGGCTTCGACCCTGCTTTTTTCGGAATTTCACCACGCGAAGCCATTCAAATGGACCCGCAGCAACGCCTGTTGCTGCAGCTGGTGTGGGAAGCGCTGGAACACGCCAACATTCGTCCCAGTGACCTTGCCGGGTCAAACACCGGTGTTTATGTCGGCGCGTCCTCATTGGATTACCATCACCGTTTCCTGGTAGATCCGGCGATGGCGGACATGCAATTCATGACAGGCAACACCCTGTCCATTGTATCAAACCGCATTTCCTACATTTACGACCTTCGCGGTCCCAGTTTTACGGTTGATACGGCATGCTCTTCTTCGATCGTTGCCTTGCATGAAGCCGTATCAGCCATTGAAAACGGCCAGATTGATACTGCAATTGTCTGCGGTGTCAGTCTTCTTCTAAGTCCATTTGCCTTTGTCGGATTTTCCCGGGCAACGATGTTGTCACCCACCGGTCTGTGTCAGGCATTCGATGCCAACGGTGATGGTTACGTCCGCTCCGAAGGCGGCGCAGTGCTGGTTCTGCGCGCCAAGCGTGCTGGATTGCCTGAAGGCACGAAAAGTCATGGCAAGTTGCTTGCAACTGGCATTAATGCAGACGGACGCACGGTAGGCCTATCCCTTCCCTCACCTTATGCTCAGGCTGATCTTCTGCGCGAAATCTACGAAGGCCTCGACATAAACCCTGCCAACCTTTCTTTTGTTGAAGCGCATGGAACGGGTACGCGTGTAGGTGATCCTGCTGAAGCAGATGCTCTCGGCAAGGTCATTGGTCAAAAGCGTGACGAAGTCCTCCCGATCGGCTCGGTTAAGACCAATGTGGGTCACCTGGAACCGGTGTCGGGCCTGATCGGCTTGTTGAAATCAGTTATGGCGTTGAAGGAGGATACACTTCCCGCCTCGCTTCACTACAAGACGCCAAATCCCGATATTCCATTTGAAGAGCTGAATCTGAAAGTTGCCGGTGAAGCCATTGAACTTGATAGATCAAACGGTCAAAGACTTGCCGGTGTAAACTCCTTCGGTTTCGGCGGTACAAATGCACACGCTGTTATTGGGGACCCGGATCCGATATCAGTTGGCAAAGCAGAGTTTCCGGTGGCAGCCCCACTGGTTCTCAGCGCTCGCTCGAAAGAAGCGCTCAGAGAAATCGCAAGCTGCTATCTCAATAGGCTGGAAGAAGAAAACGATGCCGAATTCGGCCAAGTAGTTGCCTCTGCAGCTCACGCCAGAGATCTGCTCTCAGAAAGAATTGTGGTGCTCGGCAAGTCGAAGGACGAAAAGCTGACGGCATTGAGAGCGTTTGTCGAAGAAGCAGATGAAGCAGACCGCATTGTTTCCGGCAGCGTCATTAAGCCTGATGCCAAAATCGGATTCGTATTTTCGGGAAACGGTTCTCAGTGGGCTGGGATGGGTCAGGAGGCTTATCAGGCCGACAAAGCTTTTCGTGATGCCTTTGACAAGGTCGACAAGATCTTCATGGGCTTGAGCGGCTGGTCACTGGTGACGACCATGTTTGCCGAAGATCTCGAAGCTGATCTTGAGCGCTCAGAAATCGCACAACCATTATTGTTCGCAATCCAGGTCGGTCTGGTTGAGTCGTTGCGCCAGCGCGGCGTTAACCCGAAGGGAACCGCGGGTCACTCTGTGGGCGAAGTCGCTGCGGCATGGTGTGCCGGGGCGCTTGATCTGGCGCAGGCGGTCAAGGTTATCCGAGCACGATCAAGTGAACAGGAAGTGGTACGCGATCTGGGATCCATGGCAGCCCTCCTTCAGCCGGCAGATCAAGCTATCGCCGGCATCGAGGAAAGCGGCTTGCCTCGACTTGAGCTTGCAGCGGACAACAGTCCGCGGAGCGTTACCATTTCAGGTGACAGTGAAAGTCTTGACGCGTTTGCAAAATTCGCTCGCAAGAAAAAGTGGGCGATGCGCAAACTAAATCTGGCCTATCCCTTCCATAGCGCGCTGGTTGATCCAATTGAAAAACCGTTGCTTGCTGCGCTGGACGGTTTGAAGCCAACAGAAGCTGAGCTGCCCTTTTACTCGACAGTCACTCCGGACGAAACAAAGGTGGATGTGTCTGCGGACTACTGGTGGAGCAATGTCAGGCAGCCAGTCCTCTTTGCTGCCGCGATTGAAAACATGGCAGCTGATGACTTCAGCGTTCTGGTGGAAATCGGCCCGAAACCCGTTCTCGGTACATATGTCAACGATGTCCTTCGTGCGAAGGGCAAGCAAGCCAAGGTACTGGAGTCTCTCAAGGAACCGTCCAAGAAGGAAAACGTGGCAGCGAGAATGCCCAGTAACCCGCTGGACCGGATCGCCGCCTCCATCCTAACTCATGGCGGAACAACTGATCTTGAGAAATATGTTGGACCAAAGCCGGCAAACCTGGCTGAGCTTCCGCTTTACGCATGGCAGAACTCAGAATTCCGTCCGGAAAGCAGTTCCGAACGTGTCGACTTCATGTTTGGCCAAACCTGGCCACTTCTGGGCTATCGCCTGCGCCAAGACACTGCTGAATGGTTTAATCATGTAGACAGTGGATCATTGCCGTTCCTCATGGATCATAAGGTCGAGGACAGCGTGGTTTTTCCGGCAGCCGGGTACATAGAAATGTGTCTGCGGGCGGCGCTGAGATGGACCAAAGGTGATCAGATCGAGCTTCGGGACTTTGACATACTTCGTCCTCTCGTTATTGAAAGTGACGAGGTGTGGGAAACACAAGTTCGAATCTCACCGGACGACAATGTGATTGAAGTCCTTGCTCGGCCGCGCTTGTCCGACAACGACTGGTCGCTGAATGCTCGTGGAACATTCATAACGCCATCGACCAATTCCAGAACTCCCTGGCTCAAATTGCCGGATCAAAGCGAATCTGTTCTAGGTCATGAAGAGCTTTACAAGATCACGAGGACATTTGGCCTAAACTACGGCCCTTCGTTCCGACGTGCTGATGAAGTTACCCGACACAACAAAACCACTGCGACAGTGTCTTTGCTCTCCCAGGACGAAAGCCTGAACGATTGTCCTTTTGCGCTTTGTCCGACACTGGTTGACTCCGGTTTTCACGGCCTGTTTGCCCTGCTCGACGGTGTCGACGGAGTACCCAGGAACACTTCTTTCCTACCAATCCGACTTGGCACATTGCGCCTGCTCGCTCCGGAAGCAAAACCGGTGTCGGTAAGAATTGAAGTTACGAAAGCTTCGCCAAGATCCATCGAAGCAAGTTTTGAGTTTCTGAATGCTGAGAATCAGACAATTGCGCGACTGAACAAGGCTCGTTTCAAGGCGGTAACGCTCGGCCAGGACACCAATCCGGACGACTTGGTCTATCGACAGATTGCGACCATCCTTCCGGAAAAGAATCGGATTTCTCCGCTCACCCAAAAATTCAAGGGCCTGAACGCAATTGCGAGCGAATTGGATCTTGGAGGGTCCGAAGAACAGGATCTTGACGATAACCGGGTACTTATCGAAGCGCTTGGCCGTACGATCGCGCACGGTGCCCTTTTCGATATTTGCGGGGCAGAGCAGATCCGTCTTCAGTCGCTTGTGGCAAGCGGCCAAATAGATCAGACGGCAGCACCGCTGACCGCCAGCATTTTTCACTGGCTAAGTGAGAGTGGCCTTTGCGAGGAAAGCGAAGACGGCTATCAGCTTACGGACCCGTCCAATAATCCATCAGCCCACACGCTCCTTCAGGCCTTGACCGAAGGTGGAGGCGAACATATTGCCGAAGCTGCGCTGTTGGCCCGTCTCTGGACCGGTCTGCCGGAAGTATTGAAATCGGGGCTGGAGGAAACTCCAGGAAAAATCTATGCCGGAAGCCTGTTCGAGGCCTATAAGTCTGCTTCACCGACCAGACTGGCACTGTCTTCGGCACTCAGGAAATGCGCACTAAACCTGATCAAAGAGTGGCCAAAAGATCGGTCGCTGCGTGTGCTTCTCGTTGGTGCTTCGGGGAGGCTCTCGGCAAACATCGACTCTTGCCTTGATCCGACTTATATGGCGTTGACCGTGACGGACGCGACGTCTGCCGCAGTAAACCGCGCCGAACGCCTTTGGCAAGGAAGCTCGTCTACTGATTTTATCGAACCCACCGAAGCGGGTTTTGTTGAGGGCCAGTACTTCGATGTGGTCTTGTTCGACGCCTCTCTTTCGGAAATCGATACGGACACTCTGAAACGCTTCGCAGGATCGGTTGTTCCTGGTGGAGTAGTCTTCGCGGCAGAAGCATTGCCAAACCCGCTCATGGATTTGATCCTTGGAGTAGGAGCAAACTGGTGGGATGAGAGCGCGACAGCAGAGTTCCCAGTCACCAGGCAACAAGCGGATTGGACCAAAGTTCTCGAAACTGCGGGTTTCCGGGATATTGAAACCGTTCCGCTAAAGAGTGCCCTGGTGGAAGCGGATTTGATCAGTGCAAGGTCTGCAGAAAAGCACACTTCTGTTGAGGATGGTGATGACGCATCGCCTGAGCAAATAGAACAGGAATTGAAAGCATACCTTCTGATTGCAGATCACGAAGGACCAGAACAACGTCTGGCAGAAGGATTGAAATCTTGCCTGGAGCGCAGCGGCCACAAGGCGACGCTGCTCGTTCCCGGGGAGGTAACAGAGCAACTTAGCAACGATACCTGGAGTGCCAACCTCGATGCAGACGGTTTTAGCGAAGTTCCTGATGAGAACCTGAGCAAGCTCGTCTCTGATCACAACGGACGAATTGTTCATTTGCAGGGAGCGTATTCGACAATTGACGACGCGCTTTCTTCAGTAGACGCAAGAGCTTACAGTCTGATGGCTCTGCTCAGGGCGCTCGGTCCAGAGACCGGCGAGGTCACGGTTGTGGCGCCTGGTGGTGCTCAGGATATTGCCGGAGGAAAACCGCCCTCACCCGATCAGGCTGGAATCTGGGCATTCGGCCGCGTCGTCATGAACGAATACCCTGATGCGAACCTGAAACTGATCGACGTATCTCCTGATCTGGAACCCGGCATTGCCGCAGCACGCTTATCTGATGAGATCCTCGTCCTGAATGGTGAACGAGAGGTGGTTCTGGACAGTGAAACCCGATCAGGTCTCCGGTTGATCAAGGGTGGTATTCTTTCAGGAAACGCCTTGCCGGAGGGCAGTAGCCCTGCCTTGAAGCTGGATATTTTGCGTCAGGGCTCTCTTGATCAGTTGTCCTGGCAGGCGGTCGCACGCAAGCCTTTGGAAGGCAAGGACGTGGAAATCTCCGTAGAGGCAAGCGGCCTCAACTTCCGCGATGTCATGTGGGCACTTGGTCTTTTGCCGGAAGAGGCACTGGAAGACGGCTTTGCAGGTCCGACGCTAGGTATGGAATGTTGCGGACATGTGGTAGCTTGCGGTCCCGATGTTACTCGCTTCGCCCCGGGTGACAAAGTTATCACCTTTGCTCCTGCGTGCTTTGCATCTCATGTGACTGTCGATGAAAGCGGTTGCGCACCGATGCCTAGCACAGTTTCGGCCGAGGAAGCGGCGACTATCCCCGTAACATTTCTGACGGCGTATTATGCGCTTGTTCATCTATCGGGGCTTTCTGAAGGTGAAACTGTCTTGATTCACGGCGGCGCCGGCGGAGTCGGGTTGGCTGCATTACAGATCGCAAAGTGGCGTGGCGCTAAAATAATTGCGACTGCCGGCTCAGAAGACAAACGGAACACTCTCAAGCTTCTTGGGGCCGACCTGGTGCTGGATTCCCGCAGCCTCGCGTTCGTCGACGCCGTGATGGAAGAAACTCGCGGTGAAGGTGTTGATGTCGTTCTGAACTCGCTCTTTGGCGAAGCGATGGAGCGCAGTATCGAGGTCTTGAAGCCGTTCGGCCGGTTCCTGGAACTGGGTAAGCGCGACTACTATGGCAACACGCGTATCGGTTTGCGCCCCTTCCGACAGAATCTGACCTATTTCGGCATTGACGCGGATCAGCTATTGACCCGCCAGCCAAAGCTGGCCGTCGATCTGTTCGAGAAGCTGGTCGAACTCTTCGAGGAAGGCACACTCCGTCCCTTGCCGCATCGTGTATTTGAAGCAGGCGATGTCGTCGATGCGTTCCGTCTGATGCAGCAAGCTGGGCACACCGGTAAAATCGTGATTCGTCCGCCGAAGGTTCCTGAAGAACTGCCGGTCGAGCGAATGATCGCGTTTGATCCTGAGGCGACGTATCTGGTTGCGGGTGGTTTTGGCGGCTTCGGCGCGGCACTATTGCATCGCCTTGCTGACCACGGGGCTCGTAATATCGCCGTCTTCAGTCGCCGAGGTGACACAAACGACGAAGCACAGACGGTTATTCGTCAGCTATCTGAGCGAGATGTCGCGATCAAGGGTCATGCCTGTGACATTACAGATGAAGCAGCTGTCAAGAATGCTCTTCAGGAAGTTCGTTCCGGAGGCAAACCGATCAAGGGCGTATTTCATACGGCAATGGTCCTGAATGACGTATTGCTTGCAAATATGGATCACGATGGACTGACAAAAGTTCTCGCTCCCAAGGTCCGGGGCGCAGAACTGCTTGATCGTCACACTTCAGAAGATCCACTTGAGCATTTCGTTCTTTATTCGTCCGCCACAACCCTTGTCGGGAATCCTGGTCAGGCCAATTACGTGGCCGCGAACGGTTATCTCGAGGGCCTTGCGCGCAAACGCCGGACAGAAGGACGTCCGGGTCTAGCCGTTGCCTGGGGGGCGATTTCCGATGCCGGTTACCTAGCACGCAATGAAGATGTCAACGAACTGCTCTCTCGTAAGCTTGGCAGGCATGCGCTGACCGCCGAAGAAGCTCTCGATGGCCTCATGTCACTGATGGCTCAGTCTAAATATGCACCTCAGGATCAGGCTGCGCTCGGTTACGCCCGTATTGATTGGCAGGCGGCCAGAAAGGATCTGGCGCTCGTTGGCACTCCGTTTGTTAATCTGTTGGGGCTTGGTGAAGACGACGAGGCAAATGCAGATGGCATGATTGACCTGGCAGCTATGCTCGATGGGATGGACCAGGTTACAGCCGCACAAACCGTTGCAAAGCTACTGGCAGCAGAAATCGGTAAAATCCTAAGAATTTCACCGGAAGAAATTGACCCGCACAAGCCGTTGTCTGACATCGGAATGGACTCTCTTATGGCTCTGGAACTGCGCATGAGTGCGGAGAGACAATTGGGCATCGACATTCCACTGATGTCACTGGCCAATGGGGCAACACTGATTGATCTATCGAGCCGGGTCGCAAATCGTGTACTCGGCGAAGAAACAGCGTCGGGTGTTTCCGATGAAACCCAGCAACTGGCAAGCTTACACGTGGATGATGAGCGGTCGGAGACTGAAGATCTTTCTGATGTCGCTGCTGAAGTCGAGAACAAAAGCCGTGAATTGGGTTCTTTCCTGTAGCCGGCGAAATAGAGGAATAATGCAATGGGCGCCGATGATCGCGCCAAGCTGATGGACAGCCTCAAGGCCACGCGCCGATCTGCACGTGGACGAAGCTCCAGCACCAATGCCCGTCAGCAGGCCCCTGCCCCGAAACGCAAGGTCTACGACTTCAAGGAACTGCCACAAGTCAAGCAGTTACAGATGCATCGCGCGGCCGCCGACATGATGGGCATCGAAAACCCGTTTTTCCGTCCTCACGATGGTTTGGCTGCCGGCACAAGTGTCATCGGTGGCAGTGATTACGATAATTTCGCTTCGTACAATTATCTTGGCCTGAACGGTCATCCTGCCGTGAATTCTGCCGCGAAATCTGCGCTTGAACAGTTTGGAACAAGCGTTTCGGCAAGCCGGATTGTGGCTGGCGAGCGTCCGTTTCATGCCGAGCTGGAGTCAGCCCTTGCTCGAATTCACGGGGTTGAAGCCGCGATTGTCATGGTTTCGGGGCACGCGACCAACGTCACCACAATCGGACATTTGATGCAAAAGGGCGACCTCGTCCTGACTGATTCATACGTCCACAATTCCATCGCGGAAGGCGTACGGCTTTCAGGAGCGACGCGGATGAACTTTCCGCATGATGATCTCGATGCTCTGGAAAAAATGCTCGCTGATCATCGCCACAAGTTCGAGAAAGTTCTGGTTGTCGTCGAAGGTCTCTACTCGATGGATGGAGATTTCCCGGACCTCAAGAAAATCATCAAGCTTAAGCAAGCATATGACGCCTGGCTGATGGTTGATGAAGCGCATTCCATTGGGGTTCTTGGTAAATCGGGTAAAGGCATTGCTGAACATTTCGACATCGACCCGACCGAAGTCGAAATGTGGATGGGGACGCTGAGCAAGACATTTTCATCCTGTGGAGGATATATCGCCGGATCCAAGGTTCTGTGCGACTATCTGAAAGTTTCCGCTCCTGGTTTTGTCTTTTCCGTCGGATTGTCCGCGGCATTGGCAGGAGCAGCCATCGCGTCTGCCGAGTTGCTGGAGAACGAACCCGAGCGCGTCGGTCGCCTGCAAAGGAACGGAGCACTGTTTTTGAAACTGGCGAAGGAAGCCGGTCTCAATACCGGTCCCAGTGCCGGATATGCCGTTGTGCCGATTATTGTCGGTGACTCCGCCGGTGCCGCAACACTCTCAAATCGCCTTCTTGCCAAAGGCATCAATGCGCTGCCGATCATTTTCCCTGCCGTTCCGGAAAAGTCGGCACGTATTCGCTTCTTCATCACGAGCGAACATACAGAAGAACAAATAAAACGCGCTGTTGAAACAACGGCCGAAGAACTCGAAGCCATGCGAGCCGACGGTACTGCCGTCGACCGGCTAATCAAGGCCGCGCGATAGGCTCGTTTCGTTTGCTGCATCCGGGCAAAAGCCCGGTTGCGTGCTGCCTCGACAGAGTATCTTCTAAGTGTCTGTTCGTTCCTTATATCGCGGATCCCTTTCGATCTCGGCTTCGAAGCCGCTCATAAAAAGGTCGCTCAGGAGCGGTGGAAGCAAGTTCTGTAGCCGTATGCCGAATGCCAACAGGAATGGGAAGGCGTAAAAGGCCTTCCTTTTTTCAATTGCTTTGCGCATGAGCTTGGCAGCTTTTTCTGCCGGCATTTCAAAGGGTTTTGCTCCTTGGTGCCGTGCGGACATGGGAGTTGTAACGAACCCCGGGCAGATAATTGTCACGGATATTCCAAAGGGCTTGAGCCAGCCCCTTAGAGAATCTCCGTAGGCAATCACAGCCGCCTTTGTTGCGCTATACGACGGCATATCAGGCAAGGGTCGCATACCAGCTAGCGATGAAACGAGTACAACTTGACCTTTCCGCCGCTCTTGCATTCCATCAAGCACTCCGGTCACTGAGTTGACCACACCACGGTAATTGACGTCGATCTGCCGATCGCTGTCTTCATCGCTTTCACGCGACCGGTTCGGACCCAGGCCTGCGGTGACGCCCGCGTTTGCGACAACAATGTCGATGGGATGGCGTTGATCAAGATCCTGAAGATAATCGTGCAATCCGTTTCGATCCCGAATGTCGATGGCCGCGATTTCGCCTTCTGCACCCAATGCCCGGACATCATCCAACAATGGCTTCAGGCGTTGTTCATCACGTGCGACGAGAGCAAGGAAGATACCTGGTTTGGCGAACTCCTTCGCAAGCGCTTTACCAATGCCACCGCTTGCACCGGTCAGAACGATAACTTTCGTGGCACTCGCTTTCATCGACTACCCTTTTCTTCAATCACAGGCCGATCTTACGGCCGAGCCGGGATGCATGCCTTTTAATTGCCGTTGTGACAAGGTGTCTGCGATCTTTGCGTTGTTGCATCAGTCGTGTCACTAGGAACTCAGGTGTGCTTGGCAGCAATGTTACCGGATCAATTGTTCGAGCGTATTTCACCAGGGCCAGAAAAACTAGTTCGTCCAGAGATCGTTTTCTTTGCCGACTATGCAACGGGGTTAGATCTTCTGTGAGGCTCCAGCCGACGTAAAACGGAGCACTGTGCACGACTACCTTTTTGTCACGCAAAAGGGCCGCAAAACCAGATAAAGAGGAAAATGTCTCGACCTCATCGACGGCTTCGATCAAGTCGATGATTTTTGCATCAACCGCGGTATGACCCACGTGGCGCAGTGCCTCTTCCTGAGTGACCTTGCCTTTTCTCAGCCAACCTCTACTTGTGATTGTGATTTGAAAACCAATTTCGTATTCGGATTTCTCTTACGGGCTAGTCTTAGTAGATCAAGATAGACGTTCGGAGTATTCACGCAACCAATTGTTGCAGATCTAGACTTTCGAATGGCTGCGTCATCCACAACCCGCCCTGGAACAAGCACCATTTCACGATCGTTTGGAAACTCATAGGAACGCGAGCGCCCGAAACAATACTTTGAAACTCGAGCAGTCTTGATAAGCTCAATAAGGTTTGAGGCTCGCACGCGCTCATCAGAAGAGAGATCATATTCCCTCAGCATCACTTCCAACCGGCTCGGGCGCGATAGATCATAACAGATGCCAATATCATCAATAGCGTGCATGGCCCCACGGGCCTAGCCTGCTCTGAGTCCAACCGAACGCAAGAAACCATCCTCAATCCGGATCAGGTCAATCTCTTTTTCCCGGCAATCCGCTTCAAACGACGCGTCTGTTTTGCCAGCCCAAGACAGGACATTTCCTTTGCTCCCTGTTGCAGGGGCGATGCATTCTTCCTGTGTCTCGTGAAAAACTACGTCTCCGTGCCGTCCAAAGAACGTCGCGTTGATTGAAGGATGTTTCCAGTATTGCGCCCCAAAGCAATGCGCCGACCTTTCATTCGATTGCCAGTGCTCCTAAACGGTTGCATAGATTTGTGTCGCTTCACCAAAACTCACCGTTTCTCCGGCATAGGGAGAAAACCAGACAGTTTGATCCCGGAGCAAACGGCTGAGAAGCCTGTCTGTTGTCTCTTTGTATTCAGCGCAAACCTGAAAAATGTCTGCCGAAACGATCAATGGTCTTTACAAAGCCGAAGTGATCCATCGGCGTAGACCGTGCCGCTGCTTCGAAGCCGCTGAATTCACCACCCTGGAATGGGTCGACTGGTTCAACCACCGGCGGCTTCTGGAGACCATTGGAAACATTCGCCAGCCGAATCCGAGGAGCAGTATTACGCCACGCTGGATCAAGCGGCCGTGGCCGCATAACTTAAACCAAAAAGCCTCCGGCAAACCCGGTGCGGTTCATGTCGATCAGGAGTAACTAAACTCCGAACAGTATCCGCGACGACTTCATCGACATTTTTTTGAGCCCGCAGGTCACCCCTGGCTGGAACAGAAAGCAAAACAAGACTTGCAGGTACTCGCTTGGATGAAAGCGGTGTCGGTCCATCTACAAGTATGACGGTAGTTTCATTTGTGTCCTGGTCTTTCGAGAGAGCCTCCAAAGCCCCGTCAGCTCTTGCAATAGCCAATCGCTGCCCTTGCTGCAGTCCTGGGATGGCTCCGCTGTTTACAGCCTTGACGACACTGTCTCGCACGTTGCGCAACGAGGGATCATGTATCTTGACCGCACCGCCCCCAATACCCTTTAAGTCAATCATAACGGCACCCCAAGTTCTCGCGCTCGCGCAAGTCTCGGCGGTGGGTCTACGAATGCCCCGAGCGGGTTAAGCTCGCGATTGGAAATCCTGTCCGCTATGTTGGCTGCTGCGACGTGAACACCTTCACGATTGTGAATGGATCCACGTACTTGCGTGGTTGCTGCCAGAGCAACTATGTACGATCGTAGCAATTCCAAATCCGGCTTCTCCGGCTTTGACCAGAAACTGGACAAACTATCCTGGTGGGTTAGACCAGCAATGTCGTAGTGTGCCGGGACGAGGGTCTTGACCGGAATGCCAGCCTGCAATGCTTCGAGGCCAGCCGTCGAGTTGAGTGTAACCACTCCACTCGCCCCCTCAAAGGGACCAGCAAGACCGCCTCCATCAAGAAAATGGACCCGTTTTTCGATGCGATGTTTTTCGGCGAGAGCATTTGAAACACTCGGCCAATCCTCAAACCCCACATCAAGTGGATGACTTTTCAGCACCAATTGTGTACTGGCGTCAGCTTCTTCAGAGAATGACAAGAATACAGTTTCGAGCACTTCGGCAAAACTCTGATAGGGGGAGTGCCGACGCAGTTGAAAATCCCCTTCGAGCTGCAAAGGCACAACAAAATACCGTGTCCCTGTGTTCTTGAGCGCATACAGTTTTCGTTCGGCTACCGCGTTCCTTCTGGATCCTTGCAGGAGTCTTGCCCCTCCTCGAAGATATTCGGGTATGAGTGGGTAAATTGTATGACGCTGGTAGTGTGGATATAGGGGCTGCAGAAAAACGTTCGTCAGATTGTAAAGAACGTCTGGAGCTGTTTGAAGCCAGAAGGATGACGGGAATTGGGGAGACAGGTCAACTTCCTCTGCTCGCTCAGCAATTTTCACGATCGTGGAAGGGTCGTTCGGGAAATGGCTTACAGTGGAAAGACCGTTTCGTTCCAACGTCATCCACCCAGGGCGCAGGGCACCTAACTCGGTCACCGCAACGTATAACTCTTTGTGTAGCGCAATCTCTGTCGCCGCGCGGTGGTAGAGCCGCTGGTCTCCATGCAAGACCAAATCAGTTATGCCGTGTTTCTCAAAAAACTCTCGAACGAATCCTGGCCATTCTCCTACGGTGCCCTTGAAGTTCGTGCAGTTTTCGCCGTGCCAATGCAGCCAATCTCCAGCGCAAAAGTTAATCCGGAAAACTTCGTTCCCCAGCCTTTTGAGGCATCCTCCGATTAGCTTGTAAAGAGGCGACAACGGCCCCTGTAGAAAGAGAATTCGCCGATCAGGCGATTGGCATTGCGTTCCGGCCAAGGTGAGATCACCCTCGCCAGACATGAGACCATTGCTCGGTTTTTCCACGTGATTTCATTTGCTCGGCAAATGTTGTGGCAATTTTCCGGGACCGCGCTCTTTCAAGCCTTGGCGGATTTTCACACAACGCTGCAGGCAAGTTCACTCGATCGGCAATGATGCGCTTAGCCATCAGGTCAGCAGCTGCCTTGCGTCCTTCTCTTGTGTAGAAGCAGCCTTTGATCTGAATGCTGGCTGCCAGTAAACGTTCAAGCGCATCGAGAAGCTCCTGATCGGGTGCAGTACCAGAACGCCAAAATTCATCCAGAGATTTTTGGCAGGTAAGACCTGCTATATCATAAAGCGCAATTCCGAGTACTTTTGTCGGGCACCCGACACGAAGCGCATGCAATCCGGTTGTGCTGTTGATGGTCAACGCACCGGCCGCATTCCTGAGCAATTGCTCCAAATTGCCACCATCAACAAGCAGCACCCGCTTCTTGACGCCATGCTTCTTTGCTATCTGAGCCAGAATTCGAGACCATGGTTCGATCCCGTTGTCGAGAGGATGCACCTTGAAAACGAGCCGTGCGGCTGACGGCGCATTATTCTTGAACGAAACAATGACTTCTTCCGCAGCATCACCGATGTGTTCGTACTGAGAATTGTAACGAAGCTGATAGTCGCTCTGCAGCTGGAGCGGAAAAACATAATAAGGCAGTCCTGTTGCAATGATATCGTCAATCACGTGATACGCTATGCGGTTTCTGCGAAATGCCAATGCAAGCCTCGGGATATTGCTGAGGTAATCGATAAGTGGGTGGTAGAGTTTGTCTCTGACATATCCCGGGAACGCCAACGCGAAAACCACGTTGGCCATATTGTAGGATACTTCGTAAATTGCCTCGTTCACGAAAGGATAAATGTAAAGTGGCCTTCGGTCGATTTCTGGGAGTCCAAGACCGGTCTCACGTATCTGGTCCGGATCTTCAGGAAACCTGGAGTGAGAGGACATTCCATCATGTTCGAGGGTGATCCAGTCGGGCCGGAGATAGCCGTTTTCAAACGTCAGGCAAGTCGCACCCAGTTCCGCTCCGACTTCAGCTGCAGCAACGTGGTATGGAACACGATCTGCATAATAAACGATGTGAGTAACATTGTTAGATCTTAGGAAAGCTCGCAACCAGTCTGGCCACTTCTCGAGACTGCCTCGATAGGGAGTGCACCGACGATCATGCCAGCCCATCCAGTCGCCGGCGGACAGGTTGACTCGAAGCGTCTTCACCCCCCTTGCCTCAAGACTGTCCGCAATAGTGCGAGCGAACACGCCAGGTGGTCCTTGCAGGAACAAAACCACCATGGAGTTTGTCTCACTCATGTAACTGACCATTCCGCGAGCCTCGATGCCTTCGGCAAAACCGAAGGCATCGATAAAGATAGAAAATCTAATCAGTAATGTTGGAAACCGTCGAGTAATTACTGATCAACGGTGCTATGATTTGCAGGAATTTGCCGAGTTCCGCGGTCGGATGGTTCGAAACGAAGATAATGTCTTTGTCCCGCATTTCGAAATGCTGCGACATGAAGAATCCCTTGGGATCACGCAAGCTCAGTTTGTAGACCAGCGGAACTGACACTTGACCAGCATATCTATCTGCGACAACCGGCTTCAACTGACGAACAAGTGCAGCGTCTTCATAGCGGAAAAGGAAAACGCCGTTTGCGTCAGCGCGCTCATCACGCAATCCGCCGACAGTGGCCAGAGCTTCCGCCAGGGTAACGCTCTTGGTTTTGAACGGAACAAGCTGGTTCGTCTTGACTGCACCAAACGCAGAAAACGTGCGCGGCCTGTGAGACAGCAAGATGTTGTCGTTCGGTGAAATCAGAACGTTGTTCTCCGGGAAGTCAATCAGATCCTCGAGACGAGTCGTTCCGGCTCGATTCCCGCGTTTCAACGTTACGACTGTTTCATAAGTTGCTTCGCGCGAACCACCGGCCTGCGCCACGATATCCAACAAACGCGTGTTGCGAATAGGCAGCGGATAGACGCCAGGCTTCATGACATCCCCAACGACCACAGCGGTCGTGCTGAGCTTGTCCTTCAGCGAAACCAGCACCTGTGGCTCAACAGCCTTGCCAATGAGTTTCTTTTGGATTGATTGGCGCAGGCCCTCTACGCTCAAGCCTGCGGCACGTACACGTCCCGCATACGGCACGAAAATGAAGCCATTTTCATCAACGACAGACGGTATCTGACTGGAACCATCTTCACCGCTTGAGAACAACCCGTCGGGGGACGCTTCCCAGATGGTGATAACAAGCTTATCGCCCACACCCAGCAAGGTCGGTGAACCGCCACCGCCAACGCCGCGAAACTGATTGGCAAATGCAAGAGGTCTATACGCCCTGACCAGCTCAATATTTCCGGGATCCAGTGAAACAACAGTGTAGTCACCTGTTTGGGCATTCTCTTCCACATCTTTGGAAGTAATATTGATCGCCGAAGGCCCGTCTCCAGGCAATGCGGCGCAACCGAACAAGGCCCCTGCTGCTACAAGTACCGACAAAATTCGCATAAGAAACTAGTCCACCCCATACTATGCAAGTCAGGTAGCACCCTCTTGGTCCCATGTCCAAGGTACAGAGTGTCTCTCCCCAGGAGAAAACTCCGTGCTGTGACTTTGCAGTAACAGTAAACCTGCTTTTCCTAGTGAATTGATTAATTTCCGATTTATCGTCTTAAGTTTTCCTCAAAAGGGCCTTTAAGTTGCCCGCCGCGTATGACGCTCACTTACAGACCGACGAGGAAATCCATGCCCACCAAACAGCCGACCACTCAAGACGAAATGATCAAGTCGCTATCGTCAGAATTGACGGGCTGGTTGACGAAAGAGGCACTCCCAACCTGGCAGGCGAATGGCCTGGACGCTGCCAAGGGAGAATGTTTTGAAGCCATAGATCTTGTTACAGGACAAGCCACAACAAGCCCAAGGCGTGCGCGCGTCATTCCTCGTCAAATATATTCATTTTTGGAAGGGGAAAAGCTTGGGTGGCATGGTCCTGGCCGCGAAACCGCAAATTCGCTTCTTGATTGGTATCTGGCAACCTACCTGACCA
>JBCCVB010000156.1:0-16350 GCA_039195965.1 Pseudomonadota bacterium
CCGACACGGAACTGGCCAGTTCTTCGGATGCCGCTGCAACGGTGTTTACGTTGGAAGCAACCTTTGACGCATTCTGGTCGGCCGAGGCAGCATTGGCATCCGTCTCGGTAAAGGCTGTCATCAATTCGCCGGCAGTGTTCTTCAACCGGCCCGCAACTGTATCCAGCTTTACCGATACACTTCCGACAGACTGTTCAAAGACATCCGCCAGTTCAGCCAGTGTGTTGCGACGATCGCGCTGCCCCGCTTCGATATAGACGGAGATTGCGTAGTCCATATCCAGCAGTGCGGCCTTGGTTATGGCTTCGATCACCGTTGCCCGGTTTTTCAGCCAATTTGGGGAAACGTGCAAACGAGACTGCGGTTCAAGAAGTTTGCGGATCAGCCCGGAGAGGATGAAATTGTACCCTCCGATGTACCATCTGGGCTCAATTCCGAGGCGGTTATGAACCTCACCGATACGCGTTACGGATTCGACATACTCCTCATCGAACGTCGCGTTGGTGATGATATCCCAATGACGGATCTGCATCGACTTGGCGTGCTCGATATGCTTGGGCGTTCCAAAAAAGCGCACGACATCAGGTTCTGCGCGTACCTGGGCGTAGAATTCTTCCAAGACTTCTGGAAGTGCATTTAGAATAAAGTCCTTACTCTCTAATAAAGCGCTTGAAAGCCCTCTCTCAAAAGCAACAAATTCCATTTTCTGTGAAGTGTTTTCCGTCACGTCAAAAGCCCTCCCGAATTTAACGCTACGGAATATTGAGAGCCGTTGCTTAATAATAATTTTATCTAGTTTATTTATAACATTTAGCGTCAAACGACGCGCAGGCTGCCCTCTCTGACACGACCTTGTTTTTCTTTGAACCACGTAGTTGCACGCATGCGTCCAACCACTGGACGGGCGGCTTGCCGTCCAGCTTCACAAACATGATCCGTCGCTGAGACCTCCGATGAAAAATATCCGGAAGTCACTTCCCGCATGCAGCAGCGATCAGGGCGGCAGTGTCGTAAAACTCATGGAACGCAACAATCTTGCCGTCCTTGAACCTGACATAGTCAAGTTTGGGAGACTCAGCTCGTGCGCCAGTCGACTTGTTGACCCAGGCAGTCGAGCCGATAGCGCAAATCCGGTCACCGTCAACGACGTAGTCGTCGATCGTGTAGTACTCCATGGACCAGCCATCGAGCAGCTCTTGCAGATATCCCCGCACTTCTTCCTTGTTGGTCCTGGGTGCGGTGAACCTTACTTCCGGATTCTGTGCCATTGCCAAAGAACGGAAGTCAACCTGATCGTCCATCAGGTCGAGCCACTCTTCGGTGCTCGCGCCCTTTGTTTCATGCCAACGCCCGTAGCAGCGTTTCAACGCTTCCAAATTGTCTTTTTCTGTCATAACCGTCCTCCTCAAAAACCCCTAAATCCACGCGACTAAGTGTAAATTTGAAGAGCTTACAACCAAGGCCCGCAGATTTCCAATTCGGGCGGCTACACACAAATGGCAATGGCAGACCGAATGGCCAAACGCTTCGCCATATTGCCGACGCAGTGTGATCCTAAGCCATTGCTTGCAAACAAGCTTTGGGAGGACTGATGAAACGCCGCGATTTCCTGATCGGAGCAGGTTTGTTTGGTCTGTCGACGGCTTCTCTCGGAGCCAAGGTTCAGGGCCAAACAGCTCGTCCACCCTCGCCGTGGGCGCAGAAACTGGTTGCTGCCGCCGAGAGCCAGATAGGCGAGACAATCCTATACGACCCTACCTATGTCGGCCTCAACTTTCCCAATGGAGATATCCCGCGAGAGCGTGGTGTCTGCACGGATGTCATCATCCGCGCCTACAGGGATGCTTTCGGTTTCGATCTGCAGCTTGAAGTCAACAATGACATGAAAGCTCACTTCAGGGACTACCCCAAGATCTGGGGCCTGAAGCGCCCCGACAGAAACATTGATCATCGCCGGGTTCCCAACCTCCAGACCTACTTCAAGCGCCAGGGAGCGTCCCTCCCGATCAGCGATCAGTCCGGAGACTATGTTCCAGGTGATCTGGTCTCGCAGATGCTTCCTGGCAACCTGCCTCACATCGCCATCGTGACCCACCACACGTCCCCGGACGGCAAGCGTCCAATGCTTGTGCACAATATCGGCGCCGGAACCCGGCTGGAGGACCGACTGTTCGACTTCAAGATCACTGGAAGGTACCGTTTCCGGCCAGAAACAGTGTGAATGTCAGGCGAACAATGGTCATTCGGTTTGCCGTCGAAAATCAGCCATAGACCGCTTCGTGATGTGAGTTGGCAACCTGCTGAGCCACCCTTGCTGCGCGCGCGATCAGCTCGTTTCGCGGTTCGCCGATGTAAGTCGCGGTAAACCGGAGCGGCGTCGGCTGCCAGCCGGGGTCAAAATTGGCGATCCGGTTTTCCTCGATGAACTTGCCCCCAAGCACATGCGGTAGAATGCCAACACCAATTCCGGCCGCCACCATTTCAAAGCCCGTGGAAAGGGAATTTGTCGGAAAGATCTGTGCAGTGCTGCCATACCGGTCCCGAAGTTCCTGTGTCAGCTCCCGGTGCGGACGCGAATTGCGGTTATAGGTGATAACGGGGGTAACGCTGAGATCAGGGTCCTCCAGACCAACCGGCCGATACCAGTCCAGCTGAAACGGCGGCAACTCGAGATTGTCTGTGCTGTAGTCGGATATCGGCCCCATCAGAATGGTCAGGTCCAGCGACCTGTCGAGCAGCATCTCGCGCAGGTTCAGCGATATATCGACTGATACTTCGATGTTCAGCTTCGGAAAATTGCGATGAAGTTCCGTGAGAAAGTCCGGCAACCACGTCTGGGCAACGGTCTCGGCCACCCCAAGCCGCAGCAAACTGCTGATGCTGTCCTCAGCCATCACATCGCCCTTGATGCGTTCCGTGATCGCCATGATCTGTTCCGCATGATCCCGCAGAAGGACACCCTTTCTCGTCAGCACGACGCCGGTGGACACCCGGCTGAAGAGTTCCGTTCCAAGATAGGATTCCAGACTGGCAACACGGGCCGAAACCGCCGGTTGGGAGATATTCAGCTGCTCCGCTGCCTTGCGGACGCCCCCCATTCTGGCAACGGCCAGAAAGGTTCGCAGTTGATCGAAGGTCATGTCTGCTTCCTCATAAAGCGATCAAAAAAGCTGATCACTTTGGACAAAAAATGACGATTTGACTTGATCATAGATCCACCGCAGCATTTTGCCAGTAACTTTCGAGGTGGAAATGACGAGCGAACTTGGCGAGTTTTCCGATCTGTCCGGCATGGATACCTATTCGCAGCGGGAAGCCATCCGTTCCGGTAGCTATCGCGGACATACGGCCGGTCTGGCCAAAGGCAAACTTCAATGCAATCTGGCAATCTTACCCGGCGAATTCTCCGAAGATTTTCTCGCTTTTTGCCGGTTGAACCCAAAGTCCTGCCCTCTGGCAGGCGTATCGGAGACCGGAACGCCCTTCATTGACCGGCTAGGATCAAATGTCGACATCCGGACGGATGCCGCACTTTACAACGTCTACCGGTATGGCGCGCTGGAACGCCAGGTTCAGGACCTGAAGGAGCTTTGGCGGGAAGATCTTGTTGCGTTTGCGATCGGGTGTTCCTTCACCTTTGAGAACGCGCTGCGCCGTGCCGGAATTGACATGCGCCACATCGACTGCAACGTCACCGTTCCAATGTTCCGGACATCGATCGAAACGGCGGCAAGTGGCCCCTTTGGCGGAGGAATGGTCGTCTCCATGCGGCCGATCCCGGTGGAGCGTGTCAATGAAGTTCAGGCCATCTGCCGCAAGTATCCACTTGCCCATGGCGCGCCCGTCCATGTCGGCGACCCGAAAGCAATCGGGATCACCGACCTCGACCTTCCGGACTGGGGCGAAGCGGTCCTGGTGCATGAGGATGAAGTTCCGGTCTTCTGGGCTTGTGGCGTGACTCCTCAAGCCGCAATCATGCGGGCAAAGCTACCGCTATCAATCACACATGCACCGGGAGCGATGTTGATAGCCGACGTCGACGAACTTACACCACCACTTTACGTTTACAACGATAACTAACTGAAATTTCTAAAAAAACAGAGGATGGACGAACGATGAAAAAGATCATGACGCTTTCGGCGATCTCGATGATCGCCCTTTCCGCAGGATCCGCTGCACACGCTGAAGAACTCGCCGTCGTCGGCAGCTGGAGTGGCCTGCCGTTGCACAAGCAGTATGAGGCACCCTTCTGGGGTGAAAAGCTCCCGGAAATCTCCGGCGGCGACCTTACCGCGGCTCTGACGACACACGACCAGATGGGCATTTCCGGCGGCGACGTCTTTCGCCTTCTTTCGCAAGGCGTATTCGACGTCGGCATGACCGTTGCCGATTATGCCGTGTCCGACAGTGTCGCGCTCGAAAGCCTTGACGTACCGCTGATCGCGACGGACGCAGCAACGGCGCAAAAGGCGGTGGAAGCAGCCAGACCGATGGTCGACGACATCTACCGGGACGTCTTCAATGCCAAGGTTCTCGGCATTGCCCCCTACCCGCCGCAGGTCGTCTTCTGCAACGGGGAGATCGGTTCGCTCGACGACCTCAAAGGCAAGAAAATCCGTGCCTCCGGTCGTATGACCGCCAAGTTTCTGGAAGCGCTTGGTGCCGAAGGCGTCAATGTCAGCTTTGGCGAAGTTCCAGGTGCCCTCCAGCGCGGTGTAGTCGATTGCGCGATCACCGGCGCGGGGTCCGGCTACAATGCCGGTTGGTGGGAAGTTTCCACACATCTGATGCCGATTCCGCTCGGAGGCTGGGACCCGGTTGTCACTGCCATCAATCTCGACAAATGGAACGCGCTTTCGGATGAGCAAAAGGCAACGCTTGAAAACGGCGTTAAGGAACATCTGGAAGCTCCGGCCTGGAAGACCGCACAAAACGCGCTTGAAAATGACATTGCCTGCCTGACCGGCAGCGGCGAATGCCCTTATGGCGATGCCAGAAGTCTGATCCTTGTAGAAGCCAGTGAAGCCGATCAGGCCAAGGCGAAGGAAGTGCTGATCACCGAGGTTCTGCCGGACTGGGCCGAGCGGGCTGGAGGCGACTGGGCAAAACGCTGGAGTGACAGCGTTGGTCAGGTTACCGGTGTGCAACTGGAAACGAACTAAGGCCACGATCTCATGACTTCCCTGGTGTCCCTCATTCGGCGGATCAATGACCGCCTGGCAATTGGCGTTGGGCTGATCCTGCTCGCCTGCGTCGTCTTCACGCTCCTGGAGATCGTGACACGTCGATTGGGCGGTTCACTGGGGGGAGTCGATGAGATTTCCGGATATGTCATGGCTGTTACCACCAGTTGGGGGATCAGCTACGCATTGACGGAGCAGGCGCATGTCCGCATCGACCTGCTCCGCCAGCGACTGGTGCCCTTCGGTAGGGCGGTCTTCGACATAATTTCCCTGCTCTGCCTGTCCGGAACCGCCATTGTGGTTGCGTGGCGAGGCTGGGCTGTTCTTGAAAAGACGCTCTCAACCGGGGCCCGTGCCAACACTCCACTGGAAACCCCTTTGTGGATCCCGCAGTCCCTGTGGTGGGCAGGTTGGGTCTGGTTCGCCGTCTCGGCCAGTATTCTTCTGGTTTCGGTGCTCGTGAAATTCCTGTCATCCGATTATCAGTCCGTCGACGATATCGCCGGCGCTAGGGGGGAAGCATGATCGCCTTCACTTCCGTCGGCCTTCTGGGGCTTCTGACGCTTTCCATTCCAGTCGGCATCGTCCTGTTTCTGCTGGCGTTCGGCATCGACACATTCTTCAGCCCGTTTCCGCTGATGCGCGGTCTGGGACAGGTTGTCTGGTCGTCCTCCAATAGCGCCACGCTGATTGCGATCCCGCTCTTTGTGCTCCTTGGAGAAATCCTGGTACGAAGCGGTGTGGCCAGACGCACTTATACAGCGCTGGAAAAATGGGTGGCCTGGATGCCCGGTGGGCTGATCCATGCCAACATCGCAACATCGACGATGTTTTCGGCAACAAGCGGCTCCTCGGTCGCCACCGCAGCCACGGTCGCAACCGTTGCCATGCCCCAGGCCAAAGCACTGGGCTATAATCAAAAGCTCTTTTCGGGAGCGATCGCTGCGGGCGGAACACTCGGCATCATGATCCCGCCGTCAATCAACCTGATCGTCTACGGTTTTCTCACCGAAAGTTCGATCCCCCAGCTGTTCCTGGCCGGTTTGGTTCCCGGACTATTGCTTGCGGCGCTCTTCATGATGATCACCGTGGTCATCTGTATTTTTAAGCCCTCGCTTGGAGGCCCACGCCAGTCAAGTTCCCTTGGTGAGAAGCTTGAAGGTTTGACGGATCTGTTGCCAATTCTAGGTCTTTTTGGTGCGATCGTGGGCTCCATTTACGCGGGCTGGGCAACTCCGACCGAAGCAGCAACGGTCGGAGTTGCCATTGCCTTGCTGATAGCCGCTCACCAGAAGGCGCTCAACTGGGAAATGCTCTCAAAAGCACTTCGAGGATCGGTCAAGACATCTGCGATGATCATGCTGGTTGTCATAGGTGCCTATGTCCTGAACTTTGCACTCACCGCGGCAGGCGTGAGCCGAGCATTGCAGAATGTCCTGAACGGTCTCGGGCTTGGTCCTCTGGAGACCCTGCTGGTGATCATCCTGATCTACATAATTCTCGGCTTCTTCATCGAGACCCTGTCTCTGATGGTGGCAACTATTCCGATCGTTGTGCCGATCATCGTCCAGCTTGGATATGACAAGATCTGGTTCGGTATCCTGATGATCATCCTGGTCGAGATGGCTCTGATCACACCACCTGTAGGCCTCAACCTTTACGTTGTGCAGGCCGCACGAAAATCGGGCAGTTTCAGCGATGTGATGCTGGGCTGCATTCCCTATGCGCTGGCGATGCTGGCCATGGTCGGCTTGCTGATCCTCCTGCCACAGCTGGCCTTGTTCCTTCCTTCAACCTTGTAAGAGGCTTTCAAATGAAGTTTCAGACGGCAACCGGGGTGCTGAATTGCACTCCGACCCGGCTTATCGTGGCTGGCTGGACCGGTCGGGATCGCTCCGCGGTGGACCACCACATCGAAGAGCTCGCCGCCATTGGTGTTCCTGCTCCCTCCAAGGTGCCCCTCTACTATCAGTGCTCACCTTCCCTTCTGACACAGGAGGCCGGTTTTCAGGTGCTAGGCGCGGACACTTCCGGCGAAGCGGAACCTTTTCTGCTGCGCCACGAAGGAACAACCTGGATCGGGCTTGCCTCCGATCACACGGACCGGGCCCTGGAAGCCCACTCCGTGGCCGCCTCCAAGCAAGTCTGTGCCAAGCCGGTGGCCGACACGCTCTGGCGGTTTGACGATGTCGCTGGTCGTCTCGATGAGCTGAGGCTACAGTCCTGGATCCGGGAAGATGGGAATTGGGTTTCCTATCAATCCGGCACACTGGCTTCAATCCTGCCGTTGCAGGATCTGATTGCCGGAGCAGGTCTGGCGGATGGCACAGCCATGCTCTGCGGCACCCTGCCGGCAATCGGCGGTGTGCGTCCGGCAAGCGAATTCAAGATGGCCCTCACCAACCCGCAAGGTGGCCGATCGATCGAATGGGTTTACAAGACCTCTATCCTCGACGTTGTTTCGTGATATCCATCCGTTATCTCAGTCGAATAAGGACCTTAACGCAATGAGCACCCCGTTTCCCTGGAACAATGAAAACGCCGAGAGCAGGCTTGAAACGGCTCTTGAGAGAGCTTCCGGGGAAGCCGCTGCCGCTTCCGTCTTCACAAAGCTGCTTGCCGACCGGGCTCGGCGGCAGGCCTCCGCGGCGGCTGGCATCGACACACCGCTTGCGGGTGCGCTGATCAGCGTCAAAGCGTTGTTTGATGTTGCCGGAGAGGTGACAACTTCCGCGACAAAGGTTCTGGTGAACGATCCTGCGGCTCAACAGGATGCGCCGGCAATTTCCCGTCTCGAGGCTGCAGGTGGCGTCTTTGTGGGTCTGACAAATATGTCGGAGTTCGCCTATTCCGGCCTCGGTCTCAATCCGCACTACGGCACACCGCGAAACCCGGCTTATCCAGGCTGTGCCCCCGGTGGCTCGACCAGCGGCGGCGCAGTGTCCGTTGCACTCGGAATTTGCGACATCGCCATAGGCAGTGACACCGGCGGTTCCTTGCGAATTCCGGCGGCATTCACCGGCATCACAGGTTTCAAACCGACACAGGCCTCTGTCACCATGGAGGGAGGCAAGCCCCTTTCCGACAGCCTCGACAGTTTCGGCCCCATGGCTAAAACTGTTGCCGAATGTGAGCTGGCCTGGCAGGTCATGTCCGGCAACCCGGTAGTGTCTTCCGTTCCAACAGCAGCCCGGCTGATTGTTCCGACAAATTTCGGCTTCACGGAAATAGACCCGGAAGTCTCAGAAGGTTTCAAGGCGGTCGTTCAGTCTCTGCGCAACGCCGGTTTGGAGGTAGTCGAAAAGGAACTCGGATGCGTTCCGCAATACGATCAGGTTCCACCTTGGCACATGACTTCTGTGGAATCGCGCGCGCATTACGAAGACCATTTCCAGGCTTCGCCTGATCAATTCGACTCACGCGTTCATTCGCGCATGGCAAGGGCTGAGGAAATCACTGCAGTCGAGTATCGTCAGACGCTGAACCGGCGCGCCAAGCTTATCGCAGCCTTCAAGGAAGAACTCGGACAGGACATGCTGCTTCTGCCAACGACGCCCAAATTGCCGCCCAAGATCGACGATCTTGCGGACGACGAAGCCTTCAACCGACTGAACCTGCTTGCCTTGCGCAACCCTTCACTTGGCAATGTGACCGACGCGTGCGGCATCGCCCTTCCCTATCATCATGACGGCAATACGCTGAGTGCCATGCTGATTGCCGGTGGTGGTCGTGATCAGGCGCTGCTCGCTTGTGCCAAAGTGGTCGAAGAAACGCTTGCGAGTATTTGATGACCGATCGGGCCGCGAGCTGATTGAAGTCTCGAGGATCTCGGCCCGAAAATCCCGCTTCAGACGAGACCTGTTCTGGGACCTTGGACGGGAGAACGTCAGCTGGAGGTGGTGTCTTCAGCAGCACGTGCCGCAGCCCATGCGCCAGTTACCAAAAGATCTGCAATCACGTCCCGCAAAAGATCGCGAGTTGCTTCCTGCGCTCGGGTCACGGGTCTGTTTGATGGATAGAGCAAAAACGCGTCCCGCCACAAACCGGGTGCCGATATTCTGCTGACGCGCAGCTGGCCTGCTTCCAGCTCGTCCTGCACAGCATACCGCGGCAGGATTGAGGCTCCCACGCCTGCAGCAACCAGACGCTTGATGTTTGAATAGGAATCGATCTCGATTGCGATTGTCGGTTCAAGCCCGATCGCGCCCAGCTTTCGATCGACCAGATGACGCAGGCCGTGCGGCGGGCTCGGCAAAACGAGTGGTATACCTTCAAGATCCGACAGATCCATTTCTTGAGGCGCGTCGGCTTCATCTTGCCAAAGTACAACCAGCTCTTCCTCAAGCAGTAGCTCCGAAACAATTCCATCTTCCTGCGAACGGCTGTAAAGGAGCGCGATATCGACCCTGCCTTCGGACAGCCAATCGGCAATGAAACCACTCATGGCTTCTGCAATATTGATGGTAATGCGCGGATAACGTTCGCGGGCAGCCATGATCAGCGGAAGTGCGATCATGCCACTGATTGTTCCCGGAATGCCTATGTGTACTATACCCGTCGGATCGGTTTCCAGATTGCGGATGTCATCTTCCGTCCGGGCCAGATCGTTCAGGATCGCCCGCGCGCGCAGCACGAGTAAATTGCCGGCTTCGGTCGGTGTCACTCCCGTGCGACTTCGGTTGAGGAGCCGGGTGCCAAGCTGCTCTTCCATGTTTTTCAGGTGCAACGACAAGGCCGGTTGCGCGACATTCAAATGCTCCGACGCCCGGGTCAACGACCCGTGTTCAACGATTTCCAGAAAATAGCGAAGCTGTCTGATGTCCATGAGAGTTCTGTCTGCAGATCCTATTCATACATATTTTATATGAAATTCATCCAAAACATATATTTGTTTAATGCCCGATCTTGAGCTTAACTCGGCAAACACGTTGTTACAGAAGATCTGGTTTGCCGATGAACGTTCTTGAAGACGATTACCGGGACATTCGCGACGGTGTCCGTGCGCTGTGCGCAAAATTTCCGGCCGAATACCATCGCAGGGTCGACGAAGAACGCGCCTATCCCGAAGAGTTCGTCGACGCTCTCACCAAAGAAGGATGGCTGGCCGCTCTGATACCGGAAGAATTTGGCGGCTCGGGTCTCGGGCTGACAGAAGCCTCGGTAATCATGGAAGAGATCAATCGCGCCGGCGGCAATTCGGGTGCCTGTCACGGCCAGATGTACAATATGACGACGCTCGTTCGTCATGGTTCTGAAGAACAGCGCAATAGATACCTGCCGAAAATCGCCGCCGGCGAATTACGTCTTCAATCCATGGGGGTAACTGAACCCACAACAGGAACCGATACGACAAAAATCAAGACGACCGCAGTCAAAAAAGGAGACCGGTATGTCATTAACGGCCAGAAAGTATGGATCAGCCGGGTTCAGCACTCGGACCTGATGATCCTTCTCGCCCGCACGACAGCACTTTCTAACGTCGCCAGAAAATCCGAAGGCATGTCCATTTTCCTGGTCGACATCAAAGAAGCCCTGAAATCGGGCATGGAATTGCGCCCTATCCCGAACATGGTCAATCACGAGACCAATGAACTGTTTTTCGACAACCTTGAGATCCCCGAAGAGAACCTGATTGGCGAAGAAGGAAAGGGCTTCAAATACATCCTGACTGGCCTCAACGCGGAAAGAACCCTCATCGCCGCCGAATGCATTGGCGATGGTTACTGGTTCACCGACAAGGCAGTCGCGTATACCGGAGAACGTGAGGTCTTCGGCCGGCCGATTGGCCAAAACCAGGGCGTTCAGTTTCCGATTGCCGAGGCCTTCATCGAAATCGAGGCTGCCGACCTGATGCGTTACAAGGCCTGCGCTCTCTATGATGCCGGTGCCTCTTGTGGGTCTGAGGCCAATATGGCGAAGTATCTGGCGGCAAAGGCAAGTTGGGAGGCTGCCAATGCGTGCATCCAATGCCACGGTGGTTTCGGCTTTGCCTGTGAGTACGATATTGAACGCAAATTCAGGGAAACACGACTCTACCAGGTGGCGCCGATCTCCACAAATCTCATTCTTTCTTACGTAGCAGAGCATGTGCTTGGCATGCCGAGGTCATTTTGATGGAACTTCCGCTTGAAGGGCTTGAAGTCATCGCGATCGAACAGGCTGTCGCCGCACCGTTCGCATCTTCAAGGCTTGCTGATGCCGGCGCGCGTGTGATCAAGGTCGAAAGGCCGGAGGGTGACTTCGCGCGTGGTTACGATGATGTGGCCAAGGGACAGTCGAGCTATTTCGTCTGGCTAAACCGGGGCAAGGATACGGTAACACTCGATTTGAGATCGGACGCCGACAAGGGAAAACTCGGCAAGCTTATCGCAAAAGCCGATGTCCTGATCCAGAACCTCAAGCCCGGCGCTCTTGCGCGTCTCGGTTTCGATCTTGAGGAGCTCCGGAAGGAACATCCGCGCCTGATTACTTGTTCGATCAGTGGTTACGGCGAAAGTGGTCCGATGGCCAACCGCAAGGCCTATGACCTGCTGATCCAGGCGGAATCCGGACTTTGCTCGATCACCGGCAGCCCCTCCGAACCTTCAAGGGTCGGCATCTCGGTCGTCGATATCGCAACCGGCGCAACTGCCTATTCCGCTATTCTGGAGGCGCTCCTTCGAAGAGGCGTTACGGGCAAAGGTGCGCAGATTTCTATCTCGATGTTTGATGTCATGGCAGACTGGTTGACGGTTCCGCTTCTGAACCATGAAGGCGGCCATACCCCAAAACGTATCGGTCTTGCCCATCCTTCCATCGCCCCTTACGGCGTCTTCTATCCCAGGGAAGGTCCTCCGATCCTCATTTCAATCCAGAGTGATCGGGAATGGATCAAGCTTTGCTCCGACTTTATCGGGAAAGCTGAACTCGGTACCGACCCGAGATTTGCCACCAATGTCGAGCGGGTCGAGAACCGGAAGGAGACGGACGGTATCGTCGCCGCCGCCTTTGCTGAAAAGAGTGCGGACGAAGCCGTTGCCTTGTTGACCGAGGCCAACATCGCCCTGGCTTCGGTCCATGACATGCAGGGACTGTCAACTCACCCCCACTTGCGCAGAATTACCGTTGATAGCCCGAATGGCTCCCTCTCCTATCCTGCGCCCGCGCCCATCTTTGAAGGCGAGGATCGTGAATATGGCCCCGTGCCTGCCCTCAAGCCCGAGGAGAAGTGACGGTGGAGCAGGACATCGACCATCTACGCAGTTGGATCGGCCGCAAAGACAGTGCTTCTCAGGTCCTGAGTGAAACGCTCGTCGACCAGTTCAATGCGACATTCGACAGGAGTTTCCAGGCGGAACTTGGCGCTGCCGCGCCGCTTCTCATTCATTTTTGCCTTGCGCCGCCGACGGCACCAACTCAAGAGCTCGGACAGGATGGGCACCCCGCACGTGGCAGCTTTCTTCCTCCGGTTCCGCTCCCACGGCGCATGTGGGCCGGAGGAGAGTTCTTGTTTGACGGTGACATTCGGGTGGGAGATCTGGTCACGCGTGTTTCCACGGTCAAGGATGTCGTTATGAAGCAGGGACGCACCGGTCAACTCTGCTTCGTTACTGTCGAACATGAAATCTCAGCTGCCGGCGACCTGGCAATGACCGAGAGGCAGGATATTGTCTACCGCCAAGCTCAAACCGTTTCTGCCCCAGTCAGCGAAACGGCGACAGCCCCCGTAACGATCGCAGAACATTCGCGCCGCATAACGCCATCAGCTGCCTATCTCTTTCGGTATTCGGCAATGACGTTCAACGCACATCGCATTCATTATGACAGAGACTATGTACGCGACGTGGAAAACTATCCTGGCTTGATCGTGCACGGGCCGCTGCAGGCAACCCTGCTTTGTCAATTTGCCGCCGATATTAAGGGTGAAAGACCTGCGAAGTTTCGCTTTCGCAGCACCTCCCCTCTGTTCGACACCGACGACTTCACGATCAATGCCGCCAGCACCCAGGACGGCCTAACCCTCTGGACTGCGCGTCCTGATGGTCCAATCGCCATGGAGGCTCACGCCCGATGGTAGACTTGATCAGGGCCCCGCTGTTTGTTCCGGCAACTCGTCCGGACCGATTTGCCAAGGCAGCTGCCTCAGACGCCGACGCGATTATCCTAGACCTGGAAGACGCTGTTTCTTCACAGGATAAAGACACTGCGCGCGCATCGCTGAACTGTGATTTCACCGACAAACCCGTCATCGTGCGGATCAATGGTATCGGCACCAGATGGCATTCGCGAGACGTTGCAGCCATTGAGAAACTTTCAGTCTCAGCCATCATGCTACCTAAATCCGAGACTGCTCATGAAATCTCCGCGCTTTACGCTTCACTCGGAGGACAGACCCCGATAATCGCCTTGATCGAAACTGCAAAAGGCATCGCAAATGCCCGTGTCATTGCCGAGCTTGAAGGAGTTGTTCGCCTGGCTTTTGGCTCCATCGATTACTGTGCGGACCTTGGTTGTGCCCATCAAAGAGACGTTTTGCTTCCCGTGCGCTCCGAGCTTGTGCTTGCCTCCAGATTGGCAGGAATTGCTGCTCCGATAGATGGAGTTACCGCGCAGCTCGACGATCCCGAAAAACTTGAGCAGGACACGAAGCATGCACGTAGCCTCGGCATGACCGGCAAGCTCTGCATTCATCCCAAGCAGGTTTCCCAAGTCAGAAAGACATTTGCCCCGTCTCAGGAGGAGATTTCATGGGCACGGCGCGTTTTAGGCTCAGGTGACGGTGCCGTCTTGGTTGATGGTCAGATGGTTGACGAGCCTGTCCGTATCCGGGCCCGGTCAATTCTTGCCTCTTTGACCGAAAATGGCCTGTCGAACGCTTCGGGCAAATCCTGATCCGCACCTATCGCGGCACAGTCCTTTTCCGATTACGCAGTGGTGTGTTCAAACCTCATATTGTCCGAAGACCCTTGCGTTTGTTCGTAGTCTCCACACCTTGAAACCCTCCTGGCATTGAAGCATGTTCTTTCGCATTCGTTTTCCAGATTACATTGAGATTATTATGAAAAAATCAGTACTTACCAGTTTCAAGCGCGTGATGACCCTTGGTCTCGCAGCCATGTTGGCGAGCACATCCATAAATGCTGTCCAGGCCTGTACCGGTATTCGGCTGATCGCCGAAGACGGAGGCGTTGTTTATGGTCGAAGCATGGAATGGGGCGCTTTCGACCTCAATTCGCGCGTTGCGATAATTCCGCGCGGTCTTGCGTTCACAGGCACCACTCCGGACGGCGTCAACGGGAAGAGCTGGACGGCCAGATATGGTGTGGTCGGACTGGACATGCTTGAAAAGGATTTCCTCGCCGACGGCATGAACGAGGCGGGCCTGGCTGGTGGCATGTTCTATCATCCCGGCTTCGCATCCTATCCTGAATATGAAGCTTCCAAGGCCGAGGAAACCATTACGGCAGTTGACCTACTGGCCTTTGTGCTCACTCAGTTTTCGACCATCGAAGAGGTCAAGAAAGGCCTCAAGGATGTTGCAGTGGTTGCAGTCGTTGAAGAGGCCATCGGCATTCCGGTGCAGGCTCACTGGATGATCGTAGAGCCCACGGGCAAATCACTTGTAATTGAGTACGAGAACGGGGAACTGCGCTTGTTCGACAACCCGCTGGGTGTGGTCACGAATGCACCTGGTTTTGATTGGCACATCACCAATCTTCGGAACTATCTGAACCTGTCAGCGGTTGCTCTTCCAGACAAGAATCTCGAGGACATGAACTTCTCACCGCTTGGCGGCCGCAGCGGGATGATCGGTTTGCCGGGTGACTTTACCCCTCCATCGCGCTTTGTCAGGGCCGTTGCGTGGTCGCAAACCGCACGGCCGACGGACAATGCCGGCGAAGCAACCTACGAACTCTTGCGTATTCTTGACAATTTCAACGTTCCCCTTGGCGCTGCGGAAGGATCAGATCAGGCAGCCGAGAACCTTCAGGGCATGCGCAGCTCCACGATCTGGACCACAGCATGGGACCAGCAAAATCGCGAACTCTATTTCCACACGCAGCATAATCGCAGGCTGCGGAAAGTATCGTTGGATGCGGTGGACTTCTCAGGCGAAGAGATCATTCACATTCCACTGGAAATGGAAAAGACACAAGACGTTCTCGACCTGACACCGGTCAACTGACTGCAAAAGAAAACTGCCGGGGAACCTCCCCGGCAGCACGCAATCAACTGTGCAGCGGCAACTCGGAAAACCCCTCATTCGTTAAGCGGTCTTCAGAGGCTGCGATGCCTTTTTTCCGAACACGAGATTTCGAATGTCTGCAGAAATCGCGAGCAGCACCGGTATCAGGATCAAGGTGATCAGCGTTGCGAATATCTCTCCATAGGCCAGAGATACGGCCGCCGGTATGAGATAGCGGGCCTGCTCCGATGTCTCGCTCATGAGAGGCATCAGACCGACAACTGTCGTTGCCGTGGTGAGAAAGATCGCCTGGAACCGGTCAATGCCACATCGAAGCGTTGCTTCTTCGTGAGCCATGCCCTCTTCACGTGATTGAACGTAAAACGTCATCATCACCAGGGAGTCATTCACGACCACGCCAATAAGAGCAAGAACTCCAAAGAAGGACAGAAGCGAAAACGGCAGGTCCATGATGCCGTGGCCGATCACGGCTCCAACAAATCCAAACGGAACGACCGACATGATAATCACCGGCTTCCAGTAGGATTTGAGCGGCACCGCCATCAGAATATAGATGAGCAGGCAGGCAACGATGAAGGCGCGTAGGAGCCCTCCTCTCGTTTCGCCAATCTGTTCCAGTTCACCACCTTGATCCACCGTCAGCCCGGATACTTCCCCTCAAGGTCCTGCGCAAACCCATCGAAAAGCGCCTGCGCTATTTCCTCCGGTGCAACAGTCTCCCGGTTGACATCTGCGCGAACCGTGACAATGAGGTCGCCGTTTCGGCGCTGTATCTGCTCTGAAACATAACGCGGGACGATCTCTGCAACCGATGAAAGCGCGATCCAGTCTCCATTCTCGCTCTTGAGGCGCAACGCCATCAGGTCTTCAATCCGGTTTCGGGCTTCAAGCACGTTCCGCACCACTACCCGAACCTCGGAAGAACCACGCTGGATACGCTGCGCTTCGCCGCCACCAAATGCATAACCGATCTGGCTGGCG
>JBCCVB010000157.1:0-16204 GCA_039195965.1 Pseudomonadota bacterium
ATCAATTGATGTGCTCACATTTGCGTATGCGGACACTTCAAATCAGACCGGACAGAACACTCCCGACGACCCCTAAGGCGTCTTATCTCTTGAGTTTCAGCGCAGCGCACGCATATAACGCCGGGATTTTGCCGGAACTTCGTCAGGTGCCCGGCCGAGCCAGTTGAATGAAGGGATCGATTTGAATGGCTAAAGTGGAAATTTATACGCGTCAGCTCTGTGGGTTTTGCACGGCTGCCAAACGCCTTCTGGACAAAAAGGGCGTATCCTATACCGAGTTTGATGCAACTTTCGACAATGGCTTGCGCAAGGAAATGCTGCAGAAGGCCAACGGGCGGTCGACTTTTCCGCAGATCTTCGTCGGAAAAACGCATGTCGGCGGGTGTGACGATCTGCACGATCTGGAGCGGTCCGGAAAGCTGGACGCTTTGCTCGCGGCCTGATTAAGTGTCCTGATATCTCGAATTACCAATCAGACATAAGGCGACCGAATGCCCTCGTTCACGGCAGCATGCGTTCAACTTCGAAGCGGCAAAACCATTTTGGAAAATGCCGACAACGCAGAAGCCCTGATACGGGCAGCCGCGGGAGAGGGAGCCAAATACGTTCAAACCCCCGAAATGTCGAACGTGCTGGTCCGCAGCCGAGAGGAATTGTTTGAGCGCATCCTGTCTGGTCAAGAAGACCTCTTTTTGACCAGGGCGAAATCGCTCGCGGCCGAGTTAGGCATCTATCTGCATCTCGGGTCTCTGGCGGTATTGCGGCAGAACGGCAAGGTGGCAAACCGGGCTTTTCTGATTGCGCCGGATGGCGAGGTCGCCGCCAGTTATGACAAGATCCATATGTTCGACGTGGACTTGCCGAACGGCGAAAGTTGGCGGGAATCGCAGACATACGAACCAGGAACTCAAACCGTTGTTGCGGATTTGCCGTATGCCAAGTTCGGAATGGCAATCTGTTACGATGTCCGGTTCCCCGCAATATTCCGAACTCAGGCACGTGCCGGAGCGCAGGTTCTGACGGGACCTGCGGCCTTCACCCGGCAGACTGGCAAAGCCCATTGGCATGTGCTACAGCGCGCCCGCGCCATAGAAAATGGCGCTTATGTGATTTCAGCCGCGCAGGGCGGCACCCACGAGGACGGACGGGAGACTTACGGGCACAGCCTTGTCGTCGATCCTTGGGGCGTGGTGATCGCGGAACTGGCGAATGACGAACCAGGCTATGTTCTCGCTGAAATCGATACAGAAAACGTTGCCAAAGCGCGTGCGCGTATCCCAGCCATTGCCAACGAGCGGGATTTCGAGCTCTTGCATGCCAAGGCGCTTAAGGAGATGCCGGCTTGATCAAATACACGCTTGTTTGTGACGCTGCTCATAGTTTTGAAGGCTGGTTCCGCAATTCCGGCGACTTCGAAGCTCAAGTTGAACGCAAGCTTGTCGTTTGCCCGATGTGCGGCGCGACTGATGTCAAGAAAGGGCTCATGGCTCCCGCTGTTTCAACGTCCAGAAAGCGCGAGGCCCTGTCGCCGGTGGCGAAGGCCGAAGCTGAAGCGCCGACAGAAGCTCCTGAAACGAAAGGCGACGTCGCGGTGCCTGTGAGTGCAACACCGATGCAGCCCACTGCGCTGCTGCCGGAAAATCTTCGCCAAAAGGAAATTGTCGAGGCGTTGCGGCTGGTGCGCGCACGCATCGTCGAAAACTCGGAAAATGTCGGATCGAGTTTCGCTTCGGAGGCCCGAAAAATCCACTATGGTGAAGCGGAGGAACGGAGCATCTATGGAGAAACGACGCTCCAGGATGCGGAGGAATTGTTGGAGGAAGGCATTTCCGTGCTGCCGCTGCCGGAACTTCCGGACGACAAGAACTAAGCTGTTCTCAAGTCCGCATCACGCGCTATGGCGTGATGCGTTTTAGTGGAATTTTTCTCTAAAACTAATCTCGTTGAAGCATCAGCGTTTTGCACCCGCTGCGGTCTTGCGGCGTGTTTTCGGTTTGGCAGTTTGCGTTTCCTGCAATGTTTCCTCGGCAACCTTGCTGAACTCCGTCACATTTTCCATTGCCGTTTCGTTCAGTTCTTCAACTACGGCGGCATTCTCGGAAAAGCTGTCTCTGAACAAAGTGGCCTGTTTTTCAAAGTGCTCCTGATATTCCGTGGCCATCCTTGAATAAAAGTTCTGCAGCGTCGCTACGGTTTCCTCAGGCGCAACGCATTGGCTCAGGGACTTGGCGCACTCAAAATCTTCATGAATCCGGTGGCTTACGAACTCCATGTGATCGTCAAAGGCTTTTTCGGCCTGGGACCACATGGTTTCTCCCATTTTCTGAAAGCTGGCGATCGTTCTGGCTTCCATCCGGTCCTCGCGTTCTGCGAGGGTCCAGTTTGAGAAAGCCGGCATCGGCCAATCAGTCATGATGGAGCTGATATCGAATGCACCTGAATTGCGCTTTGTAGGCATGAGAAATCCTCCGCTATCCATCTGTCATGCTTTTGCCGGCCTGAACATATGGTCTAGGTCGGCGTATCGCTCAGTACACCTGCGAGAATTCGGCGTGTGGTCCAGATCCGACGAACGGACCGCGCCTAAGTTGACGTAACTGTAGCCTGACGGCAAGGCGGATCTTTGACAGGGATCAAAGAAGCGGCAAGATCTTTTCGAATATCGCGAAAAAGCCGCCTGGATTACTTGGCGTTCAAGAAATCGGTCAAAACGCAGGTGACTTCCTCAGGGGCTTCCAATGTCGACAGATGACCGCTGCCAGCAATCACGGACAGTTCGCTCCCAGGGATGTGCTGATGGATCTCCTGCGCCAGTTCCACTGGTGTCAGCCGATCTCCATCGCCGACCAGAACCAGGGAAGGACAGGAAATCTCTGAGAGCCGTGGCCGGGAATCCTGACGACCGAATACTGCTGTCTGCTGTCTCATGAATGCGTCGGCTCCGGTTTCGACTGCCATGTCGACAACGACCGACTTCAGCGCTTCATTCTCTTCGTTTTTTTCGTGAACGAAACCGGGATAGAGGAGGTGAGGTATCTTCCCGAAACCTTTCTTCCGGGTGAGCTCGATCAGGAATTTACGTCTCTTTGTCTGATCTGCTGTGTCGGGTCGCGGATTTGTGTTCAGCAGGGCGAGCTTTCCGACCCGCTCCGGCGCCACTCTCATGATTTCCATGGCAACGTAACCACCCATGGAAAGCCCGATCAGCGAAAAGCGTTCGGGCGCCTGGTCCAGCAAATGCGCCGCGATGTCGGCAACACAGTCATGCTCCCGGTGATTGGCAACCATGATCGGCCGATCCGCAAAGGCGGTGATTTGCGGAGCAAAGAGGGCTTCAGTACATAAGAGGCCCGGGACCAGAACGATCGGATCGCTCATCAGGACGGCGCCGCCCGCTCGGCGAGCAGCATGTAATTGACATCCATATCACGTGATCGGCCCCAGGTGTCGGTCAGCGGATTGTAGCTGACACCTGACCGATCGATGATCTCAAGTCCAGCCGCCTTGACCGGTGCTTCGATTTCCGATGGTTTAACCAGCTTCTCGTAGGAGTGGGTTCCTTTGGGCAGCCACCGCAGCACGTATTCCGCACCGACAATGGCAAGGGCATAGGCTTTCATGGTGCGATTGATGGTCGCGATGAACATCAGACCGCCTGGTCGGACCATCTGGCTCGTCGCTTCCATGAACAGTGGCACGTCCGCAACGTGCTCCACGACTTCCATGTTCAGGACAACATCGAATGTTTCGCCAGCAGCGGCCAGGTTTTCCGCAGTCTCAGCCCTGTAGTCGATCTCCAGACCGGACTTCTGCATATGAAGTTGCGCGACCTTGATATTGGTTTCGGAGGGATCTGCTCCCACAACTTCGGCACCCAGGCGTGCCATGGGCTCGCTCAAAAGTCCGCCGCCGCACCCGATGTCGAGAAAGCGCAGCCCCTTGAATGCGTCCGCCGCCTTCGGGTCCCGCCCAAAATGTCGACAGACTTCTTGCTTGATGTAGGCGAGGCGGACAGGGTTGAATTTGTGCAGAGGCTTGAAATTTCCGGTTGGATCCCACCACTGTTCAGCCATTGCTGAAAAGCGGGCAACCTCTTCGCTGTCGATCGTACCGGTTGATTGTTGCGCCTTGTCTGTCATCGGACGAACCTTTCGTTCGAGCGAACGGTCTGATGTTCCGTCGCTTAGTCTGCTGAGTGCTGTCGATCCAAGGTCTGAGTTCATTTGTCAAGAGTTCTGGTTGCAGCAAAGGAACGCAGCCTGTATGCATGTGCGCCGATCCATCCGGAGCGTCTGGCGCTTCATGACACGATTAAAAGATTACGAGTGGTATGGCCCGACTGGTTTTAAAATTTGGTGGGACTTCGGTTGCCGATCTGGATCGCATCCGTAATGTCGCGCGCCATGTGAAACGGGAAGTGGATGCCGGTCATCAGGTTGCGGTCGTCGTTTCGGCCATGGCCGGACAGACCAACAAGCTGGTGCAATTCTGCCGCGAAGCAGCGCCTCTGCATGATGCGCGGGAGTATGATGCGGTGGTTGCTTCCGGCGAGCAGGTGACATCCGGCCTGTTGGCAATTGTGCTTCAGGACATGGGCGTCAATGCCCGATCCTGGCAAGGGTGGCAGGTGCCGATCAAGACCGATGAGAATCACGGTGCGGCCCGCATTCGCGAGATCGAAGGCGATTTCCTGACAGAGCGTCTGGAGCAGGGGCAGGTTGCAGTGCTTGCCGGTTTCCAGGGTATGTCACCGGACAACCGCATTGCGACATTGGGCCGAGGCGGTTCCGATACCAGTGCCGTTGCCATCGCTGCGGCGATCAAGGCGGACCGTTGTGATATCTATACCGATGTTGACGGTGTTTACACGACCGATCCGCGCATTGTGCCCAAAGCTCAACGCCTTGAACGCGTTTCGTTCGAGGAAATGCTCGAAATGGCGTCGCTTGGTGCGAAAGTTCTTCAGGTACGATCTGTCGAAATGGCCATGGTGCACGGTGTCAGGACATTCGTACGCTCCAGTTTCGACGATCCGGATGCGCCGCAGGTCGGCGAAGACGGCCTTCCGATTGGTACTCTAATTTGCGACGAGGATGAACTCGTGGAACAGCAGGTAGTCACCGGCATTGCATATGCCAAGGACGAAGCTCAGATCTCAATTCGCGACGTGGCCGACAAGCCAGGTGTTGCGGAATCCGTGTTCGGGCCTCTGGCTGACGCCCATATCAACGTGGACATGATCGTCCAGAACATTTCACCGGACGGAAAAACCACGGATATCACCTTTACCGTTCCCGAAGGAGACTTCGAACGGGCGAAGAAGGTGCTGGTGGACAACCGTGAAGAGATCGGTTTCCAGAACCTTGAAGGTGCAACGGACGTTGTTAAGGTATCCGTTATCGGTATCGGAATGCGGTCTCACGCGGGTATCGCAGCTCAGTGCTTCAGCGGTCTGGCGTCGAAGGGGATCAACATCCGGGCGATCACAACCTCGGAAATCAAGATCTCTGTTCTGATTGATTCTGCGTATGCGGAACTTGCAGTGCGGACTCTCCATTCGCTATACGGGTTAGATGGATAGTCTATCCGGCAAGCCGGCTCTGGTGTTAACCTGAGCCGGGGCTTGTCAAAAGCGGGATAAAACGGGGGCGCAATGCGCAGCAACCTAGCCGGACCGCGCCTATTGCTCCGCAGGCTCCGTGAAGTCATGGCGGAGCCGATCACGGCGCAAGAGCGACTCGACAAGATTGTGGTGCTGATTGCATCAAATGTCGTCGCCGAAGTGTGTTCGGTTTATATTCTGCGGGCCGACGGCGTTCTTGAGCTTTATGCCACTGAAGGGTTGAACCGGGAAGCGGTTCACAATGCCTCCTTGCGTGTCGGCCAGGGTCTTGTCGGCTTGATTGCCGCGGAAGCGCGCCCGCTAAATCTTCCCAACGCCAGTGCTCATCCGGGCTTCACCTATTTGCCTGAAACCGGCGAGGAGGCCTACAATTCATTCCTCGGTGTGCCTATCCTTCGTGCGGGTAGGACTCTCGGCGTTCTCGTGGTTCAAAACCAGTCGCACCGCACCTATCTGGAAGACGAAGTCGAGGCACTGCAGACGACAGCAATGGTGATCGCCGAAATGGTGGCAGCAGGGGAACTGGAGGCGATTGCCCAGGAGGCAACAGGACTGGATCTGTCCCGTCCGATCACCGCGACCGGTGTCGGTCTGGCGGAAGGTGTCGGCCTTGGGCACGTGGTCCTGCATGAGCCGCGCGTTGTTGTTACCAATCTCATCGCGGAAGATACCGATCGAGAAAAGAATCGCCTCGAAGGCGCGATCAACCGGCTCCGGCTCTCCATTGATGATCTCCTGGCCAGCGGTGAAATTGCTGCTTCCGGGGAACACCGGGAGGTTCTGGAAGCCTACCGGATGTTTGCATATGACCGGGGCTGGATCCGCAAGATTGAAGAAGCGATCAAAAACGGACTGACCGCGGAGGCTGCGGTTGAGAAGGTGCAGAGCGATACCCGCGCCCGCATGTTGCGCCAGACGGATCCTTATCTGCGCGAACGCCTTCATGATCTTGACGATCTCGCTCACCGCCTGATTCGGGAGCTGATGGGTCGCGAACATGGCCCGAGCGTGGATGAGCTGCCGCAGGATGCCATAATTGTCGGTCGCAACATGGGAGCCGCTGAGCTTCTCGACTATGGCCGCGACCGCATCCGTGGTCTGGTGCTGGAGGAAGGCGGACCGACCAGTCACGTAACGATTGTTGCGCGTGCTCTTGGAATTCCGACTGTCGGCCTGGTGGAAGACATCGTGGGCATGGCCGACGGCGGTGATGCGATCATCGTGGACGGCGACACCGGAGAGGTGCATCTGCGCCCTGCGACCGACCTTGAAAATGCGTATGCGGAGAAGGTCAGGTTCCGTGCAAGACGGCAGGCGCAATATCGGCGCCTGCGCAGCAAACCGTCCGTCACAAAGGACGGTGTCGAATTTTCCCTGCAGATGAACGCGGGACTTTTGATTGACCTGCCGCACCTTGCCGAATCAGGCGCTGCGGGAGTTGGACTTTTCCGCACCGAATTGCAGTTCATGGTTGCTTCCTCCTTCCCAAGAATGCGGGAGCAGCAAGCTCAATACAGCCAGATACTGGATGCCGCTGAAGGAAAGCCGGTAACATTCCGCTCTCTGGACATTGGCGGCGACAAGGTTCTGCCGTATCTGCGCTCGATCCAGGAAGAAAATCCGGCCATGGGCTGGCGTGCTCTGCGCCTTGGTCTTGACCGACCTGGGCTGTTGCGAACGCAG
This sequence comes from Pseudomonadota bacterium, assembly GCA_039195965.1. Classification (GTDB taxonomy): domain Bacteria; phylum Pseudomonadota; class Alphaproteobacteria; order Rhizobiales; family Stappiaceae; genus Roseibium. The sequence continues at coordinate 7,307 of JBCCVB010000157.1, forward strand.
ATACGCGCGTTGTTGCATGCCGCTGCCGGCCGCGATCTGAAGCTGATGTTCCCGATGGTGGCGGAGGTCGATGAATTCCTGCAGGCGAAAGCTCTGGTCGACAAGGAAGTCAAACATCTGCGGCAGCACGGGCATGCAACGCCGGAAAACGTCCGTCTCGGTGTCATGGTCGAAGTACCGTCACTTCTGTTCCAGCTGGATGAACTGATGGGTTATGTCGACTTTGTTTCCGTCGGTTCAAATGACCTATTCCAGTTCTTCTGCGCAGTTGACCGTGGCAACACCCGTGTGGCGGATCGGTTCGATACTTTGAGTATCCCTTTCCTTCGGGCCTTGAAATCCATAGTCGACGCAGCAAATAAGGCTCATGTTCCAGTGACCTTGTGCGGCGAACTTGCAGGCCGCCCGCTGGAGGCCATGGCGCTGGTCGGTCTGGGCTACAGGGATTTGTCAATGGCGCCTGCAGCTCTTGGTCCGGTAAAGGCCATGCTGCGTACTCTTGATACGGGGCGTTTGTCTGCGCGACTTCTGCCTCGGCTCGAACCGGGACATGACGACAGCAATATACGCGAAGTGCTGAAGCGGTTTGCTGGCGAGACGGATGTTGCGCTCTAGCTGCAACATGCGTACCCCATCCAATAAAAAGTTCTAGGAGAACCTGCGCGTATGCTGGCGCGTCATAAACTCGATAATTTGCTGGACCGGTTTGCCGAACTCGAACACATGATGTCGTCCAACCCTGATCCGGCTGCTTATGTGAAGCTGTCCCGCGAATATGCCGGGTTGGAGCCTCTGGTCCAAAAGATCCGCGCCCTGATCAAGGCGGAGGAAGATCTTGCCGGAGCAGAATCGCTGATCTCCGATTCGGACACCGACGCTGAAATGCGCGAACTTGCCGAGATGGAACGCGAAGAGCTTACCGGCAGCGTTGAACAGCTTACGCAGGATGTTCGCATCGGTCTTCTGCCGAAGGATGTCGCGGACGCCAACGATGCCATTCTTGAAGTGCGTGCCGGGACCGGCGGGGACGAAGCGGCCTTGTTCGCAGGCGATCTGTTTCGCATGTATCAGCGTTATGCCGAGCTTCAGGGCTGGAAAGTTGAAATTCTTTCCACCAGCGAAGGTGAGGTCGGCGGCTACAAGGAAGTGATTGCCTCCATATCCGGTGACAATGTTTTTGCGCGCCTGAAATTCGAATCCGGCGTGCACCGGGTGCAGCGCGTTCCGGCCACCGAGTCCGGCGGACGTATTCATACCTCGGCGGCGACGGTTGCGGTTCTGCCGCAGGCTGAAGATGTCGATGTCGATGTTCAGGAAAGCGATCTGCGCATTGATACCTTCAGGGCATCAGGCGCAGGCGGTCAGCACGTCAACACAACGGATTCCGCGGTACGCATCACGCATATTCCAACCGGAATCGTTGTTGCCGTCCAGGACGAACGTTCGCAGCACAAGAACAAGGCGCGTGCCATGCAGCTGCTGCGTGCCCGCATTTACGACGAAGAACGTGAACGCGCTGCCAGTGAACGGACAGAAGCGCGACGGCTCCAGGTCGGGTCCGGCGATCGATCGGAAAGAATCAGAACTTACAACTTCCCGCAGGGCCGCGTAACGGATCACCGTATCGGTCTGACACTCTACAAGCTCGAGCAGATTATTGCAGGCGAAGGGCTCGGCGAAGTCGTCGACGCACTGATCATGGATCATCAGGCCAACCTGCTTGCTTCCGAAGAAATCTGATCATGCTGGTCGGTCAGCTTTACCGTCAGGTTCGCAATCAGTTCCGACAGGCCGGTCTGGTGACACCTGATCTGGATGCAAAGCTCCTGGTCAGTGCTGGCCTGGGCGTATCTGTCTCCGATCTCGTTTTCAATGAAACGGATGAGGTCGGGTCCGAAGGGATCGACGTCGTACAGCACCATGCGGAAAAGCGACTTGGTGGCATGCCTGTCGGCCGGATCCTTGGTGAGCGCGAGTTCTATGGCCGGTGTTTCCGTCTGAACCCGGCCACGTTGGAGCCCCGTCCTGATACTGAGGTCCTGATCGACGCGGTCTTGCAGAGATGCGACCCTGAAATCCCGAGTCTGATGTGTGATATCGGGACTGGCACGGGTGCGATCGCCGTTACTCTTTTGGCAGAACTTCCGCAATGCGAGATGATCGCTGTTGACCTTTCGGAAGACGCTTTGGCTTGTGCTACCGAGAATGCCACCGCTCACGAAGTCCAGGGGCGCTTTTTCCCGTTGTGCGCAGACTATCTCTCGGCACTGAAACAGAACGATGGTTCGGCTCGCAGCCAGCATCTGGATTGGGTCGACAGCAATCCGCCATATATTCGCACAGCGATTCTCAAAGATCTGTCCAGGGAAGTGATTCAACACGACCCAAAATTGGCACTAGATGGAGGCGAAACCGGCCTCGAAGCCTATATCCGTATTGTTACAGATGCGGTTCATCTTTTGCGGCCTGGTGGTCAAATTGCTTTTGAAATTGGTTGCGATCAGGCGGAAGATGTCAAAAAACAGCTGCGTCATCATGGCTTTGGAGCAATTGAAATCATTAACGATCTCGCCGGGAACGATCGAGTCGTCGTTGCTCGAAAGATGTAATTTCATTGTTTTGACCTTAAGGTGAAAAAGCACTTGGAAATCGCGGCGGAAACGGGTAGGTTCACCTTGCCGAGACCGGAAATGTGATCAGCGTTCAGCGGGGCATACGCATCCGGCAACGTGAGGAAAAACGAAGATTAAGCGTTGTGGAATCCGTTGCAAATCGGGCTATCCGGTGTTTCGGACTGTCGAAGAAAAAGACAAGCGCGTTGGCCAGTGGCCTTTAGCGCGCTGCGTGGGTTTTCAATGACAGCCGCTAACCAGCATTGTTGGTTTCGGTGTGTATTTCGTGTCGGTTTTAGGCAATTCCGATGTTGGGTCAGTCAACAGCTGACCGCCGTTCCGTAAGAGAAAACGGCAGGATGAGACCAGGAAATCAAAGCAATAAGCGTATGCGCGGACGGGGCCGCAAGGGACCTAATCCGTTAACCCGGACTTACGAATCTAACGGTCCTGATGTGAAAATCCGCGGCACAGCGATGCATATTGCGGAAAAGTATCAGCAGCTTGCCCGCGATGCACAGGCATCTGGCGACCGTGTGATGTTCGAAAACTACAATCAGCATGCGGAACACTACCTCCGCATTGTGGCTGCGGCGCAACCGCAGCAGCAGCCAGCCGCGCAGCCGGCCGTTCGCAACGAAGCTGAAGATGGCCAGGACGCAGCAACTGCAAATGGCGCAGCTCCGGTGAACGGTTCAGAGCGTCCGTCTCAGGACAGGGGTTCACAGGAAAGAGTTCCTCAGGAACGTGCTTCCCAGGAACGGGCTCCTCAAGAGCGTGCGACTTCTGCTGAAGGCGAAGTTGTCGATGCCGACAGCCCACAGCCCTTTATCGAAGACATGCCGGTGATCGATCAGGAAGGTCAGGTGAACGGTGCGGGCCAGAAAGCAGATGCCGACGAGGCAGCTGCCGAGGAAAAGCCGCGGCGCCGTACCCGGACTCCAAGAGCGAGAACCCCACGCAGATCATCAGCGGAAACGTCCGCTGAAGAGGCCACTCAAGCGACGGCCGAGGCTGCGGAACCTGCAGGTGACGCTTCGGATGAAGAGAAGCCGAAGCCTCGCCGCCGGACAACCCGCCCACGCCGTACCAAGGCCGCGGAAGAGGCTCCTGCAGAAGCGGCGGCACCCAGTGAATAGTCAGTTTCAATCAAGCTGAAAACGATAAGACGGCGTCCGGAAGGGCGCCGTTTTTTGTTTGAGTTGAGCTTTTCCGTCGCAGGGTCTTTTGTGATGAAAATGCAACACTATATAGGAAGAGCAGCGCTCATGGAGGCTGCACGGATGCCCGGGATCGGGGTCCGTATCCAACGACGTTCCCCACGCTTCGGGTGGTGAGGACGGGTAGGAGGTAACGAATGAACTTTGAAAAATACACTGAGCGCGCCCGCGGATTCGTCCAGTCGGCTCAGACCTTTGCGCTTGGTCGGGGGCATCAGCAGTTTTCTCCGGAACATATCCTGAAGGTTCTTCTGGATGATTCCGAAGGCATGGCCAGCGGCCTAATTGATCGTGCCGGTGGACAGGCAAAGGCTCTCAAGGGAGATCTGGAAGGTGTCTTGGACAAGATGCCGAAGGTTTCCGGTGGGGCTGGGCAACTTTATATGGCTCAGGCGACGGCGCGCCTTTTCGAACAAGCTGAAAAGATCGCCGAAAAGGCCGGTGACAGTTATGTCACCGTCGAGCGGTTGCTGCTTGCCCTTGCCATGGACAGCGAGAGCGAAGCCGGAAAGCTTATGAAGCGGCACGGTATAACGCCCAATGCGCTGAATGAGGCCATCAACCAGCTGCGCCAGGGCCGGACAGCAGATAGCGCCACAGCTGAAAATCAGTATGACGCCTTGAAGAAATACGCCCGGGACCTGACGCAGGTTGCACGGGACGGAAAGCTTGACCCTGTCATTGGTCGGGATGAAGAAATACGCCGGACGATCCAGGTTCTGTCCCGCCGGACCAAGAACAACCCGGTCCTTATCGGTGAGCCGGGCGTTGGCAAGACGGCAATCGCCGAAGGCCTGGCGCTGAGAATCGTCAATGGTGACGTTCCCGAATCGCTCAAGGACAAGCAATTGCTGGCCCTCGACATGGGCGCGCTGATTGCCGGTGCCAAATATCGCGGCGAGTTCGAAGAGAGATTGAAGGCTGTTCTTTCGGAAGTTGAGGCAGCTGCCGGCAAGATCATCCTGTTCATTGACGAAATGCACACGCTTGTCGGTGCAGGCAAGGCCGATGGCGCCATGGATGCGTCCAATCTGCTGAAACCCGCTCTTGCAAGGGGAGAACTGCACTGTGTCGGCGCCACCACGCTTGATGAGTACCGCAAGCACGTGGAGAAGGATGCCGCACTTGCAAGGCGTTTCCAGCCTGTATTCGTAACGGAGCCAACCGTTGAGGATACGGTTTCGATCCTGCGCGGGATCAAGGAAAAATATGAACTCCATCACGGCGTTCGCATCACCGATTCCGCCATCGTTTCGGCCGCGTCCCTGTCGAACCGCTACATCACGGACCGCTTCCTGCCGGACAAGGCCATTGACCTGGTGGACGAAGCGGCCAGCCGGCTGAGGATGCAGGTTGATTCCAAACCGGAAGAACTGGACGAACTGGATCGGCGGATCATTCAGCTGAAGATCGAGCGTGAAGCGCTCAAGGCTGAAAGCGATCAGGCCTCCAAGGACCGTCTGGCCAAACTGGAAAAGGAACTGACCGATCTGGAAGAACAGTCGCAGGCCCTGACCAACCGCTGGCTCGGCGAGAAGGAAAAGCTGAACCTTGAACAAAAAATCAAGGAGCAGCTGGAACAGGCCCGAATCGATCTGGAAATCGCACAGCGTCGCGGAGATCTCGCCAAAGCAGGCGAACTTGCCTACGGTGTGGTGCCTGATCTGGAGCGCCAACTGGCAGATGCGGAAGCTTCTGAAGACACTGATGCAATGGTGGATGAGGCTGTCACGCCATCTCACATTGCTCACGTGGTGTCCAAGTGGACCGGAATTCCGGTCGACAAGATGCTGGAAGGCGAGCGTGAAAAGCTCTTGCGTATGGAAGATGTTCTGGCAGGCCGAGTCATCGGACAGGCAGAGGCAATCCACGCAGTGTCGACAGCCGTACGCCGGGCGCGTGCCGGACTTCAGGATCCGAACAGACCGATCGGTTCGTTCATGTTCCTTGGCCCGACCGGTGTCGGTAAGACGGAGCTGACCAAGGCGCTTGCCAGTTTCCTGTTCGACGACGATAGCGCAATGGTGCGTATCGACATGTCGGAATACATGGAGAAACACTCCGTTGCCCGGCTGATCGGGGCTCCTCCTGGCTATGTCGGTTATGAGGAAGGCGGAGCTCTTACGGAAGCTGTCCGGCGACGTCCTTATCAGGTCGTTCTGTTCGACGAGATCGAGAAGGCACACAGTGATGTCTTCAATGTCTTGCTACAGGTTCTCGACGATGGCCGATTGACCGATGGTCAGGGCCGAACCGTGGACTTCCGCAATACGTTGATCATCATGACTTCGAACCTGGGTGCCGAGTATCTGGTCAACCAGCCGGAAGGACAGGATACCGACGCCGTTCGCGACGAGGTGATGACAGCGGTGCGTGGGCACTTCCGTCCCGAGTTCTTGAACCGCCTGGACGAAATCGTCCTGTTCCATCGTCTGCAGCGTTCGCAGATGGCCGATATCGTCAGCATCCAGCTCGAGCGTCTGAGAGACCTGCTGTCCGATCGGAAGATCACCTTGAATCTGGACGACAGTGCTCTCGGTTGGCTTGCCCAGAAGGGATACGACCCGGCCTATGGAGCGCGACCGCTGAAGCGGGTGATCCAGAAGGACGTTCAGGATCCTCTTGCAGAGAAACTGCTGGCTGGTGATGTTCTGGATGGCCAAACGGTAGACGTTTCCGCCGGTGCCGACAGGCTGGTGTTTCAGGTTGAAGGTGCAAGCAGCGCCGCAGCCTGAGGAAACAGAGACCACCAAATGAAGACGCCCGCGGGACTTGTGTTCCGCGGGCGTCTTGCATTTGAACTATGGGAAAGACCTCAGCCTAATTCAGTGCTGCAATCCGGGAAGGCTTGCGGGCGCGATCGAGCAGCGTGTCGAGCCGGTGACGTTCGGCTTCGAAGGTCGCGCGCATTTCACCCTCCAGGGTGCGGCCCTTTGGAAGCTTGATCCGCATCGGGTCCATGTAGCGGCCGTTCACGAGCACTTCGTAGTGAAGGTGAGGGCCGGTCGACAGGCCGGTTGATCCGACATAGCCGATAATCTGACCCTGGGTGACGCGAGCGCCTTCCTTGATGCCCTTGGCGAAGCCGGTCTGGTGATTGTAGGTGGTGGTGTAGCCGTTTGTGTGGCGCAGTTCGATGCGCCGTCCATATCCGGAACTCCAGCCTGCCTTGATGACGACGCCGTCACCGGCTGCCATGATAGGCGTGCCGCGTGGTGCCGACCAGTCAACACCACGGTGCATCTTGGTATATTTGTGTATCGGGTGCCGGCGCATGCCGAAGCCTGAGCGGAACTTTCCGCCATTGAGCGGCTTCCTGATCAGGAACTTCTTCGCACTCTGGCCTGACTCGTCATAGAAGTCGGTGACACCGTCGTCCGGGGTCCGGTAACGGTAGAACTCACGCGTCGAATCGCCCGTGTTCAATGCCGCATAGAGAATCTTGGGTCCGGAATTGGCGTCGCCTTCGGTGTAGAACAGCTCCAGCGCATCGCCAGGCTGGACACGTGCATTGAAGTCCACGTCAAAGGAGAACATGCGCACGAGATCGTTGATGATCTCTTCGGGCATCTCCTGCTCAAGCGCGGTTTGATAAAGGCTGTCATAGATGGCCGGGGTCGGTCCGCCATAGGAAACGCGGTCCGCTTCGGCAAAGGCATCCGCCAGGAACGTGCTCGGCTGCTCCGCCTTGATGTAATCGCCGCTGTCCGACCGGGCAACGGTCGCTTCATGATCGGTGTCTGTATAGAGGCTGACACGTTCCGGACGCATGCGCTCCAGATCATCGGGAGACGGCGCGTAAGCGATACGAAGCCTTTGACCTTCTTCAAGCTCGGAAATGCCGAAGAGGTTTGCAAAGGCAGAAGTGATCGATGTGGCCTCTGTTTCAGTCGCTTCATAATCCAGAAGAAGATCCGCGAAAGACTGTCCCGCTGTGACCGGGACGATGCTCTCATCCATGCCGGCAAAACGAATTTCTTCGTCGCGCTTGGAAACGAAAGAGACGTTTTCGGGTGTGATCCGGACCGCGTAGCGTTCCAGATCGGGTTGAAGAGCAAGATTGAAATCGAACCGGCCCGGATCAACCAACGTTTTTGCCGCCATCTCGACAGCATCGATGGACATCGTGCGAGCTGTTTCACGAACTTTCAGTTCGACTTCAGTTTCCGTCAGGGTTTCGCCGAGATCGATCTCAGAGCTGGATGACGGGAATGTTGTCAGGCTGATGCTGACCTCGTTCTCAAGCTTTGCACCATATAGGGAGTCAGCAAGCAGTGACGTTGCAGCTTCTGCCGCCGCGCCGGAAACATCGTCCTCCAGGTTTTCCGCAAACATGTTCAACGGATTGAATGCGGGGATCTGTGTGGCGAGTTCCGGGTCGTTGCGGGTTGCCAGGGTAGCGCTGACGAAGACGTGCGGCTGGACCCTGATATTATCCCTGTCGCCCACACGGGAGACGACATTCACGTCAATGACATGCTTGCTGGAGTATTCGGTTGCCGTCCGAAGCACGCGATCGCCCTTCGTGCTACCACCATTGGAAACCGAGAGGCCGTCCAGCAAGGTTCCGGAAGAAGGGGCGGCTTCAACACTGTATTGACCGTCGAGGGCAGCCATCAGTGCGCCGCCCATCAAGACAAGAGAGGTAACGCCGGTCAGAACCGTGCCCGCCAGCCAGCGCAAGGAGACTCGCCTGCGGTCGGCCATGCCACTGCGGCCTTCATATGCTCGCAAAGGCGGTTCTTCGCCGAGTTCGATGCGATTGGACTGCGTATTATGAAAAGGTCCAAAATGCATAAATACCCGTCCGGTCCTTCATACAGCTAATCAGCAGATCAAACCCGTTTGCACAAAGCCGGGGCTTTCAGTTTGGCTGCGCCAAACAAAACAGATCACGCTTCATGCAGTGTTTGAATAAAAAGGTCAATTGTTTCCAGTCCGCCAGCCCTGCTTCCGGCGGATATGACGCATTGCCTAATATCACATTTTGACGGTTCTGTGGTTTCAATCTGCATGCCCCAAGGGCAACTTTCGAACAGATCTTTCCAGCGCTATATATAGAGAGA
>JBCCVB010000158.1:0-16050 GCA_039195965.1 Pseudomonadota bacterium
AGTGTGGGTGGTCAGGATAGAATTGTATGGCTCAACGACAGCAGTAGAGATCTGAGGAGCAGGGTAGATAGAGAACTCCAACTTCGATTTCTTGCCATAATCAACAGATAGGCGTTCCATGAGAAGAGAGGAGAATCCTGAACCAGTACCGCCACCAAAGGAATGGAATAAGAGAAATCCTTGAAGACCTGTACATTGGTCCGCCTGGAAAGAAATTTGAGAAAAAAAAGCGTAAATAAACTTATAACGAGGTAACACTAACACGTGAGGAAAAAAGAGAAGGGAAAGAAACGTTATCAAAATAAATATTAAAAAGCAGCACATATCAAAATAAGCAACGAAAGACCACCCTGCAGTCATTGAATAGTCGATAAAATCGCCGAAGCTAGTCAGGAGGAAGTTGACCCATGACTGTACCAGTAGCCCATGAGACAGAATCGTGCTGATGCAGCTCTATTGATTATAACATCTGCTGGCTCTCCCTGCTTGGCTTTGTTTTTTTCTGGCTCCTGCTTGAAGCCGCAGCATTACAAACAGTGCTTTAAAAAGAGTTTCTTACCAGTTTTCTGATTTTGTCCAAGGTCGTATCGATAAATTCTTTTCCCACAGTGTAGTGACCACGAGCATAGTTGTTCGCAGCATCTTCTTTGCCTGTTATTAGTTGGTCAGGGTGGAAAAGACTTTTGTATGTCCCGGAACGAACCTCATCTACACAGCAAAACAAAAACATGACACATATATATCATTCATGATAAATGATTTTTATAGCACCCTTTTCAAGTCATGTTGACATAAAAAATTATGGAGATTGTCATCCGTCAGCAGTGCGGCTTGTTTAATTTTGCGTCACTCTGATGTCAGTAAGTATTAATAAAGTTCGGACTGTCAGTTAGTACTGTTTTTGTTAATGTATAATAACAAAGGCAGCACTCGCCAGTTACTCTGATCCACCGAGAGCATTCTTTCGACCCAAAACTTCCTGCAGCAAACGGGCGCTAAACCAACTGCGCTATTACAAGTTAAAGTTCATCACGCGGCAGTCGCGTGCATGACAAATCAAGAAGACACAAGCATTGTAGGTAATAGCATAAGCGATATTATGACTGCTACGGTCGGTCGGTTCTAAAAGGGAATTTAACGACACCACCTTACAAAAGTCCGGAACGCTTTCAAAGAACTGCTTCATCAGGAAGGTTCCGAAGGCGGTCATCAATCCGGGGAACATGATGCCCCAGTAGCTGTCCAGCCAACCGAAGGACTGGCTCATCATGTACCAGGGGATCACCAGCATTTCGGTCGGGATCATCAAAGTCGACAAGATTGCGATGAAGACGATCTGGCGGCCGGGAAAGCGGAACTTGCAAAGCGTGTAACCAACGAGACTGTCGAAGAACAGGTTGGATGCCGTCGTTATCAGCGCAATGATGATCGAGTTGACGAACCAGCCGTAGAACCGCCCGTCTTCAAGAACATATGTGTAATTCTCGATCGTGGGTTCTTCGGGGATCAGATTGACGTTGTAGACCTCGTGGGGCCATTTCAGCGACGTCGAGATCATGTAGACGATGGGCGCAATCATGATCACGCCACCAAGAAACAGCACCATCCAACGCAGGACCTGGCCCATGTTGCGTTGCTTGTTCGCCTTCCTGGAGAACAGAGAATCCGTGTTTGCGTGAGTTTGCCCGGATGCTTCAGAGGCGATGGTCATGTGTTGTCCCCTCTAAGAATCCAGAGCTGAAACAGGCTGACAAGCAGCAGAATGACGAACAGAACAACGGTCTGTGCTGCCGCGTATCCCATGTCGAAACTGCTGAACGCTGTTTCATAGATCATCAGGACGAGCGGTTTGGTTGAGTTCAGCGGCCCACCGGGGTTGTTGGTCGTCATGTTGAAGACGTGGTCGAAAATCCGCAGGAAGCCGATGGAGGAAAAGACAACAATAAAGACGATGGTCGGCTTCAGCAGCGGCAGCGTTATGCGTGTCAGGACCGTCCACCAGCCGACGCCGTCAATGCGTGCCGCCTCGTAGTAACTGACCGGAATGGCACGCAGTCCCGCCATGAAGATGATGATCTGGAAACCCAGCCCTGCCCACACCGCCGGTGCCAGAACCGAGGGCAGCGCGTTGGTGGTGGAATTCAGGAACTCGATCTGCGGAATGCCGATCGAAGCCAGCATGTTGTTGAAGAGGCCAATCGGAACCGGCTGATAGAACCAGCGCCACACCCAGGCCATGGCGACAGCTGAAGTCATGAACGGCAGAAAATAAAGCATGCGCAGGAAGCCGTGCATGAACCGCGTCTTGTCCAGGTGATAGGCAATGACAAAACTGATCACGAGGGAAACGGGTGTGCCGAGCAGAAGATAGGCAAATGTGTTGCGGAAGACCTTCCAGAAGACCGGGTCGTTCCAGAGCTTCACGTAGTTGTCCATGCCGGTCCACGTGCGTGCGCCCAGAAGGTTCCAGTCCTGAAACGAAGTCACAAAGGCTGCGCCTGTCGGATAGAACCGGATCACGACGTAGAAGAGCGTCGGTACGGCAAGGAAGATCCATGCCCACAGAATCTGTTTCTGCCGGATCGATAGATTTTTGTAGGCTGACATTACCCGCACCGCTTATGCGAAAGGTTCGGGCCGCCGGTTTTCCGGCAGCCCCTTCAGGCGAAGATTACTTGCCGTAGTACTCGTCCAGGATCTTCTGCTCCTCGGCGGCCGCAGCGTTGAGGCTTTCTGTCGGGTCCTGTCCTTCGATATCGATCCGGGCAACCATGTCCATCAGGGCCTGGCGCTGTGCGGATTCGTTGGCGAACTTTGTCGTGTTCGCGTATTCAAGACCACGAATGAACGGGCCATAGGTCGGGTCGTTGGCGTTTTTCTCGACAAGACCGACAGACGGCTTCGCCGGCAGTTCACCAACAACATCCAGCCAGACCTGCATCGCCTCGTCAGAGGTGAGGAAGTCGAGGAACTTTACCGCGGCGTCATACTTTTCGCCCTCGGCCTTGGTGGTGATGCCATTCACCCAATAGGAGGAGTAGTTGGACTTCTTGCCGTCCGGGCCAGCGGGCAGCTCGGCAACGCCCCATTTTAGGCCACGCACCTTGTTGAGCGATCCGATGCGGAAAGAGCCGTCGATGTGCATGCCTGCACGACCACCCTTGAAGGCTGCCTGAGGCTCGTCCATGAAGCCTGATTGGGTCACCTTGTGATCTTTTTCCAGGCCGACATAGAAATTCAGGGCATCGAGGCCGGCTTCATTGTTGTAATTGACGGTCTGATAGTCGTTTCCATAAGGGTCGCCACCAAACTGACGAACGAGCACTTCGCGCCACCAATGGTGATCCTGTGCGTTCATGCCTGTGGTGATACCGACCTGCGTGATGTTGCCGGCTCCATCGAGCTTGGTCAGCTTCTTGGCCGTATCAACAAGCTCATCGAGGGTTGCCGGTGGGGCTTCAATGCCGGCCTCGTCAAAGAGCCGGGTGTTGTAGAAGAGCGCCAGCGAACGGACCGCAGTCGGCAATGCGTAGTAAGTGCCGTCCTTTTTCATGGCTTGTACCATGGGGAAGAACTCGGAATCGATCTTTGCCGGATCGAAGACGTCCTTGGGAAGAGGCTGGATCAGGTCAGCTTCGATGTAATCGTTCAGCCAGCCGTAGAACAATTGCACCACATCCGGGCCTTCACCCGCCGGAATGGCGGCTGCCACCTTCGTCCGGTAGTCGGCATATGGGAAATGGGTCATCTTGACCGTGATATCCGGATTGGCTTCCTGGAACCTTTCGATCAATTGTTCCATGGCCTCGACACGGGCATCAAAGAAGTATTGCCAATATTCGATTTCGACAGCCCAGGCCGAACTTCCTATCAGGGTCGCTGCAGCGGCAACCCCACCCAGCGCCATGCGCTTTAACTGCTTCAACATTGCTGATGCTCCCATCTGGAGTGGTGTGACCGTATCGCACCGGACTGGCAGTCTTTTGCCGCCTATCGGAATGTGATTAAGTCAAATAAATTGAATTGTCAATTTTCTTGAGTTAATAACAGGGAATGAAGAGCGAAACTCAAATCAAGGGGTCCAACCCGCTGCGCAGCCGGAACCGGAACCGGCAGGCGGTGCTTGGGCATATTCAGGCAGCCGGTACGATGGGCCGCGCCGAGATTGCCCGTGCCCTCGGACTGTCGACCCAGGCCGTCTCGAACATTATAGCCGATCTGTTGGGCGAAGGCCTGATCCTTGAAAAGGGGACCCGAATTGCCGGTCGCGGCTTGCCTGCCGTCCAATACGGGGTGGATCCCAAAGGGGGCTATGCCTTCGGCGTTGAAATCCGTCCGGATGCCATATTCACCGCCTTGCTGGACCTCACTGGAACCACTGTCGATACCGCGCGAACGGAACTGGCGGACAACTCACCGGAAATTGTCGTGGGGAGGGTACTAAGCCTTCGCGAACGGATGCTTGAGGCCGCCGGAGTTGTTGATGAGCGCCTCCTGGGAACGGGAATTGTCATGCCGGGGCCATTCGGCAAGACCGGCCTGTCGGGCCGCAGTTCCGATCTGAAGGGGTGGGAGGATACCGACGCGCGTGCGCTTTTTGAAACCACGCTTGGTGGTGCGGTTGAACTTTCCAACGATGCTAACGCAGCCGCGCTTTCAGAACGCCTGACCGGCGTCGCGCAAGGCATCGGTTCCTATGCGTTTGTCTATTTCGGCAAGGGTCTCGGACTTGGGATTATCAGCGAAGGGCGTCTGGTATCAGGTGCCTTCGGCAATGCCGGTGAAGTTGGCCATGTGCCCGTTCTTGGTCCGGATGGGCCCGTGCCGCTGGAAAGCATGCTCAGCCGTGTTTCCATTCAGTCGCACATTGGCGGAGGCGAACCGCTTGACCTGGAAACGCTTGATCGGTTGTTCAGGGAGCGTGATTCACGATTGCTCGACTGGTTGTCCCAAGCCGCCGAAGCGCTGGGCCAGGCTGTCCTCCTTCTGGAAAACATACTCGACCCGCAGACGATCATATTGGGCGGTGCGATGCCGGGAACCATCATCGATCACCTGGTTGATGCCTGCCCGCTGGCGGTGTCTTCGGTCTCCAACCGGCAGGACAACCCGTTCCCCAGAATTCAGCGCGGCACATGCGGGCGCATGACGGCCACGCTGGGTGCGGCGTCTCTGGTTCTGCATCGCGCCTTCACACCTCAACAAGACACCTGATTTCCCGGACGAAACTGATGGCCCTGACCGACCCCGAGCGTATCGCTCTTGAAATCGAACACCCGCATATTGTCGAGTTGTGGCGGGCGCTGGTGCCGCTGCGCTCTCTCGTTTCGTTCATGAACACAGGCGCGCATCCGGATGACGAAACCTCCGAGATGCTCGCAGTCCTGGGGTATCGGGACGGTGTCGACCTCTCTTATGCCTGCTCGACAAGAGGTGAAGGCGGGCAGAACGACATCGGCCGTCAGGCAAGTCAGCAGCTTGGCGTCCTGCGCACGGCAGAAATGGAACGTGCTGCCGACCGACTGGGGCTGCGGCTCTATTGGCTGTCGGAAAGCCCGGATGATCCGATTTTCGATTTCGGGTTTTCCAAATCCGGAGAAGAAACACTTGCCAAATGGGGACGGGAGCGAACGCTCAAACGTTTTGTCGATATCCTGCGCCAGGAAAAACCAGACATCATCTGTCCGACATTTCTGGACATCCCCGGGCAGCACGGTCATCACCGCGCCATGACGGAAGCAGCGGAAGAAGCCATCGGTCTTGCGGCCGATCCGGCCTACCGCGAAAGCACCCTGCCGGTTTGGGAGGTGTCGAAGATGTATCTGCCTGCCTGGTCCGGTGCAGGTCAGGCTTACGACGATGATCTTCCGCCTCCGCCCGCAACCTTGACAATTGACGGCAAGGGTTTTGATCCGGTCACCGGCTTTTCCTACGCCCGCATTGGAGAACAGAGCCGTGTCTGTCACAAGACACAGGCCATGGGGAGCTGGGTCCCTACCGGATCTGAAAGAGACTGGCCGCTGCACCTCAAGTTCAGCCGGCTCGCACAGCAGGAGGACAACCTGCATTCAGGCTTGCCTACATGTCTGGCGGATCTGGGGTCGGGTTCTGAACTCGTGAGAGCCGATCAGGAAATGGCTGCGGCCATTTCGGCATTTCCTGATTCCGAAGCGGTTTTGAAACACGCGAGTAATGCGCTCGCGGCGTTGCGGCTCGGCGCTGACAGGGTAGCGGCACGTTTCGCCAACAAGATCGCACGAAAGGAAGCTCAACTTTCAAAATTGATCCGAATAGCCGCGCGTGTCGAGTGTCGTGTGCGTCTGGAAAAAGACGTCCTGACCACAAATGATTTCAGCTCCGTTCGGACAGAATTCCAGCCTGGACTGGCAGAGGCGCATTCGGTTTCGCTCACGCTTCCGGAAGGGTGGACCGGAACCATGAGCGAAGTGCGAACCGAAAATGCACCCTTCAGCAATCCTTACCCTGACACATATCTTCCCGGTGAACCGGACGCGCCTCACGTAACACTATCTCTGACGACGCATGGTGTTGTCAGTGAAACGGCCATTCCGTTCGAAGTTCCTCCTCAAGTGTTGCCTGAGCGCAGCGCAGTCCTGTCACCAATGGCGACCGTTCTCAACCGGTCGGGTGACGATCGAACCCTGACCTTCAATGTTCCGTCAATCATGCCGGTTGACTGCCAGGCGACGCTGGATTTGCCGCAGGGCTGGAGCGTGCGGGAAACTGCCATGGGGTTCGAAGTAAAACTCCCATCCGACCTCAAGGAGGGAAACTACAAGGTCAGCCTGCTCCTTGACGGAAAACCAGCGAACACGGTCGTGCCGGTAAGGTTTGCGCATATCGCGCCCCGCTACATGATCCTGCCGGCAGAAGCTTCCGTCTGTGTGGTTGATGCAGGACAGAATTCCGCGAGGATAGGTTACATCGGAGCAGGCAACGACCGCGTCGACTACTGGCTTTCCAGCCTTGGCCTCGATGTTGTCTCGCTTGACGCTGAAGACCTGAAGAGCGAGGCCGCGCTTGCGGAGTTCGATACGGTAGTGATCGGTATCTTCGCGGTAAGGTTCAAGGCCGGATTGAAAGAGGCAATGCCGTCCTTGCGCAAATGGGTGTCTTCCGGCGGAACGCTGCTCACACTTTACCATCGCCCTTGGGACGATTGGGACCCGGACCGGACGCCTCCCGCTCGGCTTGAAATCGGACAACCCTCGTTGCGCTGGCGGGTGACCGATGAGAATGCCGCAGTGACTGTTCTTTCTCCGGAGCATGATCTGCTGACGAAACCGAACCGGATCGGCAACAATGACTGGACCGGCTGGCAAAAGGAACGGGGACTCTATTTTGCCAAGAGCTGGGATCCGATTTACGAACCCCTGCTCGAAATGTCGGATCCGGGTGAGGCGCCACACCAAGGAGCACTCCTGGCTGCCGATATCGGCAAAGGGCGGCACATCCATTGCGCCTTGATCCTCCACCACCAGATGGAAAAGCTCGTCCCCGGTGCGTTCCGGCTCATGGTGAACCTTGTTTCACCGAGAACCTGATCTGGCGGGGCACCACACCTCCGCCACCAGAGAAAACGCGATAGGTGGCCTCTGGTTGCTGGCAGACATGAGCCTCAACATCTGGGCGCTCAGCATCGTCAAGGCTTTGGGCCTCGACTACAGCTCCGCTCAGTTGGTGTTCCTGCGCGCTCTGACCGGGTTGGTGCTGATTCTACCGTGGATTTGGCGCGCATCGGCTGACTTCAGAAAGCCCGACCGGCTAACACTTCACTTTTTCCGGGTTGCGGCGTCAACGGTGGCGCTGACGACAAGCTTCTTTGCCATCGCCCGGTTGCCGCTGGCGCTGGTAACGGCCATCAATTTCACGCGTCCAATCCTGACCATGGTGCTTGCGGTCCTTTTTCTGAAGGAGATGATCGGCCCACGCCGCTGGATAGCTGCGGCCATTGCTTTTGTCGGCGTTCTCATTGCAGTCAGCCCGGGATCCGTTCCGTTTTCCTGGGGACTGCCAGCTATTGCGATGACGGTTCTCGCCGGCACATCCGCCGTTATCCTGACGCGCAAACTTGCCGATGTGCCACTGGTCGTGATGATGACTTTCTACACCGCAGGTCTTGCCGTTCTTGTCTTTCCCCTGGCGGTTATCACCTGGGTTCCGGTAAAGAGCGAACATGCCCTGCCGCTCATTGCCATTGGTGTCTGTGCACAGTGCGCTCAATTCTGCTTTTTGAACGCCCATCGCAGGGCCGCCGCCGCTTTCCTTGCGATCCTCAGCTATCTCAGCCTGCCGCTTTCCGCGGGTGTCGGTTTTTTTGCCTTCGGTGAAAGCTTGAGTGTCAATTTTCTCATCGGCGCCTGTCTGATTGTCTGTGCCTCCGCCTGGACGGGGCTGCGGCAGGCAAGGTCAGGACGAAGCAGATAAATCTTTACTGAAAGACTCCATTTTTTCGTCGACTTGACAATCGTCAAAGCGCAACCGGCTCTCAACCCCGAGAATTGAACCAGCGTCATTCAAGACAAGTGCTGGAGCGCTTCTCGTGCGTCCCCTAAGTAATATCATTCGCCTGTGCGCGATCGGCCTCGCCGTCCTTCTGGTGAGCGCATTGTCGCCTTCGGCTGAGGCCATCGCGGCTCAAGTCGCGCGTTTCCTCGACAAGGTCGAGGCCGGAGAGCTCGTTCCCGGAGCAGATTCATTCGGTCCGTTGGAAGAAAACGTTCCTGTGGTAGCCGCTCTCAAGAACGGAGAGACCATCGGTTGGGTCTTCCTGACGTCAGATTTTGTTTCCACCACCGGCTATTCGGGCAAGCCCATTCACACGCTGGTCGGCGTCGATCCGTCGGCTGTGATTACCGGTGTCAGGCTGGTCAAGCACTCAGAGCCGATTGTCCTGATCGGCATTCCCGACAGTAAGATCAAGGCTGTCACGGAAGGGTATGCGGGTCTTGACCTGAAGGCCGAGGCTGAAAGCGGCGGCTCCGCCCACGATCTGGACATCATCTCCGGTGCCACGGTCACCATCATGGTGATCGATGATTCTATTGTCCGCTCAGGTTTGAAAGTCGCGAGGGCGATGGGGCTCGGCGGGCTTGCTCCGGAAGTTGCCGAAAAAGGCCCTCGGCTGGAAATCGACTACGAAAAGAAGGACGTGTCGGACTGGATGACCCTGACGGGCGACGGCTCGGTTCGCCGCATGTCGCTGGATGTTGCCCAGATCAACGACGCCTTGTCGAACAAGGTGATCAACGGGCAATCGCCCGTCCGGAGCCGGGACCCGATACCGATACGTTTATCGATCTTTATCTCGCCTTGGCGGACGTGCCGTCCATCGGTCTATCGCTGTTGGGCGAAGCTGAATATCAAAATCTGAAGGACCGCCTGAAGGAAGGCGAACACGCAATCCTCGTCATGGGGCGGGGCCGCTATTCGTTCAAGGGATCCGGCTACGTCCGCGGCGGCATCTTTGATCGTATCCAGATGATCCAGCACGACGCCTCGGCGAGGTTCTTCGACAAGCAACAGGCCCGCGTGGGTGAGATTGCTGCCGAAGGGGCTCCTGCTTTCACGGAAATGGATCTCTTCATCATTCCGGCAGATATCGGTTTTGATCCCGCCAAGGATTTTCGCCTGCAACTGCTCGTGCAGCGGGCCGTCGGGCCAATCGACAAGGTCTTCCTGACGTTCGATCTCGGCTACCAGCTACCGCAAGGCTATCTGAAGGCCATTCCCACCGCGGCAGCACCTGTGGACCCGACCGCAACTCCGGTCGTTTCCGCTGGTGAAGACACCGTTGTTGAAAAGCTCTGGATGCGGATCTGGAAAGGACGGGTGTTTGATGTTGCCGTTCTCGGTATCGCGATCGGTATTCTGACCCTGGTGTTCTTCTTCCAGATGCAGGTGACGAAAAACGAACGCTTCACCTTCTGGTTCCGCATCGGTTTCCTCACCTTCACGCTGGTCTGGCTCGGTTGGCTGGAAAACGCCCAGCTTTCGGTCGTCAATGTGCTGGCCTTCTTCTCCGCGCTGACAAACGAATTCAGCTGGGATGCGTTCCTGATGGACCCGTTGGTCTTTCTGTTGTGGTTCTCGGTCGCAGCCGCGCTGCTCTTCTGGGGACGCGGTGCCTATTGCGGCTGGCTCTGCCCATTTGGCGCCATGCAGGAACTGACCAACCGGATTGCGAAATACTTCCGCGTGCCTCAAATCCAGGTGCCGTGGGGTCTTCACGAACGCCTGTGGCCGCTGAAATACATGATCTTCCTCGGCCTGTTCGGACTGTCACTTTATTCGCTGGACGTGGCGGAACACTACGCCGAAGTCGAGCCGTTCAAGACGGCGATCATCCTGAAATTCCAGCGAGCCTGGCCATTTGTCCTGTTCGCCGTCGCTTTGCTGGTGGCGGGTCTCTTCATCGAACGGTTCTATTGCCGCTACCTGTGTCCACTCGGAGCTGCCCTGGCGATTCCTGCCCGCCTGCGCATGTTCGACTGGCTGAAGCGGTACCGCGAATGCGGCAACCCCTGCAATCGCTGCGCCAAGGAATGCATGGTCCAGGCCATCCATCCGGAGGGCAACATCAATCCCAACGAGTGTCTGAACTGCCTGCACTGCCAGGTTCTATATCAGCACGACCAGAAATGTCCTGTCTGCATCAAGAAGCTTGCCAAGAGGCGAAAATTCGAAGTGCAGACCGGAATCCGAAAACCGGAAAAGGCAGCCTGATCGGCAATACCAATTCCGGCCAAATAACCTTCAAACGGCAAATAAGGAGATCAGCCATGAAGGATAAAGAGCAACATTGGGGCATGTCCCGAAGGGACTTGTTAGGCGGTACCGCAAAGACTGCGGTTGTCGCGGGCATGGGGGCTGTCGCTGTCAGCAGCGCCAACTCGGCGCTCGCGGCTGAAGGCGGTCAGAAATTCGAAATGGCGCCTGGCGAGCTCGACGAATACTACGGCTTCTGGTCGTCCGGTCAGGCGGGCGAGCTTCGCATTCTGGGCGTACCGTCCATGCGTGAACTGATGCGCGTGCCGGTTTTCAACCGCTGCTCCGCCACGGGTTGGGGACAGACCAACGAGTCGCTGAAGGTTCTGACCGAAGGTCTGCTACCGGAAACCAAGGCATTCCTGGCGGCTCAGGGCAAGGTCACCTATGACAACGGCGACCTACACCACCCGCACATGTCCTTCACCGACGGAACGTATGACGGCCGCTACATCTTCGCCAACGACAAGGCGAACACACGCGTTGCCCGCATCAATTGCACCACGATGAAGTGCGACAAGATCATCGAGATCCCGAATGCGCACGACATTCATGGCATGCGGCCGCAGAAGTATCCGCGTACCGGCTACATCTTTGCCAACGGTGAACATGAAGCACCGCTCGTGAACGACGGCAGCATCCTTGATGAGCCGGACAAGTACTCCTGCATTTTCACCGCCATTGACGGCGATGAAATGAAGGTGGCCTGGCAGGTGATCGTGACCGGTAACCTGGACAACTGCGACGCCGACTATCAGGGCAAGTATGCCTTTTCCACCAGCTACAACTCGGAAATGGGCATGAACCTTGCCGAAATGACCGAGAATGAGCTGGATCACTGCGTGGTCTTCAACATCAAGGCCATCGAGGAAGCCGTTGCAGCCGGCAATTACCAGGAACTCAACGGTGTTCCGGTCGTCGACGGCCGTAAGGAAGCCAACTCCCAGTTCACCCGCTACATTCCGATCCCGAACAGCCCGCACGGCTGTAACGCGGCTCCGGACAAGAAGCACATCGTGATCAACGGCAAGCTGTCCCCGACGGTTTCCATCATCGATGTCACCAAGGTTGACGCTCTGTTCAGCGACAACGCTGACCCGAGATCTGCCGTTGTTGGTGAGCCTCAGCTGGGT
Source organism: Pseudomonadota bacterium (assembly GCA_039195965.1). Taxonomy (GTDB): domain Bacteria; phylum Pseudomonadota; class Alphaproteobacteria; order Rhizobiales; family Stappiaceae; genus Roseibium. Next base: position 11,922 of record JBCCVB010000158.1, read on the forward strand.
CTGGGTCCGCTTCATACCGCGTTCGATGGTCAGGGCAACGCCTTCACCACGCTGTTCCTGGACAGCCAGGTGGCAAAATGGAACATCGACAAGGCCATTCGTGCCTATGCCGGTGAAGAAGTCGATCCGATCATCTCCAAGGTCGATGTTCACTATCAGCCGGGCCACAACTCCACCTCCATGGGTGAAACCGCGGAAGCGGATGGCAAGTGGCTGATTTCGATGAACAAGTTCTCCAAGGACCGGTTCTTGAACGTTGGTCCGCTGAAGCCGGAGAACGAACAGCTCATCGATATTTCCGGCGATGACATGAAAGTTGTCCATGATGGCCCGACCTTCGCCGAGCCGCACGACAGCATCATCGTTCACCGTTCAAAAGTGAATCCGGCAATCGTCTGGGATCGGAACGATCCGAGTTTCGCAGATGCGGTTCAGCAGGCGAAAGCCGATGGCATCGATCTTGAAGACGCGGCTGACGTCATCCGGGACGGTAACAAGGTTCGTGTCTACATGCACTCTGTTGCGCCGACCTTCAGCCTTGAGAAGTTCACGGTGAAGCAGGGCGATGAAGTGACGATCTATGTCACCAACATTGACGACATCGATGACCTGACCCACGGCTTCTGCCTGGCGAACTACGGTGTTGCCATGGAAGTCGGTCCACAGGCCACCGCATCAGTGACCTTCGTCGCCGAACGCCCGGGCGTACACTGGTTCTACTGCCAGTGGTTCTGCCACGCGCTCCACATGGAAATGCGCGGCCGCATGCTCGTTGAGCCAAGAGGAGCCTGACCCATGCATTGCGCCCTGCAAAGGCTAACCGGTCGTCTGGTCGTTCTAGCGGCAGCACTGGCGGTGTGTGCACCGCTGTCTGCCAAGGAATGGTCTGTTCCGGCAGAGCAGGGCGCCCTGCAGGACACGCTTGAAAAGGCACAAGCCGGGGACGTTCTCCGGCTTGCGCCCGGTGATCATGCCGGACCTGCCCTTGTCGACAAGAGCCTGGTTCTGGATGGTGCCGGACAGGCCAGGATCATAGGAACTGGCGAAGGCAGCGTTGTCACGGTGACTGCAGAAGATGCGGAAGTCCGCGGACTTGTCTTGACGGGTTCCGGCCTGTCTCATGAAACGCTGGACGCGGGTATCAAGCTGACCAAGACCGCTCACAGGGCGGTCGTACGTGACAACAAGATTCTCAACAACCTGACCGGTGTCGATGTGCACGGCGCGCGCGATGCCCTGGTATCGAACAATCTGATCGAAGGTCGGCAGGACCTGCGCATGAACGAGCGCGGCAATGGCATCTATGTCTGGAATTCACCGGGTCTTCTGGCCGAGTTCAACACGATCCGCTATGGCCGTGACGGCGTCTTCGTCAACACCAGCCCCAAGGACACATTCCGCAACAACCGGTTTGAGAACCTGCGTTTCGCGGTCCACTACATGCATGGCAACGGTGGCGTGGTCGAGGGCAACATCTCCGAAGGCAATGACATCGGTTTTGCGCTGATGTTTTCCGACCGGCTCAAGGTTCGGGACAATGTTTCCATCGGCGACCGCAACCATGGCCTCATGCTGAATTATGCCAACCGTGCAAAGATCACGGGCAACCAGGTCTCCGGTGGTGGCGAGAAATGCCTGTTCATGTACAACGCCAACAAGAACACGGTTGAAGACAACCGGTTCGAGGGGTGCCCGATTGGCGTTCACTTCACGGCCGGTTCTGCCAACAACCATTTTCAAGGCAACGCCTTCATCCGCAACAAGACTCAGGTCAAATATGTCGGCAGCCGGCTGCTTGACTGGAGCACGGATGGTCGCGGCAATTTCTGGAGCGACCACGCTGCCTTTGACATGAACGGCGATGGCCTGGCCGATACCGCCTACCGGCCAAATGATCTTGTTGATCAGGTCCTTTGGACCCAACCCTCTGCAAAACTTCTTGTCGGCAGTCCGGCTGTACAGCTGCTGCGCTGGACCCAGTCCCAGTTCCCGGCCCTGCTGCCGGGAGGGATCGTCGACAATGCCCCTCTCATGCATCCGCCGGTTCGGCCCATGCCCAATTCGGGAGTTCAAGGATGACGAATTCCACTCTTGCTGTTCAGTCCGTCAGCAAACACTTTTCCAGCCACACGGCTGTCGATCAGGTCTCCTTCACCCTGGAACCGGGAGAGCGCGTTGCGCTTCTCGGTCACAATGGTGCGGGGAAGACCACACTTTTCAAAATGATCCTTGGCTTTCTGAAACGCGACGGAGGGGACATTTCTGTTCTGAACGCTGCACCAGGAAGCAATGCCGCCCGCTCGGCTACGGCCTACCTGCCGGAATCAGTTGCGTTTCCGGCGGCGCTTACCGGCGAAGAGGTTCTGAAATTCTACGCCCGCCTCAAGGGACAAAAGCCGGCAGTCGCGACACCGCTTCTGGAAAGAGTTGGCCTGGCGGAGGCCGCCAGAAGGCGCGTTGGTACCTACTCCAAGGGGATGCGTCAGCGTCTTGGTCTGGCCCAGGCTTTGATCGGCAATCCGCGTCTGGTGCTTCTGGACGAGCCGACAACCGGTCTCGACCCGATTTCCCGGCAAAACGTCTATGAGCTGATCGGTGAAATCGCCGAAAGGGGCGCAACGGTGCTGCTTTCCTCCCACGCTCTCACGGAACTTGAAGCCCGGACCGACCGGATCCTGATCATGTCCAAAGGCAAGCTTGTTGCCGACGATATCCTGAGTGAACTCAGGGCGCAGGCTGGCCTGCCGATCAAGCTCAAAGTCTGGACCAAACCCGATGCGGTCAGGGAAGTTGCCGAGCAACTGGGCGCCGGCCGAATGAACGGCCGTTCGGTCGAGCTCGACTGCGACATCGAGGAAAAGGTCAAAGCTCTGTCGGCCATCAGTGCTCTGGGCAACCTGGTTGAGGATGTCGACGTGCATGCGCCAAGCCTGGACGACGTCTATCGGCATTTCTCCAACGCGGCACACAAGGAGGCTTGAACCATGTTGTCTCGTATTTTGACGATTGCCGCGCAGGAGATCCGGATCGGGATCCGCAACAGATGGATCCTGCTGGCGACAGTCATTCTCGCGGTCTTCTCCCTGGCACTTGCGTTGCTGGGTTCAGCTCCGGCCGGAACGCTCGGTGTCGACCGGCTGACAATCACAGTTGCTTCCCTGGCCAGTCTATCGGTCTATCTGGTGCCACTCATTGCGCTCCTTCTCGCATTCGATGCTGTTTGTGGAGAGGTTGAACGCGGCACCCTTCTGATGACCTTTTCCTGCCCCATTTCCCGACCCGAGTTCCTTCTCGGCAAGGCAATCGGCCACACATTGGTGCTGACGTTCGCTCTTGTCATCGGCTACGGGCTGACAGCAGGGTTGCTGGTTGCCACCGGAGCCGGGTCCCTCACCGGACTGATCGATTTCTCCCGGCTGATCGCCACTTCGGTGTTGCTCGGGATCTGCTTTCTTGCAATCGGTTATGTGCTCAGTTCCCTGACCCGACAATCGGGCACAGCGGCAGCTGCCGCAATCGCGGCGTGGCTCCTCCTGGTCGTTCTTTACGATCTGGCTTTGCTGGGCGCACTGGTTGCCAACCCGAGCGGCGTTTTTGCATCGAAGGTGTTTCCTTATGCGGTTCTGTTGAACCCGGCTGACGCCTTCCGCCTGTTCAATCTGGCGGCCCTAGGAGCCAGCGACCTTGTTGGCGGCATGGCTGGCGTCGCGGAAACTCTGCCGTTCGATCCGGTCCTGGCCCTGGTTTCACTGTCGGTCTTTGCCGGTATCGCCCTTGGCCTATCCACCTTGCTCATCCGGAGAATTACGCCATGAAACGCAGTGTGATTGTCCTCCTCGCCCTTGGCCTCCTGACTGCCTGTCAGGAAGAAGTTCAGATTGCGAAACCCGACCCGACGGCACTTACTCCGGAATCCGCCGGGTTCTATTGCCAGATGACAGTTCTGGAACATACAGGACCCAAGGCCCAGATCCATCTGACCGGAAACCCGTTTCCTTTCTGGTTCACCCAGGTGCGAGATGCGGTTGCCTTCAAGCATAATCCCGAAGAGCCAAAGAACATTGCAGCCATCTATGTGAATGACATGGACAAGGCTGCGAGCTGGGACGACCCCGGATCGGAAAACTGG
>JBCCVB010000159.1:0-16039 GCA_039195965.1 Pseudomonadota bacterium
AAAAACCTTGCCGCCAGCGACGTTGCCGCCGTCGATGAGCGCGGTTATACGCACCCAAATAACCACCGTCAACAGCCGAATTCGAAAAAAATCAAAAAAAGCGAAAAAAGTTTCGAGACATGAATTTATTGTAATGTTTTCAGTAGGTTAAATTTTATCCACCTTTGCTAACAGGGACTTTGCACGACCAAACCACTGCCCAATCCTCCTGCCGCTGCGATCAATGCCAGGCCGTGAACCAAGGCTTTTCCTGAGCTTTTCCTGCTTCCCGTCATCTGTGCGTAAAGATGAACCGCCAGAATGGCTCCCGAGGCCCCAATTGGATGCCCCCGTGCAAGTGCGCCACCCAGTGAATTGAGCTGCTCTGTGTTCAGGCCCAAACGGTCTGCCGTAACCATTGCCTGAACAGCATACGCTTCCATCAGCTCCACCGCGCTGATGTCGACAGCTGTCAATCCAAGATCAACGAAAAGGGATCTGGCAACGTCAATCGGTACGAGCGCTGGATCATTCGGATCTCCTCCGGCGCTTTTGCCTCCAACGATTTTCAAAGCCGGCGCCTTGCAAGATTTCAAAAGGCGCTCTGATACAATCAAGACCGCCGCAGCCCCGTCGGCTTCACAGGCAATCGTTGCGGCACTCAGTCCGGTTTCGTTCGTTCCGGACAATATTGGGGCACGCATGGCAGTTCTTGCCTTCAGAGCCCGCGTAAAACCATCCCGGACTGCGCCCGTACTCCCAACCGGTACAAGCCGGACCTGGATCTGGTCGACCGCCTCAAGAGCCTTTTGATGAGATGTTACGGCAAAATCCGTCTGTGCCACGCGATCAATGCCCTGCTCCTCGGCAAGCCTCGCTGCAGCCTCTGTCAAATCAGGGTCGCTAAAAGGTAGCGGTGCGAAGCTGGGACGCGAATATGGTACCGGCTGTTGCTCCGGATCCTTTGGGCGGTGCATTCTGATCGGGGATCGGCTGAAACTTTCCGCCCCTCCCGCCAGGACACAATCCGCGGCTCCTGCATTGATCATCCGCGCGCCATGCAAAATGGCATCGAGACCGGAGCAACATTGGGTATCAATGGTCATTGCAGGAACAGTTGACGGCAATTGCGCCCTTAAGGCTGCCAGGCGCGCCGGGTTTCCGCCGGCATAAAGCGCGTTGCCCAGAATAACCTGATCCACCTGATCCGGATTCAGGTCTGCATCCTTTAGCAACTGGGCCAGAACCGGAGCGGCAAGTTCATCGGCCTGATAGGCGGAAAGCATACCTGCGCGCGGCATGACCGGCGTCCGTCTTGCCGCAATGATGTAGGCCTCTGGCTTGCCGGTGTCGCTCAATCGTTCTGACCACCTTTGGAAAGATCTGCAGCAACACGTTGAATATCTGGTTTTCCGCCTGCTGTCAGAGGGATTTCATCGAGAACGTGAATTCTGCGTGGCAGCTTCCCGGCCGCCAGTCTGGATCTGCAGTGACCAACAAGCGCCCGCTCAGCGTCTACAAGTGGCGTTTTCAATTGGACGGCAGCTTCCAGCCTTTGCCCTCGAACCGGATCCCGAAGGCCGACAACAACAGCCGCGATCACAGAGGGATGAGACAACAAGCCCGCCTCCACCTCCTCCGGGTAAACGTTCAACCCGGACGTGATGATCATGCGATTGGCCCTGCCGGTCAGATAGAGATAACCATTGGTGTCCATAAATCCGTGGTCGCCGAAAGTCAGCCATCCGTTGCGCCAGAGCGTTTGCGGATCTTCACCACACAGATATCTGGAAAAGAGCAGGGCGCTCTTGACCCAGATCGCTCCCGGCTCTCCGGGCGCCAAAGGCGCTTCCGGCTCACCGATGGATATCTCAATACCTTCCGGCGCACGGCCGACGGAGCCTTCCGGCGCATGAACCACGTCATCCGATATCGTGATGAAACTGGTTTCCGAAGCGCCATAGAACTCGATGAGGCGCGCATTCGGAAAAATCTCCTGCAGAGCCTTGCGATCGCTGTCGCGCCATTTGGCTCCGCTGGCGAGCACCCGACGAACACTTGGTATTTTCCCGCTGCGCCTGGCCGCCTCGGCAATGAAATGGATTTGCGTCGGTGTTGCATAAAGGACTGCTCCCGCTTCCGCCGATTGCAACTTCGAAATCAAGGAGCGCGGATCAAAGCGTGGGGAAAGAACAACTTCCTGACCGCTGGCAAGACCACAGACGGCCCCATACAAATGGAGCGAGTGCGTGAGCTGTCCGGCCAGAACAACCCGACTTTCCTGCGCCATGCCGAATTCGCGGTTGCTCAGATCAAAACTGTTCAGCCAGGAAGCATGATCGCGAACATAGCCTTTCGGCGTTCCCGTGGAGCCGGACGTGAAGCCGCAATAAAAGAGATCGGTTTCACCAGGCGGGTCTTCAGCAAATAACTGAGTAGTGCCTGCTTCTTTAATGGACAGGTGACTCGAAGCGTCCAACCGAAGATCCGGCTTTGCCAGGTCAAGAACACGTTCGATCTGTTCAGCGGGCCATTGAGAGTCCATCACCATCGCAATCCTGGCCGTTCTTGCGCAGGCAAAGAAACAGGCAATAAGCGATGCAGGGTCGCTCAGGAGCAGCGCAACGCGCCCTTCGCGCGGTGAAAAGCGGCTGATATGAGTTTCAGCCGCTTTTATTCTTTCAAGCAGATCCTGCCAGGTCCATCTGACTCTGCCGCAAACAAGAGCGGTCTTGTCTGGTCGGTCCCTGGCCAGGATCTCCAGCTTGTCGCCGATAAAGGTCATGCGGCAACAGCTCTCAGGTCATTCACTCAGGTACGCGTGAACAGAGCTCCGGGAAGGCCACGGGCAACGGTCTGAGTGACGATTGCCGTGATCGCGACCTTGACCAGATCACCCGGGATGTAGATGGCGCTACCAAGAGCCGCTTTTGCAAGGGAAAGTTCTGCCATGTACGCAACGCCCGGGATGCCGAAGGCATAAACCACCAGAATGCCACCGATGGCTGCCGATATGGCCGCAGAGACGAGAATGTTCATTTCGCCGGTTGCGCGCATGATCCAGCCAGTGACGAAAGCACCGATTGGCCAACCGATGAGGAACCCGACGGAGGGGGTGTAAAAAACGCCCAAACCACCGCGACCGCCCGCAAGGATCGGCGCACCAAGTGCAACCAGGAACAGGAACAGAAGAACCGCAAGGCCACCACGGATCGGGCCAAGCATCACGCCGGCCAGCATGACGCCAAGCGTTTGAGCTGTGATCGGCACACCACCCAAGAAAGGAATAGCGACCGGCGGGACCAGCCCCAGCGCCGCAATCAAAGCCGCATAGAATGCAATATGTACGAGGGAACGGTCAGCCATGTTGTTTCACACCTCCAAATCGATGTATTTTCTTGCTGCCTTGAGTTGAAGCGCAAGCCTCTACTCGTGACCCGCAGCAAATTCTGGTAGCCGGATAGCGCAATTTCTTTGTAATTGCCACACTAAACCACACTACTTCTTGAGTTATCTTGACAAACCTTCTGAGCCGCCCCGGGCCTTCAACGCTTCCGCCACATTGTCGGACATGCGCAGTGACTGAATTGCAAATGGCGACAACAATCGCCATGAGCCCTTGGTTCCGGTGCGTGCCTGATAGGCCTCCCTCAGCAACGAAAACACTTGCAACATATGTGGTGCAAAGCGCAACACCAAAGTCACGCCGAGAGCAGGTTTGCGTGCCGACATTCCAAACCACTGAAGCGGCTTGAACATTGGCTGGACCGCCTCAAGCATATCGTCCATGCGTGTGGTGATCGAAACCAGGTTGGCCGCCAGGATCAGGACAACCAGACGCATGATCACGGCAATGCCGTCCCAGAACGTTCCTGAAAACCAGTGCAATGCCAGAAGAATGGCTAGTAGGACTGTCATGCTGCGCAACAGTTTCAATTGCGTCAAACCATCCCGTCCCAGCGAGGCATAAAACAGAAGCACAATCGCCAGACAGGGAAGAAAGATCCAGACTGACTTGACCTGGAAAAGCAAAAGGCTTGCGACAGCCACCGTGAGAAGCTTGAGACTTGCCGGCAATCTGTGGAGCCAGCTTTCCTGCTGCAGGTAGACCGAAATCACAGTGCCGCCAGCTCCATTTTCACACCGGACCTGTCATCTATGTCCTGACGGTAAGCTGACAACACTTCATACGGATTGCCATCCATGCGCAAACGGCCTTCTTCAAGCCAGAGGATCCGATCAAAACCTTCGAAATGGCTGAGATCATGGCTAACCATGACGATCTTCTGCGGTAGAGAAAGAAGTTTGTCGCGGATGCGGCGGGATGCCAACGCATCAAGACTGGTCATTGGCTCATCCAGGACGAGAAGCTGCGGCTCCATGACAAGAACTGCCAGAATGCAGATCAACTGCTTCTGCCCTTCGGAAAGTTCGGCAATCGGGGAACTGGCCAATGCCTCGCAGCCGTGACGAGCCAGAAACTCCAGCGCCCGCTCGCGGGCTTCCTGCTTTTCGGCCCCGAGCTGGGTCAATCCGAAAGCAATTTCCTCTTCAACTGTCGGGAATATCGCCTGATGGTCCGGGTTCTGGAACACAAAGCCTACATGACGCGGCAACTCGGGTGCCGCTTCCTCGCAATCCGCTCCGAACAGCTTGAGCGAACCCGTATCGGGCTGGCGCAGACCGTTCAGCATCCGGATGAATGTGCTTTTGCCCGATCCGTTCAGGCCGATCACCCCAATCCGGTCTTCTGCCAAAGACAATGTCAGGCCATGCAGGATCTTTCGCTTCCCGATGGTGAGACCGACATTTTCAAACACCGCGAACGGGTTCACGTCCGCGTTGCAGACTCGCTGTTTTTCTTTTGATTTGTTTTTGGGCCAAAAAGCCATGTCACCTCGCAGCAGGCGCTTGCGAACGGCAATTCCGTTCCGTTTCTGCGCGCGCTTATTGACCGGATAGGGCCTGTTGTCAAAGTCGCCTTATCCTACCGGGCGGGTGAGCGCGGGCAAATCGGCTAATTGGTCAATAGTCGCCTTGACCCTTCTGAGCGCCCAACTGAAGCGATCGTCGGACTCTTCTGAGCCAAATGTGATGCGAAGATATGGGGCAGGGGAATGATCCTTGGCCTGGAAGTATCGTGAAGAGAGAACCGATACGCCCTGATGGCCAAGTGCGGCCTGCAAAGCATCAGGATCCACCTGATCAGGCAAGCGCAGCCAGCCGAACACCTTGTTGGCATCTCCTTGCAGAAAATAGGGAGAAAGGTGGTCTTGCGCCCGCAAAAACCTGTCCCGGTTCGCCTTCCGCTTCAGCCGCAATGTCTTGAACAGATGCCCTTCGCGCACCCAGCCGGCAATCAGTTCGGCGGTGATTGGTGAAGCCATCCAGGTACTTTCGCCGATCTTGTTGCGAATGGTATCGCCGAAAGGTTCCGGCACCTGTACAAAACCGATCCGGCTGCCTGGTGAACAGACCTTGGAGATACTGGCGATTGAAGCCGTTCTCTCAGGCGCCAGCGCGCCGAACGCCGGCAGCGTCTCGGTTAGAAACGGAGTATAGGGATCGTCTTCGACAATCTTGAGATCAAACTCCCGCGCTACCCGGACGAGATTCTCCCGCTCTTCCACCGACATGGTGTGCGTTGTCGGGTTCTGCATGTTGGGCATCAGGAAGACACCCTTGATCGCATGGGTGCGCGCGGCCTGGGCGAGCGCTGCCGGATCCATGGCGCCGAAACCACCATCCGCGTTTCTCAAAGCGGGTAGGGGAACCGCCTTCAGGCCCAAACTGGCAAAGGAGCTGAAGATCGAAGGGTAGGTGAACCAGTCCACGGCAATTGCGTCACCAGTGCGAAAAAGCGCCTGGCAGGTCACCTGAATTCCGTGCTGAGCCCCACAAGTGACGGCGACCCTGGCGGGGTCCGCGTCCAGGCCATAGTCCTTGAACACCAGAACACCGGTTTCCCGGTGCGCCTTGAGACCTTCTGAAGGTACAAAACCGTTGAGACGGTCGATACCCGCCGTTCGCGCCATGCGAACCAAACCGTCGGAAAGGCTCGGATTCAAATGCGGATAGGCAAAATTCCGGGCGAGGTCACAAGTTTCAAGCTCGTCTTCCTTCGGCACCAAGGGAGAGACTTTCTGAGTCTCGGAGGCGATGTAAGTCCCTCGGCCTGTTTCACCTTTCACAAGACGCCGTCGCTCCGCTTCGCCATAGGCTCGGGTAATTGTCCCGAGCGTTACGCCGAGCTGGTAGGCAAGTTCCCGCTGGGGCGGCAGACGGTCGCCCTGTGCCAGCGTGCCTGAGGTGATGTCAGCTTCCAGCGCATCGGCAATCGCCAAGTATATCGGCCCTTCAGCTGCCTGGATGTTGGGAATCCACATTGTCATGAGGACAATGTTTACATTGACGGATACAATTACTCAAGACAATTAGTATCTCCGCCATTTTGTATCGATTGTATCGATCGCATTGTCTGGAGACGCTTCATGGACCTCGCCACGCTGTTAGCCTTTGCCGTGTTTGTCATTGTGATGACCGGCACTCCCGGACCTGGAAATCTGACATTTCTGGCCATCGGCGCTTCGTCCGGATATCGAACCGCTTTTCCTGTCATCGTCGCATCTCAGGTGGGTTCGTTTGCTCTTAACCTCAGCGTAGCCTTCGGGCTTGGCCATGTCATGGCAGGCGGCGGACCTGTCGTCACAATTTTCAAGGTGCTGAGCATGGCCTACATGACCTACCTTGCCTGGCGGATTATCTCACTGAGTGTAAAGCCCAAGGGAGACGCGGCTCTGCCCAGTTTCTGGGAAGGGCTGCTCATACACCCTCTAAGCCCCAAAACCTGGGCCATGAGCCTGGTTGCTTTTTCGACCTTCCTGGCGGGCAACACTCTGAGCGTTCCGGAGAACGCCGTCATTCTGGTCACCGGCTTCATGCTAGGTGGCTTGGTATTTCACTCACTCTGGGCTCTTGTCGGCGTCTCAATCCTTGCCCTGATCGGAGATGGCCCCTTGATGAGAGCCATTACTGTTTCGATGGCCCTTGCAATGCTTGCTGCAACCGTGTGGGCGCTTGTTCTATAAGTGGCTCGCAAATGGCGGAGACCGAAGTGCCCCTTCGTGAAACCGCCTGCGAAATGGAAATCCGGTTCTACGATGAATGAGCCTTTCGCCGGCGATTGTCAGGGCTTTGAAGGTCCGGAGGAAGATTTAGCGCAACCGCCGGTCGAGTTCCTCCTGCCATTTCTGGTCCAGCGAAGAAATGCCCCTTGGAGGTTCCTCGAACCCGATATCCTTCCTGAGCTCAGGTGTAAGGTCGCTTCTATAGAGACGAACCCGCTTTCTTGCCAAAGGCGCACGTAGAAGCTTTAAAATAAATCTGACTAGGGGAAATGAATTCCCCTTTTTTCTTGAAATCGCGTTCTGCTCGCAACAGATCTGGTCAGACATTGTTGTAACTCCATATCTTTGTGAGTTACATATCGGTTCATTACGTCTGCCTGACCAACGAAATATCAACTAGCATGCATAAGGGAGATTTATGCATGATGACCAGCCTTCCACCCCTTTCCGCCATTCGTGCCTTTGAGGCCGCTTGCCGTCATCTCAGCTTCACCAAGGCAGGTGACGAACTGGGCCTCACTCAGGCAGCCGTCAGCTATCAGATCAAACTGCTGGAGGAAAAGCTGGGCTTCCCGGTGTTTGTCCGCAAAACGCGCAGGATCGAACTGACCAGAAAGGGAGCGCAGCTTGCCGAAGGTGTCGTGGAAGCCTTCACCCGAATGCGCCAGACCTTTCAGGATGTTCAGGAAGCAGAAGCTGCGGAGCTGGTCATCTCCAGCAACACGACCTTCGCTGTGAACTGGCTCGCGTCACGCATGTTTTCGTTCCAAATGCAGAATCCGGACATTGCCGTCCGCCTGGTCTCGTATGGTCCCTGGGAAAAACCCAAGTTCGGAGAAGCCGACATCACGATCTCTGCCTGTTATCAGCCACCGGCGGGGAATTTCTGCATACCCCTGATCGAGGCGGCATTCACTCCAATGGTCGCACCACAGCTCGCTGACAGCATCGGCGGAATAAAAACCCCGGAAGATCTGCTCAAACTGCCGATCATCGATCCTGATGACCCATGGTGGCTCACCTGGTTTGAAGCTGCCGGCCTTCCCGATGCAGATGTCAAGAAATGGCCGACTTCGCGCATGGGATCTCAGGCTCTTGAGGCCAACCGGGCCATAGCAGGGCAGGGTGTTGCGATCCTGACGCCCTATTTCTGCCGGGAGGCATTGGAGACCGGTCAGTTGATCCAGCCGTTCGATCTCGTTTGCAAGGCAGAGGATGAAGCCTGGAGCCTCAGCTATCCGCCTCAGAACAAATCAAGCAGAAAAGTCAGGCTATTTCGCGATTGGCTGGTTGGCGAGTTGAAGCGGGACGGTCTCAATATCCATGAGGCTCGGATAAGCGCCGCATCATGAATGAAATCGTCGCGGAATGTGCTCGCGTTGCTCGGGCCATCAATTGAAAAGACCCCTTTCCTTAAGAGCCGCGACGAGATCCCGAACACGATCGGCGTTGTCTTTGGCCAGTGATCCGTCGCGGTTCCACAAACCGTTTTCAAATCCGATTCTGGCCTTGCCACCCTCCCCAATTGCCGCCACGAGACACTCCGTCTCCCGATGGCCAAAGGCGCAAACGGCCCAATCCAGGGCAAGATCACCCCGTCCCTTCGTCAATGCCGTCAAGAACGGATCCAGATCCTCCGGTCCGCTTTCCTGGTTTGTGGCATATCGGCCGAGCACGAACAGAAGCTGGTGCTGCTTGCCCGGGATCACTCCCGCTTCTACCAGTTCGAAAAACCGTTGCAGATCCTGTGCGTCATAAAGAATGTGCTGCACGGCAATCTTTTCGGAATGCGCCCAGGCATAGAAAGTACGCGCATCTTCCGGGACTTCGTCCGGCACCATTTCGCGAATGGCAATAGAGACCGCCCGAGGATGTACGCCCCGGACAAGCGCTTGCTGATCTTGAGGTGAATATCTTCCAACCGCTTCCGTCGTTATTTGCACATCAATACCGGGGGCTCTTGCCTCAAGTTCGGTCAAAAGCTCCTTGTACAAATGTGCGTCCAGAACATGTGCGCCGGCTTCGTCTCGGACATGGGCATGGAGACACCCAGCCCCTTCCTTAAGGCACGCTTGTGCAGCTTCGACGGTTTCGGCGATGCTCATGGGCAATGCCGGATGGTCGGCTTTCGTCTTGCGCGCGCCGTTGGGGGCGACCATGATCAATGGCAGCGGCTGATACTCGGAATTTACAGACATTCCTAGAAAACCGCCTTGAACGCCTGATCGAGTTTCGCGGTAATTTCGGAAACATGCTGATCTTCGAGAATGAAGGGAGGCGCAAGCAGGATGTGATCGCCCTTTACACCGTCGATCGTCCCCCCCATCGGATAACAGATCAGCCCTGCTTCAAAAGCTGCTTTCTTGAGGGCCTTGTTGATGCCTTTCTTGGGGTCAAACGGGATTTTTCCCGAACGGTCTTCGACGATTTCAATGCCTCTGAAAAGGCCGCGGCCGCGAATGTCGCCTACATGCGGATGCTGGCCGAACGCATCTCTGAGGGAGGCATCCAGTTTTTCGCCCATTGGGTTCACACGATCCACGAGCCCTCCGGAAAGCTTGCGAAAGACGGTCAGCGCCGCGGCACAGGCCGTCGGATGACCGATATAGGTGTGACCATGCTGGAAGAAACCTGAACCTGACTCGATTGCGTCGTAGATTTCCGAGGTGCACAACATGGCACCTATCGGCTGATAGCCTGCCCCCAAGCCCTTGGCGATGCAGAGAATGTCCGGCGCCACACCGTCCTGTTCGCATGCGAACAAACTTCCGGTGCGGCCCATTCCGCACATGACCTCGTCCAGGATCAGCAGGATCCCGTGATGATCGCAGATGTCTCTGATGCGCTTGAAGTATCCTTCGACAGGAGGCACGGCGCCTGCGGTTGCGCCAACGACAGGCTCGGCCACAAATGCCATGACGTTCTCAGGACCCAGGCGCTGGATTTCGGTTTCCAACTCGTTTGCAACCCTCTGACCGTATTCGAAAGCCGTTTCATCCTCCCGGCGGCCACGATATTCAAAGCAGGGTGAGATGTGTGACGTTTCGATCATCAGGGGCGAAAACGGTTCCCGCCGCCATTGATTGCCTCCCGTTGCCAGCGCGCCCAGAGTGTTGCCATGGTAGCTCTGACGACGCGCTATCACTCGATGACGTGAAGTTTCGCCCTTTTCAAGAAAGAACTGCCGCGCAAGTTTCAGCGCAGCTTCCACGGCTTCGGACCCACCCGATACGAAGTACACCCTGTCCAGATTGCCGGGTGCGTGTTGAATAAGCAGGTCCGCAAGCTCTTCAGCCGGTTCGGTCGTAAAAAAACCGGTATGTGCAAAGGCGATCCGGTCGACCTGGTCCTTGATTGCCTGGATGACATCCGGATCGCTGTGGCCAAGACAGGACACCGCTGCTCCGCCTGATCCGTCAAAGTATTTTTTGCCCGACTTATCAATAATATAGCAGCCATCTCCGGAAACGGCCGCTGGAGGATTGGCTTTGGTGTGACGAGGGAATACGTGGGACATGGGAAGAAACCTGACAGGTTGCCTGAATGTAATTCAATGTGGATTTGTGACATTTGTATCAGACAATGGCAGTTTCTGAAACATTTGTTTCCTGGTCGCGTTAACCACGTTTTTCATCACAATTTTAATCAAATTGCCCGAACTTCAGCGTGGGGGACGACATCGCAATCAATATTCTCGACAGGGCACGCCAGTCATGCGTCAACGCCTCTTTGCCTGGATCTTCTTTCTCGGATTTACAATCGCACTCGCGGGCTGCGGAACCGTTGCCGGAGTAACCGGAATGGGCTGGGTGACAGCCTCTCACAATTCAATCGACTACAACGACACCTCGTGGTGCGTACCCCGCAAACTCAAGAAGGTTCTGAACCGGGTCGCGAAGCGATACGGCAAGGTTACAGTCCACTCCACCAAGCGCTGGTGGTTGGAAAACTGGTGGAAGGGTGGAGCCAAGAACTCGTATCACCTGAATTGCCGGGCGGTGGACTTTTCCGTTCGAGGTGATCCGGCGTCGGTAGTTGCCTTCTTGAAGGCGCAGCCGGAAGTCGGCGGATACAAGCGGTATTCCTCCGGCCACTATCACATCGATACCGGCCCGCGCAGAACCTGGTAGCGGCAGCGCCGCTACCCTGTGGATCGGATTACTTCAACTCTCCGAGTTCGAGTGCCATTTCCCAGGAAACCGGGTCAAATCCGATAAAGTTCTTGCCCTCGCCTTCGACAATCGGACGCTTGATGATCGATGGGTGCTCAATCATGACATCCAAAGCGCTGTCCGCATCGACAACGGAATCCTGCGTTGCTTCATCAAGCCGCCGCCATGTCGTACCGCGCTTGTTCAAGACGGCTTCCCAGCCGAATTCGGCAACAAAGGCCGCCAGTTTGTCTGCGTCGACGCCGTCTTTCTTGTAGTCGTGAAATTCATAGTCAACGCCGGCTTCTTCAAGGAACTTCCGCGCCTTCTTTACCGTGTCGCAATTCTTGATGCCGTAAACCTTCATTCAGAAACTTCCCAGTTTGATTTCTGCCGACTTATCCGGGAGGACAGTTGCTGTTTGGTGCAGGAGTTTCAAGAGTGGATGGCCACTTTCCACGGCCCGGCTCAGGCCCGGTCCACGACCGGGTTGACCGAAACGTGCTCGCAGGTCACTGATTTTCAGGTTGGAAACCTGAAGGCCATGCCATTATCGAACCAGTGAAGATGACCGGAGACCCTTCATGACAGCGTCTGCATCGGCGAACGTGGCAACCTCTTCAGCCAAGGTCAGAGCCGGGCCCTCCTGGGGGAACTGGAGACAGCGCCTGCGTCTCTGGAGCGGTTTGATCCTCTTCGTCTTCTGCCTGAGCCACTTCTCCAATCATGCTCTTGGCATCATTTCGGTCAATGCGATGGAGCAGGGCTCCTTGTGGCATTACTGGATCTGGCGCAACCCGGTCGGTGAGATCACCCTGATGCTTGCTGCCGCGACGCATGTAGCGCTGGCGCTCTGGCGCACGGCGAGGCGAAGAACCCTGAAAATCCCCCGCTGGGAATTCGCCCAGCTTGTACTCGGCCTTTATATTCCCTGGTCGCTCATTCCCCATGTGACCGCCACAATGGGCCTGAACGAGAATTTCGGCTTTCTGCCGACCTATCATCAGATGCTCACGCTTCTATGGCCCAATGTAGCAGTCTCCCAATCGCTACTCCTCCTTGCGGTCTGGACCCATTCGATGATCGGACTGCATTTCTGGCTGAGGCTTTACCCCCTGTATCAACGCCTGAAATATGCAGCACTGGCTTTCGCGATCGCCATGCCGGTGCTGGCGCTATGGGGGTTCATCGAAGGCGCACGGCGGCTGAAACTGGCCGAAGACGTCAAGCTGACAATCACGAAAGAGCAGTTCAGCTGGCTGCACGAAACTGCAAATCAGGGACGCGCAGTCGTCTTTGGACTGTTCGCAGTCTCACTGCTTGTCATTGTGTTCCGGTATCTGGTCAATCTGAGTGCACAAAGACTGACCATCACCTATCCGGGAGGTCTTTCGGTCAAGGCAAAACCGGGTGCAACGTTGCTGGAAATCAGCCGGATGAACGACGTCCCCCTTGCTTCCGTTTGCGGTGGCCGGGCGCGGTGTTCGACTTGCCGGGTAAAGGTGTTGACTGGTGCAAATGACCTTGTTGATCCTGCTCCCGCCGAAGCTGCCGTCCTGTCACGGATCGGAGCCGCGGACGACGTCCGTTTGGCCTGCCAACTCCGGCCACAACACAATATCGAAGTTCAGCCACTTGTTGCCGTAAAGGCCAAGACGAGCACCAGCGAACATCTCAAGGATGCCTATTACTGGGGTGTCGAAAAGGAAGTTTCGGTGATGTTCGTGGACTTGCGCAACTTCACCGGCATCACCGAATCCCAGCTTGCTTACGATGTCGTGCACCTGCTCAACAGTTACCTGGATCAAGCCTCGTCCGCGATCCGCGAACAAGGCGGCTATGTGGACAAGTTTATCGGCGACGGCATCATGGCAATCTTCGGAATGGACACTGATGCCCGTACCGGCGCGCGCCAGGCTCTGCGAGCCACGAAGGGGATTGAAGAGGTCATGAGATCCCTGGATGCTGAAAAAGGACCTCAATTTCGCGATTCAATCCGACTTGGGATCGGCCTTCACTTCGGCCCTGCCATTCTTGGGCGCATTGGCTCCGCCGGTGCCAATGGAGGCCTCACCGCACTTGGCGATGTGGTCAACACGGCCAGCAGGCTGGAGACGGAAAACAAGAACCACAACAGTTTTCTTGCCGTTTCAAAAGACGTGATCGACGCTGCGGAAATTGGGCTTCCGGATGCGGACACTTCGGAAATCAAGCTGCGCGGAAAAGAAATCCCCTTGCAAATCTTCACGTTGAACCGGTTAGATACCCTGATCGTGCCGGAAGGCTAAAGGGACTATCGGAGGCTGTGTGAGCAAGCAATATACGCCGCGGGAAATGCTGGAAAAGTTGATCTCCTTCAACACCGTTTCAGACCGCAGCAATCTCGACCTGATCCATTTCGTTGAGGACTACCTTGCCGGCTGGGGCGTCGGCTCCACGCTGGTGCCCGATGAAACCGGACAAAAGTCATCGCTTCACGCGAGGATCGGACCGGAGACCGATGGTGGTATCGTCCTGTCCGCTCATACCGATGTTGTTCCTGTTGAAGGTCAGAACTGGTCCCGTGACCCGTTCACCGCATGGGAGGCCGATGGCCGGCTGTATGGACGTGGCTCCGCGGACATGAAGGGGTTTGCCGCTACAGTCCTTGCAAAAGTTCCCGACATTCTGGCAGCAAACCTGCGCAAACCGGTTCACATAGCGCTTTCCTATGATGAGGAAGTCGGCTGTTTTGGAGCGGGTCCCCTTGTTCAGAACATCCTTTCAAAAGGCCCTCGACCCGACCTGGTGATTGTCGGTGAGCCGACCAACATGAAAGTTGTCACCGGTCACAAGGGTATAGCGGTCCTCAGAACGACAATCCGTGGCCATCCGGTTCATTCCAGCCAGCTGCACCGCGGTGTGTCGGCGATATCGGCCGCTGCGAAACTGATCACCTGGCTGGATGGAAAGACTGCGGAAAACCGGGCCAAGGCTGATCCGGATTGTCCATTTGAGCCCCCTTACACGACATTGCACAGCGGCACGATCGTGGGAGGGCAGGCACATAACATCACCGCCCAGCATTGTGAGTTCGCCACGGATATCCGGCTGTTGCCGGAAGAAGATGCTGAAAGCTGGATCTCTGCTTATCGCTCATTCATCGAAACCGACGTCCTGCCGGACATGGTCGCCATTTCGAAGGACTGCCGGATCGAAGTCGTTGAACTTGCTTATGTTCCCGGTCTGCAGGAAGAAACCGATGGAGAGGCGGAAATGCTGGTTCGACGCCTGACGGGCGACAACGCCCGGAACGTCGTCGTTTATGCCACCGAAGGTGGAATTTTCCAGCATCATGGTCTCTCCACAGTTGTCTGTGGACCCGGCTCAATCGATCAGGCGCACCAGGCGGATGAATTTATTGAACTTGTCGAATTGGACAGATGCTCTGGGTTTTTGAATGATTTACTTCAGGGAATGTCTCAATTTGACAGCTAAACGGGTTTGAAAACAGACATTTACAATGTCATAGTTCGATCAAACATGACGAACGTTCAATGCTGGTGCCAGTCAGAACGTTCTCTGGGCAGTTCCGAATATCGGAAAAACGAGGGGAAAATGTACAAAAAATCAATGGTTATAGCCGCAACGCTGCTGGCGGTGGGAACAGGGGCGGCTGCGCAGGCTGAAACATTCAAGTTCGCGTTTCAGGGAAGCGTGAATGGGCTTGATCCTTACAGCCTCAACGAAACCTTCACATTGTCATCGCTCGGCAACACCTATGAAGGCCTGACACGCCGCGGCGCAGACCTTGCGATCGAACCGGCACTGGCTGAAAGCTGGGAAATCGTCGAACCGAACCGTTGGCGTTTTCACCTGCGCAAGGGTGTGAAGTTCCATAACGGTAACGACTTCACGGCCGAAGACGTCGCTTTCTCCGTGGACCGCGTGCGGTCCGAAGGTTCCGACCTGAGCACGCGCGTCGACCCGGAAGTCAAGGTAGAAATCGTTGACGACTACACAGTCGACTTCGTTCTGCCGGGCCCGAACCCGATCCTGCACTACGAGTGGGATACGTTCTACATCATGGACAAGGACTGGACGACCGAGAACGATGCGGTCAAGGTCACGTCCGCTTCCGACACGACGCCCAACTATGCTTCGTTGCACGCAAACGGAACGGGTCCGTTCAAGATCAGCAGCCACGAAGCCGGCGTAAAGACCGTCTACGAAAAGTTCGACGGCTGGTGGGATGAGGCCAAGCACAACCTCGACACAGTTGAGTTCACGCCGATTTCTTCCGATGCAACCCGTGTTGCGGCGCTTCTTTCCGGCGAACTGGACATGGTTTACCCAATCCCGGTTCAGGACATCAAGCGCATCAACGACAATGCCGGCACCGTTGCGCTGACCGGTCCGGAGCTTCGCACGATCTTCCTCGGCATGGACCAGATGCGTGACGAGCTGCTTTATTCGGATGTGAAAGGCAAGAACCCGTTCAAGGACGCCAAGGTTCGCCAGGCTTTCTATCAGGCGATCGATATCGAAGCGATCAAGAAGAAGGTCATGCGCGACCTGTCCACACCGTCCGCAATCATGATCTCGCCGTTCCTGTTCTCGAAGGGCAGCGAATTCGAGCGTTATCCTTACGATCCGGAAGCGGCCAAGAAGCTTCTGGCGGATGCCGGGTATGCTGATGGCTTCTCCGTCGGCATGGACTGCCCGAACGATCGCTACGTCAACGACGAAGCCATCTGTCAGGCCGTGGCTGCCATGCTGGCGCGCGTCGGTGTGAAAGTTGAC
>JBCCVB010000160.1:0-15898 GCA_039195965.1 Pseudomonadota bacterium
CAAGGCTCTTGCCAGCGCAACATTCCTGCGCGGTGAGACCCGTTCGGCTGCCGTAACCGCTTTCAAACGCACAACAAAGACAACCAAGACCACCGCTTGACGGTGCCGCTCATCCCGCCTCCCCGGGGATGGGAGGCGCCGGGAGCCGGCGACGCCCATCAGTACCGGGCAGTCGGTGAAGCGGGGAGACGGACAAGGACAAGTCAAAAATGGGTTTCAAGATCGCAGTTGCAGGCGCCACCGGCAATGTCGGCCGCGAAATGCTCGACATTCTCGCTGAGCGCGGGTTTCCGGCGGACGAAGTCGTCGCTCTCGCGTCCCGCCGGTCGCAAGGCACCGACATTTCCTTCGGTGACAAGACGCTGAAGGTACAGGCTATGGAGAACTACGACTTCTCCGATACCGATATCTGCCTGATGTCCGCGGGCGGCACTATTTCCAAGGAATGGTCGCCAAAGATCGGAGCCAAGGGCTGCGTTGTCATCGACAACTCTTCTGCCTGGCGCTACGACGCCGATGTACCGCTGATCGTACCTGAAGTGAACGCGGACGATATCGTCGGCTTCACCAAGAAGAACATCATCGCCAACCCGAACTGTTCAACGGCACAGCTGGTCGTGGCGCTGAAGCCGCTGCACGAGCGCGCCAAGATCAAGCGCGTTGTCGTTTCCACCTATCAGTCGGTTTCCGGCGGCGGCAAGGAAGCGATGGAAGAGCTCTTCAACCAGACTCGCGCGGTTTTCGTCAACGATCCGATCGAACCGGAAAAGTTCACCAAGCGGATCGCCTTCAATGTCATTCCGCACATCGACAGCTTCATGGAAGATGGCTACACCAAGGAAGAATGGAAGGTGCTGGCAGAAACCAAGAAGATGCTCGACCCGGCCATCAAGGTAACTTGCACAGCCGTCCGCGTTCCGGTTTTCATCGGTCACTCCGAATCCGTCAATCTCGAGTTCGAAAACGAGATCACCGCGGAAGAAGCGCGCAACATTCTGCGCGAAGCCCCCGGCTGCCTCGTGATCGACAAGCAGGAAGACGGTGGCTACATCACGCCGTATGAGTCTGCCGGTGAAGATGCTACCTACATCTCTCGTATCCGCGAAGACGCTACCGTGGAGAATGGACTGAACATGTGGGTCGTCTCCGACAACCTGCGCAAAGGGGCGGCACTCAACACCGTCCAGATCGCGGAAGTCCTTGTCAACCGCGGCCTCATCACTCCGAAAAAGGCTGCGGCCTGATTTTGTCCAGACGGGCGCCGACCGGCGCCCGTTTCTCATTCTCTCAAGTTTTTTTCCTTTCAATAGTCCCGCTTCTTCCTGACATGCGGAACGACGCGCAACCCCGAGAATCGGGCCATTGGCGTCTGCCTGGAGCTCTCTGCAGATGGCTGATTACTTCGACGGACCGTTCCAGGATTTTCTGGCAAGCAATCCTGAGGCCCGTTTCACCGACTGGCTTGCAGCGAGAGCTGAACCTTTTTGGTCCAGGGCAACGGGGCACCCTTTCACCTGCGCCATAGGCGACGGCACGATGCCGGAAACAGCCTACGCCCGCTATCTGATCGAAGACTACACCTTCATCACGGATCTGGCCTCGACACTCGGCTACCTGGTTGCCAAGGCACCGCGCATGCCGTCCAAGACCCGCCTTTCAGCCTTTCTGGCGCTGCTGACGTCTGAAGAAAACGATTATTTTCTGCGCTCGTTCGAAGCACTTGGGGTTGATGCCCAGATCTACGAGACGGCGGCGCAGGGACCGACAACAAGAGCCTTCGCTGATCTGCTGCTGACATCTTCCGGAAAGGGCTTCTACGCGGAAGGCCTGGCCTGCCTGCTCTGTGCGGAGTGGTGTTACCTGACCTGGGGTCTCCGGGAAGCTCAAAAGCCACGGCCCGATGAATTCTACCTCGCAGAGTGGATCGACCTCCACGCTGTTTCGGGTTTCGAGGTCTTCGTCAACTGGCTTCGCGAGGAAATGGACCAGATCGGTGCAGATCTTTCCGTCGAAGAGCAGGAGAAGGTCGCACAGCTCTTCCGCCATATGAGCGCGCTTGAATTCGCATTTTTCGAAGCCGCCTGGACAGGTGAGACCCCGGATCTTCCGGAAGAATTTCAGCGGGCCTGATTTCACATGTATCTCTACGAAGCCGCTGCACTTGGCGCCGCCACGCTCTGGGCTCTGACCGGTCTGCTGTCAGCGGCTCCTGCGCAGCACCTTGGCGCAATTGCCTTCAACTGCACAAGAATGGTGCTCGTCACCCTGATGCTGTGCGTCTGGGTCATGCTCACGACCGGTTGGAGCTCCGTCGGTGGCGATCACCTTCTGCCGCTTGTGCTTTCCGGCTTCGTCGGCATTTTCATGGGCGATACCGCTCTCTTCCTGACGCTGAACCGCATGGGACCACGCCGAACAGCGATGCTGTTTTCATTGAACGCTCCGATGTCAGCAATTCTTGGCTGGCTGCTTTTGAGCGAGAAACTTACCAGCATGCAGATCTTCGGAATCGCACTGACGTTTCTCGGAGTTCTGCTGGCCATCCGTTTCGGCAAACGCAAGTCTCAACTCCACAAGTGGGAAAACATCAAGGGTCCACTTTGGATCGGTGTCCTGCTCGGGTTAATTGCGGCCCTGTCCCAGTCCGTCGGCTCGCTCATTGCCCGCCCGATCATGGAAGCCGGTGTCGACCCTGTCGCCGCCTCCAGCATAAGGGTTGGCGTCGCCGCGCTGGGGCTCGTTGTCCTGATGCGGCTGCCATTCAGCTGGGTTAAGCCGGCCGGACGATTCTCCTTGCCCATCGTCGGGATCATTGCCGTCTCCGGTTTTCTCGGCATGGGCGTCGGCATGACCCTGATCCTGTTCGCCCTTTCAGGCGGTGAGGTTGGTATCGTGGCAACCCTGTCGGCGACGACACCTGCCGTGATGCTGCCGATGATGTGGTGGCGAACCAAGGAATTCCCGGCACCTGGCGCCTGGGTCGGGGCCTGCCTTGTGGTCGCTGGAAGCGCGCTGCTCTTTGCAAGCTGAGCCTGAACTGATCATTCGTCGCGCGGGCTCAACGCAATAGAAGCAGAAACTCGATGGATCGGGCGCGGCAGAACGTTCGTATTGACGCAGAAGCACACGCCGCCCGGATCAATCCCAATTAGAATATCTTCTACAATCAATCTAAAGTAGATATCATTTTCTTTAAATTTACCAATATTCGAAACACTCCCTTAGGTTAGGTTTGAGGGGGTTGGAATGAAAAATCTTTACACTCGCCTGAGTGTCACTTCCACACTGGCAATAATTTCAGCCGGTCTACTTACAATATCGATGTTTGTGGTCGGTATAATTCTCTATGAAGTAGCATTGGGGCAGGCCCAGACCACTGCACTCAAGAAGCAAGACATCAACCTGCGCGTCGCCGCGACAATCCTCAACGAACGTGTCGAAGGAACAAAGGTTTCCTGGAACTCCGAGGGCAACGTCACCAAGGTTGAACTTTCAGCCATCCCGGAGTTCTCCAGCCATGACATGATTGATTCGATCGGCCGAATGACGGGCGAGACCGCAACCGTGTTTGCCTGGGACCCTGAAACGAAAGACTTCTGGCGCAAGACCACGAACATTATCAAGGGAGACGGCAAACGTGCCGTCGGCACTCCACTTGGTCAAAAGGGCGCTGTCTATCCCGTCGTAACCGCAGGCAAGACTTTTAACGGTCAGGCAACAATTCTCGGCAAGGACTATTTCACCGTTTACCAGCCGATCTTTTCCAATCAGGGCGACATCATCGGCATTCTTTATGCCGGTGTTGAGAAGGCCGCCGTACAGGCCAACGTAACCGAGCTCATGACCCGCTACATCATGCTGGCCCTGCCGGTCGTGATCGTTTCCGTCCTGCTTCTCATCTTCTCCATCCGCCGCCAGTTGCGTCCGGTGACCCAACTCGCCGAACTGACAAGCCAGATCGCACAGGATCATCTGGACAGCGAGGTGCCGTACAAGGATCGCACTGACCAGATCGGGGTTCTGGCGAAGGCCGTCAACACGCTCAAGACCAGAGCATCCGAGCGTCTGGAACTTGCCGAGCAACAACGTGAAACAGAAGCTGCCACATCAAACCGTCAGGACAGCATTCAGGAACTGATTGCTTCGTTCCGGGGCAACGTCTCCAATGTGCTGAATTCGGTCAACGAAACAGTTCACGGCCTTGAGGGAACCGCAGGGCACCTTTCGGATCTATCCGGTCAAAGCGCATCCAGCGCGACGGAAACTCTTAACTCTGCAGACGATGCAACGTCGAGCGTTCAGACCGTCGCCAGCGCTGCTGAAGAGCTGTCTGCTTCCATCGGCGAAATTTCCCGTCAGGTTGCACAGACCACGGAAGTTGTCAGCCGGGCGACTGAAGGCACACGGGTAACGAACGAAAAGGTCGAGGGGCTGGCAGCGTCGGCATCCAAGATCGGTGAGGTCGTCACTCTCATTCAGGCCATTGCCGAACAGACCAACCTCCTGGCCCTCAACGCGACAATCGAGGCGGCACGCGCCGGAGAAGCCGGCAAAGGCTTTGCTGTCGTTGCAGCCGAAGTGAAAGAGCTCGCAACCCAGACTTCGAAGGCAACCGAGGAGATCAGCGGCCAGATCACGGCCATCCAGGACGCGACCAAGGAATCGGTCAGCGCGATTGCGGAAATCACCACCATCATGGAAGAGGTGAACTCCTACACCGGCACGATCGCGACGGCGGTCAGCGAACAGGGTTCGGCTACCAGTGAAATCTCGCAAAATGCCCAAAAGGCTGCCGAAGGCACAACCTTCGTGTCCTCACGCATGTCCGACCTCTCCGGCACGGTGAACCAGACCTCCCAGTCCTCACAAACCGTTCTGGATGCCTCAAGTCAGCTTGCTGCGCGCACCGAGGAGCTCAAACAGGAAGTGGAGACATTCCTCAGCAGCGTCGCCGCTGCCTGACCCCGGCGAGAAAAACACATTCGGCCAACAAAGGCTTTAAACAAGAAGGAGCGCGAGATTGATCTTCGCGCTCCTTATCATTTCAGAGATTACCTTCAGCGTCCGTTGACCGCTTGCCTGACCGCTCAGGCAAACAGCCCTGCCGAAACAAACACAATCGCAGCTCCCAAACCGATGGAAAGCAGCTTGGCCAAGGGCTTTTTGAACCCGATGACGCCATAGGAGATCATGCCGAGACCAACGCCGATCTTCACCGCCGCAAGAAGCGCGGCGACAGGGGCACCGGAAAGCTCGATCACCGCCGGGTTGGCAATCATCGCCAGTGGGATAATGTAGAGACCGATGCCGAGCGCCATTGCCGTCAAGGCAACTTTCAGCCAGTTCTCGCCGATCATCCCCGCCGCAATGAACACGGCACCACAAACGGGTGGAGTGATTGTCGAAATCAACGCGAACCAGAAGACAAACAGATGTGCCTGTAAAGGTTCGAGCCCCTGCTGGATGAGAGCCGGCCCGGCAACGGAAACGCAGATCACATAGGCTGCGGTTGTCGGAACTTCCATGCCCAGGAATAGACATGCTATCGCAGTGAGCAGCAGGGAAGGCCACAACATTCCGCCTGATCCGGACAGGATCAGCGACGTGATCTTCACCCCGAGCCCCGTTATTGCCAGAACACCAATGATGATCGATGCACAGACGATAATCGAGGCGATGACGGAAACCTGGCGGGCCGCGGTCAGGAGCGCACTTTCCAGCCGAAGCAGGATCTGCTTGAGCTTGAATGTGCCTTCAGCATTGAAGAACAACAGAGCGAACCCGGCAATGATCGCCATGCAGGCAGCATATTGCGGTGTGAATTGCGCAACGAACATGCCGTAGAGCAGCACAAGGAACGGCACCATGAAGAAAGCGGACGTGATCAGCACACGGCGCAGTTCCGGCCGCTCGTCTTTCCCCAGGGCCGCAAGATCATAGTTACGGGCATAGGCATTGATACCAATCCAGACAGCGAAGAAATAAAGCACCGCTGGCAGAAGTGCCGCCATCATGATCTGCGTATAGGGAACCCGGGTGAGCTCCACCATGACAAAAGCGCCCGCCCCCATAAGCGGTGGCATGATCTGCCCTCCGGAAGACGCAACGGCTTCAACGGCCGCAGCAAGTCTCTTCGGATACCCGAGACGCGTCATGGCCGGCAGCGTCACGGCACCAGTGGAAGCAACATTGGCGGATGCGGAGCCGGATATGGAGCCGAACAGCGCGGAAGAGAGCACCGACACCTTCGCCGCGCCCCCTTTCAACTTCCCGGCTGCCGCAGCCGCAACGTTCATGAAGCCCTGACCGGCTTCACCTGCGTTCAGCACAGCACCGAAGATGACAAAGATGGCAACGACGTTGACCGAAACACCCGTCAGACTTCCCCAGATACCGCCTTCGGCAATCGTGAGCGTCCCAAGAAAACTGGCAACCGGTGTTCCAGAGTGTCCGAATTCTCCGGGGATATGCTGCCCCAGCAGACCATAGGCCAAGGTAAGCGACGCAACGATTGGCAGCGGCCAGCCGATGGCCCTGCGCGCACCTTCCAGAACGGTGACCAGCAGCACCACCGCGACCAGAAGCTGGAAATCGCCTTCCAGAAAACCGTACTGGTCAGACAGCATTTCCTGATTGACGGCAACCCACAAGCACGCCGCAACTCCAATTGCACAGATGATCGCGCCACTTGCTTTCCTGAAGAAGCCGCCTTCAGCAAACACGAAAATCCACGGCAAGGCCAAAGCCAGGTGAAGGGGTCGACTGACAAGGTTCGGGACAAGACCGGAAAAGATCAGACCAAGATGAAATGCAACCAGCACTGCTGCGAACGCAAGCATTGCCGTACGCCCCAAGGGCGTTTTTGCAGGTTCGCTGTTGAGCATTTGAAGCTTCTGATAAACGGAAATCTTCGTACACCCGCCAACGGCAGGTGACGTTGAGCATTGAATGGAGGAAATTCGGAAAGGGGTGAGCCCCGCCCGAGATTGGCAGCCGGCAGTTCACCGGCTGCCGTGACGATTATTGCTGAGCGTCGGTGAGCTCGATGCCCGCTTCCTTGTAGTAACGGACCGCACCCGGATGGATCTTGCCGGTGATGTTGGCCATCAGACCCTGGTCGACGCCATTCCACCAAGGAGCTTCCTCACCCATCTTTGCTTTCTGCTCCCAGAAAGTCTTGGTCAAGGCGTAGGCCGTGTCGTCATCCATTGCGGTGGTCGTAAACGCGGCAACCGGAAGAGAAGTGGTGACGATGTCCTCGGTCTGACCGGAATAGGTACCGGCTGGAATGACGAGTTTGGCGCGCTTGGATTGCTTGATCTGATCGTCATCAAGGGAAATGACATTCACACCGGTCGACGCAGCAGCTTCGATGACATTCGGCGCAGGCCAGGAACCTGCGGTGACGAAGCCATCAATCTGACCGTTTTTCAATGCTGCAACGGCGTTGGAAAGCTCGACTTCAGCAAGATCGACCTTGCCTTCAAGTCCGAACAGTTTGAGATATTTTTCGCCTTCACGCGCACCAAACGAGCCCTTGCCGAGCAGGACGGTCTTGCCTTCCATACCGGCAAAATCCGTGACGCCGCTCTTTTCAGACATGACAAAGTGCATGGTGAGCGACGGGATCGGGAACAGGGCACGGATCTCGTCGAACTTCGGATCGCCCTTGCCCTCGAACATCGCCTTGCCACCTTGCGCAAGCTTGACCAGGACAGGCGGTGTGGTGAAGACATAATCGGCGCCGCGGGCGCGGGTTTCCATGACGTTCTGGACAGATCCCTGGCTTTCCTCGACCGTTACGATCATGTCGCCATCACTGCCCGCCTTGATGGCTTCGGCAATCTGAACGCCCATCTGATAATAAGAAGAGCTGGACTTTGCAGACTTGTAGGTAATGCGGGTTTCAGCCTGGGCTTCGACCGCCACAAGGGTCATAGTCAGACCCAGGGCCAGCTTAAGCAGTTTGTTTTTCATGATTTTCTCCCAAAACATACGGAAAAGTCGTTGTGAACGAAGCGATGAAGTGCAGTTGACGAATATTCAGCGTGACGCAAGCAATCTCGCAAGGCCAAATTCAATAAAAACTGACCTCTTGCCGTCTAGATCTGGTTCAACACCCGTCTCCTGATCGCCTGAATGCCTGCCCCGACAGCACTCGGTTCTGCCGGGATCCTGCTTTGCACGAGGTCCGGCGCCGGAATTTCCTGTCCGAAGCGATCGGGATGGCGATGAGAAGTCGCGTCCATCAGCATTTGCCTCAACAAAGGTGGCGCTTCCCCACCAAAGACAATAGCGGCTGGATCGAGAATGGCTTGAAGATTGCGGATAATCTGGTTCAGTGCCGGCGAAACCCGCTCTACCCATTCACGGACTCCGGGCCAGTTGGGATCGAAGTCAGATTTCATTGCCTCGATCGACGGCACATTGACGCCGTGCTCCCGCAAATTTTCGAGAAGATGCTGCAGGGCTGGACGGTCTTTTCTCTGTTCCTTCGGAAAGGAAGATGTCAACTCAGCCGCATTTCGGTTGAAGCCATAATAAGGACGACCTTCAAGTACGAGCCCTCCCCCGAAGCCGTAGTTGAAGGAGAGGTAGGCAAAGGTGGGATAGGTCTTACCAGCACCGCTCCATAATTCGGCGATGGCTCCAAGGGTCGCGTTGTTTTCCGCGTAAGCCGGACAACCGAAGATTTCGGCAAAACGCTCTTCGATGGCGATACCTGTCCAGTTGTCCAGCGGCACCGGCGTTGTGAACCTGTTTTCCCGGGAAACGCGGAAGCCCTGTATCGACACACCGCAGCCCGCAACGCGCGCCGCGTCAAGACCCAGGGTTTTGAGCTGTGACACAGACGAATCCCGAGCCGCAGCAACCACCGCTTCCGGATCATTTGGAGCCACATCGATCCGGGTTTGCGAGAGTATGTTGCCGACAAGGTCGACCCAGACAGTTTCCACGCTGTTCGTATCGACCGACACTCCAAACCCGTAAGCCCCTGCCGGATTGACCGACAGTCTCGGACTGGGTTTGCCGCGTCCATGGATCACCGGTTCTCTTCTCGCAAGAAACCCTCGATCGAGCAGATCCTCTGTTAAACGGTGGACCGACTGCTGAGATAATCCCGTCGGAGAAGGCAGGTCGGCGCGCGCAACCAGCTCATTCACCCGCACGGCGTCCAGAATGGCCGAACTGCTCTCTCCAATCGGGAAAAGATCTTTTTTTTCAGTTTCTTGAAGAGAAATTCCAGTTTCCACCACAGATTGATTTTCCCAAAAACCCCACTCAGCGAACCAACCTATCCTATCCAGCTGGAAAGGTCCCGCCAATCCTTGTCATAAAAATATTACTTTCCATGAGTAATAAAAGATATTAATACTCATTGTGAGTGATAAAAGTTTGACGGGTAAGGAAACGGGAGGTTCCGGCTCATGAGCGGTATCAGCGCACGCAGCCTGAAAATGGAATTCGGGGACTTTGTCGCCGTGAGAGATGTCAGTTTCGAAGTCGGCTCAGGCGAGTTCGTGACGCTGCTCGGCCCTTCTGGATGCGGCAAGACCACTCTTTTGAAAATGATCTCCGGCTTCCTCACCCCCACGGGCGGTGAGATACACCTTGCCGGAGAAAACGTGACCCGCACGCCGCCGGAAAAACGCGACACGGCACTCTGCTTTCAATCCTATGCACTGTTTCCGCACCTGACGGTTCTTGAGAACCTGGAATTCGGACTGCGACAGAAGAAGGTTCCACTGACCGACCGCAAGGAACGACTCGATGCGGTGATCGGCAATCTGGACCTGTCTCTGCACCTCTCCAAACTACCGAACCAATTGTCCGGCGGACAACAACAGCGCGTTGCGCTCGGCCGTGCCCTGGTCATGCGCCCGAATGTCATCCTTTTCGATGAGCCCTTGTCCAATCTCGATGCCAAGCTGCGTGACCAGGTACGGATTGAGATCCGGCGCATCCAGCAGGATTTCGGCCTGACCGCCATCTATGTCACCCATGATCAGGCTGAAGCGCTCGCCATGTCCGATCGGGTTTTTGTCATGAATGGCGGACGGATCGAACAGGCCGATACGCCCGAAGAACTCTACAGCGCCCCAAAGACCAGCTTCGTTGCCGACTTCATCGGCAGCGCCAACGTTTTGGACGCGGAAATCACGTCGGCGAATGGCAATGGTGAAATCGAACTTTCTACCGCCCTTGGCCCGCTGGTTGCCCGAGCAGACACCCCTCCCAAGGGCTCCAGGGTCAAGATCTGCTGGCGGCCGGAACATGCAGATCTCTCCGCAAACGGCAAGAACCGTCTGACGGCCCGCGTTTCTCACCGGGCTTTTCAGGGACACTTCACTGATCTGCATGTGGAAGCCAGCGGCGCGGAGTACCGCGTCCAGACAAGCAAACCCGCGATCCGCGAGGGAGACACCGTCACTTTCTCGCTTCAGCCCGAGCAAATCGTCCTGCTGGAGGCGATGGCATGACGTTGAAGAAGTGGCTTCTGGTCCTGGCTCTGCTGACGCCGGGGCTCGGGCTGATCGTCGCCTTGATCGGTGTTGCCGTCTATATCGCGATCGCACAGTCCTTCGGTTTTTACAATCTCTCGGGAGAAAGCGGATTTTCACTGGAGTTCTGGGACAGGATGCTGGACCGCAAGGTCTTCAACCGCGCGGTCGCCTATTCGATCTATGTCGGTGTAATCAGCTCGTTCCTGTCTGTGCTGTTCGCTTATCCGCTTGCGATCTGGCTGCGCAAACCCTTTCCCGGTTCACTTGCGATCGGCGCAATGCTGAAGGCTCCGCTGCTGGTTCACGGACTGGTCGCAGCGTTCCTTTTCATCAATGTAATTGCCTATCACGGCGTTCTCAACCAGCTCATGCAGGGGCTCGGACTCTGGGACGAACCGCAAAGGCTGCAAAATGACAGAAACGCCATCGGCGTGCTGCTTCTGCAGACCTGGAAGAACATGCCATTTGCACTGCTTCTGCTGACCGGCGCGGTCCAGAGCATTTCCGATGATGTGCTGAATGCGGCCAGAGATCTCGGCGCTGGCAGTTTCGCCCGATTTCGCAAGGTCATCGTACCGCTCACCGTTTCTGCCATGCAGGCAGCACTCATCATCATCTTCATTGGTGCGCTTGCGGACTTTAGTTTTCAGGTGATTGCAGGCCCGACCAATCGCCAGTCGCTTTCCCAGCTGATGGTCTTCTTCAAGTCCAGCGGGCGCTGGAACGATGCCGCCGTTGTCGGCGTCAGCCTGATGATCATTGCCATTGTCGGCTCAGGCCTGCTTGCGGCACTGACCCGCTTCACCATGCGCGGGAGGGTCGCATGACCGCTGCACGTCTCAATCAGGTTCTGCTTTGTCTTCTTCTGGGTTTGACGGCGATCTGGCTCATCGTTCCCTTCACCATGGCCGTGCTGTGGTCACTGGTCGATCCGTCGGAGCCCTGGACGGCTGACAGGCTTCTGCCGCCGGTCATGTCCTTCTACCGCTGGGTCGACATGTGGCTGAACTCGTCGCTGCAAACGGCGCTGGTCAATTCCTACGTGCTCGCCCCGTCCGCGGCACTCGCAGCATTGCTATTGTCGATGCCCACAGCATATGCGCTGGGGAGAATTCGGTTCCCCGGCCGTGAAGTCTGCAAGATCCTTGCACTTCTGCCGTTGATCGTTCCGCCATTCGTAACTTCGATCTTCTTCACCTCATTGCTCTATCAGCTTGGGCTTCACTCCTGGCGCTTTGGCGCGATCCTTTTCGCACATGCCATCGTCTTCATGCCCTATGCGATCCGCATCATGACGGTGAGCTTCGAACAGGTTCGAACCGATCACATCGATGCCGCCCGTGATCTGGGCGCCAGCGCGTGGGCCCGCTGGCAAGTGGCTTATCTGCCTGCACTGAAACCAGGCATTTTCGCCTCACTTCTGATTGTCTTTATTCAATCGATCGAGGAATTCGCGATCGCCTTCATCGTCGGTTCGCCCGACTTCACCACCATTCCGACACTGCTCTACGGAACGCTTGGACAAGATTTTGTCAGGCCCAATGCGGCGGTGTTGTCCCTCATTCTCGTCGTCCCAAACGTCGTTCTGATGCTCATTCTCGAGCGCCTGCTGAAATCGGCCAATCCGGCTCTGAGTTCAGGCAAGGGCTGACGCGAATACCCCAACCAACGGAGACCAACCGACATGTTGAAGACCCTGATCCTTTCCTCCACCGCTTTGGCACTGGGCGTAAACGTTGCAGCCGCCAAGGATCTCTCGAACATGAGCTGGGACGACATTGTCACCCAGGCCAAGGCCGAAGGCGAACTCACCTGGTATGTCTGGTACCTGCAGGACGACCTCCGCCGGGCCGTTAAATCATTTGAAGAAGAATACGGCATCAAGGTCACCATTCCCGAGGGCACCTCGGCCGGTAACGCCGAAAAGCTGATGGCCGAGCGCGACCGTGAAGCAGGCGATATCGATGTGTTCGCCTGGGGATACAACGATTTCGAAACCGTCGACCTCAGCGCGTCCTTCACACCGCTGAAAATGCTACCCGAAGACGATGGCCGCGTATCCAAGCTGGTCGGCATTGACGGCGGCGACTTTGTACTTGCGTTCTGGGGCAACCAGACAGGTATCGCCTACGACCCGAACAAAGTCTCGGAAGACGACCTGCCGCAAACACCGGCAGAACTGGCTGCTTTCTGGTCAGCCAATCCCGAGAAATTCGGCTTCAACTATGAAAAGGGCGGATCGGGCCCGTCCTTCTACCTGAACATCCTCAAGAACCTCACAGGTGCAGACCTCTCGGACGGAGAAGCCACGGACGAGAAACTCGCCAAGGTCAGCGAAGGTTTCAAGTTCTTCAATGACAATGCCGAAAACTACGTCGTCACGGCTTCCAACGCCGACAGCATCATCCGAGTCAGCGACGGGGAATTGTGGATGGTTCCGGCTTGGGAAGATCACCTTGCCGGCTTGCAGAAGCGCGGCGAAATTCGCCCCGAGATCAAGTTCTACATTCCGGAAATGGGAATGTATGGCGGCGGTAACGGCGTTGCCATTCCCCAGAACGCCCCCAACCCGGCGGCGGCGGCTGTCTTTGTCAACTGGCTGACTTCGGCCGACACCCAGACCATGTTCAACCGTGAATTCGGCACCGCCCCGATGCATGCCAAGGCCGATGACAGCCATGCGCTGGTTCCGAACGAACAGCGCAAGAACCGCCAACCCTGGGCAGCCCAGCCTTTCCGCAAGGCGGTGGAAGAAAGCTTCATCGAAAACGTGATCCTGGAACGTTAACAGGTCCTCCAGCAAGAACCGGCCTCGCGTACGCGCGGGGCTGACCCGCAAATCACAAACACCATCAACAAGAAGATAAACATGACCAATCAATCCGTGACCGATGGCCGTCCTCCGCTGAAGGAATTTCTGGCGGATCCGTCCTGGCAGTTTGCTGTCGTCGCCCATCGCGGAGCCTGGCACGGTGCACCGGAAAACTCGATCGATTCCGTGGAACTCGCGATCAACAATGGGTACGAATTCGTCGAAATCGACGTTCAGGCCACAGCGGACGGGGAACTCGTCTGCCTGCATGACGATACGCTGGAACGCATGACCGGGCAGAGCGGCATTGTTTCTCAAACAAAAGCTGCCGACATCACGTGTCTGTTCCTCAAGGAAGGTGCCGGTGGCGAAGGTGCTCCCTTCAGCTCATCGCGACCTCCCCTGCTTCCGGATCTGCTGTCTGTCACGGGTGACAGGATCTATGTTGATGTCGATGTGAAGCACTTCCGGGACCTGGAAAAGGTCGCAGCTTTCGTCAAGGATCACCCGAGTCGGCATCACATCAATCTCAAGACCGTCGTTGAGAGCGAAGCCGACATGCGTTTCGTGGATGAGCTGGAGCAAAAAACCGGCGTTCTGGTCAAGCCGATCGTTCAGGTTACGGCCGAAACGCTTGGAGTTTATCTTGGCTTCCTGCAACAGCGGTCGACGCCACTGGTCGAGGGTCTGTTCGACAGCTGGTCGAGTTTCGAACTCTACGCAAAGGCGGCCCAGGTTTCGGGTACCAATCTCTTCCTGAACTCTCTCGATGAAGTGCCGTCAGCAGAAGTGACGGATACCCAGTCGCTTGCAGATCCGGATCTCGGCTGGGGTCGACTGGTGGAACAGGGTGTACGGCTCATTCAGACCGACAAGCCGAACATCCTGAAGGAGTATTCCCGGAAGCGATCCGCAATCGCCGCAACGGAGCACTGAGGCTTGCCGGAGGCAACGCTTGACGGGAAAAGCGAAGGCGCCTGCCGGAGGGAAACCGGCAGGCGCCTTGCTCTTTGTTTCACACGCCTCGCCTGAATTGCCTCAAGTCAGGTCGAGGTGCCTCAGGTCACCACTTGCTGTCCGGATCGACCTTGAACAGATGTTCCATGAACACACGGGTGACTTCGGCAAGTTTCTCCGGGCGGGCATGATCACGCTGCAATTCTGCCGGAACAACATTCCAGGTAATCGGCTCCACACCGGCGGCGATCATGCGGGCCATGCCGTTTTCGTGGCTCATTTGGGTAATGCTGCCGACTGCATCTTCCGGAACATAGACGTCGTAACCCTCCCGCTCCGCTTCGATCGCCGGATAGGCAAGACAGACATCCGTCCACAATCCACCCATGATCAGCTTCTTGCGGCCTGTCGCCTCCACGGCGGCGACGAACTCAGGTTCTTCCCAGGCGTTGACGCTGGTCCGGTCGACAAAAATCGCGTTCGGAGCCAGGATCTTGAGTTCTTCGATCATCGGTGCGTAGTCGTTAAACCCGACTGCAACATGTGAAAAGATGATCGGGATGTCGTAGATCACCGCCGTTTTGATCAGACCTGTGACGTTGTTGATCAGCTCCTCGTGTTCAATGTTGCGCACGCCCTGCAGGATTGGCGGCTGATAGTCGATCAGGATCAAGGCGGCATTGTCCGGAGACAGAAACGGATCTTCTTCCGCAGCCCGGGCCGGCGTTCCCTTGTAGCCCTCCGGATAGCTCGCAACACCGTCAATGGTGGTGATCGTCGGCTGATTGGCAAAACGCTCGACCCGGGTCTTCCGGATCTCTTCCGGAGATGTTTCTGCCGCAACAACCGGTGCAGCAACACTGGCGCCGAGCAGCAGGGCTGCAACGGTTTTCAGAACGATTTTCATGATTGTTTCCTTTTGATGAAAGTGTTCCCAACGACGCAGGTCAGGTCAGGCTTCGCCGTGTACGTGATCCGCAATCAGATCGGCGACCGAAGGGCCAGGCCCGACAAGTTCCAGGACATTGCGGTCCGGGTCGCGAATGAAGATCGTCTTGGTGCCACGGAATTCCCTGCGCCCCGTGATGGCGATGCCCATTTCCTTCACGAAGGTTTCGGTTACTTCAGCGTCCTTCACCTTCAACGCCAGATGCGTAATGCCCGGCGATTTGGAGGTTTCGTCCATCAACACGTTATGCCCCTGATTGGTGGTCGCGGGCCCAAGCAGGTTGATGTTGATCCCGGAAGGATGAAGCATGACCAGGGGGTGACCATTGTCATACCCACCATCTGCGATCTGCTTGAAGCCGAGCGTTTCGTAAAAGGCGACGGAAGTCTCCCGATCGCTTATGCGAATTCCGATATGATCGAATTTTGCGATGTCGAGCATGGTTTCAGACCTTCTCAATTGCGATGCATATGAGATAGACTTGAAACATGAGCGTCACTAGTGAGAAAAAAATTGCACCACCTGTCCATTTGGATCACAATCTGAACTCCGACCGCATGCGCGAGTTTCTGGCCGTTGTCAGGGCGCAAAGCATTTCGGCGGCGGCAAGAACCCTCAATCTTCCCAGGGCAACTCTGAGCCGCCGTATCTCCACGCTCGAAGCTGACCTCGGCG
>JBCCVB010000161.1:0-15529 GCA_039195965.1 Pseudomonadota bacterium
AACGAAGACGACGTCTTCTCCGGCGCATTCATGGTCAATGCGCCCCTTATCGAGGATGAGCTCGCCATTCGCATAACCGGCGAAGGTAGCCTTGGCCAAAGCTATGTGGATATTCTGCCGACCGTGCCTGCCGGTTTTGACCCAGAAGATGAACGGTTCGGCCGCATTCGCGGCAAATTGCTTTACGAGCCTCGGCAGATGCCTGGACTGAGTCTTCTGTTCAGTGTCGATCACGTTGAGAACGAGCAACCCACGCAAGGCCTGGTCAATGATGTCGACAACATCCGCATAGACAATACCAACCCGTTCGCCCTCGTTTCATCCTATGAAGACGTCACCCAAACAGTCTATCAGGCCAAGTCCACCTATGAAATCAACGACCGACTGACCTGGGTCAGCCGAGTGGCATATCTGGACAACGAACTGTTGTTCAGGGACACGGAGGATGTGCTGGATTTTGGCTTTCCGTTCGTGCTTGGCGCAACCGGTTTTGACAAAAGCCAGATCGAAGCCGAAACCTATCTGCAGTTCGGCGAATATGGAATCATGCGTCGCGGTGTCGTTGGGGTCATCCACAACACTGAGCACGAAGATGGATTCAATACCGGCACTCTTGAGTTTTCGGCAGATGGTCGCATCGCGAACACGGGGATTTACGGCGAGGTCGAGATCTCTGCCGATGAGTTGGTTGAAGGCCTCACTTTTGTGGCGGGAGGCCGTCTGGAAATTGACGACAGGTTCCGCAGGACCCAGGCGCCACTGGGCAACCCGGTCGGTGACATTGACCTGCAGGCCACAGAGTTTCTGCCGAAGCTTGGCGTCCGTTACGAGCCTACCGAAAATACCGCTGTTGGCTATACATACTCGCGGGGCTTCAGAGCGGGTGGACTGGACGTCGACCTGACCGCTCCGATTTTCCAGCTGCCGCTGTCAACGTCGGCGTTCGGGCCGGAATTCATTGACCAGCATGAAATATATGCTCGGGGCAGTTTCCTTGACGGCCGACTGAACCTGTCGGCAGCCGGTTTCTATTACGTCTGGGATGATGCGCAGGTGGAAGGTGCAGCGCAATTCCTGGGAGGTGCCGTGTCCCTGATCGGCAATGTTCCCGAGGCAGTTGGATTTGGAGCTGAATTTGCCGCAGTCTTTGCGGTTTCACCGCAACTGTCCATCACCGGTTCGCTTGGGTTGCTTGACACAGAGATCACCGATCCCGGCGCAGACCTGGCGGAGTTTGACGGAGCTGCCCTGCCCAGAGCGCCGGAGGTCACAGTGTCTGCCGGCATAGCCTGGACCCCGATTGAAGATCTGATCGCCAAGTTTGATGTGCGCCATATTGGCAGCACGGTGTCTGCATTGGGACAGCCGGAAATGTCCAGCTACACGGTGGCCGATGTTTCGCTGGGGCATAGGTTTGCTGCAGGCTCAACCGAGTTTCAGGTCCAGGGTTTTGTAAAGAACCTCCTCGATGAGCGGTACGAGACCTTCAAGGAATTATCCCAGATCGGACTCCTGAGTGCTGTGGGGCGTCCGCGCACCTTCGGCGTGGCGCTGACGGCCCGCTGGTAGGCCGGTCGGGAGAAGAGGAACTGTGCCAATTGCCGGAACAATCAGAGCTTTCAAACACGACCAAAGAGTTTGCCCGGAGGCTTGAATTGAGGCGACCGACATGAGATGGCGCGTTCTATCAGTCGTTGGGGTTCTGTACTCGGTTCAATTCATTCCGTTGTTTTTCGTCGTTATGGCGCTGCCCATCATAATGCGGCAGGAGGGCCACTCGGCAACGACCATCGGTCTCATACAACTGGCCGGCATTCCGTATGTGTTCAAGTTCCTGTGGGCGCCGCTGATTGACCGGTACAAGTTTGGCAAGGATCGCTACAAGTCCTGGATCCTGATCCTGTCGGCTATCCACATTGCAGCAGTTGTTGTTCTGGCATTTTTCCAGCCGTCCGGGGCGCTGGTTCCCCTGTTTGTCGTTCTCATGATCGCCTGCCTTGCGGTAAGTACACAGGATGTTGCCGTGGATGCGCTGGCGATTTCCCTGTTACGTCCTTCCGAGCGCACCATGGGCTCCACATTTCAGAATGCCGGTGCCTATGCCGGCGCGGTTGTTGGCGGCTTCGGCTTTCTTTACCTGTACGGCCAGATCGGCTGGACCACCGCCTTGCTGGTGCAGGCGGTGCTTTTTGCAATGCCGCTCTCGGTTCTGGCGTTTGTGAAGGAGCCTCGTCGTCTGCGCGGTGCTCCGCCTGTGAACTTTCGCAATGCATTGCGCTTCTTCACGCAGAAAAGAATGGGCAGATGGCTGGCAATCCTGGGCACGATGCGGCTTCCATTGATGATGACCATGTTGCCGATGCGGCTGATGATGGTCGACCAGGGCATGAGTACCCAAGAGATCGCAGTCTGGTTTGGCCTGTTCGCGATGAGTGCGGGCGGCGGGGCAACGGTCTTGTTCGGCCCTTTGTTGCGCCACCTCCCCAGGGTTAGGGCAATTTACACGGTGGGCTTGCTGAACATTCCGGTCCTGATTGCCGTCGCCTATATTGCGGCACTGTTTCCCGACCAGATCCGGTACGCCATCATTATTGCCTGGGCCGCGATCGCGATGACCGACATAGTGATGTTCCGGGGGGCAATGGACAAGGTGCGTCCGGAGATTCCAGGCTTTGATTTCTCAGTTCAGATAGCGATCTACATGCTGCTTCCAAGCTTCGCCGATCCTGTTGTGGGATTTGTGATTGACAGGCATGGCTTCCTGCCGGCCTTCTTCATCGCTGTTCCGCTTGCCTTGGCGCCGCTCGCGGTTTTGTATTTTGCCGTCGCCCGATTTCGTGAAGGTTCAAAAGGTCTCGACGGTGAGCGGTCTGTGTCAACCGGGACCATGAAATCAAAAAGGCCCAAGGCGGTTCTTGAATTCTGTGAGGAAGAGTTCACGGAGCATGGTATTGCCTGCACGCGACCACAACCCAACATCCTGCGAATGGAAGAGATGGGCTGCATCGTCGAGATAAAGGCACTGGATGATGCTGTCGACATTCTCGTCGATACACCTTCGGACAATTTCCTGACTTTCATACGTGATGAAATAATCGAGCACCTGCAGGAGTTTGAGCCTGATGGCATCAGTGGTCTGCGCTGGACAGGTGGCATAAAAGTTGGCGAGATACCGTCAAACTTCCGTATTCTGCGGGCAAAGAAAAGGCGTGAGATTTTTCCAGGCCTTATCCGCGTTACGCTCGAAGGGGTGGACGTCCAGGCACTGACCCGGGATGGAATTCACATCCGATTGATGTTGCCCGAGGAGCGCGGTCGTGCCCCGGTGTGGCCGGTAATTGCTGAAAACGGCAGCACATCCTGGCCACAGGGTAAGGACAAATTGCATACGCGCACGGTGACCATCCGGGAAATCCGCATTGATGATCGACAAATCGATGTTGATATTGCCCACCATGAAGGTGGCCTGATCTCTACCTGGGCGGCCTTGCAGGGTGACGAGCAGGAAGTTGGTGTCATGGGGCCGGCTGGAGACCCGCAACTGGGCCACACCGACAATGTTGTTCTGGCAGCAGATCACACTGGTCTGCCTGCCCTGGCACGTCTAATTGAGAGTGTCGGAGGCAAAGTGACCGGCCACCTTTTTGCGGTTGCGCCCTCTCAGCAGGCGCTCGAAGACTATCTGCCGGCTTCCAGGATGCGCGTCAAAGCCCTTCAGGCCGACGAATTCGCCGAGCGCGTCACAGACCTGGTGCGCTCATGCACCAATGAGCCCGTCTCCTATGGCTGGTTCGCCGGCGAGTTCAGCCTCGCACAGAGCATTCGGACAGTGTTCAAGCGAGACTTCGGTCTCACCAAGAAAACACAGCTGAGTGCCGCCTACTGGAAGAAGGGCGCACCCGGGCATAGCTCGAGAGCAACTTAGCGGAGCCAGGTCCAGGCCTCTGATGCGATGCAGGAACTTCGCCGAGTTGGCCTGGATCTCGTTCAGGGCGACCCAAGGGCCGCTACAGGCCGACACAGTAAAAAAACTGCCTGGCTCGCGAGTTTCAGGAAATTCCGGCACACAGTGTCCTGGGAAAGCGCTGACAATCTGATTGGCTCGCTCAATGCGTCGATTGTTGTTTGCCGGCCGGATGCGCACAGCGCCTGTCTCAAGCAACGGGAGCGTCACGGACTCCCTGCTGTCAGGTGAAATTTCGAGTTTCGACAACGGCCGTTTGTCGTATCATCAAGCCTATTGCAGACACCAAGTGGCACGAAAGGGGAACCGTTTTGGCTGACTTGAGACAGGATCTGGAGCAGCGGCTTTCGGAACTGCCGAACATTGATGTCGGTCGATGGAAGGATACGGATTTGGTTTGTGTGTTCTTCAAGGGAAGAGATTTCGCCCATTTTCACAACAATCATGTTCTGGATATCAGGCTGTCCCAGAAAATCATACGCGAGGAACAGCTGCCTCGTACGATCGCTTCGACCAGCCACCCAAATCGATCAAGGAATTCGAGGTGGATTGAGGTCGAGTTTCTTGACACCGATGATGTTGACCGGGTGATCCGCCTGGTCGAACGTGCCTGCCACGAATTGATGTGAACACCGGCTCGAAGGCCATGCCTGAACAGGACTGTTTATGTTGCAGTCGTTTCCGGATCCGGCAGAGACAACGATCTAGCAAACCCTGCGCGGGTGGATTGTGTTCCATTGAGGTTACACAGGCCCGGTTCCGAGCTATCTGGCTCTAAAGGCTGGCCAATACTCAAAGCCTTCCCTGCAGAACCACACCAAACTCGCGCGGGTCCCCAACTTCCACAGTGGAAAATCCCGGTTCCCGACGCGTAATGTATTGCTCATTGAGCAGGTTCTTGGCGAACACCGAAACACTCCATTTGTCCGCCCGATAACCAATACGAGCATTCAGCAACAACCTATCATCAAACTTTTCGCTGGGCGTGTTCAGTACGTCGGTATAGCCGTCGGAGGTGTAGTTCAGGTCGAGCCCAGCAACAATACCGTTTTCAAGGTACAAGTTAGCACCAACTGATGCTGAAATATCAGATGCGTAGGGAAACTTGTTCCCCGCGACTTGCACTCCATCGAAAATGAAATCGGTAAACTCTGTGTTCACGTAAGCTACAGAACCAAACAGTTCCAAACCCTCCATCGGTTCACCCCGGACCTCCAACTCAGCGCCCCAAAGACGCGAGGAACCGGCATTTACAACGAAGTTGTCATTTGGAAAACCGCTTCCAGTCGGCTGCAATAGCTGCTGATCCGTCCAGGATGTGTAAAATGCATTCGCGTTTACTGTGAGCTTGTTGTCCAACCATCGGGAGCGTAGCGCCAGTTCGTAGTTCCATGTGAACTCCGGATCGTATGGCACCAAACCCGCCAACGTCACGTCTGCGCCACCTGCTCGGTAGCCACGTTGAACGGTAAATCCAAGACTGGCATCGTCGCTCAACTCATAAACGACACCGAATTTCGGCAGGAGTGCTTCAAATTCAGCATCTATTATGGTGTCGGCATCGGGCGGGAGGGCCACAGCAAGATCATCACTGGAGAACGAAGTGTTCAGGTTCTCCTCGACACTCTCTTTGTCGTAGCGCAAGCCGACGATTGCAGTCAGACTGTCCACCACCTCGATCTCAGCCTCTCCAAAAACCGCGTAGTTCACTGTCTCGGCACCGCTTTTGGCCGAAGTCGCCACAGTACTTGCAGGGTTGGCAAAGGGATCGAAGAAAAATGCTGGTAACCCGGAGCTTACAAAGTCGTCTTCCCGCTCGATAGTCGTGTAAAATCCGCCCAGAACCGCCTTTAAGCTTTCTGTATCGTAAACCAGTTTCACTTGCTGTTCCAACACTTCGTCTGTGCCATCGAATTCAGAAAGCGGGACCACAAAGGGGCCAAAGTCCAGATCGAAACCATTGAAGAACTCATGCATTGAGTAGGTGGTCTCGCTTTTGAGTGAGACGTTCGGGGTTAGCTGGTAGTCCAGGTTCAAATTGTACCCTTGAAGGCTCCGCTCAACCGGCACCAGCTCGTCGCCGAGATTGACACGTGCACCCGGAAACAGGGATTCTTCGACCTGCGGATTGTTGGTTCCGCTTTGATCGTACGATGTAAACTTGAAAACCGCCGAAAAATCATCACTCAGATCCAGGCGGGTCCCGATCCTCAAAGTTGTATCTTCAGTAGCAGCGAAATCATCGATTCCCAGAACCGGATTGTCTATGAAGCCGTCAGACTGTATATGATCAAAGGCCATGCGTATGGCCAGCACGTCTTCAATAATTGGAACGTTGGCAACGACCGATCCTTGCAAGGTATCAGCATTGCCTGCCAATCCACGTGTCTTGAATTCCGGTTCATAGGTCGGGTTTTTAGACTGAATATTGACAGCGCCTGCCAGTGCATTGCGGCCCGACTGGGTGGATTGCGGACCGCGAAGAACCTCAACCTGTTCCAAGTCCCAGGTTGACAGGATGTTGTTGCGCATGTTGCCGAAATTTGTGGTGCGAATCCCATCCACGGTTGTAGTTATGGTCTTCCCTGTGCCGGCACTGCCGACACCACCTTCTGCAATTCCGCGTATGACCAGTTCGTTGTTTCCTTGCGCGCGGCTAAGTCCGGGGGTCCGCTCGATAATGTCTTCAATCGAAGATTCGCCACGTCGTTCGATATCGTCTCCCTGGATGACCACAACAGATGTGGTTGTCTTCTGAACATCTCTGTCAAGAAGTTCACCCTCAACTATGATCACATCCAGACTGATCTCATTGGCATCGCTTTGGCTATCCGTCGTCGCCTGCGCGAGGCGGATGGCCATGGTGTTCGGCCCAACTTTCTTGACTTGTGCCTGAGTATTTCTGAGGACGGATTCCAGGGCCTCATCGACGCTGAGCTCGCCCCTGGCTCCGCTGCTATCAATTCCGGCAAAAGAAGACGGATAAGCAAACTGTGCGCCGGTTTGTCTGTTCAGTTGTTCGAGCGCCGAAGCCAACGGTTGCGGGGGGATGTCTATTTGGAACCGCCGTGCCGACTGCGCGATGCGGATGAGTGGCATTTGTTCACCAGTTGCACGGAAATCCGCATGTTGCGGTGAACTCAAGGCCGCATCCGCTGGACTGTGGAACAGAAACGCACTGACAACACCCGCAACAATCACCGTCGCTACTTTCACCGACACATCGCGCCGGAAAAACTCTCCTGTGCGCGTATTTCCTCCCCACCGGACCATGGTCCCCTCACACTTGTTTTTCGTCAACCCAAAGCACGCAAACCCGTTTGAGAAAGCGCCGATCAAGAATGAAGACGGATAAACAGCCCGACAGCCCAAACTACGAGGCTGAAAAAACAGGGGAATGTGCATCGGTCACGCCAACGCCCTGCTTCCTGCAGAGCAATTTGTCCCGATGAATTAAAATTCTTGACTTGCTGGGTCGGGTTTTTTCTTATGAACCGGCATGACAAGAGTGGTGGCGCACTGTCGCAGCTTGCCATCGGGAAGAAATGTGCAGTGAGCGTAAAATTGACTTTCGCGGGGCAGCCAATTGATCAGACACCCCTGGTAAGGGCGTTTTTGGACTGTCAGGAAGAGCTAGTCAGCTTTTTCAGGGGCCGCCTGAAAAGCCCTGAGTCGGCGCGCGACCTGAGTCATGAGGTATATCTTCGGCTGCAGCGTGTCGAAGATCCCGGCGCCATCAACAACCATCGCAGCTACATATTCAAGATTGCGCGCAACCTGCTCATTGATCACGTTCGCACCGAGACGCGCCGGAGCACCCTGTTGGCCGAGGCGGGATCGGTTCCCTGGGAAACACGGGAAAATCCATCACCGGAGCAGGTGGTTCTGGCGCGTGATGACCTTGAAACATTGCGGCGTGCCGTATCCAGCCTGCAACCGCTCAGTCGGCGCATTTTCTATGCGCATCGATTTGAGCGGAAGACCCGGCAGCAAATCGCTGATGAATATTGCGTTTCCCTAACGACAGTCGAAAACCATATCCGTCGCGTGCTCGACCACTTCGCCGATGCGTTGGAAAATCAAGACCCAGATTCCCAGTGATGTTCAACGGCCCGATAATGCGGCCTGTTTGCGAAAAGTTCTAGGCTACCTTGGTTTTTGGTGTTCTTGCGCGTCTTCTACAATGCTAGTTGTACTTTTGTGGGTGAGCTTGCAGCCAGTAGCGCCGTCATCGTCCTTGGCAAGTCTTGAAAGTGATGTGACACGTGCCTGATCAGAA
This sequence comes from Pseudomonadota bacterium, assembly GCA_039195965.1. Taxonomy (GTDB): domain Bacteria; phylum Pseudomonadota; class Alphaproteobacteria; order Rhizobiales; family Stappiaceae; genus Roseibium. The sequence continues at coordinate 8,244 of JBCCVB010000161.1, forward strand.
CCATATCAAGAAGGAAGCTCGAACCTGGGTTCTGCGGGTGACGTCTCGGGATATGGATGAAACCGAACGCCGAAAGTTCAATGACTGGCTTTCCGCCGATGAAGTACATCGCGCCACTTTTGACCGGGAACTCGGGCTCTGGCAGATGTTGGGCGGTCTGGCAGATGATCTGAAAGACCAGAGTCTGGCAGATCCCTCAAAGATCAACCAAAGTGATGAACGGTATTCCCCCACATCTGACCAACAAGCAGCCACACGGTCGCCTCCGGCGCCCAGCCAAAGACGCATGGCGCGAGCAGCTATCGGGATCGCCGCAAGCGTCGTTCTGGCGCTGGCCTATTTTGCCGAAGACCTGCGGGTGTTGGCCCTTGCTGACTTCAGTACGGGAACCGGACACATCAGTGCCGTTACTTTACCGGATAACACCAAGGTGACCCTCAATACCGGGTCCGCCATATCGATAGACTATGCAGAACACGAAAGACGAATTCGACTGTTGCGCGGCGAGGTATACTTTGAGGTCGAGCCTGACAACACCAGGCCATTCCGTGTCGAGGCGCTGACAGGTGTGAGCGAAGCCATAGGCACGGCATTCGCGGTTCGCAAAAAGGAAGATGCGGTACTGGTTACCGTGACTGAGGGAAATGTCTCAGTAAAACCTGACCCGGAAACGGCCAGCAGGTCATTGCGAAGGCCACACGTTGTGACTGCTGAACGACAGATCACCTATGAAGCTGGAACACTGAAAGCGCCGCCGCAACAAGTCGATGTGTCAAGCACGATCGCCTGGGTCGAGGGAAAGATTGTTATTGAGAGGCTGAGTGTTTCGGAGGCCATCGCAGAACTGGACAGATATTTCCCCGGCAGGATTTTCGTCATCGGTTCGGCCCGGAATGCGCCATTGGTCGACGGCATATTTGACACTCAGGACATCGAAACTGCTGTACGCGCCGTTGCTGCCGTGCAAGGTCTGAGCGTCATGCGGACGCCAGGCAGTCGGGTTCTACTGCTGTATTAGCTATGTATGAATCGGCCTCAGACAGAACTTGACCGAAATCTTCAGCGCCTGGTTGGTGAATGAGAAAAGCCAGCGACAACGACCGGTCACCGGAAAAGGCACACTACCCCGGTCAGATTGCACCATGAGAACCCAGAACCGCCGCCCCAAGTGTGATCAGGCTCAAAAACAAGAGTATTCGGTGCATCCGGAGAACCAGAAAAAAAGTTCTCTCAGGCTTTTCCGATGCCCGGTCATGAAACCAACGGTGCAGGAACAACGGTTCCGCGATGAAGAGCACGAATGTAAACACTGCCCAGATACCGACCATGGCATGCATCCACCAGAATGCCGGATCGAAAAAGCGATCCCAGGCGTCAAGCTGATGCGTCATGTAGAATCCACTGAGCCCGGCGACCGCGGTGGAAATTCTGGCTTGAAAGGCAAATCGTCCCTCGATGTTTTCAAACAGCTCAAGCCTGTCAGATGCCGGAACCGAGCGAATTATGCCGGGCAACAAAACCAGCGTTACCATCGAAACACCGCCGATCCAGTGGACAAGGGCAAGTACATGCAGCGCTCTTGCAATGGTTATGTCGTCCATACGTCCGGACCTTCTTCACGGCGCAGACTGCATCCTGTTCGGCGGCAGATTGCAAATCGGCTGATAGACCGAATGCAGGTCGGAAATGGAAAATGCATGGTCTTCTTGATCATTCCATTCTTCCGTAAACACGCAGGCACTCATTCAAGACACTTCCGGTCCGGCACGATCATATGGTAATTGCCGGTTGGCGTCCTACATGACAATTGGAAGACACGGCAGTTGCATCAGAATTGGATGCGGGGAATAGGCTCCTGTGTGCATTCGCGGAGGTTTCAATTGGATCAGCAGATTTCGGTTGCATTATCTGTCGCGGAGAAGATTCGCAGCAGGATGTTCCCATCCGCGAACTCATTTCTACTTGCCGGTTCAGTTGTCCGGGGCGAAGCGACGGTGACATCGGACCTCGACCTGATTGTTGTCTTTAACCGCGTTGAACACGCCACACGACAATCATTCCTGTTCGCTGACTGGCCGGTGGAGGCATTCATACATGATCCCCATACGCTCATGTACTTCTTCGATGAAGTTGATCGCCCAACAGGAGTTCCGTCTCTGGCAAACATGGTTAGCGAGGGCATTGAGGTTCCCGGCAAGACCGAGCTTGGAATGTTGATAAAAGATCTCGCTGATCAAAATATTGAAGCCGGACCTGTGCCCTGGGGCCAGCAGGAGCGCGACAATTCCCGCTATTTCATCAGTGAAATGATCGAAGACATCCGCGCACCACGCACTCCAGACGAACTTTATCCGGTTGTTGCAGATCTCTACACCGCGGTCGCTGATCACTTTTGCCGGTCGAAGAACCAATGGTCGGCCAAGGGGAAAAGCATCCCGAGAAGACTGAAGAGTCTCGACCCCGTGTTCTGTCGACGATTCACGGACGTCTTTGCGGCAGCCTTTGCGAAAGACGATACCGCTGGAGTCATCCAATTGTGCGAGGATGTTCTGCAGCCTGATGGTGGACTGTTTTTCGACGGATACAACCGTGACGCGCCAAGCAACTGGAGGACAACCGAGTGAACCGGCGTCAGTTCATTGCTTTATCTGGTGCGGCGTTCGGCTGCAGCCTGGCCGGTGGGTTGGGCATGGCCGCAGTACAGCGGCCGAAGCGAGCACATCTCAGGCTTCAGATAGCAGGATACAGACTGCGAAATGGCATAACCCCAAATCTGGTCAGCTTGTCGCCGGACGGCCCGCCGCCTGTGTTGGTTGCCGAGCAGGGCAAATCGGCTGTGTTCACGGTTGAAAACGGACTGGATGAGTATACGAGCATGCACTGGCATGGCATTCGGTTGCCGAACGCCATGGACGGTGTTCCCTACCTGACCCAGTTGCCGATAGCCGGTGGCGAAGTGTTTGAATATCAGTTCACCCCGCCGGACGCGGGCACATACTGGTATCATCCCCACTGCATGACAATGACACAGATGGCGCGCGGATTGACCGGTGTCCTGATCGTCAAGGAAACCACGGATCCGGGTTTCGACGCGGATCAGGCAATAAACTTGCGCGATTTCCGGCTCGACAAGAACGACCGGTTGCGCACGTCCTTCTCGCCGAGAAAAGCAGCCCGATCTGGTACGTTGGGCAATGTGATCACAGCCAACTGGGCAACCAATCCGGTCTATGACCATCCCGCTGGGGGGCTGACAAGACTTCGCCTTGTCAACACCGATACGACCCGAATTTACCGGCTTTACCTTGCGGGCGGTGCAAGCGAGATAGTGGCCTGGGACGGTCATCCTGTAGAGACCGGATTACCGGTACCGTCACAAGACACCCCGCTTTTGCTCGGTCCCGGTCAACGCGTGGACATCGCGTTGGTCATGCCATCGGCTGAAGGCCAAGTTGTCACCTTGAATGCAATGTTGGCCGGCCAACCCAGACCCATGGCGACCTTGCGTGCGGTCGGAAGCAACCTGGCTCGTTCTCTCGCCGACCTGCAGCCACTCGCACCCAATCCGGTCAAGCGGCCAGTTCTTTCGGAAGCACAAACCCACGAATTCGTTTTCGGATGGTCGCCGGACGGAACTGCGCCGAATAATGGATTTTGCGGATCCCTGGGCAGCAACTTCTGGTCGATAAATCGAGTTGCCTGGTCCGGGGACGCCGCCAGCAGCACAGGACCTCTGGCCACTTTGGACCTGGGCAAGAGCTACATTTTCAGGTTCCGGAATGAATCTCCGAATCTGCATCCGATCCACCTGCATGGCCTCACATTCATCCCGCTTCGATCAAACAAGCGCAAACTGGCACGCAACTGGACCGACACGGCTCTCCTGCTGAAGGATGAAGTTATGGACGTGGCATTGGTGGCCGACAACCCTGGGGACTGGGCGTTTCACTGCCATGTAATCGAGCACCAGAAAACGGGTTTGGCCGGCGTAATTCGCGTCACCTGATCTGCCTGCAAAAGACGTGTAATCTGCTCATCAATCATGTTGCCCAAGCTCGGGTTTCGAATTCTTGACTAAATTAGTCGGAAATGATAATTCGTAGCCTGCGGTCAGTGGTCTGAGCCGAGCAAACTGCGCCCGGCAAGGAATCGCAACTGGTTGACGGCAATGAAGCCAAAGCCGGGACCGCAACGGACTGCCTCATGAACAGAAGGTCGATGGTACGGACGGCACTGACGATGAAACACAAGTCAATGATGCAATGGCAGTCCAAGGAGCAGCTGCAACTTGATGACAATGACCAGGTAGTGCTGGAAATCGCGCGCTATTTTTTCATGTCGTGGGCGGCGCGGCAAAGTCGTGGTTGGGAAGAGGCACTTGCAAAGTCGAACGCAGCATTTGGTCCAATTCGCGGGCAGTCCATAGCATTTGCTCTTTTGGATGCACTTATTCAAATGCGGGATGCCAGAAAGAACCTGTTCGTATTCAACAATCCCCGTTGCGAGAAGTACCGCACCCATATCACACATTGTGAGCGTCACCTTCTCAGCGCGCTGCAGCAGACCAAGCGCGGCAGGCAGTCGGCAGCCTGCGTGGACGCGATGATACTTTGCGAAGGAAATGAAATGACCGCATTCATCGAAAGGCTCCGCGATCTGAGCGCAGCGCTTGAACAATGAGCTCGTCCAACCGGGAGACAGGAGCCGGACCAGTGCGAGCGGCCGATCTGGACAGCAGGCAGGCGATGCTGGAAATGGTGGGGTCGGCTGCCGTTTGGTGGGATCTGTTGAATGACCCGGGAGCATTGGCATGGAGAATCGAAAAGATAATTCCGGACTCCGCACCGACAGCGAATTCCGACAAGCGCTAACCGCGAAGGTCGATTGATCTTTCGGGTGGTGAGTTTCAACCTGCCCTGCAAAGAGTCTTTGTTCATGATTTGCCCAAGCGAGAGGGCGCTGCCCGCTGCCGTCCCTGACGATTCAGACGCTCTTGACTCTCCACCTGATGTAGGCGCTACGCAATACCTGTGAGAGAACGAACCTACAAGATTGGGCAGTTGTCGCGGAAGACCGGCATTTCGGTCGGGCGGCTGCGATTCTACGCCGACAAAGGTCTCCTGCCGCCCGCCGAGAGAAGCGCCGCAGGCTATCGCATGTTCACGGACACCGACATGATCCGCGTCGACTTGATCTGCGCCCTTCGCAATGCAGGGATCAGTATCGCGGCAATTCGGAATGTGTTGTCCGGATCTGCCTCAATGACCGGCATACTTGAGCTGCGCCTTGCGGAACTCAATGCCCACATCAGGAAACAACGGCGAACTGCAGCTGTGCTCGGCGCCGTGTTGCGCTCACCTGAGCCAGCAAGCGGCGACAATATGAGGAGGATCTGGACGATGACAAGTATTTCCGCCACTGAATACAATGCGGCGATCGAGAGTTTTATCGGAAAGGTTGCTAAGGACGACAGGGTCGATACCGGCTGGAAACAACGCATTGCGCGCATGACACAAGTGGAACTGACGGATCAACCCACAACAGCGCAGATCGATGCCTGGATTGAACTTCGTGAACTGCTGAACACGCCGATTTTTGTCCAGCAGATGCGCGAAAACGCCAGGGACACGTTCGCGCAGCCGCTGGACAAACGTGCATTCAAGCGGATGCAGGACACGATATTGCCGCAAGCCCGCGATGCCATGGCGGAAGGGCTGGAACCGAGTTCACAGCTCGGCCAGACGATTGCCAGGAGATATCTCGAAGGCTGGGCGCGGGCAATTAAGGTTGAGCCCGACAAGACATACTGGGAACGAATGCGTCGCAAGCACTTCCTGCACAAACCGAATATGGCGCGCTTCTGGGACCTTGTGTTCACCATTGGCGGCAACACCAGGGGTTCCGAACCCGATCCGGTATGGATGTGGATTGATGAAGCGGCGAATCTGCTGTTGGCGGAAACCTGAAGCGAAGACTTTTCATCGAAAGCCAAATGAGTACCACTTTGCGCCGATTTCGGTCAGGGTCATTTGCAGTTAAGTCAAACGGTGCGACTCAACCCGCGGACCGGGAAACCAGTGTAATCAATGTCTGCAATTGCGCCCGCCTAGCGGGCTGCACCTTGACTGGTTGGCCCTACAACCATCTCGCTTGAGGAGAACGCCTTGCCAACGTTGGTCGAACTTGTTCCTCACGACCCAAACTGGAAGCAGTGTTTTGCCGCCGCTGAGATGGCATTGAGAACACTGCTTGGTACCCGTGTCGTGTCTGTTGACCATATCGGGAGCACTGCCATTCCGGGCATGATAGCCAAGCCCGTTATTGACATCGACATTACCTTGTCCAGTTCAACAGAGATCCAAGCTGCCAGTGCGGAACTTGTCGGAGCAGGATATGAACCTCGCGGCAACCGATACAATGATGGTGTCTGGGCATTCCTGTTGAGAACCACCTCGCCCCAGTTCAGGCTCTATCTCTGTCCACCTGCGAACCGCACTCATGAAAACAGGATGCTGTTTCGCAATTACCTTCGTCAACATGATGAGACAGCTGCAACTTACTCGTCTTTGAAAAGGCAGCTTGTCGACCAGTTTGCTTATGATGGGGATCGCTACACAGCAGAAAAGAGCCAGTTCGTCCTGGAGATCGTGAAGACAGCACGTGAAAATGCCAAACTGTTGTGAACGGCCGTGTGCAGTCTTGCACGCCTACTTGCAGAGACGTTCAAAAAAACTGTCCGGGTCCCACGGCACCGCCAGAGTGTGATCAAAGTACCTTAACATTTCCAAAGTCCAGTTCAGATCGCCGGCATCATCTTCAACGAGACCAGCGTCTCGGAATTCGGACAGAAGGGCTATGGGGAAGTGGCTTTCAGGCCACCCCGGCTGAAACTCAAAGTTAAAGAATGCCTCGATCGCCTCACGAAACAGTTCGGTGCTGAAACCGCTTCTGTTCAAAACCATATTTGGAATATCTGTCGCATCGATTTGCATGACAAAAATTTCCGAATTGCGACTTTTTGCAATGTCCCATTGCACCAAGGTGGTTGTGATTCTTTCGAATGCCGATATGCAAAAGTGCGCGCACAATGCTCCTGTCAGCGCATTTTTCTGCCTATCCAATTTATAGTCTTCTGCGCTGACTTGCCCTAATCTGCAATAAAGTTGGTGTTCCTGCCTAGTATAGACAGTGTTGCACATACCAAGCGCCACGGCAGCCAGAATGTGACCTGCCAGTATTTTTTTCTCCGTTGTCCGAACATTCATTTTTTTTCTATTTTTTCAACT
>JBCCVB010000162.1:0-15349 GCA_039195965.1 Pseudomonadota bacterium
CTGAAGTCCATGGTGCATCATCGGTGTTTTTCGAGCATGGATTGGCCAATATTCTGTTTCGACTTGCGACACTTTCCGGGGTCTTAGGCAAAACTGAAATGAATGCTATTTCGCACAATAGCAACTCATCGCTCAGTTCGGTGTTTGAGATCGTTGAGGAGCGGCTTGGTGATGACTTAAGGGTCTTTGATATGGCCATCTGGGCAGGTGTCGATACAAAGACGCTCACTCGGATGTTCAAGAGAGAAACAGGCAAGACACCATTTGCATATCTGACATCGCGTCGTGTGGAGCGTGCCAAAACCCTATTAAGAAAAGAAGTGTCCGTTACTGAAACTGCGCTGGCGGTTGGATATGCCAACCCGGCCAAGTTCTCAGCGGCCTTCCGTCGGTCAGTTGGCGTAACACCATCTGAGTGGGCCAGAGTTCAGATAACTTGTTAGAATTCAGCAAACACCGCTTCTGCTGCTTTACTGGATCCTCAACCGGAACCCTCCAAACAGCCGCCAATCGAAGCCGGCTGGTGTCTGTCTGTCTCCGAATATGGCGGCAAACCTGATACCCACGTTGTTCAGTCGGCCTATGCTGACGCCGCCGATCACACTAAACCGGGTTCGGCTCTGATTACCCATGACGGTCGGACGCTCGGTATCATCTACGAGGATGGGCAGGCCAACTTCCATCATGAGTTTCTTGAACAGGTGCAAAATCTGCGCGCTTCCAGTTGGGAGGATATGGCAAACAAGGCTGCTGATCTGTTCGACGCAGATATCGAGTTATCGCCGGCTGCCCAAAGGGTTTCCGTGACGGTCTGAGAATTGAAGCCGTGGCGGAAGCCTTGTTACCGCCACCCAAACCATCCCTCTCAATGAAAGTCCCGGCTCGGGAACAGCTTCTTTGCCTGCTCGCGCGGGTGGAAGGCGCGGGGTTTGGGGGTGTCGGCCTTCATGTGCACCGGCACCTCGTCGGTCTTGGCCGTCGTCTCGACCAGAATGTCGTCCTTCGGGTGGCCGAGAAGGGTGAGTTTTTGGGAGCAGTCTTCGATATGGTCGGCAATCAGGTGCACGACGATGCCCTCGCGCTCCAGGCGGCCACGGACCTTTAGCAGGCGTCCGCCGAGGACAGCGGCGCGGAACCTTTCATACATCTTGGGCCAGACGACCACGTTGGAAACGCCGGTTTCGTCTTCCAGCGTCAGGAAGATGACGCCGGAGGCGGTGCCTGGGCGCTGGCGGGTGATAACGAGGCCGCAGACCGAAACATTCCGCGCTTCGCGCGGCGAGACGCGGGCAAGCTGGTCATGCGCGGTGAGGTTCGCAATATGCGGGCGCAGCAGTTCCATCGGGTGGGCGCGCAGCGTCAGACGGGTCGACAGATAGTCCTCCACCACCTCCTGGCCCAGATGCATCGGTGGCAGGATGACGTCCGGCTCGAAGATCGCTTCGCCGTCAATCGGATCGTTGAAGAGCGGCAGCGGTTTCGGGCTGCGGATGGTTTTCACCTGCCACAGCGCCGCACGGCGGCTGAGACCCATGCCGGCAAAGGCGTCGGCCTCGGCCAGCCGTTCCAGCGTTGCCGGAGGCACGCCGGTCCTCAGCCACAGGGTCTCGGTATCCGGATAACCGTTGCCGCGCGCGGCAACGATCCAGTCCGCATCGTCCTCGCGCATACCCTTGATCTGGCGGAAACCGAGCCGCAAGGCCAATGCCCCGTCGCTGCGCCGCTCCAGCGTGCTGTCCCATGAACTTTGGTTGACGCAGATCGGCCTGATTTCCACCTGGTGGTCACGGGCATCACGCACTATCTGAGCCGGGGCGTAGAAGCCCATCGGCTGGGAGTTGAGAAGGGCACAGGCGAACTCGGCCGGGTAATGGCATTTCAGGTAGGCCGAGACATAGGCCAGCATGGCAAAGGCCGCCGCATGGCTTTCCGGGAAACCGTACTCGCCGAAACCCTCGATCTGGCCGAAGCAGTTCTGGGCAAACTCCAGCTCATAACCACGTTCGATCATGCCGGAGATGAACTTGTCCCGAAGCTGGCCGATGGTGCCCATGCGCCGGAAGGTCGCCATGGACCGGCGCAGCTTGTCCGCTTCCGACGGCGTGAACCCGGCGGCGACCACGGCAATCTGCATTGCCTGTTCCTGAAAAAGCGGCACGCCAAGGGTCTTGCCCAGTACCTCTTCCAGTTCTCTGGAAGGGAATTTGATCGGCTCCTTGCCTTGTCGACGGTTGATATAGGGATGCACCATGCCGCCCTGGATCGGGCCGGGACGGACAATCGCCACCTCGATGACGAGATCGTAGAACTCACGCGGACGCATGCGCGGCAGGAAGTTCATCTGTGCCCGGCTTTCCACCTGGAAGACACCGATTGCATCGGCCTTGCACAGCATGTCGTACGTGTCGCTATCGGCCTGCGGCACGGTGCCGAGGGTCAGGTTCTGGCCGTGATGATCCTCTATCAGGTCAAAACACTTGCGGATGCAGGTCAGCATACCGAGGCTGAGCATATCCACCTTCAGGATACCGAGTGCGTCGATATCGTCCTTGTCCCACTCGATCACCGTGCGGTTTTCCATCGCCGCATTCTCGATCGGGCAGAGCGCGTCGAGGCGGCCTTGCGTGATGACGAAACCACCGACATGCTGGCTGAGATAGCGCGGAAAGCCGATGATCTCGCGGATCAGTTCAATGGTCCGGATCACCCGTGGATTGGCAAGGTCCAGCCCCAATTCCTTGACACGGGTTTCCTCCGGGCCCTTGTTGGAACTGCCCCAGATCTGGCCGGAGAGCGCCGCGGTGACATCCGCATTCAGCCCCATCACCTTGCCGACCTCGCGGATGGCGGCGCGGGTGCGGAAATGGATTACCGTGGCGCAGAGCCCGGCCCGGTGGCGGCCGTATTTTTCATAAACATACTGGATCACTTCCTCGCGCCGCTCATGCTCGAAATCGACATCGATATCCGGCGGCTCTCCCCGGTGCTCGGAGATGAAGCGCTCCGACACCATGGTGATGGTTTCCGGTCCGACATCGGTGATGCCGAGCGCATAGCAGATGATGGAATTGGCCGCCGAGCCGCGCCCCTGGCACAGAATATAGCGGCTGCGGGCAAACTGGATGATGTCGTGAACGGTCAGGAAATAGGCGGCGAAATTCAGTTTCCGGATCAGCTTCAGTTCCTTTTCCGCCAGCGTCGAGGCGTATTCGGGCACGCCGGCCGGATAGCGGCTTTCAAGGCCCTGCCAGGTCAGCCGTTCCAACCGGTCCTGCGGGCTCTCCCCGTCGCTGATCTCATCGGGATATTCGTAAGACAGCTCGGACAGGTCGAAACTGCAGCGGGTGGCGATTTCGATGGTCCGGCGCAGGGCTGCCGGATGGTGACGATAGAGTCGGGCCATGTCACCGGCCGACTTCAACCGCCGTTCGCCATTCAGAAGGGCGCGGGTGCCGATCTCGTCGATGGTGCAGCCCTCGCGCAGACAGGTCAGCACATCGGCGACCCGCCGCCGGTCTGCCCGGTGCATCAGAACATCGCCGACGGCAACCATCGGTGTCGCCAGGCTGTGAGCGGTTTTCGCGCAGGTGCGGAACCAGGCCTGGTCGGTGCCGTCATAACGCGGCGCCGCCCCCAAAAAAACATGGCCCGGCGCCTCCTGGCGCAGCGTGCGGATGTGGTCTTTAGCCGCCTCACAAAATTCGGTTTCAGCATGGTCGAACTGCGGCAGGGCAATGAAGATCAGGCCCTTGCAGAAATTCAGAAGATCGGCGAATTCCAGATAGCAGTCGCCTTTTTCCGCCCTGCGCTTGCCGATGGTGAGCAACTGGCTCAGCCGCTCATAAGCGGCGCGGTTGGTAGGCAGGGCCAGCCAGTCCAGCGGACTGTCTTCAAGAACCAGCCTGGCTCCGACGATCAGGCGCGGCAGTTTCGGCACTTCCGGCGCGGTGAGGGCGGGGGCCGTGCTGCTTGTCTGCCGGGAGGACGGGTCGACTTGGGTGTGTGAGCGGATCTGGACGCCTTCTTCGGCCGTTCGCCTGATCTCCTTCAGCGCCGAATAGGCCCTGACGACCCCGGCCAGCGAATTCCAGTCGGTAATGGCAATGGCATCCAGGCCAAGCGAGGCGGCGCGGGTCACCAGCTCTTCCGGATGAGAGGCTCCGCGCAGGAAGGTGAAATTGGATGTGACGCACAGCTCCGCATAACGGGGAATGTCCCAATGGAGGCTGTCGGGAATGACATGGGAGGTCATCAGCCGAACTCCCCTTGCACGAACCAGCCCGGATTCTGCGGCGTGTGAAACAGCCACAGCCGTTGACCCTGGCGGGTGCCGACGCGCCAGTAGTCCCTGAGGCCATGAGCCCAGCTGTCATTATCCTCCCACCAGGCAGGCGTTATCCGCTCCGGTCCTTCTGCCTCGGCCGTCGTCAGCGACCGGCCCCGCCAGCGGAAGCGGGCCGGCGGCTGCGGACCATCGCCAAGAATGGGTTCTGGCGGAAACAGTCTCAAGGGGCGAGGGCGCCTGCTTGGCCACGAACGCACGGGATTGCTGTAGGCCGCCGGAACCAGCTTGAAACTGCATTCGGGGATATGGCTGTCGACGGGAGCAAAGCGCAGGATGTTTTCAAGGCCGACACGATTGCCGAGCTGGGTGATCAGATCGGCAAGACTGTCTTTTTCCCGGCCCTGAGCCCGGTCAAGCTGGCGCATGCCGAGCTCTTCGATCTGGACGGCCTCCAGCCGGATCATGTCGATGCCATAGCCGGCGTCGACCGCGCTGACCCCGCGCTCGAACAAAGCCAGCATCCGCTCCGCATCGCGCATGGGCCGGGCCAGTCGCAATTCAACCGACTGGTTTTCCTGATCCACGCGGCGGAAGGTCAGCTTGAGCAGGCGCGCGCCCCTCTGGGCCGTGTCCAGCCGGGCGCACAGATGATTGAGCAGGCGCCGCGTACCTGCCATGACATCGTCGAGAAGGCCGATCGGATCGGGCAAGGTGATCCGGACGGCAAAGTTCTGCTCGTCCTTGAGGGGGGAGATCTGTTCTCCGATGGCGCCGAGCGCCTGATCGAGATGGCGCAGCACGCTCTGGTCATAGCGCCGGGCAATGGTTGCCCTGGGCAGATTGTAGAGTTCGGAAACCGTCGCAATGCCAAGGCGTTCCAGGTTGGTGCAGGTTTCCTGGGAAAGACGCAGGGCCGCCAGCGGCAGCGGGCCGATCCGGGCAAGGACTTCGTCGGGCTTCGCAATGCCCTCGGCAAAATGAGACAGCGCCCAGGCCGCCCCGGGCGTACCGGCAAGGCCAAGCCGGGCGGTAAGGCCCGCGCGGGTCAGCCGGGCCCGGACATCGTCCAGAAGCGGTTCTTCTCCGCCCAGCAGGTGAGCCGATCCGGTGATGTCAAGAAACAGGCCATCCCGTCCGTCGAGCCCGACCCAGGGGCAATAACGCGTGGCCCACCGGGCCAGCAGTTTCAAAAAACGCTGATCGGCCTCCGGATCCGACGGTCTCGTCAGAAGGGAGGGGCAGAAACTGCGGGCATGAACCAGCGTCATGCCCCGCTGCAGGCCGAAACCTTCCGCACGCGGGCACAGGTCGTAAATTCGCTCGGAATTGCGGTCGAAAAGGGTCAGGGCAAAGGGCGCATCAACGGGATTGGCGCGCTGAGAACGCTCAGCCGCCAGCCTTGGAAACCACAATGACACGATGCGACGCTGCATCCCAACGGACTACCCATTCCGACAATGTTCCTATTTTGTTCTTTATAAGCGACCAGCGCCAGTGAGTCGAGTCGTGGCTGTTTTGACAAGGAGAGTGGGACGCGGAAAGACCATCGCAGCGCCACCTCGTTTCCGCGGCATTGCTGCCTGCGCCTTCCGGAATGATCAGAAGGCCTGTGGTGCGTCCGGCTTCCGCCGCAAGCTGCAGCCTTCGGCCCTCCGTCAGGCCGATCGCGCCGCTGACCTCGACCACCACGAGACCGGCCGCACCGGACCTGAGAGCCGTTTCCGCGCTTGCCAGAACATCGAGCTGGCTGACCGCGCGTGTGATCAGCAACTTGCCGGGATCGCAATAGGGAGAAAGACCTTCCGGATTGACCGTTGGCCGCCAATGTTCTGACACCCAGACCACGGCCCCTTTCGCCTGACCGGCGCTGATGGCAGCAAACACCAGCCCGCCTTCGCCGCAAACCTCATGCGCGCGGGAACGTTTCAATGGATAGACGGATGAAAACGGTAACGACATGGAACGCCGGATCAGTGAAAGATGAAAGGAGCTTAGCCGAAGCATCACGACAGAGAAACCGACTTTGTATTTTCTATCCGCAGGCAAAGCCCGGAAGACCGGTTTCGCCGAGGTTTCGCGGGAAGACGATTCGAAGATCACGTTTCGGAAAGTACCTGACAGAAGTTGTGCTTTGTCTTCGTTTTCTATCCCTACCTGCATTCCGCCTGAAGAATCGCAGGAGTTGAAAACCGGTTCTCGTTCAGCCGTTAACCTCTTATCGCATCTCAGTCACCAGAAAGCCTTTCCGTTTTCATCTGAGCTGGCTAAGCTTCCTGAAGGCCGGAAAAGCAGGGGTGCCGCAACGTTCCGCAGGCATCGCAGGCAGGTGTGTTTCATGATCGAGGCAACCTGGCAGGCGGCAAAAAAGCGGAACCTTGCCAAAATCGGCAGGCGGCAATTGCAGAAATTGATCCATCCCCTCTTGCACACGCGGTCAAGGCGTCTTTTAATGTTCATATGAGCGTCATATAACGTTCATATGAAAACAATACGAAACGCAGGCGTTATCGTTTCTGATGCTGATCGAGCCATTTCAGCATCATGAAAACAAACTGCTGACCGGGGCCGAAACGCCCTTCTAGATGGGAGCAAATGAACATGGCTTATCGTAAAACAGTCGCCAGCCTCGTTGCAGCGGCAGCCCTCCTGGGCACCTCCTCCGCCTCCTATGCGGCGACCGACATTGCATGGTGGCACGCAATGGGCGGCCGTCTGGGCGAAGTTGTTGTCGACATTGCCAACGGCTACAACGCTTCCCAGGACGCTTGCCAGATCACTCCGGTCTACAAAGGCACCTACGAAGAGACCCTGACTGCCGGCATCGCAGCATTCCGCGCTGGTGAGCAGCCGAACATCCTGCAGGTCTTCGACGCAGGCGCAGCAACGATCATCGGTGCTAAAGGCGCTGTTATTCCGGCTCAGGACATCCTGGAAAACGCTGGTGCGAAATTCAACATCGAAGACTACATCGATGGCGTTCGCTACTTCTATGCCGACTCTGACGGCAAGATGATCGGCATGCCGTTCAACTCCTCCACCCCGATCCTCTACTACAACGTCGACGCTCTGAAGAAAGCCGGTGTTGAAGCTCCGAAGACCTGGGAAGAGTTCGAAGCAATCGCACCGAAGCTGAAAGAAGCCGGTTACGTTCCGCTTGCTCAGTCTCACCTGCCGTGGATCTTCACCGAAAACTTCAAGTCCCGTCATAACCTGCAGTTCGCAACCAACAACAACGGTTACGATGGTTCCAAGGACACCACGCTGGTCTTCGGTGAGCCGATCAAGAACCACTTCACCGCGGTCAAGGGTTGGCTGGACGATGGCCTGTTCGGCTACTACGGCACCGGCTGGGGCGACAACCAGACCCCGTTCAACGAAGGCAAGGTTGCCATGTGGCTCGGTTCTTCGGGTTCCTTCGGCGGCATCTCCAAGACCGTCGACTTCCCGTTCTCCGCAACCTACCTGCCTTACTGGGATGCCGTTGACGGCGCAGGTACCGGCACCTTCATCGGTGGCGCGGCTCTGTTCTCCATGGCCGGCAAGCCGGACGAAGAAAACAAGTGTGTGGCTTCCTTCTTCGAGTACCTGACTTCCCCGGAAGTCCAGTACATGTGGCACAAGGAAACCGGTTATGTGCCGATCACCAACGCTGCTTACGAGATGGCCAAGGAAGACGGCTACTACGAAAGCACGCCGGCAGCTGAAATCGGCATCAAGCAGCTGACCCTGCCGGGCGGTGAGTGGACCAAAGGATACCGCATGGGCTTCTACGTCCAGATCCGCGACGTCATGAACCGTGAGTACGGTAAGATCATGTCCGGCGACACCTCCGTTGAAGACGCTTTCGCAACCATCGAAGCGGACGGCAACAAGCTCCTGGAGCGTTTCTCCAAGACCACCGGCAACTAAGCCGATCTGAACTACCCCTATTGGGGGCGCTCTCCGCGCCCCCATTTCCTTGAGAGGACGCGGGCCAACTGTTTTACTGGTGGTCCGCTTCCTCCGTTTCCGGTGACGCAATGAAAAAAGTTCAGTTTCAGTCCCGATTGGTGCCGTACATGCTGCTTCTGCCGCAGCTCGCCATCGTGACGATCTTCTTCCTCTGGCCTGCTGCGGAAGCTGTCCAGTCGTCTTTCTATCTGGAAGATCCATTTGGCTTCGGCTCGACCTTCGTCGGATTGGACAATTTCACCGACATGCTGACCTCCTCCGACTACGGTCGGGTGGCACGTTTTACCGCTGTCTTTACCTTCTTCGTGACATTCCTGTCGCTGGGCATCGCCTTGCTGCTGGCAGTCAAGGCCGACAAGGTTCTGCGCGGGGCTTCGACATATAAAACGCTGCTGATGTGGGTTTATGCGGTCGCACCGCCCGTCGCCGGTCTGATCGGGGTGCTGCTGTTTGACCAGCATGTCGGCCCGATTGTCGATCTCTTCGCGCTGTTCGGTTGGAAAATGCAGATCGGGGTGAACTATTTCGACACCAGTTTCGCGATGACCGTAACGGCTGTCTGGAAGCAGATCCCGGTCAACTTCATCTTCTTCCTGTCGGGTCTGCAAGGCATTTCCAAGTCGGTTCAGGAAGCCGCAAGCATCGACTGTCGCTCCGGTATGCGCCGATTCTGGACAGTGACCTTCCCGCTGCTGGCGCCAACCGGCTTCTTCCTGCTGATCATCAACATCACCTATGCCTTCTTCGACACGTTCGGTATCGTCGACGTGATCGTGAAGAACGAGCCGGGCAACAACCCGGTAACGCTGGTCTACAAGGTCTACCTGGACGGCTTCCGTGGCAACGACCTTGGAGGATCCTCGGCACAGTCCGTGATCCTGATGGCGCTGGTGTTTATCCTTACAATCATACAGTTCCGCCTGATCGAGCGGCGCGTGCACTACACGTAAGGGGGCGGAAATGTACAAACTCAAGATCACGGACCACCTGATCCTTCTTGCCGGCGTCTTCTTCATGGTCGCGCCGGTCGTTCTGACCTTCCTGACAAGCACGCACGACGCGATTACGATCTACAAGGGCGGCGTGCAGTTTGTCCCTGGCGACAAGTTCCTCGAGAACTACGAAACCGTCCTGTTCCAGGCCGGTGGCTTCACCAAGGAAGTCAACGGTTTCGTCATGCTGAAAAACTCGATGATCCTCGGATTCGGCTTTGCCATCGGCAAGATCATCATTTCGATGCTGGCCGCCTATGCGATCGTCTATTTCCGCTTTCCCTTCGCCTCGTTCTGCTTCTGGATCATCTTTGCCACGCTGTTGCTGCCGCTTGAGGTTCGCATTCTGCCTTCCTACGAGATTGTGCAGTCGCTCGGCATGGTGAATACCTACTCCGGACTGATCGTGCCGCTGATCGCGTCGGCGACCGGAACATTCTTCTTCCGTCAGTTCTTCATGTCCGTTCCAGACGAATTGCTGGAGGCCGCGCGCATCGATGGTGCCGGTCCCTGGAAATTCTTCAAGGACATCCTGGTGCCGCTGTCCAAGACGATGATCGCGGCCATCTTCATCATCATGTTCGTCTTTGGTTGGAACCAGTATCTCTGGCCGACCCTGATCACCACGGACGAATCCCTGTTCACCCTGGTACGCGGTATCAAACAGATCCTGCAGGTTTGGGTGGGTGCACAGATCCCGGACTTCAACGAAGCAATGGCGCTGGCAATCCTGGCCATGCTGCCACCGGTTCTCATCGTGGTGATCTTCCAAAGCTGGTTTGTCAAAGGGCTCGTCGAGAGCGATAAGTGAGGTTTTAAATGGCAACGATTACTCTCGACACCGTCCGAAAGGTGTATGCTGGCGATGTGGAGGCGGTCAAAGGCGTCTCCATCGACATTGCCGACGGCGAATTCATTGTTCTGGTCGGCCCGTCCGGCTGCGGCAAGTCGACCTTGTTGCGCATGGTCGCGGGTCTGGAAGACATCACCACCGGTGAAATCAAGATTGGCGATCGGCTCGTGAACAAGGTCGATCCGGCCGACCGTGACATCGCCATGGTGTTCCAGAACTATGCGCTCTATCCGCATATGTCCGTCTACAACAATCTTGCTTACGGCCTGAAAAACCGTGGCATGGCGAAAGATGAAATCGACCGCCGCGTGAAGGAAGCCGCGCGCATTCTGGAAATTGGCGATTATCTCGACCGCAAGCCGCGAGCGCTTTCCGGTGGTCAGCGTCAGCGCGTGGCCATGGGCCGTGCCATCGTGCGTGAACCGGCCGCATTCCTGTTCGATGAGCCGCTTTCCAACCTGGATGCCAAGCTGCGTGTGCAGATGCGCGTTGAAATCAAGCGTCTGCAGCAGTCTCTCGGTACCACCAGCGTCTACGTGACCCACGATCAGCTTGAAGCCATGACCCTGGCAGACCGGCTTGTGGTTCTGAACGGCGGCAACATCGAGCAGATCGGTGCGCCGATCGATGTTTACGACAAGCCGGCGTCCACTTTTGTAGCAAGCTTCATTGGTTCTCCAGCGATGAACCTTCTGAACGTCAAGTCAAACGGCAGCGGTCTTGCGCTTGAAGGCAGCGAAGGCTTGTCGGGTGCAAATACCAAGGGCAAGGACAAGTATATTGTCGGTATCCGCCCGGAGCATCTGGAAGTGGTCGACAGCCCGGTCGATGGCGATGGCATCAACCTGGAAGTCAATGTCGACGTTCTCGAGCCGGTCGGTGCGGAAAGCTTTGTCTATGCAAGTTTCCCGAATGGCGGACCGGAACTTGTCGTGCGCGTCTCGAGCCATGCGCACCACGAACCAGGCGAGAAGATGTACCTGAAGGCAGCCGCCAAGGACGTGCACTTCTTTGACGCCGACAGCGGCCGCCGCGTCGATTGACGGCTATCTGTTACGAGAAGGGCGGCTGACGAGGGTGCTGCCCGTCTCAAAAGGCCACTCCGGGGAACCGGGGTGGCTTTTTTTATCGCCAGATCAATTGCCCACATTCGTCATTCCGTCCAAACGTTGAGCGAGCCTGGAGCGGAGAAGCTCCGGTCTTTGGGAGCAGGCAGGTTTAAACCTCCTGACGGTGCTTGTCAGGAGAGTGGCAGGAAGAGGCTAGGACAGGCGGACGTCCTCTGGCACACAGGGTGAAACATTAAAGCGGGCGCAGGGACAAACAGATGGAACCCTTTAAAAACAAAATCTCACCGGATCTCGTGCAGTGCCTTGGTATGCACATTGAACGTCATCTGGAAGGGTTCGATCGCCAGAGCTATGAGGCGGCAATACTGGCGGAACTGTCCAATCTGGAATTGAAGCAACGGGCAAGATTGATCGCCGATGAAACCGCCAGGATCCTGCCGGATCCTCTCGATGGGAAATTCCATGTACTGCGATCTGTCCTGCATCCGCTTGAAAACGAAGGTGTCGACCGATCGAGCGATGAGCAAGGCATTCGCGGCTGGGGCATGATGCCCCTTGGAATGATCGTTGCCGATCATGGACTGGAGGACTTTGAAAAGTCCTTTGCCTTGCTGAAGGAAATGACCAAACGGGCGACGGCGGAATTCGAAGTTCGTCCGTTTCTGGACAAGGATCAGGACAGGGCCCTGTCAATCATGACGCCGTGGGTGAACGACCCGAGCGTGCATGTCCGCCGACTGGTCTCGGAAGGCACCCGGCCACGCCTGCCCTGGGGCATGCGGTTGAAGCAGCTGGTCGAAGACCCGACGCCGACCCTGCCGCTGCTGGAAGCGCTGAAAGATGATCCGGAGGACTATGTTCGACGGTCGGTCGCCAATCACCTCAATGACATTGCCAAGGATCATCCGGATCTGGTCGCAGAAATCGCGGCGCGCTGGCTCAAGGATGCGGACAAGAACAGAGATAAACTTGTCCGTCATGCCTGCCGCTCTCTTATCAAGCAGGGGCACTCGGCAACACTGAAAGCCTTTGGCCTCAACCCTCCAGAAATTGCCCTGAAAGGACCGGAGGTGACGACCGGAACGGTTCAGTACGGCAATTCATTGGATTTTCAGATTGAGATGAAGTCGACTTCCTCGGAGGCTCAAAGTCTGGTGCTCGACTATCTGATCCATTTCAAGAAGGCGAACGGCACCCTGTCTCCCAAGGTTTTCAAATGGACCAAGGTCAAACTGGCGCCAGGTGAAACCGTCACGCTATCGCGCAAGCATCCTATCAGACCGATTACCACCAGGGTCTATTACGGCGGCACTCAGGCCGTCAGCCTTAGGATCAACGGTCAGGATTTCGGATATTCGGAGTTTGAACTGGTGATGTCAGGCAGGTGACTTACCTACCTGATCCGTTTCAACCTCAGCATCCCAACAATCCCAAGTGCTGGTCCAATCGCCATGATTGCGAACACACCCGGCCAGCTGATCCAGTCCGCTGCCAGCGGCGTCAACTGAACCGTGAAAAACGTCAGTGCAAAGCCGAGGGCGGTCTGGAAGGTCATCAGGCTGCCGGCTTGATCCGGCGGGGAGTAGTCGGCAACGAGGGCTGAAAACTGGGCGGAGTCTGGCAGAATGGCGGCGCCCCAGACGAGCACGCAGATGATCGTCAGCCAGGCCGGACCACCAAAGGTGAGCGCGGATGCAATCGCGGCGCTGCCGCTCACCGCCATGGCCAGGATGGCAATATTGGCCTTGCCGACCCGGTCGGCGACGATCCCGGCAATGACGCTCGCAACTCCGCCCGCGGCGATCGTCAGAAAGGCAACAAGCCGTGACAGGGATAGAGCCGCTTCTGAAGACATCTGATCTGCGAAGGATACGGCCAGCGCGACGCCGATCCACGCCCACATGGCGTAAAGCTCCCACATGTGGCCGAGATAGCCGGAATAGGCATAGCGGATCTTTGGGTTTGTCCAAGCAGTCAGGACAGCTTTCATCTTCATGCGCGGTGCCTTGGCATGAAATGGACCAAGTCCGGCAAACAGGCAGGCTACTCCGCCTGCCGCTGATGCCAGGGAAGCGACGGTCAAGCTCCAGCGCCAGTCCGTTCCGCCCAGTAGCGCCAGAAGATGGGGAGCCGCCGATCCAAGGGTCAGGGCGCCAACGAGTGTGCCGACCAGAAAGCCGCGGTCCGCCTTTCCCCAGCCGACCGCGATCTTCATGCCGACCGGATAGACACCGGCAAGAAGAGCACCGGTTATGAAGCGGGCGAGAATGGATATCGACCCGCCAGGTTCGACAACTAGCAGGCAGGCATTGAAGAGAGCTGCGAAAATGGCGCAGGCGGCGAAGAAGTGGCGCGGATCGATCCGGTCTGCCAGTCCCAGAAGTGCAGAGACCAGCGCACCTGCAACGAAGCCGATCTGCACAGCGCTGGAAAGAGCCGCCTGGCGAAACTCGGAGATTTCAAATTCGCGGGTAAGGTCCGGCAGGATCGCGGCGGACATGAACCACAGGCTCATGCCGGCGATCTCCGCCAGCATCAAAAGCGTGAGAGAGCGCCACTTGCCGGAAAAGTCAGACTGCAAGGCCGAGTTCTTTCTGGGTTTTCTTGGTCAGTTTGGCGGCAATGATCTTGTGAGCCGCTTCGATATAGGCCTTCAGATCCTCGTCGGAGAGCGCACCCTCTTTTTCCATTTGCACCCATTTGGCACGGGCAAGGTAGGGCGCCGGGATCAGTCCCTCCTGCTGAGTAAGCAGGGAATAGGAAATGTCCGAACACTTGAAACTGAAACGAGGGAAATCGCCTTCGCCCCATCCGGAGCAGATCGCAAAGATCTTGCCGCCCACTTTCCAGACGGATGCATTGCCCCATTGGATGACATGCGTGGTGGCTGTCAGTTGCTTGCAAAAGGCATCAAATTCGTCGCGGGTCATGGAAAACTCGTTTGCCGAAAAAAGTGCAGGCGGGAAAGTTTGCGCCAACAGTGACGATTCCCTTCGGACCGCGCAAGCCGCGGCACGATCAAAAAAAGATGTCACACCTTTGGGCGGCGATCCCTCTAACACTATGTAACGACAGAAAGCAGGATCTTGTAATGGCTGCAATGGATGTATCCCCGGAGGTAGTGAAGTCTGCTCAGCAGGGAGACAGGCATGCTCTGGAAACGGTGTTGGAGGGAGTTCGGGACAGGGTCCATAACCTTGCCCGGAGGATCCTTGTCAATCCTGACGACGCGAGCGAAGCAACACAGGAAATCCTCATCCAGATACTGACCAAGCTCTCGACGTTTCGCGGTGACAGTGCCTTTTCTACTTGGGCCTATCGGATCGCGGTGAGATATCTGCTTTCTGCCAAGAAGATCCGTGACCGGGATTTGGGCCTGACCTTCGAGATGTTTGCAGCTGATCTGGAAACCGGTCTTGTTGCCGACCCGCCGGAGGCACCGGACCAGGCCTTGCTGCTGAACGAACTCAGGGTCTCCTGCACCATGGCCATGCTGCTGTGCCTGACAATGGATCTGAGGCTCGCCTACGTGCTTGGAGATGTCTTCGAACTCGATCACGGCGAAGCATCCCAGATCCTGGACCTGACCCCGGCTGCTTACCGGAAGCGTCTGTCCCGGGCGCGGGCAGAAGTGATTGCGTTCACGTCTCGCCATTGTGGGATTGTGAGTTCTGGCGCCAGGTGCAGCTGTCCCAGGCGGCTTCCGGCCGCCATGAATGCAGGGCGTGTTGCTCAGGGCAACTACCCCAATTCCGCCGGAGCTGCGTTCAGTTATTCCAAAGCAAGGCAACAGGTCGAAGCTGTTGTTGATGATCTGAAGACTTTCAAACTCCAGCGGACGGTCCCGGAGCAAAGCTGTCCGCAGGAAATTCGCACGCAACTCACACAAATTCTGTCGCCAGGCGTCTAGGAAATTCGAGCTTTGCGACTGACCCGCATGACAGAAACAACGCTCTAAACGCAGATCCGCCAGATCTCAAAAAATTTCAACCAGCTTGGCTTCAAGCGGGACTGGCACCGCTTTGCCTGATCAAGGGAATGGACCTGAAACATGCAATTTCGAACTCACGCACTGATGACTGTTTGCACAGCCGTTTTCTCAATCTTTTCAACACTGACTTATGCGGAAGGAACCGAAGAAATGACCAAAGACCAACAGGACGTGCTTGCCCTTGTTCAAAGGATGACCAGCTCGTTC
>JBCCVB010000163.1:0-15318 GCA_039195965.1 Pseudomonadota bacterium
CCCGTTTCCGGATCACGCACGTGGCAGTGCACGACAGCAGCACCCGCCCTGGCCGCGTCAATGGCACTATCGGCAATCTCGCGCGGACTGCGCGGAACATGCGGGGACTTGTCCTGCGTCCCTCCTGAACCCGTAACAGCACACGTGACAAAAACATCCCGGTTCATCGACAAAGGCATTGGTATACTCCTATCGGCCCTTCCAGACCGGGTCGCGTTTTTCTGCGAAAGCTCTCGCTCCTTCAAGCTGATCTTCGGAGCGGTAAAGCCTTTCAACAGTCTCCAATTGGCTCTTGGTGATGCGGTTCATTGCATCCTGAAACTTCATGTCTTCAGCTTCTCGCACCACTTCCTTGATCGCGGCGTAAACTAGCGGCGGTCCTGAGGCCAGCAGTTGTGCAAGTTTACGAGCTTCGCTCATAAGGTCGCTCGGGGAATAGATATGGTTGACCAAACCCCACCGCGCTGCCTCCTCCGCGTCAATCCAGCGACCGGTCAAAAGCATCTCCATGGCAATATGATAAGGGATACGCTTCGGCAGTTTGATGCTGGCCGCATCGGCTACCGTCCCCGAGCGAATTTCAGGCAGTGCAAAAGTGGCATGCTCTGCCGCCAAAATTAGATCTGCTGACAAAGCGAGTTCAAGTCCACCACCACAGCAGATGCCGTTCACTGCAGCAATGACAGGCTTGTTGAGGCCTCGCAGTTCCTGAAGTCCCCCAAATCCGCCCTTACCGTAGTCGCCGTCAACTGCATCGCCGGCGGCAGCCGCCTTCAAGTCCCAACCCGGGCAAAAGAACTTCTCTCCTGTTCCTGTTACGATTGCCACACGAAGGTTCGGATCGTCCCTGAACTCGGTGAAAATGTCTCCCATGATGCGGCTCGTCGCAAGATCAATTGCGTTTGCCTTGGGACGATCGAGCGTTACTTCCAGTACGTGACCATCTTTTCTGGTTTTGATTGGATCACTCATCGATTGCCTCTCCACATTTGATCAATGCATCCACTGCGATCGCAAAATCCCGACCACACAGCAAAGGATTAACTTCCACTTCCTCGACCGCAGTCGACATGGCGTAACCCTGGACAGCCATCACGGCATCAATAACTGCTTCAAGGTCACATCGAGGCCTTCCCCGATAGCCTGCGAGCACCCTTGAAACTTTAAGCTCACCAAGTGCATCTCCGACGTCCCGCCGGGAGACCGGCAGAACCAGCGAAACACTGTCCTGAAGCAACTCCGTCAAAACACCTCCAGCCGCAATGGTCAGGATCAGGCCGTGCGCCGGATCAAGCACGACACCGACCAGAAGTTCGGCAAGGCCGCCCTCCACCATTTCCTCAACCAGAAACCGGTCAACTGGCATGGAGTTCGCCGCTTCAGCTACACCGGTGGAGGACTTGAGATTGAGAGCAACCGCTCCAGCCTCGGTCTTGTGTGCAATTCCCAATCCTTTCAGAACGACCGGGAAGCCGATGCTATCAGCTGCAGCGGCAGCATCAGAAGCACTGTTAGCCTGAATGCTGGCAGGTATTCGTGCTCCAAATCTCTGCAAAACATTCTTTGCCTCAGATTCTGAAAGTGTCACCGAACTTCCAGAAACAGTTGGAAGATGTATCGGTTCTGAAGGTAACTCGTCAGGGATTGAAGAACCCGCCACGATCGCGGAAATGGCTTCATCCATTCCACAAAAAGGCACTATCCCTTTTTCAACAAGAGTTACAGCAACATGCTCGGGTAATGTTTCTGTCAGGGAACTCAATACCGCCATGGGCTTTCCGGTTGCCTCGACAGTAGCTTCGATGGCGTCAAGCACCTTTACCCACTCATCCTGCTCGCAACGGTCCGCGCGCGGAAAGTCCAGAATCACAATTCCGAGCGACAACTCCCCTTGCATCATCGCCGTGAAGGTTTGGCTCATTGCTTTCACATCACCCCAAATATAGGTGTGGTAGTCTAAGGGATTAGCAAGCGCCACTTTGGGACCAAGGATACCTTTAAGGTTTGCCTTCTGTCGGTCATCAAGTTCCGGAAAAATCACCTCTCGCCCGAATGCGCTGTCCGCCATAAGGCTTGCCTCCCCCCCGGAACAAGACATGGAGGCGATCCGCGAATTTGGCAGTTGACCTGCTACATGCACAAGCTTGAGCGTTTCCAGCAAGACAGGGAGGCTTTCGACCTGCGCAATCCCCAAACGCTTGAAAAGAGCACCAGCTCCGGCCATGCTCCCTGCTAACGAGGCGGTGTGCGAAACCGTTGCCGCTTTGGCTTGTTCCGACTTGCCAACCTTCAGCGCGACCAGCGGCTTTCGGAGTGCGTGAGCTTTGCGAGCAAACTGCTCGAAACCGCGAAGATCATCGATACCCTCAATATGCAACCCGATAGCCGTTACCCGTTCGTCGTCCAGTAACGCGTTGCCAATATCCGAAAGACCGGTCTGCGCCTGATTTCCCACCGTCAGAAAGTAGGCTATCGGCAGACCTCGAGCCTGCATGGTCAGGTTCAAGGCAATGTTAGAAGATTGCGAAATGATCGCCACACCGCGAGAGACAGTCGACGCACCATGTTGGTCCGGCCAAAGCATAGCGCCGTCCAACGCATTGATGAAACCGTAGCAGTTGGGTCCGAGGATAGGCATGTCGTCTGCCGCATGCACCAGTTCTTCCTGCAAGCTGTGGCCGTCATCCAGCTCTTGCGAGGCCTCTCGAAAACCTGAAGCGAAGCACACAGCACCACCTGACCCGATCGCCGACAATTCCCGAATTATTTCGACTGTCGCGTGCCTGTTGACACCCACAAACGCTGCATCAGGTGCAAACGGCAGAGCATCGATCGACCGGACAGCCGCGCAACCTCCTACCTCCTTACGCTTGGGGTGAACCACTAAGAGTTCGCCACGAAATTCGCCTTGTCTGCACTCGCGAATGACGTTTTCGCACCAAGTCCCTCCGCCGATAACTACAACCGATTTCGGCTGAAGCAGGCGTTCCAGCGACCGCATTGCTATGCTCCGAGCGGCCGGAAGATATCCCGGCTGATGATGTGACGCTGAATTTCGCTGGTTCCGTCCCAAATGCGTTCGACCCGCGCATCACGCCAGAAACGTTCGATCGGGAAATCATCCATGAGCCCCATTCCTCCATGGATCTGGAGCGTTGTATCAGTAACTCTCGCAAGCGTTTCCGTCGCAAAGAGTTTGGCACTTGCAATCTCACGGTTTGCCGGCAAACCCTGGTCCAACCGCCAGGCTCCTGCCAGCGTCATCCAATCCGCCGCATCAATTTCGGTGATCATGTCGGCGATCTGGAAACCTATCCCCTGGAACTTTGCAATTGATTGGCCGAATTGCCTGCGTTCAACCGAATAGCTCACTGCGTGATCAAAACACCGACGTGCGCGTCCGACACTCATCGCCGCCACGGTCAAACGAGTTGCGTAAAGCCAATCATTCATGACATCGAAGCCACCATCGACCTCTCCCAAAATCTGAGAGTCAGGCAGGCGACACTTGTCGAAGTAAAGAATGTAATTCTTGTAGCCGCGATGGCTGACTGAGTTATAGCCGTCTCGAACTTCAAAACCTGGCGTGCCGCGATCCACGAGAAAGCAGGTAATTCTCCTTTTTGGCCCCTTCGGAGTGTCATCTACCCCTGTTGCAACAAATACGATGAAAAAATCGGCGTGCTCAGCCCCGGAAATGAAATGTTTGGAACCGGATATCACCCAATCCCCACCCTCACGAATTGCCTGGCACTTCATTCCTCGGACGTCTGAACCTGCATCTGGCTCCGTAATCGCAAGAGCATCCATTTTTTCACCGCGCACAGCAGGCAGAAGGTAGCGTTCACGCTGCTCACCTTCACAAGCCATCAGGATGTTCTGTGGTCGACCAAAAAAGTGCGTCAACGCCATGGAGCCTCTTCCGAGCTCACGCTCCACCAACGTGAAGTCCATATGACTGAGCCCAGCGCCTCCGACTTCCTCGGGAAAGTTACAGGCGTAAAAGCCTAGATCGATGCACTTTTGCTTGAGCTCTTCGCCTAGTTCCAAAGGAACCTGGCCTGTTTTTTCCACCATGTCTTCGTGGGGATAAATCTCGTTTTCAACGAAAGAGCGAACCGTTGAAACGATCATCTCTTGTTCTTCGCTTAGTCCAAAATGCATCGGACACCTCCTCTTGCCTCAGCCTTTCAAGAGTGAGACAAGTTGACCGACAAGATTGTGCAATTTTGGTATCCAATCATGCAAAATTCGGAAAAATCTGCACAAGCCCAGACCATCTGTGTTCTGCTGTTCGAAAGCTTCTCCAATCATTGCCTTGCAAACGCGATCGAGCCTTTCCGTGCAGCGAATACAATTGCGCGCCAAAGTCTCTACTCGTGGAAACATATCAGCCTGGATGGAGGCACAATAAAGTCTTCAAGCGGCCTACCGGTCGAAACTCTGTCTTGGACCGAAGCGATGCCAAGCGGTGACTATTTTATCATCATGCCGAGCTACGGCTTTTCCGAGTATGCGACCCCAAGAACCAGCGAAATCCTGCGCACTGCCAGAAATCGCTTCTCAACTCTGGTAGGCATGGATACCGGTGCGTGGCTATTGGCAAAAGCCGGCTTGCTTGATGGACGCCGTGCTACGATCCATTGGGACGAATTCACCCGTTTTTCCGAAACCTTCCCGAATGTAGACGCCGCCGAGAACCGATTCATCATTGAACCTGACATGGCCACTTGTGGTGGAGCTTCCACAGCCTTCGAGCTTACTCTTGAACTGATAAAGATCCATCATAGCCCGATGTTCGCGCTAGAGATCGCCGCACTATTTATGCATGGAGACAAGCTCGAAATGCATGATCCTTTTCAAAGGCTTTCGTCCGATACTCTTGTCCGAAGTGCAACGGCATTAATGCGCCGAACGATCGAAAACCCGTTGACCATTCCAGCAATTGCCAAGCGGCTGGGTGTCGAACAACGAACTCTTGAAGACCACTTCCAACACGAGATGCGCTTGACGCCAAGTTTTGTTTACAGGTCCATTCGCCTTCGTGAAGCCCGTCGGTTGGTCGAACTGACAACGATGAACATCGCCGAGATAGCAGAGCGTTGTGGTTATCAGAACACGAGTGCGATGACGCGTGCCTACCGCATTGAATTCGGACAACCTCCCAGAATTCATAGGCAGTCGTTCCGGTTTCCGTGACGGAGAGAAGGAGCTATCAGCACCGCTGCGAAAGCGTCATAAAATGGCTCTTTGTTTCTCCGGTCCAGCCAGGAAGATTTCCTTGACATGTCCCGTCGAACAGTAGCCGATTATGTCACAAGATAGCCGACGCCACCTTTTGATCGTTTAATTATGTTTTTAAAAAACAACAATGTGAATACGCGCTGTGTTGGGGAAGAACGGTATGTTTAAACCAACGCGATTTGTACTTTCTTTTCTGTTGTTTGTTTTTGTATCCGTTTCAGCTTTTGCGCAAGTTGATCCTTCACCAAGCTATATGGGGTCCAGGACTTGTCAATCATGTCACCAGGCAGAGGTAGAAACCTGGCAGCAGTCACATCACGCAAAAGCCTGGATGATGCCCGACGAGGATACCGTAGATGGTGATTTCAACAACGCCATCTTGACTCACAAGAACAGAACAACCCGTTTCTTCCAGACCGATGAAGGCTATTTCATAGAAACCTCGGACATTGTCGATCCTCCTCAGAAATACAAAGTTGTCGGAGTTGGAGGAATTGCTCCGCTACAGCAATACCTGATTGAAACCGAACCTGGGCGATTACAGTCCCTCGACGTCGTCTGGGATCAGGAAAATGGGACCTGGTTTCACCTTTATCCTGATCAGGCCCTGAAGCCGGATGATGGCTTTCACTGGAGTGGTCCATACAAAAACTGGAACGCACGATGCGCTGAGTGTCACTCTACAGGTTTTTCAAAAAACTACAGCCTGCGCGAACGGCGATACAAAAGCTCATATGCTGAAATTGGCGTAGGATGCGAAGCGTGCCATGGCCCGGGTGAAGCGCATATTGAATGGGCTGAGAAGCAGTCTCAATCAGCGATTTCGCCGTTTCCTGGACTGTCGGAGAGGGGCTTTCTCCTCAACTTTTCCCAGGCCGATCCCGAGATGGAAATTCAGCAATGCGCAGGATGTCATTCTCGCAGAGAACCCTTTCAGGACAGCTCCCCACTACCTGGCACACCTTTTCACGACAGCTACCGACTGGCATTGCTACGTGAAGGGCTATATCACCCGGATGGCCAGATCCTCGATGAGGTATATGTCTACGGGTCCTTCTTACAATCGAAGATGTACGCCGAAGGTGTCAGATGCAGCGATTGTCACGACCCGCACAGTGCCGAACTAAAGGCCACCGGAAATGCAATTTGCACTCAATGTCATTCACCGGCCGGCAATTCTGAATTCTCGTCCTTGTCAATCAAATCGTATGACGATCCTGCTCATCATTTCCACCAGCCCGGCTCCGAAGGCGCGCAATGCGTTTCCTGTCACATGATCGAGCGCATATATATGGGTGTCGATGGTCGAAGAGATCACTCATTCAGGGTTCCTCGGCCTGACTTGAGTTTGACGATTGGAACACCGAACGCATGCAATGATTGTCATCAGGATCAGACTCCCGCCTGGGCGGCCGCTGAACTCGAAGCCAGATTTCCCGTTAGCAGACACCGAACAAAGCACTTTGGTGAAATGTTTGCTGCCGCACAAAGCCACTCGGCAGGCCTAAAAACTGAGCTGCTGGAGATTGCTTCGCACTCCGCTTTGCCTGCAATCGTTCGTGCCACTGCAATTGATCTGTTAGGCCGTGAGGCGAATTCTGAAGTGGCGAACAGTGTGGCTCCCTTTCTGAAAGACGCTGATCCATTGATAAGAGCCTCGGCAGTTGTTCTACAGGAACACGCTCCGAGAGAACTGAAGGCGGAGCGCATCGCGAAAGCTCTCGAGGATCCTGCAAAGGCCGTAAGAATTGCCGCGGCACGTCAACTATTGACGATGCGGCGAGGGGATCTTCCAGCGAACGCAAGCAAGTCTGCATCGAAGGCCTCAAGAGAGTGGCAATCATCCCTAGCCGCCAAGTCCGATTTTCCAGAGACACATATGGCACTAGGCGGCGCCGCGCTTGCGATGAGAAACGTTGCCGCCGCGACAAACGCCTTTTCGGAAGTAACCGAACTCGATCCTCAGCTCGTTCAGGCCTGGATGATGCTTGCCCAACTGCATTGGTCACAAGGGAACATGTCAACGACCGAAACCACCCTTCAGAAGGGGTTAGCTGCGAATCCGGAAGATCCAAACCTGCTTGAATTGAAAAGAAGGTTTCTTGATCAATAAGTGACTTACGGAAACATCAGTTGGGGATCAAACCTATGCATATTTCAAAGCTTGATTCTCAAGAATTCCCGATAGCTAAATTTCTAACAAGCGATTGGTCTTCTGCACACGACCCTAGCGCCCAGCATCGATTGCTCATCAGTAAATTTAGTGACCCAATTCAGCGACGTTGATCCAGAACGAACGCATTCGCGCAGTTAGCCGACAGGCTGGTCTCATCATTGATTAGCTTTCAGGCGGGACTTCAACAGGTGGAATGATTACCGACAAACCTAGATCGCCGATCACCGCTTCGAAGTGCGGTTTTCCAGTCTGACCGCCAGCATCTACCGAAACAGTCCATTGGCCCAAGAGTGCGGCGATATCGTCGGCGGTGTAGTCCTGCAGGTCCGGAGCCTGTTCGCCGGTCATGTATTCCTTGAACGAAGTTGCGACCCAGGAGTGCAAACCGTAGTGGGTTGCTGGGTCCGCACCGCTTGAAGACAAAGGCACCGCGAAGCCAGCGGAAAGCCCAAGAGCCGCAGCCATTGCGCTGGCGGCCGGGACCATCGCAGCCGGAGCGATAACGACTAAGGAATGCGGGTATGTGGTCATAGTGACACCCCTGTTTTCTCCGCGATGTGCGTTTCGAGCTTCGCGCGATCTTCGTTTGAAAGTGCACCGTCATGGAAGATGACGCTGTAAATGTCGGCAACGCCGGGATGAGACCCGCTGAAATCCGTACCGATCGTCATTGCTTTGTATGGATTAGTGCCAGCGTTTCCGACCAGTTCAGTCCCGCCGTCATATCTGATGTAGGAGCTTTCACCCTCCCAATGCGTGGTGATGACCTGTGCGGTTGATGTGGTCTTGCCGGTTTTACCGCCGCCCCAATTGCCTGCGTATTGCTGAACGTAATGCGTTCCGAGCGTGAGGATATGACGCTCTACACCGCCGTTACCGTCAAAGAACCTACCTGCGTCACCGAGCCGTGCGCCAAGCGCGGCAACGTTAGGCTGATTGTAGATAGTGGTGCTGATAACTTTCAGTCGGTCATCAACACCGTCAAACTCGAGGTAGTACAGTTCACCGACCTTGCGAAGAATGGGACGCGCGGCATCGGATGGCGCAACCAGGTAATGCCCATTCGGTCCCTTGTCGAGGATCGTCCCGACAACGCCGTCAACTTCAGCCGAAGTAGTAGCGCTTGCCCCCGTCGTTTCCTGCCACATAGTCGAGAGGTCGGAAGGATCCAGCCAGATAACTGTACCGGGCAGATCTGTAGGCTTCCAGACCGGCGGGCTTAGACCCACCCCGGCCTTATCTGCGAGATAGTTTTCGAGGTCACCGAGTTCATCGGATGCCACTTCATCATCAGCGATAACAAGACCATAGAAGAACAGCTCCACATCAGGATTAGGGAACGCCACTTGTCTAAGCTCGCCCGACCCAATGTCCCCACCGGCAGCGGTTTGAACGCCATTATGTCTTACGTAAGAGTTGCTGCCATTATAAAAGGCGACCAGTGTTTGGGGTTCGGTATCACTTCTTCCCTCAATAAATTGCTGCGTGCCAGCCCATAGCCTTGTACCGCTGGGAGACACTCCCAAGATATGACCAACGCCCGTAAACACGGTGCCGTATTGTTCCGGCGAATATCCCGCATAGGCAATTGTGTTCGGCTGGGAAATCCTCGGAAATCCGGCGCCGGTATACTTAAGCTGATCATCTACGCCGTCAAAGTGGAGATAGTAGCGATTACCGGTCTTTCGGAGGATTGGCCTCGCCGCATCGGAAGGAGCTGTTAGGTAGTAGCCGTTCGGGCCTTTATCACGGATGGTGCCAACGACGCCGTCAACAACTGCCGGAGTGGTTGCCGCGGCTCCAGTCGTTTCTACAAACATCGTTGACAGGTCGGACAGGTCTACCCAGATCGCGAGATTGCTAAGATCTGTCGGGGACCAGGGCGCCGGGTTGGGTCCAGGCGACCCGATCATGGCCGCAGCCGAGGCCGATAGCCCTAATTCAAAGTCCAAATCCATGGTCCTTATACCTGTTCAACGTAAGCAACCTTGTCGCCTTCACTGCATCCCAAAGGCATCGCCTGGCCAACACCCAGGAACCAGCGCGGCGAAGCATTCGGATTGGGGACTTTCCCAAAGGCGACATAGAGCGGAACGTCACCGGAGTTTGCAATTCTGGCGAAGCTCTGAGGACCGGCCGCGGTGTTTGACGGTGTGTTCGCGGCAGTCAGGGTTTCCGATGCCGCGGCATTGGCATCAAGTGCCGGCATCGCAGTGCCGTTCACGGATCGGCCCGAAGCCGGGGAAAACGTAACTTCCAGTTTAGCAGCCATGGTTCAGGCTCCTTTCTGTTCATTGGCCTGTGGCGGATATTGGAAACCGCCTCATTTCAAGCCGGTGAAAATCTTGTAGAGCCCGGCCAGAGCCAAAGCCCCGATTATGGTGTTTATGGCTTTGCCCTTGACGCTCGATGTGCCTTTGCGCAGATCACGCAGAAAGTGCATATCCTTCTGGGCTTCAAAGGGGTGTTCCACGTCGACGCCGAGAGCGCGCAACACTTCCCTTGCGGCTTCCCGCCCGCCTTCTTTGCCGCCTTCCTTAGCGACTTCGCGCAATTCGTCTTCAGTCACGCTCTTCCCCTGCAAAGCCGGTCTTGATTTTGTCGTACCACTGGCCGCACCGCCTCACGCGGGCATTGGCCCGGCCAAGGGCTTGGTCTGTCCGGAGTAAGGCAACGTCGAGAGGTTCCCCGATCTGGACGCCTGACCTTTCCCTTTGCCGGCAGTCTGTCGGATAGGGTGGCAACTCTTTGGTTGCTTCCGTTTCGCCTTGGGTCGCGGCGGCGACCTGCAACCGCTCGTCAACGGTTCCGCAGGCGGTCAATAAGGCCAGGCTGCACAACGCAACCAGCCTCAACAGTCGAAACATAGTGTTCCAGCTCCTGTGTTGCGGCTTCCGCTTCCGCGTTGGCCTTTTCGATTTCTGTTTGAAGAAAGCGCCTTGCCCCATCGGTGACGGCCTGGCGGCGTTTGAGCTCTTCCAGTTGAACCCGTGCGGCGGTCAATTCGACCTTGGCGACATACTCAACCACCGCATGCCTAACCGCGCTGGTCTTGTCGACCTTGTGCCAAATAAAAAGGCCGCCCAGAACGGCGGCAATGGTAAACACTGTGCGAGCGGTTCGGCTCTGAAGGATCCAAGCAACTGCCCCGATCATTTCAGGCCTTCCAGGCAAAGCCTATGCTCTGCCGCCCGGCGGTTCACAAGTCCCTTGACGGTTCGCCCGCCTGCCTTGTTGAACCACTTGGCAGCATTGCAAGCGCCGCGAATGTCACCGCGGTTAAGTCGCTTGCGTGCCGTCGATCGGCAAAACGCCCCTACCCCGATATTGTAAGTCAGGCTGACAAAGGCGACATAGGACTTGCCAGGAATGGCGTCGGGGTTCTTCAGGCACTTGCGCATCCCAGCTTCATGATTTCGCAGCGAGCGCATAAGCATTGCATCGCATTCGGCCTTTGTGTGCTTGTCCCCCAGCTTCACCCCATAGGTTTCGCCGTAGCAAACAGTCGGCACGCTCACAACGTCACGATAAGCGGTCAGGCGCAGACCTTCCCAGGTTCCGACAAGCGCGATCGCAGCCGCGCCGACAGTCCCGACCAGGCGGGTTTTACGTCCCATCTTTGTAATTCCTCTGAGCGAGAAGGCGGGCGACGAATGCGCCGGCAGTGGAAAGAACCGAGAGAAGCGCCAGGCGCCCCGGCTCGATGAAGTCACCCATGAAGGGCAACGCGACTTCCGCGCCGGACAACAGCGCGGCAAGGATCATGAAGCGCACGCTCCAAGCTCTGCGCAGAACGCGGCGCCAGTTGGAAACGAGTTTCATTGTTGGGAACCTCAACCAGGTGCGGCCAAATACATGACAAAGATCAGTGCCCACCAAAGAGCACCAATCAGCAATTCGGAAAGGGTGTTGCCCCTGGTGGTGCGCCAGCGGAGTTCGTAAGCCCCTACCCCGAGCAGACCGAACGGAACCGCAGCAAGGCCGAGCCAGGGAGACGCGCCGGACCACGCGGACCATGTGGCCAGCATTGGCAAGACAAACGCCCCTAGACGAATGAACATTGCGGCATGGTCAGAGCCGAACGAAAGCGCGTCTATCACCTTCACGAACAGGTCGTTTCGCCGAGGATCATTCCTTTGCTGATCATCATCCCGGTGAAGATCGAACCAGAGCCCCCAGCCAGGCGCACCCCAGAAAAGGAAGCCAACGAAGACCACAAGGCCAAGTTCCGGGCTCAACAGGGATCCAGTCAAACCGCCGACGACTGCCGCAACATAATACAGCGCGCGACCTGGAAGCCGATCCGTCAAGCTGGACATGCCCCCGCCGCGGATCCGGTTGAAGACCATCAGCACCGGCAACGCCACGAGCCAGGAGAGAAGAGAGGAAAGCATAGGAGTCCTTTCAGGCACAAAAAAAACCGCCTCAAGGGCGGCACTTGCGTTTTCGATTGTCAGGCGACTTTATGCAGCCCAATAAGCCTCATTGGTCGCGAAGTCGGACGGCCGCGGGTCCATGGCCTCAAGCGCGTTAGACGCTGCACGAATGCCCTTGATTTTATCCCAAACGGCTTGCCCTTCGGCCACTTCCGCTTGTTCTTCGGCCGTCCAGTTGTCGCCGCCCTTCATTGCGAGTTCGGCCGCCCGAGCGGTGAGATTGCGTTGATACCATTCCGGGGCTACTTCCAGAATACGGCGGGCCGCTTCGACCTTGATCTGATCCGCGGTTGGAGCTGGCGGCACCCATTCCGGAATTTTTCCGCCAGCCTTCAACCAGGCTTGAACGGCCATCCTCACGCGGTTTTCGTTTGAGTTGTCCACCGGCTCTTTGAAGACTGGCTCTTCCGCTTCCGTGGCTTTCCCGGCAGCATAATCAACTTCCCATTCCTCGAAACGAACAGTGTATTCGTCCCATGCCTTATTTACTTTCGCCAGGAACGCGGCTTGCTGCGCGGGAGTTGGGGGGTTAATCGCATACTCAAACACGCCAGTTTCGGCGCTCTGATCTGACTGACCTTCGATGAGAGCAACGATCTGTAGTTTCTGAACATCCTTTTGAAGATGATCGGTACCAGCGTGTGACCGCACGCCAACAATCTTGTTGATCTTCATCAGGCTACCCTTTCGTAAACTGCAATATACGTTGCACCGTTCTTGTGGTGCCCGCGACAACGCCAGGTCCCCGAAAGTGTGGCGCCCTTCGCGTGCACACTTCCTGCGGGGACATAGGCGGTAGCGTCACCGGATCCCAAGTGCAGAGTAACACTGGAGTTTCTGTTGGGCCGGAGTGCGTTGGTATCTGCAAGAACAGTGTGGCCGATGGGGAAGTTCGTTTCGCTTGAACTGGACCCGTCATAGACCAGCGCAAGCTTGTGCAAGCCACCGTCGTTTTCTTCCATCACCTGCGCGTTGGCGCTGTCATCCCAACGGAACGTCCGCGTTGTGTTTGAGTTGTCGTCGTAAAAATGGATATCGGCATCACCGCCGCCATTCTTGCCAATGGTTATGTCACCACCCTGGACCGACAAGTCACCTGTAATCGTCAGTGTGCCAGACATCGTGTCCGATGCATTCGCACGGACAAAGGCTGTGCTGTCGTGACCGTCCAGTGTTCCCGCGTTATAGCTGGTTGAACCGGCCGGGCCTTGCGGTCCTTGCGGTCCCTGTGCGCCCGTGTCGCCCTTCGCAGCAAGCAGCCCCCAATCATCTGACGACGTGCTGGGGTTTTTACCGATGTTGATGCGAAGCGAGATGTAGGAAGACCCGTTGTAGGTCACCGTTTCGTCAGTGTCATAGGTAACCCCGGAAGACCACATGCCCCGATAGGTCAGGCCTGGGTCGCCCTGATCGCCCTGCGCTCCCTGTGCCCCGGTCGGCCCCTGGATGCCCTGATCGCCTTTAGGTCCCTGGATCCCCTCCGGGCCCTGAATACCTTGCGGACCTTCTGCGCCCTGGATGCCCTGTTGACCCTGCAAGCCACGCTCACCCTTTGACGCAACAATGTCCCATTCTGCAGCGGCATCTTCCGGCGTGACGTTCGTATGTCCAGCCACACAGACAAAATACGAGCCGTCATAAAACACCGTGTCATTGACGACATACGCAACCGCGTTTGACCAGGTTCCGCGGTGGTTCATCCCAACAGGTCCCACCGGCCCTTGAATGCCTTGCGGACCTTGCAGCCCCTGAGGACCACGGCCGAACGGAACACCGACCGACCAGGCGCCCACAGCATTGGAAAGCTTCCAATAGACAATTCCCGCCTCTGTATCGAGATACGAGAAATTCGCCGGTTCCGCATTGTAGGCGGCGCGATCGGCCGTCAGTCCGGACGCATCCGGATCGAACGCCTTCCCCACCGGACCTTCAGGGCCTTGCGGTCCCTGCGGGCCGATTGGGCCTTGCGCACCGGTCGGGCCGGTCGGGCCTTCCGGGCCTCTTGGACCTTCCGGACCTTGCAAGCCTGTCGGGCCTCGCGGACCTTCGTAGCCAACCGGACCCCGTTCACCTTGTGGACCCTGTGCGCCTTGTGGGCCTTCCGCCCCTTGCGGGCCTGCCGGGCCTTGGTCCCCGGTCGGGCCTTTGGGACCTTGGGCACCCGGCAGAGAGGCGATTTCAAGTACCTGTTGCAGGGTCGGCACGTCAGTGTTTTCCGCTGCTTCAATCCCGCCGATCAGTCGTCGGCCGTTCAGATCAAAGCCACCGTTCTTTTCGATCAAGGCACGGGTGGCAACCGACTGCATGTTGATCGCCGTCCGATCCATAGCCCTTTCCATAACGGCCGGATCAATTTCACCACCGGCCAGGCTGTAAGGCTGGTCAAACTCACTGACCAGCAAGACCGTCAGGGTTTCGCCGGTCTGCAAATCCGCCGCGGTAAAGTGTACCTCACCGGTTGCAAAGTTCCCGCCGGTGAAAGACCAGCTTCCAGGGGACTGCTGGTAGACCCATGCCGTTTGACTTCCATTGCCATCCGTATGGATCACTTGCAGGTTGGTTTCATCGACAAACTGAAAAGGCAAGTCGACACGGTTAGTCACGCCGTTGCCCTGGATTTGGGCACGGCCTTCCGTCAAGGCTGCTATTGTCATAGAAATCTCTTTAGTTGTTTGCGGCTCAAGCCGCCGATGAGTGTTTTTTGATTGATCGAACTAGATGTTGCCGGCAACAATCACACTTGGTGTCACCGCATTTCGTCTGCTTGCGCGACATAAATTCTAACTAGCATCTCATCCTACGCAGTGGATTTGAGGCTGTTCGTAGGCTTTGATCAACAATGTGCGTTTGCAATGTTTTGGCCACAGAGGATCGTTGACTTACATCAGTTCTGCGAAAACGTCCTCTCAAGAGAACCAAAGTCGTCGGATTTAGAGTGACAATCTAACCGACACCAAACTGCAACGTTTCTAGTACACGCAACCCGTCAACAATACTCGGATCGATCCCGTCAAGTTCGGCAAGAACTCCGAAAGCAATGCTGACTTCGACAGTGTCCAAATTGTCCAACTGCTTGAGGAGGTCTCAGATACTTGTCCTGAAAAGCGCCTTTGCTGTGCGACATTCCCAGGACCTGGACGGCTCGGCCTGTTTCACTGTCATCCAGACTGGCGATCGCACTGACGAAGACCAACTGAGTTTGCGGTCAGCAACCATTACAAAACAGGTCTACCCGACACTTGAAAGGCTTGTGCTGAAATTTCTACAACTTCTGGCCTTCAACTTCATCAGGAAATGGATCTATTTGCAGATCAAAGACACGTTCTGGGGCCTCAGTAAAAAGTCAGTGCTAGGAAAAAAGCACAATAGAATGAGATTCAGACTGAAATTCAATTTATGCTACAGGCCCTCACTCAATTGACTTCATCCGCTTGGTTATCAGCATCCTCTTGCTCATTCCCG
>JBCCVB010000164.1:0-15311 GCA_039195965.1 Pseudomonadota bacterium
TCGCCAAAAGCTTCGCAAGACCAGGATCTTCGGCCGCTTCCTTGTATAGACGTGCGGCAAAGATAGGCGCGGCTTCTTCCCAGTTCAGGATACTTTGACGGAAGGCGGGGGAGAGAAAGATCTCGAACAGGTTCACAGGTTCGTTTTGTTCTTCAACGAAGCCCGAGAGAAAGAGTTTTCTCTCCCCCGCCTTCCGTCAAAGTATCCTGAACTGGGAAGAAGCCGCGCCTATCTTTGCCGCACGTCTATACAAGGAAGCGGCCGAAGATCCTGGTCTTGCGAAGCTTTTGGCGAAAGCACACGAAAACGGACTTCTGGACGGTCTGGATGAAATAGATCGGGAAAATGTGCCTGTCTTCGTGCCGGTGGAAATTGCAGGTCCAGGCGGGAGCCGTCTTCGGATCACCTCCCTGATTGGTCAACTGGCCTCCGTTCAGGATGCCGTTATTGAAGGCATGACGATTGAAATGATGGTTCCGATGGATGCGGCAAGCGAAAACTGTCTGCTAGAAACAGGCAAAATGGCGCCTTCAATCAACGCTGCCGAATAACCCTACCCCGAAAGACACTGACCACAGGATGAAAGTAGTGAGAGCTTTTCTTTCCGCACTGACACTGGCAATTGCCGCCTCTTTACATAACGGTTCTGTGTCTGCGAATGAGTATCCCCTTTCAGATAGTGTCTGGAAAGGCCACGAAGTCTCACCTCGGAACGGACTTCCCGACGGTACTTTCGCAATTTCGACAAATACTAACGGCCAGGAAGTTGCGGCCTGGTACGGATCACCTACAACCCGCTACCGTCACGGCATACTGGGAGACGCCGTTGAGGCTGGGTCTCTCCATGTCGAATATCGGGGTGGGCAGCGCTACGAGTTTCAGCTGCCGGATAGCCAGGTGTTCGAAGACCGAACGCCGCGGATCGTCGATCTGGACCGCGATGGAAGGTTGGAAATTGTCACCATCCGATCCTACCGGAATGCCGGAGCGAGTGTTGCAGTCTTTGGCGTGAGAAACGGTGAGCTTGTGGTACTCGCCAGTACTGCTGCCATCGGTCGGTCCAACAGGTGGCTGAATATCGCGGGCATCGAAGACTACGCGGGTCGGGGCTCTTTGCAGATCGCCTATGTCGAGACGCCTCATATTGGCGGAACACTCCACTTTGTTGAGTGGAGCGGAAACAAGCTTCAACCGATAGCGTCGACATTCGGAGCATCAAATCACGAAATCGGGTCCAGGGATCAGGACCTTTCAGCCGACGTGGACTACGACAAAGACAATCAATTAGATATTGTGGTTCCTTCAAATGACCGTCGAACCCTTCGCACCTTTGGCTTCTCGGGCGGACAGCTTGTTGAACTGAGTGCGGTGCCTTTGTCCTCACCTGTTGCAAGACGAGCAAAGGCGGATGAGACGCAAAAGACCGGCTGTGTTCACTTTGAACTGAGGAACCGTTCAACTTTCGAATTCTGCCGTCCGTGACCGAAATTCGAGTTGGGTTCTGCAAACTTCACTGTAAGTGCTAGGATGCCCGCTCCGCTGCCTTCTCGTTTTTGGCGGACAGAATGCGACTGATGTTTACCTCTATCCAGTCAGCGAAATCGCGCACCTTCAAGGCAACTTCCCGTCCGATTGGCGTAAGGCTGTAGTCCACATGTGGTGGAACGACCGGGTGTGAGTATCTGTTTACGAAACCATCGGCCTCAAGCGTATGCAGGGTTTGGGAAAGCATCTTTTCGCTGACGCCTCCGACCTTGCGTCTGAGGTCGGAAAATCTGTGATCCTGCTCCAGCAGGGCAATCAGAACCAGAACTCCCCATCTGCTCGTCAAATGTTTCAGGATTTCCCGCGACGGACAATTTGTGTCGAAGAGCGCTCCTTGTCGAACCAAGTCAGACAGAGCCATCGGGTCGTCCGCTTCCGGATTTGTCATCAGTCCGATCTCCTTCAATCCGGGGAATTTCTGACTTACGAAAAGAAATTCCAAAACTAACCTTTTTGTACGTACTAACAAAAAGTAAGTTATGCGTCTACATGGACAGCACCCGATGGGAAATCACCGATCAAAACCTGGAGAAATGTCATGATCGCAGTCACCGGTGCCAATGGTCAGCTTGGCCGACTAGTCCTGAAACACCTCGCCGAACTCACAGACCAACCGCTTCGTGCGCTTGTTCGTTCACCTGCAAAGGCACAGGATCTAGCAACCGGCCAGGTCAGTGTCGTACAGGCGGATTATAACGACCCGTCAACACTGCCCGCATCGCTGGAAGGGGTAGAAAGACTACTCCTTATCTCCGGATCGGAGATCGGAAACCGCACGGCGCAACACACAGCCGTGATCAACGCGGCAAAAGCAGCCGGTGTTACGTTTATTGCCTACACCAGTCTGCTCAACGTACCGCAATCAAGTCTGGTACTTGCGGCAGAACACATTGAGACGGAACAAGTCCTCAAGCAAAGCGGCATCGCTCACGCTGTTCTCCGGAACGGCTGGTATCTGGAGAATTTCGCCGGAACGATTGCTGCGGCACTGGAACACGGAGCTGTAATTGGCGCCAGCGGTGACGGCAAGTTCTCCGCTGCAGGGCGGGAAGACTACGCAGAAGCGGCGGCCAGAACGATCGCCGGGCAGGATCTGTCCACCAGAGCGATTGAGCTCGCTGGACAGCCTTCTTTCAGCCTGTCCGATCTCGCCGCCGAGTTGTCAAGGCAAACCGGACGGGACATTCCCTTCAACAATCTGCCTGAAGACGATTATGCCGGCATCCTCGCCGGTGCCGGATTGCCTGCAGGCTTCGCCAAGGCGATTGCAGATGCCGACCGGGGCGCCTCGCAAGGTGAACTCTTCAACACTTCCACTGCCCTTGAGGAGTTGATCGGACATTCGACCAAATCACTGAGTTCGGCAATTTCCGAACTGCTTTCATCAGCACAAGCTGCCTGATTTTCTCTTTGCAAAGTCTTGCAGAGTTCGTGCCGGGACAGACGGGTTTTGT
The DNA here is from genome assembly GCA_039195965.1 of Pseudomonadota bacterium. Lineage (GTDB taxonomy): Bacteria > Pseudomonadota > Alphaproteobacteria > Rhizobiales > Stappiaceae > Roseibium. Next base: position 3,000 of record JBCCVB010000164.1, read on the forward strand.
CCCGGCACATGTGTTTCAAAACGTTTCCATAAAACCAGATTGCGAATTACCGGCGTGGTTTCCTGCTTGTTGTTCTCCGACAGCGAAACATGAATAGCGAACAACAAGAAATCAAAGCCATGTGCGCTATTCCAAAAGCGTGCAGACAGGTCCGCGACGGACGTTCCATTTCCAAAACTGTTCAATCACTTCAAGGATATTTGTTGGTCGCTCCCTCTCCAACCTGTTAGGCAGGAAAGACAAGACCATCCGAAAGCCAGCAATGTCCGAGTTGACCGCCTCAAACCCATATGAACAGGACGGAACCTACGCCTGGTTCCGCCTTGCCATTTCCATCCTGCTCAGCACATTGGGCGGTGCGGGCATGTGGGCTGTGGTGATCGTTCTGCCTGCGGTACAAGCCGATTTCGGCATCGACCGCGCCGGGGCATCGCTCCCTTACACGGCAACCATGATCGGCTTTGCAGCCGGAAACTATGTGCTTGGTCGTTATGTCGACCGTTACGGCATAGTCCCCCCCGTCATCGTATCCGCCCTCTCGCTCAGCGCCGGCTTCGCGCTTTCTGCCATTGCCCCAGATATTTGGATGTTCACCCTTGCCCAGGGTGTGCTGGTAGGACTTGGGACTTCGGCAACATTCGGTCCACTGATAGCCGATATCTCTCACTGGTTCCTGAAACGCCGGGGCCTTGCAGTCGGATGTGCAGCTTGTGGAAACTACCTTGCCGGTGTGCTGTGGCCGTCGATCATTCAATGGAGCCTTGCGACTTCCGACTGGCGGGAAACCTACTTGTTGATCGCGGTGATCTGCCTTGTGACAATGGTTCCCCTTGCGTTGATGCTTCGCCGCCCGCCGCCAGACGCAGCCTTGTCGAGCTCAGCATCTCAAAGCAAATTCGGAAACCAGTCGACCGGTCTGTCCCCGGCCACGCTGCAGATCCTGCTGGTGATTGCAGGTCTTGCCTGCTGTGTCGCCATGTCCATGCCGCAGGTTCACATCGTGGCTTACTGCGTTGACCTCGGCTTCGGTGTTGCTCCGGGAGCCGACATGATTGCCCTGATGACAGGTGCTGGCGTCATCAGCCGCCTAGTGTCAGGTTTTGTGGCCGACAAAATCGGTGGTGTCAGAACCTTGCTCATCAGCTCGGTATTGCAATGTGCGGCCCTCTTTCTTTTCATACCGTTTAACGGCCTGGCTTCGCTTTACCTGGTTTCACTGATCTTCGGCCTGTCTCAAGGCGGGATCGTGCCGAACTATGCTGTCATCGTGCGTGAGTACCTGCCGGCCAGAGAGGCCGGACAGAGGGTGGGTCTCGTCATCATGTCGACCATTCTCGGCATGGCTCTTGGCGGTTGGCTTTCAGGCCTGATCTACGATCTCACCGGCTCCTACCAGGCGGCGTTCCTAAATGGCATCGCCTGGAACGTCCTCAACATGGCGATCATGGTGTTCATCCTGATGCGCGGGCGGACTAGGCTCGCGACCGCGACCTGAGCAAAAAGATAAAGAATACACCGCCGATCAAACCGGTAACGATGCCGATGGGCATGTCTTCGGGGGACATCAATGTGCGCGCCAGAATGTCCGCCCAGATCAGAAAGATCGCGCCGAGCAGAAGGCTGACCGGCAGAACGCGCGTATACCCTCCCCCGACCAGAAAACGGGCAATGTGCGGGATCATCAAGCCGACAAAACCGATGATGCCGGAAAACGCCACCATAACGCCCGTGATCAAGGCTCCAACGACAAAAACGGTCAGACGGAATCTGGCAACGGGGATACCGAGTGTCGAGGCGGTCTCGTCGCCGATGGTCATCGCGTTCAAGTCACCGGCTTTGGCGAGCAGATAGGGAACGGTCAGAATAAGGATACCGAGTGGAAACAGCAGATGAGACCACTGCGCCAACCCAAGTCCTCCAAGCATCCAGAAGACAACGGTATGAGTTGCACGCGGGTCTCCAAGAAAGATCAGGATGTTGGCGAGAGACATAATGATAAAGGAGACCGCGACACCCGCAAGCACCAGCCTGTCCGCGCTGGTCGCCCCGGCAAAATGCGTCACGCCTAGAACCACGAGAGTGGCAGCCAACGCCCCGGCAAATGCCATCAGGGGAACCGTCAGCAAACCCAGAAACAGTCCGGTGTGAAGCAGCGCCAGGATTGCACCGGCTGCACCACCTGAGGAAATGCCCAATAGATGCGGATCGGCGAGCGGATTACGGGTCACGGATTGCAGCGCGGCCCCGACGATCGCAAGCCCAGATCCAACAAAACCGGCCAACAGGGTTCGGGGGAACCGAATGTCCCAGACAATCGCCTCACGCCCCTTGGACCAGTCCACATCCACAACTCCGGGAAACAGCTTGTCGGCAACGATGCCGAAGACCGTGCCAGCCGGAACCGAAACGGCTCCGACAGACAAGGCTGTGACGACGGAAACAAACAGCCCAAGGACGCCCAGCGCCAATAACAGGGCAAACCGGCTGTTGGACGTTCTCTTGGTTAGAGGACGCTCCGCTTCCCGAGGCTCGTCCGTCGACACACGCTGCAACAAGGATCACTCTCCCCAGAAGGCTTCAGCCAGTTTCTTCACGGCCTTGATGTTGCGTGGCCCAGGTGTTGCCTCGACATATTCGAGGGTCACGAACCTGTCGTTCTTAACCGCGTCAATCTCCGCAAGTGCAGGATTGTTTTTCATGAAGTCGCGCTTCTGTTCAGCCGTCACGTTGCCGTAGTTGACGATGACAACCATCTCCGGGTTCTTGTCGACCACGGTCTCCCAGTCGATCTTGGCCCAGCTCTTTTCAAAGTCATCCAGAACATTCACGCCGCCGGCAGCTTCGATGAGCGCGGTCGGCATTGCGTAGCGTCCGGCAGTGAAAGGCTTGTCTTCCCCACTGTCATAAACAAAGACCTTTAGCGGCTCATCGCCGGTCTTGAGCGATGAAGTGAACTTGTCCAGGTCGAGTTTGTAGCTGGCAACAAGGTCGCGAGCCGTATCCTCAGCCTCGAAGATTTTCCCGAGGTTGATCAGGTCGTTATACATGTCGTCCATCGACACTTTCGGCTTGTCACCGATATGGATGCAGGACTCGGTCAGTTCGTAAACATTGATGCCGAACGGCGCGAGTGTTTCCGGAGTTACCTCACCGCCCACTTTCATTCCATAGTTCCAACCGGCAAAATAGAAATCCGCATCCGCTCCGATCAGGACTTCCTTTGTGGGATATTTTGCGGAAAGCTCGGGCAGTTCGGCAACGCCTTCGCGCATTTCCTCATCAAGCGTTTTCCAGCCTGAAATACCGGTATAGCCGACCATGCGATCACGCAGGCCCAGAACCAGCATCATCTCTGTCAGATTGACGTCATTGGAAATTGCCGCCTTGGGCGGGCTGTCAAAGACAACTTCGCGATCGCAGCTTTGGATCTTTGTTTCCGCAAGCGCAGTACCTGCAAACAGGATCGCCGTCAGGCTGAGTGCCACACTCTTCATGAAATTCTCCAGTGTCTAAAGATGAAAAGTCAGGTGCGCACGCTCGCTTTGAGCAAGTTGCACCAATCGTGCTTGAACCGAATAGGCTTCAGCGATGTTTTCGGGCGTCAGAACGGTTTCAGGAGTTCCGAAACCGACGGTGAAACCCTTGTGAAGAAGCAGAATTCGATCGCAGACTTCGCTCGCAAGATTAAGATCATGCAGGCTGGCGACGATCGTGATGTTGAGACTGCCTATCAGGGAAACGATCTCCAGCTGGTGCCGGATGTCGAGATGATTTGTTGGCTCATCCAGAATGAGCACCTGCGGCTCCTGTGCCAGCGCACGGGCCACCATCACCCGTTGCCGTTCACCGCCAGAGAGCGTGCCGAAGGAGCGAAGCGAAAAAGCGGAAAGTCCCATACGCTCAATCGCGTTTTCGACGATTTCCGCGTCTCTTTTCCCGCCTCGGGCAAAACCAGATCCATGCGGGCGGCGACCGAGGGCCACAATTTCGCGCACCGATAGGGCAAAATCCGTCGGCTGCTCCTGAAGAACGGCCGCAACCTTTCTTGCCGTTTCTCGAGATGACATCTGCCAGATGTCTTGGCCATCAAGAAAAACTCCTCCCCCACTCGGTTTGTGGAACCGGTAGAGCAGCCTCAAGAGAGTGGATTTGCCAGCGCCATTGGCGCCGGCAATTCCGAGAACCTTCCCGGCCTCAAGATCAAAGCTGACCGGATGCAGGATTGTCTCCCCCTGCCCCACCTGCCAGCTCGCTTTGCGGACCGAGAGCGACGCGCCATTCATGAAACAGCAGCCTGATTTGCTTCGGTGACAATCATTGCTGCCGGGATGTGCGCCTGCGCCGAGCGCTTAAGCATGCCTGGACGTTGAACGGAAGAACACCAGCCGTCCCCCAGTTCGCGGTATTGGCGCGCAAAGGCGACAAGGTCATCAATGTCTTCTTCCGGATCGATATCTCCGAAAAGATACGTTGCCTTGTCGTTGGCGCGAAATGCAATCGCACGGGGTCGCGAGCAGCTTGCCATGCGAGCAATGCCGGATACTTCAAGTTCCTCACCGACAACCGGCACCGCGAGTTTCAGAGAGTCCCGCAACTTGCTGATCAATTCAAAACCTGGCTGGCAGTTGCTGCCGCTGCGACGACAGGCGGTAGATACGAAAATGCTGTGAGGATCAGCGCTCATCAGCATCCCCACCGTTTGGAAACAGGTTGAATACCTGCGAGCGCTGACCTGACAAGGTCTCGCCCTCCCTGTTCTTGCTTTCCAAAGGAGCATCTCCATGCAAATCCGAATTTTGTAATGTTATTACATTACCCAATAACTGATTTGCAACCTCCGTATCGCGCCCGTTTGGACACATTGCACGCGCAGCTCGTTCGCTGACGCTGCTCGCCTCATCAAGAGAGACGGGAATTTGAAGTGAATTTTTCTGCACTTTCCGGTTCATATCGCCCTCCGCGATTGCGCGGGACGCTGAAGAACCGAATGTCGAACTTTGTCAGCAGAAGCTGGTCAGCCATATCATTCGCTCCTCCGGAACACCCCGCCCGGGTTGAAGTTGAAAATGAAATGGCAGGTCTCCTGACTTACGGGTCACAGCTCGCCTGATCCTTCCCGGGGTCTCCCCAGTGGCGCTTTCAGGTCCGCTCACCGTTCACAGTTGCGGGGGCAGTCACGGATTTGGTGCCTGTTGGCTACGCCGCACCGTGTTCCCTTTTAATTTCGATCCAGAACTTGGATTCGAAAACCATATCTTTTTGATTGGCTCAAATCACCAAAGGTGTCAATCGGCAAACCGACACCCAACTACCGAGCTGCGACATCGGCTGAAAATATGCAGGAGTTTCGGATTTTCCTCGCCAAACGCGTTTTAACTTGATCGCCATGGCCTTCGACAGCAACAATCAGCAAGCAAAACAAACTGGGAGTTCCCTCATCAATTGGGAGGCATGGGTTTCACGCCAGGTCAGCAGAACAGAAATGGCTTCAATAAGCCGCTCCAGACTATCTTTCAGGATTTCATGGCCGATTGCGTTTTTTCCGATGACCATACGGCCCAACAGATCATGGAGATCTACTTTACGCCCGATTTTTCAGAGGAGATCGACGGCAGGCATCTCTCTCACGACATTTTCCAACGCCGCATAGGTCGCATGCGCCAGGACACAGAGGTCGAAGAACAGGATTTTGTCGAGATGACCGAAGATGGCGACCGGATCTTCACTATGCACTACACGCGTGGCAAGTCGCTGGTGTCAGGTCAACACTTCGAAATCCGGGCCATCGCCTTTTTTCGCTTTGATGGCAAACGGATCAAGAAGGGATATCTGAACAGCGTAACCTTGGGAGATCCGAGCGACGCGGATTTTGCATCCCACAGTTAAGACCAACCTGCCCGCCGTTTTTATCGCCATTCTCTAGAATGCCTCCAGTGCGACTTGAGACAAGATAAAAAACGCTGCATCGCAGGATGCACATTCTCGAAGTATTTGTTTTGCCTGAGCGTTGCGCCCGCCCCCCCCAATGATCGGCTTCCTGCCTCTGGCGTTTGCGCAACTTGTGACGATCCAAGCAGACAGCCTGGCGTTCCAAAGGCTCTTGTCACCTCGTAATTTCTCCAGGTGGCAGCATTCTCAACGGTACCTTTCGCGACAGATCGATTCCGACGGCACAAAACAAACGATGAACCAACGTAAGTTTATTGTCCCCGTAGCTGATATCCATTCAAACTACCCTTGCCTTCGGCAGCCAAAATTCTTACCTCGGAAATCATGAAACAGGATGCTTTTCCCCCGCGCGCCGAAGCGCGCCCCGAGACCCTTGAAACCCACGGTATTTCTCGACAGGACGACTATGGTTGGCTGCGCGCAGACAACTGGCAGGACGTCATGCGGGACCCTTCCGTTCTCGACGCTGACATTCGTGCCTATCTGGAAGCTGAAAATGCTTTTCAGGAAGCGCAGATGGAACCGACCCGAGAGCTGCAGGAGAAGCTCTTTGCGGAGATGCGTGGACGGATCAAGGAAGATGACAGTTCCGTTCCCTCACCAGATGGCCCTTATGCCTATGGCCTGAAATACGAAACCGGCGGCCAGCAGCCGATTTTCTTCCGCACGCCGCGCGATGGCGGCGATGAAACCATTCTCTTGCACGGCGACAGCGAAGCGGAAGGCAAGGCCTACTTCAAGATCGGCGGCGCCAGCCAGTCGCCTGATCACAAGCTGCTTGCATGGGCATATGACGACAAGGGCTCCGAATACTACTCCTTGAGATTGCGTGAGATCTCGAGCGGCAAGGATCTGGACTACAGCATAGAGGACACGGGCGGCGGCGGGGTCTTTTCCTCGGACAGCAAATTCGTCTTCTATATCCGCCTCGACGACAATCACCGGCCTTCCAAACTCTTCCGTCATGAGATCGGCACGGATCCAGCGAATGATGTCCTCGTGTTCGAGGAAAAGGATGCCGGTTTCTTTATGGGTGTCGGCAAGACCCAATCCGGCGACACCATCGTGATCGACATTCACGACCACGAAACGTCAGAAGTCTGGATGATCCCGGCCGACCAACCGGAAACACCACCGGTACTGATCGCCCCGCGCGACACCGGCGTTGAATACTCAATCGAAGATCACGGCGACACACTCTACATCCTGACCAACCTTGGAGATGCTGAAGACTTCAAAATCGTCACCGCTCCCAAGGCAACTCCGGGCCGTGAGTTCTGGATCGATCTGGTGGCGCATAAGCCCGGATGCCTGATCCTGTCGCATAGCGTCTACAAGACGTTCATGACCCGCCTGGAACGTGAAGACGGTCTGCCCCGGATTGTCATCCGCAGGCTTGCGGACAATATCGAGCATTCTGTTGCCTTCGACGAAGAAGCCTATTCTCTCGGGCTGGGCGGCGGTTACGAGTTCGACACGACCACGATCCGGTTCTCCTATTCCTCGATGACGACACCGTCGCAGACCTTCGATTACAACGTCGAAACGCGCGAAAGAGTGCTGCGCAAGGAGCAGGAAGTCCCCTCCGGGCACAATGCAGCAGACTACGTCACCCGGCGATTGATGGCTCCGGCCGCAGACGGTGAAACCGTACCGGTGTCCCTGCTCTACCATAAGGACACCGAACTGGACGGGTCTGCACCGCTTCTGCTCTATGGTTACGGCTCCTACGGCATTACCATTCCTGCGAGCTTCAACACCAATTGCCTGTCTCTTGTGGACCGCGGCTTTGTTTATGCCATTGCCCATATCCGTGGTGGCAAGGACAAGGGCTTCCGCTGGTACAAGGACGGACGGCGGGAGAAGAAAAAGAACACCTTCACCGACTTTGTTGCCGCAGCCGATCACCTGGTTGCCGAGAAGTTCACCTCTCACGACCGAATTGTTGCCCAGGGCGGTTCTGCCGGTGGCATGTTGATGGGAGCCGTTGCCAATCTCGCACCAGAAAAATTCGGCGGCATCATTGCTGAAGTTCCGTTCGTGGACGTCCTGTCAACCATGCTTGACGACACCTTGCCGCTGACACCGCCGGAATGGCCGGAATGGGGCAATCCCGTCACGGATAAGGCAGCCTATGAGTATATCGCCTCCTATTCGCCCTACGACAACATTGAGGCCAAGGACTATCCGGCGATCCTTGCTGTAGCAGGCCTGACCGACCCACGCGTGACCTATTGGGAACCAGCCAAGTGGGTCGCCAAATTGCGTGCGACAAAAACCGGCAACAGTCAGTTGATGCTCAAGACCAACATGGAAGCAGGCCACGGCGGTGCTTCCGGCCGGTTCGACCGGCTTAAGGAAGTTGCGCTCAATCAGGCCTTTGCACTGATGGTGACCGGCAAGGTCTGACCCACCGCAATTGTTCACATTTATTTGACACGAAGACCGGGCCCGCACGCGGGTCCGGTATTTCTTTTGCCTTCAAATGGCTTAGGTTGTTTTCAACCAAATTTACAACAACAGTTGAAGGGGATGTCATGACGAAGTCATCACGCCTGGGCTTCCTGTCCGCTACCGGTTTTACTCTTGCCGCCGCCCTGCTCTCTTCCGTCTCTCTCGCCGGAGCAGCCGAGCTGCGCTGGTCTTCACCCACCGATCCCCAGACCATGGACCCACATGCGGTAAACTCCGCACCGGTTCTGGGGTTTCTCAATAATGTCTACGAGGGCCTTGTTCGCCGCGACAAGAACATGCAGATCGAAGGATCTCTTGCCGAAAGCTGGGAGCCGCTCGGAGGTGACGGCTGGCGCTTCAAGCTGCGCGAGGGCGTCAAGTTTCATGATGGTTCGGACTTTACCGCCGAAGACGTCCTGTTCTCATATGAGCGCGCCTCTTCTGAAGAAGCGGATACCAGTTCCTGGTTCGCCCCGGTCAAGGAAGTCAAGATCGTTGACGATTACACCGTCGATTTCCTGACCCATGCTCCCAACCCGATCTTTCCTGACTCCATCGCCAACTTCATGATCATGGACAAAGGCTGGGCTGAAACGAACAGTGCCGTTCGCCCGGCAAAGGAAACGGAAACCTACGCGACACTGAACGCCAACGGCACAGGCCCATTCAAGCTTGCGTCTCGCGAGCCAGGCGTCCAGACCGTCCTGGAGCCTTTCGACGGCTGGTGGGATGAAAAGGAACACAACCTGACCAAGGCCACCTTCTTGCCGATTGCCAATCCGGCAACCGCAGTCTCCGGCCTGTTGAGCGGTCAGGTCGATCTGATCAACCCGGTCCCGGTACAGGACGTGAACCGCATTGAAGGTCAGGATGGCCTGACCCTGCACCAGGGCATTGAAGCCCGTGTCATCATGCTGGGCTTCGGTCACAACCAGGATGCGTTGAAATACTCCTCGGAGACGACCGACAAGAACCCGTTCCAGGACCTGAAAGTCCGTCAGGCGGTTCAAAAGGCGATCAATGCGGAAGCCCTGGTCGACAAGATCATGCGTGGCAATGCCGAGGTGGCAAGCCAGCTGGTCAGCCCGCAAATGAAGGGTTACAGCGAAGCTGCAAGCGAACGGACCGGTTACGATCTTGAAGGGGCAAAGGCTCTTCTGGCTGAAGCCGGCTTCGCGGACGGTTTTTCCTTCGGCCTGATGTGCCCGAATGATCGGTACATCAACGACGAAGCGCTTTGCAAAGCCATGGCTGCGATGCTGACACAGGCGGGCATGAAAGCCGATCTTACCGCCATGCCCGTGCGCAACTACTGGCCGGAGCTACGGGCCGGGAACTTCGACATGTATCTTCTGGGTTGGTCGCCGGGCACATTCGACGCCGAACACCCGGTCCGTTTCCTGGTCACCACCAAGAATGACGAAAAGAAACTCGGCAGCTGGAACTTCGGCGGTTACTCGAATGCGCGTGTCGATGAACTTCTGCCGCTCATTCAGAAGGAAATCGATCCTGCCAAGCGCCAGGAAATGATTGATGAAGTCGCAACGATCATTCGCGACGATGTGGTTTACGTACCTCTGCACATCCAGCCGTTGCTGTGGGGCTCCAAGTCGAAGGTCGACCTGACCCAACGGGCGGACAATTTCCTGATGCTGCGTTGGATCAACGTCAACTGATCCCTGCACCAGAGATGATTTCACGAGGGTCGGCACATCCAGTGCCGGCCCTTTGTTTTTGGCGCTGGATTTCAGCTAATCTTTACAACACAAGTAAAGAGACCAATCTCGGCAAATCTTTTCAAAAATTCCAAATCCAACCCTGATCTCATTTAATAAGAAAACCGAATTATTTCCGAATTTTAATGAAATATATTTTAATTGAACAAGAATAACTTCTCACCAAATCTGTAATCATCGATCTAACAAAAGAAATATCGGATCAAGAAACAGACTTCTGGAGAGGAAATAGCATGAATACTCAAACAAGGTTCACTAATACCAACTTCACCAGTCTAGATGAACTGCTGCAGCAGCAACTCGATACTCTCACATCCCAGGTTAGTCAGCAGAAACCAGCCGGTCCGCCAGGAGAGTTTGAGACTGAGCCAGTAACAGATACTGCCTCAGGTGCCATGGCCAACAACTCGAGTCCGGTCGACCTGCCATTCATGAACCTTGATCCCTATGTTCTTGATGGAAAGGAAAACCTTCCAAGTGGCGAACTACAGGAAGGACCGCAGGGCAATATTGTCTCGGAGATTCAATCTTCGAACGGATCGGGTGAGCAGCAACTGGGCTTTGGCCTGGAAATGGAAAATTACACGTTCCGCACGAACGACGGGACCCTTGATGTCATGGAGTTCACCGAAGAGCGCATGACTGAAATCAAGACCATGAACTACAACGGACAACTGACCCCGGTGGAGTATCAGAGTGGTCTTGCCTATTTCTTCGAAGGCAATTTCTACGACACTCAGCTGAGACAACTCTATGTCGAGATGGAAACCGAGGTCGCCACGACAATTCAAACCGAATTGTTCGACATAAATGGCAATCCGGTCCTGACCGCTTATGAATACGAGAAGATGCTCAACGTCGAAGGACAGGCATTCGACTACGGAATTGAAGAATTCATCATGGAATTCGAGCTGATGGTCGAACTCGAGAGGCTTGACAGCGGAATATACGAGATGACGCTTTCCGTCGTCTTTGAAGGTGAAGTCGTCTACTTGAACGGAGCTGAACGGGAATATCTCTTCGAAGACGAGATGACTGCCTGGTTCTCCGACCTCAGCGAGGTAAACATTGACCAGTTTCCGCAAGGCCTCTTTGACGAGATTGCGCGTTTCGCCAACGGTATGGGCGAAGCCTGGGACGGGTTCGGAGACCTCAATGACCATCTTGAAGCTATACTGTTGCAGCTCCATGAAGACGGTCACTATCAGGCTTGGGATGATGCAGGCCAGGGTCTGAACAATCCGTTCGACTTCGATCTGCCAACGATCGATCCGTTCTCCTGATCGCAACACCCAACCTTAGTAATAGCCCCCTTCGTTCGCTGGAACGGAGGGGGGTTAACTGTTCATCATACGTGGTTACATCGACGTACTGACTCGCGACCAAATCCGGAGCGGCAGACGGTAATTTCAAGATTTACTTGCCCGGCTGGTCTCCGGTACTTTCAATGCCGAACATGTCGTCCGCTTCCTGGTCATCGCCAAGTACGATGAAAGGAAACTCTGCAACTGGAATCTCTACGGCTACTCAAACGCACGCTTTGAGAAGCTCCTGTCTTCGATCAGAAGGACACCTAACCGGCCAGTTGCCAAGAGATGCTGGTCGAGTCCTCCGGCATCATCCCTAAACATGTCGCTTGCATCACCTTGCACATCCAACCGTCGCCGACGGGCGCAGGGCCAACCTCCGTCTTTGCCAAAGGGCGGACAATTTCCCAATACTGGCCGTATCAACCTTAACTGACGTTCCAGGCAAGAATGCCGTTCTAAGGCCGACGTTCCGAGCACCGACCTTTTTGCCCCGCCCCAGTCAAGTTGTGAGACAAAGCCTCAGATCAATGAGGTCTACTAAAGCCGGCTCACGAAAAACGGGCCACAGCTGTGCTTTCTCAATGGGTTTGACCGCCCCCCCTGCAACGAAGAACGGGCCTCTGCGAAAGCTTATCCAATGTGAAAAGAAGCCTTCGACACCCAAGCCACTGCCAATCTCTATCCTGACCACCATCTTCAGCTTGTTCTTTAGAGAATAAGTAAAGGGAGAAATTCATCGAATTCATTTCGAATATTCCAAAATTCTCGGATCAATTATTTAATGCGAAAACCGAATTATTTCCAAATTTTAATGAAATATATTTTAATTGAACAAGAATAACTTCTCACCAAATCTGTAATCA
>JBCCVB010000165.1:0-15083 GCA_039195965.1 Pseudomonadota bacterium
ATGGACAAAAGCAGGGTTTGAATTCAATCAGGTTTCCGTAAACGTCTCACCACTTCAGTTCCGGCAACCGAGCTTTGCTGAGAACGTAAAGAACGTATTGGACTGGTACAGGCTACCAGCTGACAAACTATGCCTTGAAGTGACCGAAAACGTGTTTGTCGATACGAGCGAGCAAACCGTTCATGACATCTTGTCAAAGCTCCAGAAAATTGGGGTGCAATTGTCTCTGGACGACTTTGGGTCAGGCTATTCTTCGCTCATCTACCTCCATCGGTTGCCTTTTAAGGAACTCAAGATCGACCGAGCATTCCTTTCCGGCGCGGATCGCACTGAACAAAAAGAACAGCTATTTCATGCCATCGTCGGCCTGGGCCGCAGCCTTGGCCTTCGCGTGGTTGCCGAAGGCGCTGAAACTGATGGAGAATTCGCGTTGGCCGCAGCGCTCGGGTGTGACGGTGTTCAAGGGTTTTACTTTTCCGCAGCAGTTCCCGCGGAAAAACTGCCAAGCCGGCTTCTGGAAATCGTACACGCATCTTCAGGCAAGGAGATTACCGCCAGGAACAAGCGGCCTGCCTGACGCTCGGCCTTGCCAGCCATGCTCATTGCCTTTTCAGCTTTTCGTCAGTAGATGCCAGCGCGCAAGTCAGGAACCGTCCAAATGACCGAAGCGATTTCAAGTTTTTCGGGTTACACCGGCCGTCCACACGAGGTGGTCTAAAGTACCCTGCGGCCAGCGACCCAGGCTTGTTTTACAAATGGGTGTCCCTCGACCACACCGACACGCAGCAGATCCGCTCTATATCCTGGGATGAGTTCTCCCCGGTCAGCCAAACCAGACACTTCCGCAGGCACTTTGGTTACGAGGCGAACAGCAGCGGCAAGATCTTCATTGAAGTCATCATCATGCGCGATGGCAAAAGCACAATCGAGCAATGAGCGTGGCACGTAATCCGACGCCAGAATGTCCACGAGGTTTTCCCTCATCAAGTCGCTGACAGCTACGTTTCCGGATTGTGAACCACCGCGAAGCACATTAGGTGCACCACCAACCACATACATACCGTGATCTTTGGCTTTCCGTGCCGCTTCGATCGTGCAAGGAAACTCGGAAACCGCGATGCCTTCCGCAACTGCTTCGTCCACGTGATGAAGCTCGGTGTCATCGTGACTGAGCAGTGGGAGTTTGTGTTTATGAGCAAGCTCGACCACGGCCGGTCGCACTTTCTCGCTGATCTCGTCGGAAAAGGTCAAAAGCTCCCGCGTATTCTCTTCTGCTTCGGCGCGGGATTCGCCCGTGTCTGCCATTCTCCGCTCGATATAGGCTTTGATATTCTTGCTCTGCCTGCGTCCCGGAAGATGCTCCATGACCGAAATCATTCGGACGATTTCTTTGCCGATGTTTTCTTCAGTCAGACGCGCTGTCTCTGCGTCGGTCACCTCGCAGCGCAAATGAACCAGATGCTCGGCACGCAGCATTCCTGCTGATTGAGCCAGCTCCAGCGCATCGATCATCGGAGCCAGAACTTCCCTTCTTTCTGGCCGCGTGACCGTCGCTCCGACGCAGATGCTGTCAAAGACGGTGGTAATTCCACTGCCGATAATCTGTGCGTCATGTGCAAGTGCCGCACGCAATGGATCCCAACGCACATGCGCCCGTGGATAGACATGTTTTTCGAAGTGATCTGTGTGAATGTCTATCAGACCGGCAAGCAAATAGTCCCCGTTCAGATCTTCACCCGATTGATGTGTCGCCCCTGTATCGACAGCGACGATTTCTCCACCCGCAAACGCAAGATGTCCTGAGACGACCTCATCACCCAAAACGACCCGGGCATTCTTCAACACGGTCAGTTCGCTGCCTGTAGCGGCGACTTTGTCTGCAAAGGTCATATGCTCTCCCAATGAAAGGCTTCTCTTGCGTGTATTTAACGTCCAGCGGGGCAATCCGATCCAGTCGACAGGGCCTTGTACCTATGTTCCCGGCAAAAATTGTGAAGGTTTCCATACAAGAACATGACAATGAAGGAACGAAGGCGAAACGCGGCAATGAGGGCTATTCAACCAAACGGGAAGCCTCGCCTTGGACAATGCTCAATCAGCAAGCGAACGCAGTTTACTGAATCTTCCCCTTATAAGAGCCGATTACAAATCCACCCTCAAAAGTTTCAGAATCAACCATACTTCAGGTTTATCAATCGAGCCTATAGAATCACGCGTTCATGGGACTGCTACCCAAGTCGACATTTTGAAGAAAGTTGGAAAAAGTCCGACAAATCGATGCCCCTGTAACTAATTCGAGGGTAGCCTTCCTCGCCATATTCATTAACAGAATGCTAATTCTCGCTTTCAAATGAGGCATATAGGCGCCATTTCGTTGCAGGAAGGCAACAATTGTAAATTTTACAATTACACTGACCGCACAAACGCTTGGGAAAGCAACTAACGTATAATATTGTGCCGCAACTTATCATCTAAGTGGCGTCTTGGGCTATGCGTATAATTCCTGCACTCTTTTTGAGTGTGTGCTTGGTAGACTTTTCCTTTGCGGCCGATCTCAGGCAAGTTGTTCAAGAGGCAGTATCAACAAATCCGGATGTTTTAGAATCTGCGGCCAACCGGCGCGCACGCGACTATGAATATCGTCGTTCGCAAGGTGCGTTTCTGCCGACCTTGGATGTTTCGGCAGCCCTGGGCCCCGAGCGTCTGGACCGGCCCAACTCCTTTAACGCAAACGAAAATGACGAGTGGCGTTTCTCGAAGGAATTCACGGTAGCCGTTGAGCAGCTGCTGTTCGACGGCTTTACGTCCGTGAATGAGGTTTATCGGCAGAGCGCACGCGTTGACGGCGCCGCATTGCGGGTGATGGAACGCTCTGAGGCAACGGCACTGGATGCGGTTGAGTCCTACATCGACGTCCTGCGCCATACCGCGATCCTTTCAAAGGCTCGCCTGAACGTTGCCAAACACCGCAAGATCTATTCAGACGTACAATTGCGTTTTGAAGGCGGTGAAACCGGTGCGGCAGATCTTTCTCAGGCCCGGGAACGGGTTGCAGCGGCAGAGGTCATTGTGACCGAGGTGCAGAAATCTCTTCTGGATACTATCGCAAAATATGAACGCGTTGTCGGCCAGGAACCAAAGTCACTTGCACCTGCAAAGCCAGCGTCCCTGCCCTCAGGTTCGGTAAAGCACCTTGTTGACGTCGCGGTGCAAACGCACCCGTCGGTTCGCGCGGCAATGGCAGACGCAGATGCTGCAGAATTTGAGTACAAGTCCTCGCAAGGCAACTTCATGCCCGAAGTCGCGCTACGGGGTGAAGCCACTGTAGGCGACGATCTTGGCGGGATCGAAGGTCGTAACAATGAGTATTCGGGAAAACTCGTCTTTTCGTGGAACCTCTTCAATGGCGGTCGAGACGCAGCGCTGACCAACGAATATGGCGAACGATTTGTCGAGACGCAGATCCGGGTTGACCGCGTTCGCCGGGAATTGAAGGAAGGCATTGAGCGGTCTTACGCGTCCGTGACCACAACAACGGATCGTATCAAGGCCCTGCGTGAACAACTTGCTGCCAATCGCCAGGTCGTTGAAGGTTACCGGCAGGAATACGACATCGGTCAACGTACACTTCTTGATGTCCTGAACGCCGAAAATGCGTTGTTCAACAGCGAGATCGAGTTGATTTCCTCACGCGCCGTATATGCCTTCTCGACCTACCAGTTGCGAGCAACATCCGGCGACCTGCTGGCTTATCTCAATGTTACGCCGCCGGCAGAAGCCGCAGACGGGCAGCGCGAAAACGCGTCGATTTTCCCGCAGAACGGTGGTTTCGGCATTGAGCCGTTACGTAAATTCTAACATTTTCCGGGCAGGATACAGCTTGCTGGAACCCCAGCAAGCTGAGAATTGAGACACGTACGCCGCAGCAGGAAACCTCGCTGCCGGAGACTTCTCTTCGGACGGACACAATCCGTTCATGAAGGTTGAATTTCCGGACTTGGGCCCAAAATGAGCGGTGACACAGCCTTAGAGCCAACGCCCGACATGCTGAATCAGGACGCCGATCAAAAGACCTTAGCGGGAGCGACCCGACGGCCCACAGCCGAAAAAGACCCGCTTGCGGAAGCTCTTAAATACATTGCTCGCGTTCATGGATACCATGTAACTGACTCTGTCATCTGGAATGGCCTGCCGCAATCGCAGGAGCGCCTGACCGTTGGCATTCTTGGCAGAGCGGCCGGTAACTGCGGACTGAAAGTTCTGCCGGACCAGAAATTGCTGGATGCAATTCCGCTTGCCGCGCTCCCTTGCATCGTTGCAACCAAATCTTCGGAGATGCTGGTTCTGACCGGCCTCAACAAAGAGAACGGAACGGTCGAGCTTGTTAATCCGAGCGAACACACCGGTACGGTTCATCGTCCACTAAACGAGTTTCAACACGAGTACAGCGGTTACGCCATCTTTTTCCAACCCGCGTCAGATTCGAGTGGAAAGAGCGAACGCGCCCTGAATGCACATGGCCACTGGTTCTGGAGCACGATTTCCGGCTACTGGCGTGACTACGTCCACGTTGCGCTGGCAGCCCTTCTGATAAATCTGCTGGCCCTCGCCTCTCCGCTATTCACGATGAATGTTTATGATCGCGTCGTGCCTAACTTCGCGATCCCCACATTGTGGGCTCTGGCAATCGGCGTCATCCTCTCGCTGGTATTTGATTTCATTCTGAAAATCGCCCGTGGTCAGATCATCAATGTTGCCGGAAAGCAGGCTGACAACGAACTGGCCAGCAAGATCTTTGCCCATGCGCTTGCAATCGATTTCGAAAAGCGACCGGTCAGCTCAGGGCAGTTCGCGAACCACATTCGTGAATTTGAGAACGTCCGAGAGTTCATAACCTCTTCGTCTCTGGTCTCGATTATCGACCTGTTCTTTATCGGTATCTTTGTTGCAGTGCTTTTCCTGCTGGTTGGACCGATTGCCATCGTTCCCCTCATTGCAATTCCGGTGGTGCTTGCGATCAGCCTGTTCGTTCAGGCTCCCCTGTCAGGGGCGATCGAGAAATCGCACAAGGAAAGTGCGATCCGTCATTCCATTCTGGTGGAAAGCATCGCAAACCTGGATACCGTCCGTGCGCTGAATGCTGAAGGCCGTATGCAGACCAAGTGGGAACGCTCGGTTGCCGCCAGCAGCGCCGCGATCATGAAAGGACGATTCTGGGCCTTGATTGCACAGTCAGGAACTGGGTTGGTTCAGGCCTCGGTATCGATCGGCATCATCGTTTGGGGCGTCTACCTCATTTCCAGCGGCGACATCACTATGGGTGCGCTCATTGCTGCAATGATGTTGTCCGGACGCGTCCTGGCGCCGCTCGCAAACGTGGCAAACACGCTGACTCGGCTTCGGCAGACAATGCACTCATTCAAGATCCTGAACGAGGTCATGACCACCGAGACCGAACGCAAACCGGGACGCACCTATATAAACAAGCGCATTGCCTCCGGATCCGTTGAGTTCAAAGGCGTCAACTTTCGTTACCCGGGCGCCGAGGATGACAGCCTGAAGAACGTATCGTTCAAGGTTGCTCCGGGAGAAACAGTTGGATTGATCGGCCGCGTCGGTTCAGGAAAAAGCACGGTGGGCAGGCTTGTATCCGGCCTTTATTACCCGACAAACGGAACAGTACTGATTGATGGAACCGATACGCGCCAATTCGACCCTGCGGACCTGAGGGCCAACGTCGGGTTCCTGTCTCAGGACAACGTTCTCTTCAGCGGTACCGTCAGAGAAAATATTGCTGCCGGGGATCCGTTCGCTGAAGACGATGCGCTTGTCGAAGCCGCGCGCATCGCTGGTGTTGAGGAATTCATTGCCCAAAACCCCTTGGGATACGACCTTCAGGTTGGAGAAGGTGGACGCTTCCTCTCCGGAGGTCAGAAACAGGCGGTTGCGCTTGCCAGAATTCTGCTGCGCAAGCCGCGCGTTCTGTTCCTTGATGAACCCTCAAGTCACCTCGATCTAGCCTCCGAACGACGGCTGATATCCAGGTTGAAGGAATTTAACAGCCCGGACACGACGGTCATCATAAGCACACACCGTATGAGCCTTGTGGAACTGACGGATCGTCTGATTACCCTGGATTTCGGCAAGCTGGCGCTGGATGGACCAAGGCAGGAGGTTTTGAAAAAACTTCAGGACCTGGGCGCTGCAAATACTGCAAATGCGGCCAATCACCAGAAACCGGAAGGTAGAGCGTCATGAGTTCAGGTGATTGGAACTACGCCAACGACATTCGGGATATCATTCAGACCAAGCCCCCCAGATACACGACCAATATCGTCAGAATAGGCCTTTTGCTTTTTGCGGTCGGGATTGCCTGGGCTTACTTCGCCACGCTGGAAGAGGTCACTCGCGGAGATGGTCGCGTCATCCCATCGCGGCAAATTCAAGTGGTGCAGGCTCCGGATCGCGGCATCGTCGAAAAAATCTTCGTCCGGGAAGGTGATATCGTTGAAGAAGGTCAACCACTCATCGAGATAGATGATACGACCTTTTCTTCTCAACTCGGCGAAATCCGGCAACGACGCTGGGCACTCATGGCACGCATCGCACGTCTGGATTCAGAAGCCGATCAACGCCCGCTGGAGTTTCCAGATCTGCTAACAAAAGCCGTTCCAGAACTGATCGAAGAAGAAGAAAACGTATATCGGGACAAAAAGGCCAGCCTGGACAACGAGCTCAGCGTTTTGCGGAACCAGTCTTCACAGCGTGAACAGGAATATCAGGAGCTGCTCGCCAAAGAGACCAAGCTTCAATCCGTGATCGAAATCATGAAGCGCGAAGTTGAAATCAACCGGAAGCTCTATGAACGCAAGGTTCTTCCGGAAATCGAGTTTCTGCGCCTGCAGCGACAACTGAAAGAGAGCGAAGGCGAACTCCAGATCACCAAGGCATCCGTACAACGTGCGCTGGCGGCGAAGGAGGAAGCTAGGGAACGCTCACGTAATGCTGTTTCAAGTTTTGTTTCCGACGCACGACAACAGCTCGCCGAGGCTCGTGGTGAGCTGGCAGTCATCAATGAAAGCATGAAGGGCGCAGCTGATCGCGTGCGCCGAACGGAGCTGGTCTCGCCTGTTAAGGGGATTATCAACAAGCTCAACATCACCACCATCGGCGCGGTCGTGCAACCGGCAGCCGATCTGGTCGAAATCGTTCCACTGGAAGACACGCTCCTTATTGAAGCACAGATCCGGCCAAAGGACGTTGCATTCCTTCATCCCGGCCAGAACGCGCAAGTGAAGATAACTGCTTACGATTTTTCCGTGTATGGCGGGCTTGAGGGCAAGCTGGAGCGAATAAGTGCAGACACCACTGAAGATGAGGAAGGTAATCGTTTCTTCCGCGTCATGATAAGAACAGATAAAAATTACCTTGGTTCAGATACTGATCCTTTACCAATAATACCAGGAATGGTGGCATCAATAGATATATTAACCGGTGAGAAAACGGTTCTGGACTACATCTTAAAGCCGATCAAGAAAGTACGGGACGAAGCACTCCGGGAGCGCTGACGTCTCGACAATAAATGAGGCGATCGGCAGATGGAACAGAGTGCAACCGCGCCGGTATTGCCGGCAGCGAACGGGATAGTTGTGCCAAAAACCTGGCAAGCGTTGATGTGCGCAATTGTCTTGCAAACAGCAATCTCAAATGCACATGCGGAAGAGCGTTTTCCTGACATTGACAATACACAGGCGCAACTTCAAGCGTCTTTGCTGGCATCCGCTCGCACGCAGTCCATGGTTGCTGAACTCCATTTCTCGCCGGACCAGATCTCGCCTCCTGCAAAACCTGTAAAACTGTCCACCATTCGGATGGCACCCGTTACAAAACCACGAGAAACCGTCACTCCACTGCCACCGAGCGATAGAGCCGGTCTGAAACCGACGCTTATTTTTGGTTCCTTGGGCAAGTCTGTTTCACTCAGCCCGGTAACACGGCGTTGGCAGCGAGCTTTGAACGAGCTGGGTTCAGACCATCGTAAGTCCAATGCTCGTCGCCATGAATTTCGCGCGTACTCGGCAATTCTGGATCAAGTCCAACCAATACGCCGGGGCCTGCAAATTCCGAAGGTGAATTACATGGTCAACCGTTTGCTGTCATATCGGGAAGACAGCAGCCTTTGGAATACGGGTGAGTACTGGGCAAGCCCGGTTGAAACCCTCCAGAAACGTGCGGGCGACTGCGAAGATTATGCGATTTTGAAATACGCCTTGCTACGAGACCTGGGCGTCGAGGATCAGGACATGCGGATCGTGGTCTTGCGTGATACGGCAGCAAGGCAATATCACGCAGTCCTTTCCGTTCGTCACAATGGCAAATGGCTCATCCTGGACAACCGTTTCTCGCGCATTCGGTTCGAAAGAGATCTGCCGCACTATCAGCCACTCTATTCTGTCAATGCTGCCGGTGAATGGTCACATGTGCCGAGAAAAGGTAATCCGATCCGACTTGCTGCCCGTCTGAAATCAGCAACTCGATAAACCGCCCTCCTGTTGCGCTAAGGAGCGGTTCTCCTGAAGCTAAAGCAGACTTGCGATTTCAAGCTCCCCAAGAGCCGATGGAGCGTGCTATAGCCACTTCATGGTAGATAAACCTCAAAGTGCTACGATTCGAACATCTTCGGGCCTTTCCCATGCCCTTTGCTTTGCACTTGGCGGATGTCTTTTGGGCAGCGGAATTGTTGCTGGTGGTTTTGCATTGGCGGAAAACCAAAAAACGGCACTTGAGGAAGACGCGACAAAAAATGCAGCGATACACCAGCAACTCGAATCCGCTTTGACCGAAGCTCGCCTGACCGTCCCGCGTTTGCGCCTTGAAGAACTCGCAGCCCTACCTCTCATTCCCGAGTATCTTGCTATCGCCAGCAAGCACCCCGGCAGCGAAGACGCGGTAGAGTTGGAGAACTATCTCCGAACCATATTGAAAGCCACCAGCGAAGAGACCGGATTGGAACGCATTACGCTCGAAACCGTCGATGGAACCGAGCTGCTGGCTTCTGGGCAAAGCCTCTCCACTACTCCAATCGCAGAGCACCCTAGACTGGAAGCCAACATCCTCGATTTTGAAGACCTGAAGAGCACTTCGGGCAAGCTTGCTGGCTATCTGCCCGAAAGCACGATGGACGTTTTGCTGCCTCATAGTGGTGAAGGTGTTGAAGTCACTTCTAGCACGTCAAATTCCGAGACAGACGAAGCCTCCAGCTTTTCAAGCATACCGGACAGAACACGGCTTCTGGCAATACTTGGCGGACTTTCATCCGCTGTTTTGGGTCTCTTGGGTGCTGCACTGATAAAGCGGCAAAGAGCACCTTTGTCCTGATCCAATAGGCGGCAAGCGCATTCGTTTTCACAACAGTATCGCTGCACCTTCAACTGAACAATGCCGAACGCAATAAAGGCGGATCAATCGATCCGCCTTTTGAAACTCGTCAATCATTGGTGCGTCAAGCGACCGAAACGTTCACTTCAGTGCCGTCATTGTCCATGACGACACGAATGGTGTCACCCATGGAGGCATGATCTTCCAGAGTAGCAGCTTCCTGCCAGTCATGACCTGCTGCAGTACCATCCATGTCGACTTCGACCTTCACGCTGCCATCGACGTTCTCCGTCGCCCGAACAAGATCTTCGGTCTGTTCACCAGACTTGAAAGCAGCATCCAGGAGATCCCCCAGATCGATCTTGTCACCGTCGTCAAAGGTATAGTCGGTGATAATGTCGGCCTCTGCCAGGGAATCCAGAACAAAGGTATCAGCGTCTTCACCGCCGGTCAGCGTGTCTGCCCCGAGACCACCGGCAAGCAGATCTTCTCCGGATCCGCCAAGAAGTTGGTTAGAACTATCGTCGCCAACAAGAATGTCGTCGCCTGAGCCTCCAATTGCGTCGATTAGACCGGAAGCATCGTCTTCACCGACGACCGGGGTGGAAACGTCCGAGCGGTCCGTTGCGGTATTTGCAGAAACCGTCTGTCCCTGTTCGGTCTGTTCGCTGTCACTCAAGTTGACAAAGACACCTGTCGACAGCACGGAGTAGTCAATAGAAGATATCGTTCCCGCCGCATCCACTCGAACGGTAAACGAGCTGTCTTCACTTACATCCTGGTCTGAATCGGTTGCGTTGAAGCTAAACGTTAAATCAATGTACTGATCGCTGCCAACGGGTGCCGTATGATCAATTGGTTGTGACAGTTCAAAGCTGTAGGTACCTGCGGCAGCATCCGAAAGAGCAACGGTCAGCACAACGGCGGTGTCAGTCGTCGAAGTAGGCTCAATAGCCCCTGTAAACCCAACGAGCACGCCACCAATGAAAGTAAATTGCACGAGCTCGCCATTGGACCTGAGTTCAGTCAGATCGCCATTGGTGTCCCTGAACGAAACATTTGCGACTGCTGAAGAGGTTTCGGCAAATGAAACCGATCTGTCACCTGCGCCCGCCCCGCTTGTTGCGTTGCCGTCATCGGCGCCCCAATCAATCTCCAATGAGATATCGCTCAGGACCTTTGAGCCATCTTCGAACACTGTCTCAATTTCAGGGGCGCCTACCTCTGGTCCACTATCAGCGATAGTAATGAATGCGCTTGCAGTGTCTGTATCACCATCCCCGTCAGTTACCGTGAAATCCATGCGGATTGCCAGCCGATCATCTGCTCCAGTTTGACCTTCGTCCGGGTGATCAAACGAAACGAATTGCTGGTAAGTGTAACTGCCGTCAGGCTGTATGATCATCAAAAATGCTGTCGCACCGCTTCCTTCAAGAACACCCACAACGGCAATTACACCTGCACTATCCGTTGAAGCGGCCCAGACAATTGGCATTCCGTCTGAAGTGAGGTCTCCACGTCGCGAAGATCCACTTTCTTCTCTGTCGATGCTCGTGACGTATCCGGCATTTGACGCAATTCGCACGTCTGTCACCGTGGCGCCATCGGCACCACCGTCGAACTGCAATTGCCCGGAAATCGATTTGTATAGATCGCTCGCCTCATCAAGACGCACATTGGAACCTCGACGGAAAGCATCCGGACCGTCATCATCAAATGTCACGTCGGCACCGATGGTAACGTCGGTGGAAACGGCATCCCCGTCAGCGTCCGTGACGGTCAGCACTGCCGAAATCTTGCCGGCAAGATCAATATGCTCGTCTGATGTCGATGTGTCGTCGTGCTTCAGAGACTGGTACTGGACAATGCTCACCCGGCCACGAAGGTCGATATGAATGGCAAAGACCGCCTCGCCTGTGTCGATCCGTCCTACAACCAGATCACCTTCCATCGAAAGAGTGATTGCCTCATTCTCAGTTGTAAACAGACCGGAATCCGGATCATCGATCCTCAATTCCAAGGTACGTGTCGCCTGATCGTCAGCTCCACCATTCAGTGAATAGTCAATAACGTCATAGCGGGCATAAATCGGGCCAACCAAATCCACATCCGACCCCGTGACGGAGACATTGTTGAACAGGCTTACAACTCGAGGATTGTACTGTCCTGTGTTCGGATTGAAGACATTGTCACTGTGATCGCCATAAGTTTCGTCGATGCGGACATAGTCGTCCACCCAGACCTGCGGTTCAGGCACGTCATCCGTGACGTCAACAAGGAATTGACCCGACAAGCCAATCATGTCGCCGTCACCGTCAGTGGCTTCAATCACTGCTCCGAAGTCAATCTGAGCCAACGGCCCTGTCGCGGAAACGAGCTCGGTGTTTTCACCATCACCAGCAACGTGATCGAGCTGGTCATTCAAAAGAACCGCGTAATCACCGTCTTCACTCAGTGCGAGCCCCAGAACAGGCCGGTCGAGCGCCAGATCGAAACTGCCGTCACCATCGTCGACAAAACCCACCAGAAGCGAAATGCCACCGACGGAAATCACTTCAAATGACAAGGTTTCGCCGTTTGAGCTGAGCCCCAGTGCCTCCATCGTTGTCGCAGCATCGGTCGCAAACGCGAAGCCACCCGTTTGAGCAGCGCCATCGGCACCGAAGTTCACTGTGTTTGCGATTGACCCACTGGAAATTGCCGGGCCGAACAGAGCGTCGAACGGTCCGGTCAACGATCCATCAGCGTCACCGTCAAAGGGCCCGTTGCCTTCTGAGAGCGGAGTGACGATATCGTCTTCATCTACTGTGGCAGTCACAACTTCATCGACAACTGGCGCATCGTCGTCAATGCGAACCGCGAAGGTTCCATCGACGCTGTCGCCATCGCTGTCCGTCGCGGTGAAGTCGAAGGTCAGACGGATGTTGTCTTCCTTGCCTGCACCCTGGTGATCCAGAACATCCAGGATCTCGAAGTCGTAAGAGCCGTTGTCCTGATCGGACAGCGTCACTTCAAAGACAACACGCTCGCTGCCACCATTGAAGGTGCTCGAGGCAACATAGCCGACAAGCGTCGCGCCATTGTCCTCAAGACGGAACTCAACCGTCTCGCCACGGGATGTCAGTGCATCCAGCTCATTGGTGCCACGGCTGACAAGAACATCCGCAGACGCAAACTCCACGGAGCGATCGCCATTGCCGGTGCTGGCACCGCCATCGACTGTGCTGTTGGCATCATCCGCACCCCAGGAGATGTTCAGCGAACGGCCCGAAGTCGTCGCATCGTCACGCGCACCGCCCGTTGCATAGTCACCTTCATTGTCCGGATAGCTCTCACCGACATTGCCGCCAGAAAGACCTTCTTCATCAACCTGGCTGAAGCCAACGTCACCGGTCAGGACCGGACTGTCGTCATCAACGGTAACCTGAAAAGAGGAAGAAGCTGAATCGCCATCACTATCAGTCGCAGTGAAGTCGAAAGTCAGCGCCAAGTTGTCCTCAGTGTTTGCTTCCGGATGATCGAGCACGTCGTTCAAGTCCAGCACAAAGGAGCCGGAATTCTCGTCGGACAGGGTAACAGTGAATACAATCCGTCCATCAGCGGAGGTAGCGGTCAGAACGCTGTCGCTATTGGAAAGCTCGTAGCTCAGCGCTTCTCCTTGAGAGGTCAAATCAAGAGCTTCAAGCGTTGCAATCGCAGTCGTTGCAAAAGTCACAGCACGATCGCCGTTACCGGAGCTCGCGCCTCCGTCGACAACACTGTTTGAAGCGTCCGCACCCCATTCAATCGCCAGATCACCTGCAACGGTCGTAGCGTCGCCATCCGTATCCAGAATGCCGTCAGACACTGTTATGTTGTCACCGGCCTGATCGTCATCATTTCCGTCCGCAAGATCGCCCTGCGTTGTGGCAAGGTCATCTTCATCAACAACAGCAGAAGACGTTTCGACAATCACCGGTGCATCGTCGTCAACGGTTACTTCAAAGGTCGAGGATGCCGTGTCGCCATCTCCGTCTGTCGCCGTGAAGGCGATGGACAGGACGATGTCATCTTCAGTACCTGCTTGTGAATGATCCAGATTGCCCGCCAGCGTAAACTGGTAGCTGCCGCTATCGGCATCAGACAGAGATGCGAAGAAAACAACACTGCTGTCAGTGCTGGATGTCGGTTCGGTATCGCCGGTATAGCCGACAAGGGTTCCGTCCGCGAGAATGGAAACTGAAACTGAATTGCCGTTCGAGGTCAAACCGCTCAGACCAGACTGTGTGCCGGAAAACGACACCGACCGGTCGCCTGTTCCGCCTCCAGATGTCGGGTTTGCATTGTCCGAACCCCAGCTAATGCCGAGAGTTCCGCTGGATGTTATCGCTGAACCGCTCAGGTCACCGTCATAGCCGGTATCGACGTTTCCGTCGGTCAGTCCGTCTTCATCGACAGCAGATGCCTCCGATGCACCCACTTCAACGTCGTCATCGGCAACGTTGACAACAAAGCTGGAACCAACGGAATCTCCATCCGAGTCTGTCGCCGTGATACTGAAGGATACCGGAAGGCTTTCATCAAATGTTGCACCGAGATGGTCGAGATTGCCTTCCAGGGAGAAAATGTATTCTGCACCTGAAGCACCGCCCGCGAATGCGTTCGGGATTACATCAAGCGTAACAGTGAAGACGACCTCGCCCGTCCCTTCCTTGACCGCTGTCAGCGATTGTCCGCCATCGGCGTTGGAAACGATCGAGTAGGTAAGCGCAACGCCATCAGCTGTCAGGCCAAACGCATTTCCGGCGGAATCGAGAGGTACGCCGGCGCCATTAGTATCGAAAGTAAGGGTTGGAGACTGCCCGGCATTTTCACCGAAGTTGATGCCGAGATTGCCGGTGGCAACAAGCGGGCCCTGCCCTGCCTCATTGCCGTCCGCCAGGTTCCCTTCATCAATCGCTCCGGCATCTGCAGCCGAAACAATTGTCGGAGCAGTGTCGACTTCGCCGTCTGAAAACTCGTCTATCGAACCTTCTCGGCTTCCAGGCCCTTCTCCGGTCAACAGGTCAAAAACGTCCAGACCAGGGCCAAGCTCTCCAATGTTTGCGTCCTGGAAATCCTGGCCGGAACCCTGAGGTCCTCCGAGTGCTGTAGATAGATTACTGGTTTCGCCCGCTGCGGTTTGAATCTCATCAGCGACCTGAAGATTTGCAACCGAAACAAACTGATCGATGGAAATCGTCTCGCCGTCAAAAACTACTGCGACCTGGTCGGCTCCGTCACCAGCGAAGAAATCCTGCACGATGACGCTACCGCCATTTGCAAAAATCATCTGCAGATCGCCACCAATGCGAATGAACGAAATGTCCTCGTTCAGGATTTGTCGGAAGTCCACCAACTGCCCTGGAACTCTCGTCGCAGTAACGCTGAGACCTGCGGCCGGCTGCGAAAGCTCAAGGGGAAGCGCAGCGTTTTCACCGCCTCCGTTGGCTGCAGAAGTTGCCGGGGTGATAGCCTGCGCAATCCGAACGAGATCATTCATATCAAACCACTTGGTAGGTTTCGGTCACATTTACATAAAATCTTCCTCTTAGATTTACAGATTTTTCACCTTCGAGAAAACTCAAACTTTCATTAACTTTATTAAAGGTAAACGCCTGATGGGATTAGGGTATTCGCCTTACCCGTGACAACGAATCGCCTACAAATGTGGAGTAATCCACACA
>JBCCVB010000166.1:0-14950 GCA_039195965.1 Pseudomonadota bacterium
GCCGGGATTCACGGTATAGCCATCCACCGTCACCAACTGTCCGTCCGCATCCCGTTCGAATGAACCGTCGCGTGTGTATCCGGTCGTCCCGTCGGGCAGGTCGATCTGGAAAAACCCTTCCCCCCTGATCGCGATGTCGAGCGAGTCGTCTGTCTGCTCGAGCGAGCCCTGAGACATGATACGGGCCGTGGATGCAAGCTTGACGCCTGAACCGATCTGAACACCGGTCGGTACGATCGTCCCTGCATCCGATGTTTCCGTGCCCATTCTGCGCAGGTTCTGATAGAGAAGATCCTGAAAATCGGCCCTTTGTTTCTTGAAACCCGTGGTGCGCATGTTGGCCACGTTGTTCGAGATGACCTCGACGTTCTGTTCCTGCGCCTTCATGCCGGTTGCGGCTATCTGGAGTGCTTTCATCGTCTGTGCTCCCTAATGCCGTCAGGCCTGAATTTTGCCGAGTGTCGAGATTGCCTGCTGACGCAGTTCGTCGGCGTCCTTCAGCATTTTCGACACGGATTCGTAGGATCTGGTGATCTCGATGAGTCGCGTGACCTCGAAAACCCCATCGACATTCGACTGTTCCAAAGCCCCTTGCACGATCCGGGTGTCTTCGGGGAGCTGTGGCTCTCCACCCACAAATGTCGTTTCGCCCCGCTTTTCCAGGTCCTGGGGTCTTTCGAAGGCGACAACCCGGATCTGGCCGCGGTTGCCAAGCTCCGTGGCAATTGTCCCGTCCTGCGAAATCTCGACAATGCCGTCCTCCGCGGTGAAGCTTATCGGGCCCGCCGAGGTCATCACCGGCCATCCTTCGGATGACATGAGCTGACCGTCCGTGTTCAGGTGAAAGGCGCCATTACGTGTGAAGGCCTCGGTGCCATCTGCAAGCTGGACGACGAAAAAGCCGTCCCCTTCAAGCGCAAGGTCATAATCGTTGCCCGTAGCCTTGAAACTGCCATTGGTGAAGTCCGTGTGAGTCTCGTAGTCGAGAACGTAGGAAAGCGTTTCGTCCTGCGCCTGAAACTCGGTCGCCTCCGCGACCGGCATCATGTATTCCTCAAACAGCAGGTTCTGCGCCTTGAAGCCTGACGTATTGATGTTCGCCATGTTGTTGGCGACCACGTCGAGCTGATTCCGCAAGGCGGCCTGACGCGACAGGCCAATGAGTAGTGCGTTCTCCATGTGAACGGCTCCTTTTGCTCCCCGAAGAGCCAGCTTGTCTCCCCAGACCGGCGGGCTCGTTAAGGTTAATGCATGCCGCGTGCCAGTTTTTAAATCCTTGGGAAATCTGGGTAAAAGCGGAACGGCGAGGGTGCGCGCGGCAAGAGATTCCGGCAGAAGTTAACCACCTGGCAATATTTGCCCGGTGACTCGCGTTAATGGCTGGTAACCATTCGTTAACCTTTAACTCTTTAGTAATAAATACCGCGCGCGAGCGCTGAATTATGCGGAGTGCGAAATGGCTGACGAAACCGCGGCCGCCGACGACGTCGAAGAAGAAGGCGGTCAAGGCGCAGCAGGTGGGAAGAAGAAAAAGCTGTTTCTCTTTGGTGGTATCGGTCTGGTGGTTCTGCTTGGTGCAGGCGGAGCGGCTTATTACTTTCTGATGGGCTCAGATGCGCCGATGCCGTCACCGGATGGCACCGATGCTCCCGTCGAGGTTCAGAAGCCGGTCGTGTTTTACGATCTACCGGAAATGACGGTGAATTTGGCGACGGACGGGCGCACGACCTATCTCAAGGTCAGGATTGCGCTGGAAGTCGAGAACCGGGCGATGATCGAGCAGATCCAACCGTTTCTGCCGCGTATTCTGGATGCGTTCCAGATCTACTTGCGCGAACTACGCCCCGCGGACCTGGAAGGGTCTGCCGGTCTGTTCCGTTTGAAGGAAGAATTGCTCAGGCGGATCAATTTGTCGGTTTATCCGGCGAAGGTTGAGGGGGTCCTGTTCAAGGAGATCCTTGTACAGTGATGGATTGAATGGCTAACGTCGACGACGATGATGACCTGTCCGAAGAGGACATGGCCGACGCCTGGGGCGCTGCTCTCGCCGAGCAAGGAGCCGGCGGCGATGACGATGAAGATCTAGCTGCCGCCTGGGGTGCGGCGCTTGAAGAGCAGGGTGCTGGAAGTTCCGACGACATGGCCGCTCAATGGGCCGCCATGATCGATGACAGCGAGCCTGATCTGGAAAATGCGACCCGTGGTGCCGACCGTGTCCTGAACCAGGAGGAAATCGACAACCTCCTCGGCTTCAATATTGAGGACACGATTGCCGGTGATCAAAGCGGTATCCGGGCACTCATCAACTCGGCAATGGTTTCCTACGAGCGTCTGCCGATGCTCGAGATCGTGTTTGACCGTCTTGTCCGCCTGACGACGACATCGCTTCGTAACTTCACGTCAGACAACGTTGAAGTGTCTTTGGATTCCATCAGTTCGGTTCGTTTTGGCGACTATCTGAATTCCATTCCGCTGCCTGCCATTCTGGGTGTTTTCAAGGCTGAAGAATGGGATGGTTTCGGCTTGATCACCGTTGAGTCGAGCCTGATCTATTCGATCATCGACGTGCTGCTGGGCGGAGGGCGTGGTACCTCGGCCGTGCGTGTTGAAGGGCGTCCCTATACGACGATTGAAACCGGCCTCGTGCAGCAGATGGTGTCCTTGATTTTGCAGGACGCCGAACAGGCATTTGCACCGTTGTCGCCGGTTCACTTCAACCTTGAACGTCTTGAGACGAACCCCCGCTTTGCGGCGATTTCCCGCCCGGCAAACGCTGCCATTCTCGTCGAGCTGCGCATCGATATGGAAGACCGCGGCGGTTCGGTCGAGATCATGATGCCGTATGCAACTCTGGAGCCGATCCGCGATCTGCTGCTTCAGATGTTCATGGGGGAAAAGTTCGGTCGTGATCCCATCTGGGAAGGTCACCTGGCAACAGAGATTCATGCCGCAGAAATCGAAGTCGACGCTGTATTGCACGAAACCTACCTGCCGCTCGGCAGAGTTCTCAGCCTCGATATAGGGCAAACGCTGGTGTTCGACGTCGACCCCGCCGATCCCGTGACGATCAAATGCGGCAACGTTCCGCTAACCGAAGGAACGCTCGGCAAAGTCGAGGATTCCATAGCAATTCGCGTCGCAAAGAATTTGCGCAAGCCGAAAATGACATTGGCTGCTTTCGAGCGCGCCATGCAAAACGAAATGGAGCAACCATGAGCACTTTGCCACTCGGAATGATCATTGAAGGGCTGGTCGCGGTTCTGTTGCTGATTACAATCGGTTACTGCTGGATGCTGAACAAACGGTTGCAGCGTCTGCGTGCCGACGAACAGGTTTTGCGGGCAACGATTTCGGAACTGATGACGGCAACGGAAATTGCCGAGCGTGCGATCCTGGGATTGAAGACGACTGCGGCCGAGGCAGACAAGACGCTGGGTTCCCGTCTCAAGCAGGCAGAGTCCATGTCTCAGACGCTAGCCGAGCAGGTAGGCGAAGGAGAAAAGATTTTCACTCGCATTACCCAGATTGCAGAAGCGGCCCGCTCGGCAGCAACTCATCGCGAGGCGGCCAGCCAGAACGAAGCCTATTCGGCACCGTCGCAAGGGGAAGCTCCCTCTTACGAACCGCAACCTGCGGGCTATGCTCCCGCTGCAGCTTATCCGGCACAGCAGCCACAAGTGGAGCCTGAGCGGAAACGCTCGAGCCGTGCATCGGATATCCGGAGCGCGGCAGCTGAAGCGACGGCCCGTCTTGAGCAATTCCGTAGACGTAACGGTGCCGCCGCATGAATTTGAGACTGCTGCCATTGCTGGGAGTTTCGGCGAGCGCTCTGCTCGCCCTGAAGCTGCTTGGCCTCACGCTGGGGCCCGACAGCGGCAAGCTTCCCATCAATGGTGCAGTGGCTCAGGAAACGCCTGCCGATGGTCAGGCTCCAGTGGAGATGGCCGCTGACGGAGGACCGCCTCCGCCGCCGGGTGGTGACCTGCCCGAGCAACCTGTTTTGCCGGACAGTCTCGAGATTGGCGGGTCTGCTGCGGAACGAGCCGTTCTGGAAAGCCTCGGCAAGCGAAGAGAGTCGCTTCAAGCGCAGGAAGGGCAGCTGGACCTGCGTGAAAAACTGTTGCAGGCGACCGAAGAGCGCATTCAAAAGCGCGTTGATGAGCTGAAGAAGCTGGAAGAGCGGATAGAAGCCGCAGTTGAAGAGAAAAAAAGGCAGGAAGAAAACGAAATCGCCGGACTGGTTACCATGTATGAAAGCATGAAACCCAAAGATGCGGCGCGCATTTTCGATCGTCTGAGCCTGCCGATCCTTTTGAAGGTGGTGAGGCAGATGAAACCGCGGAAAATGGCGGATGTTTTGGCCAAGATGTCCCCGGAAGCTGCCGAGCGACTTACGGTGGCAATTGCCAGCAATTCTTCGGCTCCTGCCAACCCGGCACAACCCATGCAAGCGTCGGCTCCGGATATGCTGCCGAAGATCCCGTCAAATTGAGAGAATAGAGCGGATTTTTAAGGAACGCGTAAGGGCACGTTAACGACACCTAACTAACAATAGCGTGTTGTCGCCATCCGAGGACTGAACGACTTGCCGGGACCACTCCTGACCTTATGGAAAAGTTGCGGATCTGCCCTGAAAGGCAGGGAAGGCTCATTGGTGCGCCTGATTGCAGCTTTTTGGGTGAGCGTCGCCTGTCTGGTGACGATGTCGGTGTCATCCGCGCAAGCGCAAACCCTTGAACCGGTGGATCTGGAAGTCTTTCCCGAGGAAGGCTACGGGCGCATCGTGCTGACCTTCAAGGATCGCACGCTTCTGCCGATCTACGACGCAGTCATTACCGGGGGCGTCCTGCGGATCTCCTTCGAGGATCCGGTGGACATCAATGTCGATGATGTTCCGCTCGACCTTGGCGACTTTGTCACGATCGCACGCCGTGACCCTGATGGCAGTGCCATTCGCTTTGCACTTAAAAATCAATTTCAGATCAATACGCTTGAAGCCGGAGAGAAGCTCTTTGTAGATATACTGCCGATGAGCTGGCAGGGACTTCCTCCGGGGTTGCCGGACGATGTCGTCCGTGAGCTTGCCAAGCGTGCCGAGGCCGCCATGCGCAAGGTTCGCGCGCTGGAACAGGCCCGCCTGAAAGCACAGGAAGGTCCGGAAGTCACACTTCATGTCGGCGAGCACCCGACCTTCACCCGTCTGGTCTTCGATTGGTCGATCAAGTTCGATACGGCTTTCGTGCGCGAAAACGACATCGTCAAACTGACCTTCAATCATCCGGCGCAGTTGGACATCTCTCATCTCAGGGCACATCTTCCGCAAGGCGTGATCGATGCGACATCGTTTCTGGACAAGGGGAAGCTGAAGTTCCTGATGCGGGTCGAGCCTTCGGTTGATATCCGCGCATTCCGTGAAGAGCAGACATATGTGATCGATGTAACGCCGGAGAACATGCAGCCGAACGATCCGGCCAATGCGCTGATCAACAAGGAGCTGTCTGTCGCCGATAACGAAAACCGCAAGGACATGATCACGGCACCGGGATTGCGCGATACACGTGAGGTCAAGGATCCGCGTGGACTGCCGGCCGACAGAAAAACTGTTTCCGCAGGCGGAGGCGTCCTGAAGGAAAGCCGTGCGGACGAATCTCCTGCTTACACGGTGATGCCGTTAGGTGGAAATAAAGGCGACGAAGAGGCCCGGGCTTCCTCGGCCGTTGACCCTGCAGGGACCTTGGAAACGATCGTTGCTGCCGAAGGTGCCGCAACACCTGAAAATATCGGCGAGACTTTGTCCGACGAGCGAGATGTCGCGATGGTACCGCGAACGAAGCCGGACGTTGTGTCGCAAGCCCCCCCTGCATCAGAGATTGTTGTCACACAAGAAGGCACCATCACGACCGCTCCGGCGGTCGAAACACTTCCTGCACCGGAGCTGCTCTTGGCGGCAGCCGGGCAAGGGGCCAATGACAGTGTGGATGAACTGATTACATCCGCAATCGCTACGGCAGGTTCCGAGGAAGATGGGACTGCGGCGAACTCACAGGAAAACATCCTTGTCGCACAGGCGAGCCCCGGCGCATTGCCGTTAACGGATGTCGACCCTGACGAGGGAGAGATTGTCCGGCGTGCGCCAATGCTCGATCTTTCCAAACAGCAGGTTGAAGCTTCACAAGACCAGACACAGGCCGGGCCGGGGGAAAGCAACGGCATTCCCACCTTGCAGCCTGAACAGGAACCGGTCGCCGGCAATGGTGACAACGCGCCAATTCAGGCCGCTCCTGTAAGGATTGACAACAATCCGTCCTTCGGCAGCAGTGAAGTTCCAGCAGGTATTCAACTGACGAGCAGACCCAACGCCAAGCCGGAAGTCTGGCGCGCAAATGGCGG
Organism: Pseudomonadota bacterium; assembly: GCA_039195965.1. Lineage (GTDB taxonomy): Bacteria > Pseudomonadota > Alphaproteobacteria > Rhizobiales > Stappiaceae > Roseibium. Next base: position 6,391 of record JBCCVB010000166.1, read on the forward strand.
ACAGGATGTAGATCAACTGCCGCCGTCACCCGAGCAGCCGCCGGAGAATTTTGCCGCGGAAGTTCGGAATTTCGTTGCGGCTGAGGCGCGCAGGATCGGAAATACCGTTCGGGTGGTTTTCCCGTTCTCTGAACCGGTCTCAACAGCCGTTTTCCGGCGCAATGACAGCATCTGGCTCGTGTTTGACACGGATGCAACGATCGACACTCGTGGAATGATCTCCGCGCTGGCGGAGACCGCAGACAAGATCGATGTTCAACAATTCGAGGACTATCAGATTCTTCGGCTGGACCTGAATGACCCGGTTCTTGCCACGGTGGGTGTCGACGGCAACGCGTGGTCACTTGTTATCGGTGACCTGATCCTGGAGCCCTCCATTCCGTTGCAGCTGGAACGTACGGTTCGTGGAGATGGTGAGTCCGTGTTGCGCGTACTTTATCAGGACCCGCAGAACATTCGCGAGATCACTGACCCGTTCGTTGGAGACAAGATTTCGCTGATCACTGGTTTCGGACCTCCTCGTGGACTGTTGAAGCCACAAAAGTTTGTTGACCTGGATGCATTGAGCTCTGCTCAGGGGATTGCAGTCGCAGCGAAGTCTGACGGTGTCCAGATGAAAATTCTGGGAGATGACGTTCTTATCGAACGAGAAGGCGGTCTTGCCCTTTCAAACCGGCATTTGCGTGGAGGCACTGGCGCGTTCAACACGATTGTGGATCCCGAAGAGTCCAATTTCATTGAGTTTGTCTCGCTGAGTACGGAAGGTCCCGGTGGATACAGGACCCGTCTCTTGGAATTGCAGGACCGCTTGTCAAAGGCGCCGGTGGGCAAGCGACGCAAGCCGCTGATCGCATTGTCGAGATTCTACCTGGCACACCAGTTTGCGCAGGAAGCCCTGGGCCTGATGACACTTGCCCTGGAAGAGGAGCCGGCTCTTGCTGAAGACAGTTCCTTCAACCTGATGATGGGCGCTGCCCAAACTATGGCAGGTCGGCCCGAGGAAGCCTACGACCATCTGAACCGTCCGGATCTCAAGAACAGTCCTGATGCTGCAATCTGGCAGACAATCGTTGACGTTAAGCTGGGCAACTGGACCCAGGCACGTATCGTCATGCCACGTGGGCGGGCAGTGGTCGGAAACTATCCGACGGCCATCCAGACGGAGTTCAAACTGGCTGCAGCACAGGCGATGGTGGAAGTGAATGACTTCGGTATCGCAAATGGCATGCTTGCAGAGATCGAGCCAAGTGAAGTCACACAGGCCCAGGCCGCACGCTACGATATTCTTCGCGGACGGGTCGCCGATGCATCCGGACGTTCGCAGGAAGCTCTGACCGTGTTTGATCTCGTGACACGCTCGGACGATCGTCCGCGTTCTGCCGAAGCAGAATACAGGGCGCTCCGCATCCGCTATCGCGACGGCGAGTTGAGCGTCGACGAAACCATGGACCGGCTGGCAAGTCTTGCGACGTCCTGGCGCGGCGATGAAATCGAACTCAGGACCCTTCGTTTCCTGTCGCAGCTTTACGCCGAGCGCGGTCAGTACAGGGAAGCCTTCGAAGCCATGAAGTCGGCAGTACAGGCGGATCCGGATTCAGACACGACACGCCTGTTGCAAGAGGAGATGAACGGTCTCTTCAACGCCCTGTTCCTGGATGGAAAAGCGGACGAGATGCAGCCCGTCAAGGCCCTTGCGCTCTATTACGATTTCAGGGAGCTGACACCGATCGGTCGCCAGGGCGATGAAATGGTTCGACTGCTTGCAAAGCGTTTGGTCGAAGTTGATCTGCTCGACCAGGCAACCGAATTGCTGCGCCATCAGGTGGACAATCGTCTGAAGGGAGCTGCCAGGGCGCAGATCGCTTCCGATCTGGCGGCAATCTATCTGATGGACCGCAAGCCCGACGAGGCGCTAAGGGTTCTGAACCGGACACGTCAGGCCAGCCTTCCGTCGACGCTGGAGCGGCAGAGAAATATTGTCGAAGCAAGAGCACTTACGGAAAACGGCCGGCCAGACCTCGCGCTTGAGCTGGTCCGCAACATGCGCGGCACCGATGTTGACCGCTTGAGGGCTGATACATTCTGGGCGGCAGAAAGCTGGCGTGATGCGGGCGAGCAGCTGGAAGCCATGCACGGGTCTCGTTGGTCCGACAACATTCCGCTGGACGAACTTGAGCGCCGGGACATCTTGCGTGCCGGGATTGCCTATTCGCTTGCCGGCGATCAGCTGAGCCTTGAGCGTTTGCAAACGAAATACACGACCAAAATGGCCGACAGCCCGGAAGCTTTCGCGTTTGAGGTTGTCACTCGCCCGGTCGATGCGCAGGGTGTGGAGTTTCTTCAGGTCGCCAACCGCTTGGCTGATGTCGACTCTCTCGAAACCTTCCTGAAAGAATACCGCCGTCAATACATGTCGCCGGGGCGCTCTCCCGACCAGGCAGCAGCAGGGAACGGGGCTGACGACGCGGCTGGTTAAAGCCGTCAGTTAACCTGTGGCGGATTTCAGAGCGGGTTGCGGGGCTCTGGACTGTTTCGGCTTCTTCAGTTCAGCCTTGTAGCGCATCACCAGCTCCGGGATGGTTCTGGTGCTGCGGTCGAGCCATTCGCAACGCGCCTTCAAGAAGTCCCGGTAGGTCTTCTCGTGGATGCCTGTCTGCAGCATCAGGCGCATGATAGCTCCATCCGCATCGGACTTCAGCGTGTCGGCAACGACGTCATCCGCGAGATTGATTTTCCGGCTGATCAGCCAGATCGCGGCATCCAGACGCTCTTCCTCAAAGAGGGTCCTCAGGATGGCGTCAAACGACAGTTCGCCATTGGCAATCTGAATGCTGGCCTCGTGGCGGGAATAGAAAACGCCGTCGAGTTCAATGTCACCGTCCCGCTCCAGATCGTCTATCGCCTGGGCCAGGCGGCTCAGATCCCCGGACCGGAGGGCTTTCTCCAGCGGCGGCGGAATGAGCGGACAATTCGTTTCCAGCACATACATCTGGGTCTCAAGGAAGTCTTCGTCCTTCATCGCACGCTTGGCAATTCCGGAAAGAACCTCGACCTCGGTGTTGGCAAAGATCAGGAGAGCAAGTGTGCCCTTGACGGAGAATGGCGCGTCAAGATTGTCCAGGAGAGCGTGGACGACATCCCTGCTGCTTCTGGCAATCAGGGTGTCGGTGATTTCCTCGTTCAGGTCCGAACGCCGGGCAACCGAGAGGCGTTTGTTGTTGCCGCCCGATTTGGCAAGGTGCATGAGCGCCTTCTGGCTTATCATCGGAGAACATTCGATGACGGGTTCGGACAGGTCGTAGTCTTCTTCCGCAAGACGGTCGGCGAGTTCGGAAATGATACGGTCCGTTTTGGCCAGACGGACGACGAGTTCATATCGGGCCGCCCGATCCAGCTGATCAAAGACGGAGAGCACAATCTTAGAAAAAAGCTCGCGTTCCAACTCCGTCGGGTCATGGTCTTCCGACCGCGCATACTCCCCGACGAGCGTACGGATAAGCTTTGATCTCGCCTCCGGTTCCTTGATCCTGGCGAGTTTTTCAAGTTGGTCTCTTATCACGCTTTACCACTATAAGTTTCGAGGCGTGTCTGCCTCACAAATTAAAGGGCAATTGTGCCACTGCTATCTTAATATTCTTCTACTTTTGGCGCTCGGGGACGCAGGGGATCCCTGTGAAATTGGAAAAAAGACGACCCAAGTCAAAGCGGTTAACACGCAGATTGAAAGGGAGCTTCGACACGACCTTTCAGCGTGCGGGCACGGTTATCTTGCAATCCATTGAAGCGTGCAGGATTTGCCGGAAAGTGGCAGCTACCCGCCGCCGAAACTTTTGACCAGAGACCCGGCCACAAGGTTCCAGCCGTCCACAAGGACAAAGAAGATCAACTTGAACGGCAGGGAAATCACTACCGGTGGCAACATCATCATACCCATGGACATCAGAACGGATGCGATGACCAGGTCGATGATGAGGAACGGGAGATAAAGCAAAAAGCCGATTTCAAAAGCTCGTCGCAGTTCCGAGATCATGAAGGCCGGGATCAGTGTTGCCATGGAAAGGTCGTCGGGCCCTTCAGGAGCGTCCTGGCCAGACAGTTCCTGGAAGAGTGCCAGGTCCTTTTCGCGAACCTGTGACAGCATGAATCCCCTGAATGGTTCGGATGCCCGCTCATAGGCCTGATTGAATTCGATGTCGCCGTCGATGAGCGGCTGAACACCGGCGTCATAAGCCGATTGCAGCGTCGGCATCATGATGAATGCAGACAGGAACAGCGCCAGGCTGACCATGACCATGTTGGGTGGTGCGGTCTGCAATCCAATCGCCGACCTGAGAAGGGAAAGAACCACCACGATGCGGGTGAAGCTCGTCACCATCACAAGGATTGACGGAGCGAGCGACAGGACCGTCAAGAGAATGACGAGTTGAACTGCGCGTTCCGTCAAGCTGGCATCGTCACCGAAACCAACGGAGATTTCCTGAGCGGCCGCCGGGCCAGCCACGAAGGTCAGAAGCGCTGAGAGCGCGATCAGCAAATATGCCAGCCGAAACCTGCGCGGCGAGCGAACCTCACATGTCATCAGTTTGGCTGCCCGCCCAATTCATCCAGCAGTTTTGCCATCTCGTCTTCAATAGGGTTCTTTTCGCTCAAGCTTTTTGCTGCGGAGGCTGTTGCCTTGGTCTGCTGTTGCTGTTGTTTCTGGGACTGGGGAGTTTCCGCTTCCTTGTCTCCATCCTTGGTGTCTTCTTGCTTATCTGAAGCGGCTGTCGGCTTGTGTTCGTCCGTGTCTTCGATCAGGTCCTCAAGTCCAAGATCCAGTTTGACTTCCGGCTTGGCACTCTCCGAAGCATTGGTGGCACTCTCGGACTGTGTGTCTGTTGATTTGTCCTGTTGAAGAGACTGAGCTCCGTCGTCAGAATCAGGTGATGCTGGGGTCGTTGCGCTGCCGCTTTCGGCTGCCGCTATGCCTGCCGTGCTCTTTTCCGTTTCCGAGATCGTTGGTTCCGGAGTCGATAGGCTGGGCACGGGTGCTTTGATGTCAGGGGCCTTCACGGAAAAGTCGGAAGATGGCGCTGTGGAGACATTATCTCCCTTGATGTCTTGAGGCGTCGTGCCGCCTGGTTTGCCGACGACAGGTTCGATCTTGGTTTCGGAGGCAGCCGAAGAAGATGACTTGAACAAAGCGGTTTTTGCTCGGGCTGCCGGACCTGACGCGGGCGGTGATATGGAGTGCCCACCGTAAGATGGCCGGTCCTTCGGCGAAAATGGGCGGCCGAGCGGTTTGACCGGCGCCGAGGGTTTGGTCTCAGGCTTCACGGTTACATTGGCTGATGAGACGTCGGACGCTGGCGTGGGTTTCACATCCGGTGCTGCGGGCGGTGCCGAGACGTTCTTCTCTGCGGGTGCTTCCTTATCGATCTTCTTGTCTGTTTCTGTAGCGTCTTCTGAAGCCTTCGTCGTCGCGCGATTGAAGCCATTTTGCATTGCCGCACGCAGAAGTTCGGCAGCGCGTCCGTCCCCACTCGAACCTTCAGCTTTTTGTTCGGACTTTTCTTCGCCGACAGTCAACGACGGTTCGTGTTTTTCGAAGGAACTTCTGCTCCTGGCGAAAGAGCTCATACTTGGCGCCGTTGGCTCCTTTTCTGCAGCAACAGGCTTTTCGGCTACGGCCGGTGCATCAGCAACCACGGGGGCCGGTTCGGGAACGGCTTGCGGCGCAATTGGTTCGTCCTGTGCGGACGGTGTTGTAGGGGCCGTGTCAGCGATGCCGTCGTCAGGCCGGAACGGAATGTTGGGGCCTGGAGCCAGGGGGGCTTTGATCGATGTGCCGACGGGTTGCGCTGCGACCGGGACCGATCGGTGAGCGGGGAGCGGGGCATTGCGCACGATGTTTTGCTCGACGACCACGTCACTTGGACCGCCGATCAGGATCAGGTGTTCAACATTGTCCCGGCGAACAAGAACAAGGCGGCGGCGTGTGTCCACTGTCGCGCTGTCCATTACCGCAATGCGGGGCTGCCTGCTTCTGCTGTGCGTGATGTTGCCGCCAGTCAGGCGCTTGAGGATGAAAATGAACAGACTGAACAGAAGTAAAACGGCTCCGAGTGCCAATATCACAGCGATCGCCTGGGTCACGCCCCCGCTCACGTTGAAAGTTGTTTCAATCCAATCGTACATCTTTTCCTCGTGCCGCCTTTGCCTGCGGTGTGAATGCGGTTGCCGGTTACTTGGGTATTGGGCCTCAAATGAGGACTTCGGCGCTTATCCCCAGTAAATCGGGGCAAGTCATGCTGCCGAGTGTTTGCCCCAAAACCCCATGTTCTTCCGCGTTTCACCGTCGCTCGTATCCGAAAGGCGTTTCTCAGGCTGGCTACCGCTGCTTGCTGTTTCGCTTCGAATCTCACTAGGCCTTTAAGTTAACAGAGGGCGGAAAAATTTGCCCGTCGCGGAAGGTGTTCATTTTGCGAAATGCAAAAGATTGTGGCGCTCTTCCACTGGTTTTTGAAGGGTTTGCGATGTGGCGCTACGTAAGCGTTAACCATTCATTAACCATTTGGTCGGCAATCATTGCCTAGTGGGTTAACGAATGGTGAACTGAATGGCTTTCACAGATTTGCCGCTGTTTCAGGCGCTCAGGTCAAAAATGCAATGGCATCAGACACGCCAGGGCGTTTTGGCTGAAAACATCGCCAATTCCGATACGCCGGGCTACCAGTCCCGCGATGTGAAGACCTATTCGTTCGAGGACCATATCGCGCGAGAAGGTTTTGGGGTCACGACCAATGTCACCAAGGTCGGTCATATTTCCGGCAGCATTTCCAGCTCCGGCAGCGTGAAGACGGAGAGGCGGGATTCCTTTGAGGTCACTCCAAGCGGAAACTCGGTCAATCTGGAAGAGCAGATGATGAAAATCACGCAGAACCAGATGGACTTCCAGGCTGCAACGAGCCTCTACACCAAAGGGCTTGGTCTGATCCGGACCGCCTTGTCGAAAAACGCCTAAGACGCCGAATTGAGATTTGGAGGCTGTTAAATGGACCTGATTAAATCATTGTTCGTTTCCGCGAGCGGGCTGAAGGCGCAGAACGGGCGCATGCGCGTCATCGCGGAGAACATCGCGAACGCAAACTCCACCGGACGGACGCCGGACGAAGAGCCCTACAGGCGCAAAATTCCGACTTTCGAAAATCACTTCGACAAGGAAATCGGCGCAGATGTGGTGGAGCTCGGCAAAATTGCCGAAGACAAATCGCCATTCGAAACGACCTACATGCCAGGACACCCGGCGGCTGACGAAAACGGCTACGTGATGTTGCCGAACGTGAACACGCTGATCGAGACCACCGACATGCGCGAGGCGCAGCGGTCCTACGAGGCGAACTTGAACGTCATTGAATCCACGCGGCGGATGCTGCAGCGGACGATCGACATCCTGCGGGCGTAAAGCGCAGTTATTGTTAAAGGAAGGGGGCGGTCGCCATGTCTACAACATCGATTGCAAACAATGCCTACCAGATGGCGGCAAAGCTACAGCAGCAGGCGCGTGCCGCTGAAGATGTAGGCGGACAACGGGACGGTGTCGACTTTGGGCAGATGGTCCAGGAAGCAGTCGAAACCGTGGTCGACAAGGGGCGTGCTGCTGACGACAAGGCCATCGGAATGATCGAAGGCAAGACCGGTGTCGTCGATGTGGTCACCGCGGTCGCGGAAACCGAAGTTGCCCTGGAGACAATGGTGACGGTCCGTGACCGGGTGATTTCCGCATATGAAGAAATCATGCGGATGCCGATCTGACCGGCAGTTTTGGGGGCGCTGAATGACTGGCGGCGAAGTACTCGATCTTGCTCGTGAAGCCGTGTGGACCATGATCCTGGTTGCGGGGCCGACGATGGTTGTCGGCCTCCTTGTCGGCGTTGTAATCGCACTGTTTCAGGCGCTCACCCAAATCCAGGAAATGACACTCGTTTTCGTTCCCAAGATCCTGGCCATCTTCGTCACGATCCTGATTTCCTTGCCCTTCATGAGCCAGTTGCTTGAAGCGTTCATGGGGCGGGTGACGGAGATGATCCTGACAACGGGATAGGTCACAGCGCCTCATGACCATTCAGCTCGATTTTCTGCCTGATGTTGCCGCTGCATTCATGCTTATGTTTGCGCGCCTCGGCACGATGATCATGCTGTTGCCTGCCTTGGGAGAAAGCTCAATCCCAATGCGGTTTCGTCTTACAATCGCTCTGGCGATCACTTTGGTGCTTTATCCGGTCGGTGCGCCGCAGTATCCGGCAAACCTGACAGACAATCTGGCGCAACTCCTTATCCTGCTTGCCGGCGAGCTGGTAATTGGCTTCGGCATCGGGCTTTGTGCTCGAATGATCACCGCGGCGCTGCAAATCGCAGGTGTCATCATGGCGAACCAGTCTCTCGCTGCTTGCAGTCTAAACGTCGCGGTCCTAGTCATAGCTCACAATCGTGAGACAAATGAGCAAGGGAGCATACATAATTTATCTAGGTGGAATGGGTATGGTGATTTTGAGGGGGGAATAAGGGGGGTTTACGAAAA
>JBCCVB010000167.1:0-14899 GCA_039195965.1 Pseudomonadota bacterium
CGAATCCATCCCGCATCACACCGTAAACTTCGGCGATCATCTGCATGTCGGCATATTCAATACCGTTGTGAACGGTCTTGACCAGATGCCCGGCGCCGGCTTCGCCCAGATAAGCCGCGCAAGGTTCCCCTTCGTATTTGGCGGAAATCGCCTCCAGAATATGCCCGACCTGGTTCCAGGCGTCCTTGGCACCGCCACCCATGATGGAGGGGCCGAACCGAGCCCCTTCTTCGCCGCCGGACACGCCGATGCCCATGAAGCGCGGCCCCTTTTCGGCAGCTTCTTCCGCTCGCCGGTTGGTGTCGTGATAATTGGCGTTGCCCGCATCGATGATCAGGTCATCCTTGTCCAGCAAAGGACGGAGTGCCTCGATCTGCGCATCGACCGCATCGCCGGCAGGCACCATCAGAATCACCGCACGGGGCGATTTGATGGATGCAACGAAATCCTGGAGCGTCTTCGTAGGCACAAGCTTTTCAGCAAGCTCTCCTGCCTTGGCCATGAACTGATCGGTTTTTTCAGTGGTCCTGTTGTAGACCGCAATCTGAAAGCCATGCTCAGCAATGTTGAGCGCGAGATTGCCGCCCATCGTGCCAAGGCCGATCAGACCGACTTCCGCGATAGCGCCTTGAGAGTTCATGAACCGTGCCTTCCTCAAATCGATTTAGTACTAGGTGAGGCGGTGATACCCGACACTTCCTTCTCCTTCAATCCTTGTATACTTGCGAATGCAATTTTTAATGTGCACCTGAAGCTTCAAATCGGCAGACGCGCCTTCATGCACATGGCTGATAGCCATCAAAATGATCACTTCAGCGATTTCACGAAAGTCTCGACCAGCAACCGCACCCGCCTCGGTACAAAGCGTGCCGAAGGCAGCACGAGAAAAAGAGGCAAGTCAGGCAACTGAAGATGTGCCCCCATCTGGCAAAGAACATTACCTTCAATCTCTGCCTCGCAGATCGACCTTGGCAACACGGCGGCCAAGTCACGCCGCAGCACAATCTCTTTCGCCAATTGCTTGTTGGTGGTTCTGAATCCCGCCGGCTTGAAGTCCATGTCGAAAGTTTCGGCAAGAATGCCTGATGCATCAAGAATACGGCCACGTTTTGCAAGTTCTTCTACACTTTCACCCATTGCGACTTCCGGCCGCGCAACGACGATTTGCGGATTCGACCCGATCTTGCGGACAATGACATTCTCATCCGAAACACGATTTCCTCGAAGAGCCAGATCAAAGCGTTCCGCAATCAGATCCACCGGACGATCACTGATATGAACATCAAGCTCTACGTCCGGAAATCGCTCCTGATAGGATGCCAATGCTTGCGCCAACCGCTCAGATGGCAAATCCACGGGTACCGTAAGTCGAACAAGACCAGAAGGGTCTTGCGCAGCCTTAAGTTCTTCCCCGACCTCTTCCAGCACCGACAAGGCAGGCTGAACCTTTGCAAGATAAGCTTCGCCTTCCGAAGTCAAACCCACTTGTCGGGTTGTCCGCTGAAACAGGGCCACTCCCAGCTCGCTTTCCAGCGCTTTAACTCTGGCGGTAACCGTTGACCTGGGCAGATCAAGCTGTCTGGCGGCCGCCGCAAAACTGCGCCGCAATGCGACTTCCACGAACGTTTCAAGATGCTGGAGTCCCGCCATTAACCGAAAATCTCGTTCAAACTGTTTGATTTTATCCAGCTAGAATAAACAAATCCCACCATCTACTTCCAGACCGGTAGTCACCTATCGTGAGGAAAAATCATGAAACGTCGCAATTTTCTGAAGTCGGTCGCTGTTTCAACCCTGGCAGCTCCGGCAGTTCTGAAAGACATCACCTCTGCAGATGCAGGTTCTGGAACGGCAGAAGCAGGACTGGAGATCACCTGGCTCGGTGGCGCCACCATGGTGTTGTCCTTCGGTGATTTCACTTTGTTGACGGACCCTTGTTTCGGTGAAGGAAAGCGAGCCTTCAAGATGGGAAACCCAAACGAGATGTTCGACCTCAGCAAAGGCCCCAACATCAAGCACCATCGTCGTTTGACGCCTTTCCCGGGCCTGCAACTGAACGAAGTGGATCAGGTGATCCTCAGTCATCTGCACGAGGATCACTTCGATCAGAAAGCAGAACGAATGATCAACAAGGATTTACCGATACTTGCACCCGACCACGACCTTGACGCTCTTGTTTCAAAGGGTTTTTCCAACCTGACCGGCTTGCGTTGGGGACAGGAACAGGTTCTCAGTAAGGGCGAGGCCACAGTTACCATTCGCACCATCAGGGCTGATCATTCCGAGAACCCGGAAATTGCAACGATCCTTGGTGAAGGGAACGGCTATTGGTTCTCGTTCGAGCAAGGCGACTGGCAAAAATCTCTATACTGGACAGGCGACACATTTCCGACCAAATCCGTTCTGGAATCGCTTGGCTCCCTCGGAAGCCCCGACATCTTCATTCCCCACCTCGGCGGCGTCGGGACGAGTGGCGCGCTCGGACAGATAAGCATGGGAGCAAGCCATGTCACACGGTTCGTCGACATCTTGAACCCGGGAAAGATCCTCCCCGTCCATCACTCCACGTATGAACTTTATGTTGAACCCATCCATCACCTGGCTGAAAGCCTGCGGGACCGGATCCATCATCTTGATCTGGTTTCTGAAGGTACATCGTTGAGATACATCTAGAAAAACCGTTAGCCGGTTCATCGAAACCTGTCGGATCCGGCTAACAAATTGTAAAACCAGAGTTTTTCACCTGCAAAATAAAACAAATCTGTCACAGAAGCCTGTTACGCGATTGGCATCCGCAACCTTTCTTGCGGTTCTGCGCAAAGGATCTGTCACATGAAAAAGTTTTTACTTGCAGCCGGCCTGTTGGTCGCAGCATCCGCTAACTCATACGCTGAAGACATTACCGGAAAGCTCGTTCTTTACACCTCGCAGCCAAACAAGGACGCGCAGGCAACGGTTGACGCTTTTACTGCCAAGCATCCTGGTGTGGATGTTGAATGGGTGCGCGATGGCACCACCAAGATGATGGCCAAGCTGCGTGCCGAATTCGAAGCCGGCGCACCGAAACCGGACGTCCTGCTGATTGCCGACATGGTCACCATGGAAGGTTTGAAAAAGGAAGGCCGTCTGATGGCGCATGAAGGCGCGGATGTCGCCGCTTATGATCCGGCGATCATGGACAAGGACAAGACCTACTTCTCCACCAAGCTGATCACAACCGGCATCGTCTACAACACCAATGCTCCGATGAAGCCTTCCTCATACAAAGACCTCCTGAAGGAAGAGGCAAAGGACAAGCTTGCCATGCCGTCTCCGCTCACTTCCGGCGCGGCGACCATTCATATGGCTGCGCTGACGTCAAACCCGGACCTTGGCTGGGCTCTTTATGAAGGTCTTGCCGATCAGGGTGCCAACCCGAAGGGCGGCAATGGCGGCACCTACAAGGCGATTGCCGGCGGCGAAAAACTCTATGGCTTCGTAGTCGACTTCCTGCCTATCCGCGAAAAGCTGAAGGGCGCGCCGGTGGAGTTCGTCTTCCCTGAAGAAGGGGTTTCGGCGGTCACCGAGCCGGTTGCAATCCTTTCAACCGCGCAGAACCCTGACGCGGCAAAAGCCTTTGTCGACTTCCTGATTTCCGAAGAAGGTCAGAAACTGGCTTCCTCCCAGGGATATCTGCCGGCTCACCCGGCTGTTGCTGCTCCTGAAGGTTTCCCGGCGCGCGACCAGATCAAGCTGATGGATTTCGACCCGGCGCAGGCCCTGGAACAGGACCAGGCCAACAAGTTGAAGTTCTCCGAGATCTTCGGCGGCTAACAACAATCGGGCTCACCCTGAACGAGCAGCGCGGATCTGTCCGCGCTGCCTGCAATCTTTTGATCGTCATTGCGGACAAGCACGGCAGCGCCGCGCACAAATCCCGCCTCCGGAAATCAGCGAGCTCTCCAATTCGAGCATAGCGGCACCAATGGCGCGAATTGCACACGGACCCCGGATCAGCGCTTGTCTTCGCCCGCTCGTCCGAAATGACGAAAAAATGGAAAGCATCACAGATGCGGACAGTACTCTCGCCTGAAAAAACCACCCTTCTGCTGCTGGTACTCGGAGCAACTTTGATCTGCGGGCTGCCGCTTCTGCTGCTCTTTCAGACCGGACTGTCGGGCGAAAATGGTTTTGATCCAGGTCCCCTCCTGGAGGCGATGGAAAGCCGTTCTGTCAGACGCGCACTGTGGCATTCCATCGAAAGCAGTTTTTTGTCCGCACTGACCGCCACCTTGCTCGGAACCTTGTTGGCGCTGCTCATCGGCCTGACGGACATCAGGGCAAAGGGCCTGCTGGTCTTTTTGATCCTGCTGCCGATGATGATCCCGCCCCACGTTACGGCAATTGCCTGGATTCAGGCGCTTGGACCTGCAAGCCCGGTCCTGCGCTGGCTTGGTCTGGCGCCTGAACTCGGCTCCACCCATCCACTTTATTCACGCGAGGGACTGGTTCTTCTTTTGACACTTCAGCACAGTCCGCTGGTGTTCCTCCTGGTGCGTGCATCGCTACGTTCATTTCCACGAGAGCTCTCCGACGCTGCCCGCATCTCGGGAGCCGGAGCCTTTACAATGCTTTACCGGATCACTTTGCCGCTTCTTGGTCCGGCACTCCTTGCAGGCTTCGCACTTGCATTCGTCGCAGCCTTGGGCAATTTCGGCATCAATGCCCTGATCGGAATTCCTGCGCGCTACACGACACTGCCCGTTCTGGTTTGGCGGCGGCTCGCAAGCTTTGGTCCTGACGTCCTGCCCAATGTGGCTGTGATTTCGGTCATCCTTGCTCTCGTCGCCCTCACCGCAATTCTCGCTCAAAGTTTCCTGCAACGCAGGATGCGCAATTCTCTGATTGGCCTACCGCAAGATCCACTTGCAATTTCCTTGGGCCGGAAGCGACCGGTGATCGAAGCAATTGTGTGGAGTTTTGTTGCTTGCGTTCTCCTGCTGCCCGCGGCCTCTCTGCTGGCGACATCCCTGGTCAAGACGTATGGCTTGCCGCTTTCCTTCAGCACGTTGACATCAGAGAATTTCATCGAAGTTCTCTGGCGCCAATCCGTCACGTTGAGGGCCTTTGCAAACTCCACTCTGATTGCCGGATTCGCGGCGGCGGTTATCGCCCTGGCAAGTCTCCCACTGGCCTATTTTCTGGCACATAAACGCAAAAGGCACAGACACGTGGCGGGGCTTGCCCTGACCCAGTCCGAAATCGCATTTGCCGTCCCCGGACTTGTCATGTCCATTGCCTTCATCCTGGCGTTCATCAAGCCCTTGCCCTTCCTCGGCATCTCGCTTTACGGCACGCTGTGGATCATCCTGATAGCCTATGTATCGGTCTTCCTTGCCGTCGGCCTCAAACCGGTGGCTGCGGCTTTCCTGCAGATGGACGGCTCGCTGGAAGATGCCGCCAGGGTGTCGGGAGCCGGATTTTACCGGCGGCTGAGCAAGGTGTTCGCACCGCTGGCGGCACCATCCGCCGCGTCGGGCGCCATTCTGGTTTTCCTGACCGCCTATAATGAGGTCACAGTTTCCGCACTTCTGTGGTCAACAGGCAACGAGACAATTGGCACAACCATCTTCAATTACGAGGATGGCGGTTACACGACCCTCGCTGCGGCCATGTCCACGGTTGTGGTCATTGCAACGATCGCCATCATGCTCGCCATGAATGCTCTGGCGAGCCGTGTCCCTGCCGGAACCATTCCCTGGAAGGATTGAGAGTGCCGGTGACTAGCTCGGCAACAGCCAACCCTGGCGGACGTTCAGGTAAAGCAGCTCGCCCGCATCAATCTTGTGATGAGAGGTCATCATCATCGGCTCGGCCACTTGATTGACAGCAACAAAGACGTCCCAAGCTCCACCGCGATACACCGTTCGTATAACCTTTGCCGGAAAACCGGCTTCTTTAGTGACAGGAACCAGATGCTCAGGCCGCACGAGCAGCGAGCCTGCACCGGGTTCGGTCCCTTCTGAGCAATCGACTTCGATTTTATGTCCGGCAAATGCAACAAGGGCACGGCAGCCTGTCACGTTTTCAACCTTGACCGACAGTTGGCTGCTGCGGCCAATGAAACCTGCGACACGTTTTGAATTCGGTCGTCTGTACAATGTGTCCGGATCATCTGATTGCAGGATCCTGCCGTCCCACATGACGGCGACTTTGTCGGCCAGCGCCATCGCTTCGCGCTGGTCATGAGTGATGAACAACGTGGTTGCGCCACTTGTCCTGTGAAAGGCCGAAAGCTCTTCTTCCATCGCACTGCGCAAGTGCGGATCGAGATTTGCCAGCGGCTCGTCCATCAGCACAGTTCCGGCGCCCTGCGCCAGACACCGCGCAAGGGCAACGCGCTGACGCTGACCGCCCGAAAGTTCAGCCGGCTTTCTTTGGCCGAACGGCGTCAGGGCGACGGTCTCCAGACAGTCGGCAACTCTGGCGGAAACAGCGTTACGCTTTTCACCAGCCGTTTCCAGCGGAAACGCAACATTTCCCGCAACGCTCATATGTGGCCACAGTGCATAGGACTGGAAGACAACTCCTACCCGTCTCTGCTCCGGTGGCACATGCAGCTTGCCTCCGGCCACAGGCTGGCCACCAAGCGCAATTTCCCCGCTGTCGATTGGCTCCAGTCCGGCAATTGACTTCAACAAGGTCGACTTGCCGCATCCAGATGGACCGAGCACTGCAAAGAACATCCCATCCTCGACCGACAGGGACACATCGTTCAAGGCTTTGTGGGAACCGAATGATTTGGAAACAGAAGCAAGTTCAATGGACATGCCTCCGGTTACCGCCCTCTTGTGACAGAACAATAACAGACCGCGTAATCCGGCTTTTTACTTTGCTCGTAATCGCAGCAGCAGATCGACCTCTTCTTCCAATGCCCTGCCATAAGCGCGTGCCGCCGGGGCGTTGGAGTGCATCAGCGTTTCGTTCCGCAACAGGCAATAGGCAGCCAGCCGCCAGTGATAGGCGCTGCGCTCTTCCATGAATCTCGAGACCGTATCCCTGTCGGGATAATGCTCCAGAAACATTTCTTCCGCATGGGCGACAAGCGGGTGCAGTCCATAAAGAATTGCCAGTCCCGGAGATACGAAACAGGCAATATCCTCCACCGGATCACCCAGCCCTGCATATTGCCAGTCGATCAACCGCGCACCATTGCCGGTCGACAGTATGGTGCCGAGGCAGAAACTGCGATGGACCAGCGAACGTACGACGTCCCTTTGCCCGACCGCGGTGTCTTCCGGCCGCAGTCTTTTCAGGTTTGCCGCCTTCCTGCTTTCTGGAATTGACGCAAGCATCTCGTCACCGCGCGCCAACACTTCATGGAAGCCGGCGGGCACGACCTGATGCCCGGGCACCGGTTCCTTGAGGGCAGCAAATCGCCCGATCAGATCCGCAGCCTCCCGGACCTCGATCTCGTCCGTCCTGGGAGGAGCATAACCGTAGACCAGCAACGGCGTTCCGGCTGGAGATCTGCCGAATGCTTCCAGTTCAGGCGCGAGATCGTGCCTGGCAAGCACGCTCAAAGCGTCTGCCTCCTGTTCCGGTAGCGTCGGATAGAGAGGATTGTCTTCGTTGCCGGGGAAGAATTCCTTGACCACATAGGTCCTGCCCGGAACATCCAGACGCCAGAAACGGCTGGTATAGTTCACCGGCAAAGGCCGCAAGCGAGCGGCGGACCAGTCCTTGACCGGCAGCAAGCGCTCCAGAAACGCCAGGAGTTCTGTATCCGACAGCTGTTCGCTCACACGAATTCCTCTTTGAAATTGCTCTAGATTTGATCGCCGCCAGATCGGCTTTCGTCAAGCCCGACTTTCAAGTTCCCAAGGCTGCAAGGCCATCCTTGGGCATCATGTCGGAGTTGTTGCACTCGCCGTCGTTCTGAGACCGCCCGGCAAATTCCCTCTCTCAGCTACAGTCGAAGATAACGCGCAGAGACCTCTTCTGCCGCAATGGGCACGCCGCCAGCACGGCCGCAGCCCGCAAACCACAAACATGGCGGACCATATGACGGGCGACATCGAAACAGGTTCCTTGAGTGAAACGGCACCGGCGCGGCGTGGACGGCGGCGCAGAGGTGGTGGTGAGAAGGCCACACCTGAACTGTTTCCGCAAAAACCGTTCAAACAGCCCCGTCATGTTTTCAAGCCCCTGGAAGCCGTCTCTGCCGATGAACTGGAGGCCATCCATGACGCATCCATGCGTGTTCTGGAAGAAATCGGCATCGACTTTCTGCATGAGGAGGCCAAGGAGCTACTCAAGGACGCGGGTGCAGACGTAAAGCCGGGAGAAGACCGGGTTCGCATGGACCGCGCGATGGTCGAAGACCTGATTGCAAAAGCGCCGGCCCAATTCACCATCCGGGCCCGAAACCGTGCACATGATCTTCAGATCGGCGGCGACGCAATCGCGTTCTCCTGTGTTGCCAGCGCACCCAACGCCGTCGACCGCGACGGCGGCAGGCGACCGGGCAATCAACAGGACTATCGGAATTTCCTGAAACTCTCGCAGTTCTTCAACATCATTCATTGCATCATGGGCTACCCGGTCGAACCGGTGGATATCCATGCCTCGATCCGGCATCTCGACTGTATCGCAGACATGGTGCGCCTGACCGACAAGGTGTTCCACATCTATTCACTTGGCCGGGAACGCAATCTCGACGGACTGGAAATTGCCCGGATTGCCAACGGGTTGAGCCGGGAAGAGTTCGTCGACACGCCTTGCGTCGCAACGGTCATCAACACATCATCCCCGCTGCGTCTGGACACGCCGATGTTGCAGGGCCTCATCGAAATGGCAAGGGCCGGACAGGTATCCGTCGTCACGCCCTTCACGCTGGCAGGTGCAATGGCACCGGTCACGATTGCCGGTGCTCTGACATTGCAGAATGCGGAAGCCCTGGCCGGACTGGCTTTTGCCCAGATCGTCCGTCCCGGCGTGCCGGTCGTCTATGGTGGCTTTACATCCAACGTCGACATGAAATCCGGTGCGCCGGCCTTCGGCACGCCCGAATACATGAAGTCGGCCATTGTCGGAGGCCAGCTCGCCCGCCGCTACGGCCTGCCTTACCGCTCATCCGGTGTCTGCGCGGCCAACACCGTCGACTATCAAGCCGCTCTCGAAACCACTTTGTCGGAGTGGGGAGCAATTACCGGCGGCGGTCACATCATCAAACATGCTGCAGGTTGGCTGGAAGGAGGCCTCAGCGCCGGTTTTGAAAAATTCATCACCGACATCGACCTTCTACAGAAGATTGCCGAGTACCTGACACCGCTGGACGTTTCCGAAGAAGCCCTCGCGATCGAGGCCATCAAGGACGTTGGGCCAGCTGGTCATTTCTTCGGCACCGAACACACCCAGGCGCGGTACAAGGACGCCTTTTACGCACCGATTGTCTCGGATTGGCGCAACTATGAAACCTGGGCGGAGGCCGGCAGCCCCATCGCCTATGACAAAGCCAACATGCTCTACAAAAAGGCATTGGAGGCCTATCAAGCGCCAGCCCTGGATCCTGCAATTGACGACGAACTCACTGCCTTCGTTGAAAGACGAAAGGCAGAGGGCGGAGCCCCGACCGACTTCTAATCCATCCTTTCTCAGAAACTTCTCAATTTGCCCGCCAGATACAAGCGGGACTTTCCGGAGCGATTTTCATGAAGACCCACACTCAGGTTGTTGTCATCGGCGGTGGCGTTGTCGGCTGCAGTGTCCTTTATCACCTGACGAAACTTGGCTGGAAAGACGTGACGCTGGTGGAGCGCGACGAGCTGACATCGGGATCGTCATGGCATGCAGCCGGTGGTTTTCACACTCTGAACGGCGACCCGAATGTCGCTCAGCTGCAAAGCTACACGGTTGACCTTTACAAGGAGCTGGAAGAGATATCCGGCCAGTCCTGCAGTCTGCACCTGACGGGCGGTGTCATGTTGGCGGACACGCCCGAGCGCATGGACTTCCTGCGCCTTGCCCAGGCAAAGGGCCGGTACTTGGGAATGGATCTTGAACTCATCTCGGTTGCCGAGGCCAAGACGATGTTCCCGATGCTGGATGAAAAGCACTTCATCGGCGCACTATGGGACCCGATCGAAGGGCATCTGGATCCTTCCGGAACGACCCACGCCTATGCCAAGGCCGCCCGCGTCAATGGCGCAACCGTCTACCGGCACACCAAGGTGGAAGAACTGGTTCAGACACCGGACGGTACGTGGGATGTGATCACCAACAAGGGCACGATCCACGCCGAACATGTGGTCAATGCGGGAGGCCTGTGGGCGCGCGAATGCGGCCGAATGGTCGGCATTGAACTGCCCATTCTCGCGATGGAGCACATGTATCTCCTGACCGATGAAATGCCGGAAGTCGTCGCCCACAACGAGGCGACCGGCAAGGAGCTGATCGGGGTTCTGGATTTCGGCGGGGAAATCTACACCCGGCAGGAAGGCAAGGGCATGCTGCTGGGCACCTATGAGCAGAACAGCCGCCCCTGGAGCCCTCGTGAAACACCCTGGGACTTCGGCCATGAGCTGCTGGCGCCCGACCTTGATCGCATCGCCCCTGAGCTGGAAGTCGGCTTCGAACACTTTCCGGCCCTTCAGAACGCTGGCATCAAGCAGATCATCAACGGCCCCTTCACCTTTGCTCCTGACGGAAATCCCATGGTCGGGCCGGTACGCGGCTTGAGGAACTACTGGGTTGCTTGCGGTGTCATGGCCGGTTTCAGTCAGGGTGGCGGCGTCGGCCTCACTCTGGCCAACTGGATGATCAACGGTGATCCGGGCTATGACATCTGGGGCATGGATGTTGCCCGTTACGGCGATTGGGCAACGCTCTCCTATACCAATGCCAAGGTGCAGGAAAACTATCGCCGCCGCTTTCGTATCCGCTTCCCCAATGAAGAGCTGCCCGCGGGCCGTCCTCACCAGACAACACCTCTCTACGACAGAATGCTCGCTCAGGGAGCAGTCATGGGAGACAGCTGGGGCCTGGAAACGCCCCTATGGTTTGCCCCTGAAGGCACCGAAGCAAAGGACATCTTCTCGTTCCACCGGTCCAACGATTTCGAACCGATAGGAGCTGAATGCCGAGCAGTACGCGAAAGCGTCGGCATCACCGAGATCGCCAACTTCGCCAAATACGAGATTTCCGGACCCGGTGCGGAACACTTTTTGTCCCACCTGATGACCAACACCATGCCGAAGGTCGGCCGGATCATCCTGACCCCGATGCTCAATGAAAACGGCAAGCTGATCGGCGACTTCACGATCGCCCGGGTCTCTGAGGACAAGTTCTACATGTTCGGCTCTTCCCAGGCCGAGGTCTATCACATGCGCTGGTTCGAACAGCACTTGCCGACAGACGGTTCAGTCACCCTGAGAGCAATCAATCTCGGTTGGGTCGGGCTTTCCATTGCCGGCCCGAACGCACGCAAAGTGCTTGAGAAAGTCACCGGCGACGATGTTTCCAACGAAGGATTCCGTTTCATGGACTTCCGCGAAATGGATGTCGCCAATGCTCCCTGCAAGGTCAATCGCATCACCTATACCGGTGACCTCGGCTACGAAATCTGGATGACCCCGGAATACGAGCGGCAGGTCTATGAGGCGTTGATGCAGGCCGGCGCTGAGTTCAACATCCAGAATTTCGGCATGCGCGCACTGCTAGCGATGCGTCTTGAGAAAAACTTCGGCACCTGGTTTCGTGAATTCCGACCGATTTACGGGCCGTTCGAGGCCGATCTCGGCCGCTTCGTGAAACTGGGCAAGGATGGCTTTATCGGGAAGGAAGCCGCCCAGAAGGAGTTCGACGAGGGTCCGAAACGCTTACGTGTCAGCTTCATCGTCGACGCTTCGGACGCGGATGTGATGGGTGATGAACCTATCTGGCACGACGGCAAGGTCATCGGCTGGATAACATCCGGTGGCTACGGACACTTCGTCAGGAAGTCGCTTGCGCAAGGCTATGTCCCTGCGGAGTTGGCCACGAACACCAGCACGGGTGCCTTCGAGATCGAGATTCTGGGTGAGCGCTGCAAGGCAACCATCATTCAGGAACCGCTTTTCGACCCGAAAGCGGAACGCATGCGCATGTAATTCCACAAAGACACTTTGTGAAGCCAACGAGGAGGAGCGGAGGCTTTATGAATACGGAACACTTCGGCAGACACCGACGCAAAATCATGCCGGCGGTTCTGCCGACCCACCCTGGCGACCAGGCGGACTACGAAGCCCTGACCGCCTACGCCACGGAGAAGGCAACCGCACTCAATCGCCATGTGCTGGGCTACGGGAGCCTGGCGGAAGGCGAATGGGCTGCCCTCGGTCTTGATGCTCCGGACCTTGACGCCATCAGAAGTTATCGGCTCCAGCGGATCAGGCAGCAGCTTGAACAACAGGACCTGAGCGCTGCAATTCTCTGCGATCCGCTGAACGTCCGTTATGCGACGGACGCAACCAATATGCAGGTCTGGTGCACCCACAACGCCGTACGCTACACATTCGTCGCCCTGGAAGGCCCGGTCATCGCTTTCGACTTTCACAATTGCGAACACCTTTCCGCGCACAATATTCTGGTCGACGAAATGCGCCACGGCGTCCCCTGGTTCTACTTTGAAGCGGGCCCTCGTTCAGCGGAACTGGCACAAAAATGGGCCGACGAGCTCGCCGATCTCGTCAGGACCCATGGCGGCGGCAACAATCGCATTGCTCTCGACAAAGCCCGGCGTGAAGGCGTTGCGGCTCTGGAGGGTCACGGCCTCGAAATCCATGATGGCGAAGAAATCATGGAACTCGCCCGTGCAATCAAATGCCCGGAGGAAGTAAAGGCGATGCGCAGGTCGGTTGCCGCCTGCGAAGCGGCCATGCACGAAATGGAGAACGCCCTCAAACCCGGTATGACCGAGTGGGATCTCTGGTCCTTGCTGCACAAGGGCAACATCAGTCGCGGAGGTGAATGGATCGAGACCCATCTTCTTGCATCGGGCCCCCGGACCAATCCCTGGTTCCAGGAAGCCTCGTCGAGGGTGATCAAAGCAGGTGATCTTGTCGCCTTCGACACCGATCTCGTCGGGCCCTATGGCATGTGCTGCGATATCTCCAGAACCTGGTTATGCGGGGACAGCCAGCCGACAAACGAGCAAAGATCGCTCTACCAGATGGCGGTCGACCAGATTGAAGCGAATATTGCCATTCTGGCTCCCGGCAGGACTTTTCGGGAGCTGTCACACGACTCGGTCAGCCTGCCGAAGGACTATCTCGCCAACCGCTATTCCGTCCTCTTTCACGGTGTTGGTCTGTGTGACGAATACCCTGCAGTCCCCTACCCGGAAGACTGGGATGGCGGCGGTTATGACGGCATCCTGGAGCCCGGCATGGTGGTGTGCGTGGAAAGTTATGTCGGCCGCCATGGCGGCCATGAGGGCGTCAAACTGGAGGAGCAACTGCTGATCACGGAAACCGGATATGAACGGCTCAGCAGTTATCCGTTTGATAGCAGACTGATGGGCCGTCCTGGTTGACGGCCCGCTCAGCGAAAGGGCGTTATTTTACGCGGACAATCTTGGCACCGAGCTGGCGCGCATAGTCGTAGGGCGACAGGATCGGTGCCACTGCTACGAAATTGGTTTCGTTGACTTCAGTGAACTTGAGGTCGAGCGGCGTTTTTCCACCCGGATTGACAATGACCTTACGGGTCGGCGGTACAGCACGAAATACAAGTACACCTGCTTCCTTGGTGACAATCGCACCATAGGGTTCACTATGCAGGATACGAACGGTGCTGCTTTCAGCCTGAGCGGCCGTGCCAAGAATTGCGATGAGACCGGCTGCGGTCAGAAGCGTTTTAAAAATCATTTTCATGACGCATCTCACTGTTAATTATTTATTTACCGAGAATCGTAACCTTTCATTAACTTGTGCGCCAGTGTTTGTGCTGTGTTAACCAAGAAAAAACAACGCCCCGAACGAAAATCCGGGGCGATTGTCTTAAATTGATACACTTTTAATCTTAAGCTGCCGCTTTCGGATGGATCTCAACACCGTTTTCAACGAAATCAGCGTTGGCGATCAGCAAGTCCGACAATCCTTTTCGGAACTGCATCTTGATCAATGGGGTCATGAGCCAGCCGATCGGACCGTATTTCGGCGTGAACCGAATTCGCATCGTCACCCTGCTTTCATCCGAGGACAATGCGGTGAAATCAAGGGTCACCAACGCCTTCTTGAGCGGGACATTCGCGTCAAAGACGTCGACGACGAGATGCTCCTCCGGCCTGTATCCGACAATGCGTTCCTTCAGATACGTTTTGCCATCGATATGCTTGCAATGCCTCTCGGCACCGAGCCCGGATTTCACACTGCCTGACAGCAAGGGTGATTGGTTGATGACAGGGTTGAAACGGTAGATTTCGTCATACCGGTCCCAGCTTTGCCAGAGGTCGGCAACTGGTGCTCGGACGACCTGTGAAACAACGATTTCCGCCATTGTTTCCTCCATTGCATGAATTGAGATATCACAGACGGCGCAACCAGTCGGCAATACCTTGCCCGATCACCTGCGGATGGTCTTCCTGAAGAAAATGCGTGCCGGCGCCGACAAACCGCACCTCGAGGTTCGGAACCGTCGCCGCCAGATGATCGGCAACCGGCTTCGGCATCAACGCCCCCGGTTCGGCATAGAACATGAGCTTGGGTATCTGGCTGGAAGTCAGCCAAGCACCGTTTTTCGTTACTTCCGAAACCACATCGGCAGGCTTGCCTTCAATCGGCACTTCGCGCGGCCAGACAAGAACGGGCTTGCGGCTTTCGGGGGTTGGGAAAGGCTTGCGGTAGTGATCCATTTCGGATTCCGACAACGCGCGAAGCAC
>JBCCVB010000168.1:0-14790 GCA_039195965.1 Pseudomonadota bacterium
CTTTCGGAAACGGAAAACCCCGGCTCACTGGCCGGGGTTTTTTGTTGTCCAATCAAGACGCAGCCGCTGGTCAGTCCAAAGGCTCGATCAAGCTTCGTTGGCTGTGCACCAATCTGCCAGTGAGGGTCTCTTGTTCCGGCCCCGTCCCCGCATGGCGGGAGAAGCAATCATTGCGTTCAACACGGCCTCCTGGGTTGTTTCCGCCGCTGCCCTGAACAGAAGATCAATATTATCTTCCTTGATAAAATCGCTAGCGACAATATCGCTTTCCTCGAAATGCATGATCCGCTGTGCAGTCGAAAACGCCAAGGCAATGTCGCCGCTACCATTGCCGTAAAAAGCACCAAGCCGCGCAAGACCGGCTCCGGCGCGTCTGGCAACCCGCTTCAGCTGGCGGCTCTCCAAAGGCGCATCTGTCGCAAGAACAATGATGACTGAACCTCGTTCTTCACTATGTTTGAAGTCCTTGGGATGTGGCATGCGCCCATCAGGCAAAACAAGATCTCCGGGCCGACCGAAATTTGCTAGCACCAGAGCACCGAGTGTGTAGTTGCGGCCGGCAAGTTCAAACACGCGCGAAGCAGAGCCGATACCGCCCTTGAAACCGAAGGCACTCATTCCGGTTCCTGCGCCAACACTGCCCTGTTCAAATTCTTCAGAGGCTGCTTCAACAGCTGCACCGGCATCTGCCTCGGTCAGAGCCATGGCCTGAATGTCACTCAGATATCCGTCATTACACTCCATCACCAACGGATTGACCGTTCCGGTCGACCGCCCGATTTCAGGATTTTCCGCAATCGCCCTACGGACCAGAAAGTTCACGCCGGTACCAACACCGAATGTGTTGGTCAGCAAGATGGGGGTTTCGAGCGACCCGAGCTCGTCCACCTGAACCAGCCCTGCGCTTTTGCCGAACCCATTGATGACCTCGACCGCAGCGGGAAGTTTTTCGCGATAAAGGTTGTTCTGATGAGGCAGAACAGCGGTGAAACCGGTTCTTTGGTCGCCATCAATCAAGGTGAAGTGTCCGACGGTCACGCCTGCAATATCGGTAATTCGGTTGGTCGGTCCGACGGGCATGGAACCGCAAGTGAGCCCGAGCGAGCGGGATGGGGAAACAAGTTCTGAGGACATTTGGCACCGGAAATAGAAATCAATCGACTGCATAGATAGTGAATTCGGCCCGTCACTCAAAACGAAAAAGCCTCCCGAAGGAGGCAATTCGCGGTTATCAGCAAACTGGACTTAGTGGCAAACCTGCCGATAGCCGACAACGATGTACTGACGATAGTAAGGGCTCCAGCGCTGTATCGGCTTGTTATAGCAGCGGACCGGCGCGTAGTAGCGCGGCTGAGCCTGAGACGCGATGATCGCGCCGGCAGCAAGACCGATAATGGCACCGGCGGCAACGGCACCTGCCCGGTTTTTTGCCTCTGCTTCACTCGGGGTGATCGTGACGGCTGCGGTTGCCACGGATGCTACGGTAACGGCTGCAATTGCGAACTTGCGAAACATGACGATCCTCTCTGCTTTCATTAGCGGCGCTTGTATCGCCGGTAAGAAGATCCTGGACTTTGGAAGAAACAAACGCTGTGATTGCCGTCACGTCAGGTCATGCTAGGCTGCTTCTGACACATAAACCGCAAAAAATGTTGTACAAATCACATTTTCAATGGAGCAACCCATGTGGGCAATACTTGCAGTTTCCATCCAATTACTGAATGGCCCGAATGTCTGGCCAGTCACGGATGAAGGAACATTTGAAAACGAAACAGATTGTCAGGTTGCCCTCGACGAAGCGGTACCGCGAACTCTTTCAGAAGATATGCGTGTCGCATGGGAACAAGGGGAACTCAAATTTGTCTGCCTTAAAGTTCGAGGCACCGGAACAACTGGCTAAAGGCTCTTCTTCTGACGCGCCCTGGTTCAGAGTTCTCCAATTGCCGTTCGTCTAAGGCAGTTGTTCAAGCCTGAATCTTCCATTTCAAAACGAGAAGGCTCAAATCATGCTTCAAGGCGCCATGATCGTCTGGTTTGTCCTGACCATCGCCAGCCTGGCGTTTGTTGTCTGGGATTCCATCTTTAACGGCGTGACCAGCTGGGTTCAGAAACTCGCCTGGGTTCTGGTTGTCGCCTATACCGGCCCAGTTGGGTGCTTTCTTTATCTTATGACCTGCCGCAGACCGTTTCCCGGCGGACACGATGCCTTCACGAAAAAAACATGGAAACAGGCGGTCAATAGCGAAATGCATTGCCTGGCCGGGGATGCCACAGGAATTGTCATCGCGGCTGCGATCGTACCCGTTTTGGGACTTACAAATGGTTGGGACAGCGTGTTCGAGTACCTGGCTGGCTTCATCTGCGGCCTGTTTATATTCCAGGCGCTGATGATGCGCGGAATGTTCGAGGGCGACTACTGGAAAGCCGTTCAAAAGACATTCTTCGCGGAAACTGTCTCAATGAATTGCGTCATGGCCGGGATGCTGCCGACGATGATTGTTCTTGCGAGCTTCTGGCCGGGTTCCCTGGAACCCTCGACACCGGAATTCTGGTTCCGGATGAGCATTGCCTCGATAGTCGGTTTGATCACCGCCTATCCGGTGAACTACTGGCTCGTCGCTTCTCACCTGAAACACGGCTGCATGACCTTGCCTGGAAAAGACACGCCAGCTCTTGGACACGGGTCACCGGAGATGCCAATGGCAAGCGCGATGGAAGACACGATGGATGAAATGCACGGCCACGATTACAATCCCGGCGAAGATCACGGTCACAAGGGACACGGAAAGATGCAGATGGCGACACTGCCGTTTGCAACACAATGTGCGCTCATTGCTGCATCATTTGCGTTGTTGATCGGCGCAGGTCTTGTGACCAATCTGTTTGTGCCGATCAGCTTTGGCCTGACGAATTGAAGCAACATGCCCGGGCTGTCCGTCAACCCGCCATCGGAAAACCTCAGCTGCCAGCGGCACCAGCTGGTCAAGGCCTGATTATCAAAGATTCAGGCCGTTTTCCGGTTGCCTGCAATTTACAACGCCTCCGCCACGCGTTAGAGCACGTCCCAAGATACGCCAATTGGCAGGCATTCATTTACGGACGGACAAGCAGGCATGAGCGAGTTCAAATCGGACTTTCTAAACGTTCTTTCAGAGCGTGGTTTCATTCACCAGATTTCCGACCCGAAGGGTCTCGACGAGCTGTGTGCCAAGGAAACCGTAACGGCCTACATTGGTTTTGACTGCACGGCGCCGAGCCTCCATGCCGGTTCTCTTGTGCCGATTATGATGCTGCACTGGTTCCAGAAAACAGGGCATCGGCCGATTGCTCTTATGGGTGGTGGCACAACGCGCGTCGGCGATCCCTCGGGAAAAGACGAAAGCCGGAAGATCCTCACCGAAGAAGCAATTGAGGAAAACAAGGCAGGCATCAGGAAAGTCTTCGAAAAACTGCTTACGTTCGGCACCGGTCCCACCGATGCTCTCATGCTCGATAATGCTGATTGGCTGCTGAAGCTGAACTATGTCGACTTCCTGAGGGACATCGGCCGGCATTTCTCTGTCAATCAGATGATCCAGAGGGATTCGGTCCGTCTGCGCCTGGAGCGCGAGCAGCATCTTTCCTTCCTGGAATTCAATTACATGTTGCTACAGGGTTATGATTTTCTGGAGCTGCATCGCCAAACCGGCTGCCGCCTGCAAATGGGTGGATCAGACCAGTGGGGCAACATTCTGTCCGGTACCGACCTGGTACGGCGGCTCGCGGAAACCGAAGCATTTGCGCTTACCTCTCCACTGCTGACCACTGCATCCGGCGCGAAAATGGGCAAAGCCGCCGCCGGCGCGGTCTGGCTCAACGAAGAGCAGCTATCCGCCTATGACTATTGGCAGTATTGGCGCAACACGGAAGATGCGGACGTAGAGCGCTTCCTAAAGCTGTTCACCGTTCTGCCAATGGACGAGATAGCGCGACTTGCAGCGCTGCAGGGCTCGGAAATCAACGACGCCAAAAAGATCCTGGCTACGGAAGCGACCGCGCTGATACATGGCCGTGAGAATGCCGACGCTGCTGCAGAAACCGCGCGCAAGGCATTTGAAGAAGGTCAGTCCGCGGAAGGTCTGCCGACCGTCGAGATTGCCAAGGCGGATCTGGAAGCAGGTCTTGGCGTTCTGTCCGCCTTCGTAACAGCGGGACTGTGCGGATCAAACGGTGATGTTCGCCGCAACATCAAGGGCGGTGCGGTCAAAATCAATGACAAGGGAGAACAGAACGACAAGCGTCAGCTTTCTCTCGCAGACGTCACGGCAGATGGCATCATCAAGCTATCACTTGGCAAGAAGAAGCATGTTCTGATCAAACCGGTCTGATTCTGCATCGTCTTAGAAGTTCAAAGAAGGCCGGGTCACTCCCGGCCTTTTTTAGTTCGCCTGGAACTCGAACATCTTCCTGAAAATCCCAGGAGCAATCACCGAGATCGGGTTGACCGTCAGAACCGGGTCGGAGAGCGACCCGGAAAGACGATAGGTGACGCCTATGAGCCCCTCGCCCGAGTTTCCACCAAGGGCGAAGCCAAGCAGAGGAATCTTGGCAAAGAAATTGTTGAGCGCATAAATCGGAACAAAGGTTCCCGTTAGATTCAAGGTCTGCTGGTTCAAATTCACGGTTCCGCTGACCGTGCCTCCAAGAGCATTGCCCCGCAGTGCTCCCCGGCTGATCGACAGAACATCTCCTTCACGGGTAAAGTTCAGATCGAGCGTGTCGAAGCTTGCAGACCCATTTACTTGCGCTGCTGGTATAATCGGATCCCCGGGGTTGGGATTTTGACGATTGCGCTCGCGAATGCTCTTGATCGCTGGATCCTCGGCGATTTGCAAGGATCGAACCTTGAACTCACCCACCCAGCTGTCCTCGTCCGCCATGGCGACGTTCAAGGAGCCATTTCCGCCTCGCATACGCTCATAGACGTCCAGGAAAAGGAGCGTGGCGCCGGTATCGGCGAACTTGCCGATCGCCTGCTGGCTCTCATCCTGGGGGACTATTTTAAACTCGAAGTTCGAGCGGCCATCGATCAGTCCTTCGATATCGGCCGATATCAGACCTTTCTTTCCAGTCTCGATCTTGCCGGAAAAATTGTTGAGGCTCTTGTTGTTGAAACCGATGACGCGATCAATTGAGGCCGAAATCCTGGCGCCTTCGGCAAAGTCACCCTCGCCTTTGCTGCCGCCGGGACTCCTTAGACTGCGGATCAACCCGCGTCCGTCAAAGGACGAACCGGAGAAAATGATATTGTAACGGCCATCCGACGCCCGCTGTATATCGACTTCGACTTCATCTTCGGGTCGCAACTTGAAAGTATCAAACGAAGCGCTGACAAGGTCCCCCTTCGCGCTCAATCGCATTGATCCGGAAACGTCCGCCCCCTCCGAAGCCAGATTGAAATCCTCGATGCGGTTTTCGTCCTCGGCCTCTATGAGCTTGAACGTTGCTCGAGCGGGAACTCCCTTTGCCTTTTGCCATCCGAGCGCCTGCAACCGAATCTCGGTCTGTTTCAGATCGATGGAAAACTCCTGCCCTTCGCCAACCTTTGCAACCGCAAGAGACATAGGGCCCTTCAGGAAAGCAGTAAGGTCGACACCCTTCTCCTTCAACTGCGCTGCAGTGACGGAAACAACGACATCCTGCCTTGCAGCAACTCCGGATTCTCCCAATGGCACTATGAGATCGATATCCGCCTGAAGACCGTCGAGCACCCCTTTGCCTGTAATAGCAACCTGATCGCGGTTGGCGTCCAGCGAAATGTCAGCGTTCCTGATCGTGTGACCCATGATCGGATTTTCATCCGTAAAGTCGGTCATTTGCCCAGTTGCATGCCAATCGATTTCAGCGACGTCGATCTTCTTGCCAAGGGGGAACATTGCATCAATGTCCAGATTCCCCGAACCACTGACGCCATCATTTTTCAGCTTGGCCCTGTCAAGAACACTGAAGGGAGCGCTGTTGACCATGGCTCCCAGGTCTTTGGTCTCGCCTTCGGCCCGAACATCGACCCTGGCTATCTTGCCGTGCCTGAGAGTCAGATTGTGAATTTCAAACATTCCTTCCGGCAGCACAATCTCACCACCGTTTGACGCAGTTGCCGAACCGTCCTTGGCCAAAACCGTCAGGGTTTCATCCTTGATCGTCAGTGTTCCGTTCAGACCGCCGATTTCAGGAATGTCTCCCACCGGCGTAACCGCACCATCGGAAAAGGTCATGTCGAGCTGCAAATCATTTCCGGACCAGCCCGGGTCCGGATCGCGATAGTTGAATCCAGGCGGGCGTATTGCACCAGTAAATGAGACTGTATCCAGCAGACCGCCCTTGATGTTGTCGATCACCCACCGACGCGCCGGCGGCACGAGCGTGATCGGCCAAAGCTGCTTAGCGACTGCAACCGGGATTTTTTCCCCGTCCGCGGCCAGCGCAAGATACGGACCCTCAGGCGTGATTTGCACCGAAGCGACGCCATGCACCACCGCTTTACCTGAACGGGCCGTGAACCTGTTTATGGAAAGCAGACGTTCAGCCGGATCGAACCGGGCCCGCACGGAAACACCATCGAGCATATGAGTCGCTTCGCGCACATCCGAGGAACCGAATTGAGGATGCTTCGTGTCCAGCCATATGGACCAGTCATCCGATCCCTCGCCTAACGGCTTCAGCCCCCCTGTGAAGAAGATTTTGGTATTTCCGCGAATCACATGAGATTTGGTGATCTCGATCGTGCTCTGACCGGCCTTGAACAGCAGTGACAACGCTGCATCATCGAAGGCTACCAGCGTCCTTCCAAGTTGAAACCAGCCGTCGCGCATCAGCGCAACCGCATTGGCCGAAATGAACTTACCGTCGCCGTCAAGTTTGCTTTCGATTTTGGCCGATGCAGGCAAACCGAGGCCCTTGCCCTGCTTTCCGACGGCGTTTGGTCCCAAAAGCTCAGCAAGCGTGATGCCGTTGACCACAACGCCTATGCTTTTCTGATCCCCGCCTTTGGGTGCGGTTCTCGCCAGTTCCAGTCTCCAGGTCGAGATATTGCCCGCAACCCTGGCAAAAGCTCTGATCGTCCGGTTATCGCTGCGAAAAATGTCGGTGTCGATACCCTCGAAATTCCGGGGAAACGCACCGAAAATTCGAATGGACCCTTCTCGAATTCTGACAAAGCGCAGTCCTCGGCGCGCAAATTGGTCGTCGACGACATCGCTCACCCGGTCTACCGCTTCCATAAGCGGCCCCATTTCCGGCACTTTTGCCGGGCCGCCCTTCAACGAGACCGTCACGTGCGGCTGTTCCAGATTGAGCGAGGAAAAATGAACCTTGCCTGTCAAAAGCGCATCCGGATCAATGGGCGCAGTCAGCTTCGGCAGACTGATGCTTACGGGAGACGCTCCTGCGATCTCAGCCCGCGCGTCTTCCAGAATCACATCGATTCCACCGGGCGCCGTGAAGTCCACACTTGCCCGGGCAACGGAAAGTTGCACAGGTCCTCGTGTTCCCTGGTATGCCAACAAGCTACCGAGCATTGGAATTCGGACCGGGCCGCTTGAAAAGAGAACAATCAGACCTGCGACTGCAAAAACCAGAGTTGCCAACAAAATGTACCGCAGGCGCATGATTTTGCGCCGCGATTTCACATTCTTGGCTTCTTTCGGTCCTTCAGATCCGCCAGGTTTATGCAATTAAGTCAGTCCATTCTTCCGCCTGAATGCATAAAACAGGCATGCAGTGTAATCCGGGGCAAGGCACCTAGGTTATCTAACGCAGCGTTGATCGAGTCGCTGTACGACTTATGATACGTCAAAAGCTGCGGCAAAAGCGACAGCTGCATGTTAACAGGCAGCCGGCTAACGGCATTAACGCACAAACTATGACAGAAGGAAGGCAGCATGGGCGAATTGGCCATTGGAGATAAAGCACCGGAATTTGACCTGGAAAGTGACGGTGGAAAAAGGATCTCACTGGGAGAGCTGCAGGGAAAACCCGTCGTTGTGTATTTCTACCCGAAAGACAACACTCCGGGCTGCACGAAGGAGGCAATTGCCTTTTCGGAGCTGATCGGAGAATTCGAAAAACTGGGCGTCACCATCGTCGGACTGTCGCCGGATACCGCAAAAAAACACGATAACTTTATCGCAAAACACAATCTGGCGGTCCGTCTGGGCGCCGACACCGAAAAACAAACCGCAGAGGCCTATGGCGTCTGGGTTGAAAAATCCATGTACGGAAAAAAGTACATGGGGGTGGAACGCTCGACATTTCTGGTGGACGCCAACGGTAAAATCGCTCAGATCTGGCACAAGGTGAAAGTTCCGGGACATGCGGAAGCAGTCCTCGAAGCTGCCAAGGCTCTCTGAGATCTTTCTCCACGAGAAACGGCAACAACGAATTGAGCCTTCCAGAAAATGACTGACAGTTCCACGCTCAACCTTCCTTCCAGCCTTGTGGCAGGAGCAAGAGCCATCGTAGCAAGCCCTGACACGTCTGAAAAAGTAAGGTTGGCATTCGCTGTTTCAAAGGCCTGGTTTCACAGGGAGCTGGCATTGGGAACCGTGTCGAAAGACGGTCCCATGCCTCAACGTCCAGGCCGACCGGTCAAACCAACACTGCTCGCGCCGAGAGACATGCCCAAACGAAGCCTTACCGGCAAGGCTGGCCGGTTGGCTCTCATTCATTCTCTCGCTCATATCGAGTTGAACGCGGTAGATCTTACCTGGGATCTGATTGGCCGATTCGCTGACATCCGCCTCCCGCGCTCCTATTATGATGACTGGGTCAGGGTTGGTCTGGAAGAAGCCAAACACTTTTCGATGCTTCAGGACCGGTTAGCCAAATTGAACGCCACCTATGGCGATCTGCCTGCCCATGATGGTCTATGGCAGGCAGCGCAGGACACAGGTCATGACCTCGCAGCGCGACTTGCCATTATACCGCTCGTCCTTGAGGCACGTGGTCTCGACATCACCCCTCCAATGATTGAAAAGGCAAGACAGATCGGTGACGAGGAAACAGCAAAATGCCTCGACATAATCTATCGGGACGAAAAGTTTCACGTCGCCTTTGGCGCAAAGTGGTTTCGATTTTTGTGCGACCGGCAGGGAATCAGACCGGAACCTGCGTTTCATACATTCGTCCGCCGGCACTTCAGGGGTTCGCTGAAACCACCCTTTAATGATCGTGCACGCTCGGAAGCTGGCCTAACTCCCGGTTTTTACAAGCCTCTCGCACCTCTCACAGGGTAAATTCAACCCTGATGAAGACGAAATATTAACCTTACCAAATTCTAATCATTCTCAGTTCTTTTTGCAGAATGCAGGCAGTGACTGAGTGACAATGCAACAGCGCCAAGAATCGACGCACAGCTATCGCGCCTATAAAGAGGCGACGCATCATTCCGCGTTGGGCCGAAATGCCCAGACGACGACATATAGTGTCCGGCCTCTGCACCTGATTTGCGGTGCACTTGCCTGTATTTCGGCAACATTCGCAGTTTCCGGTACAATCGGATACTACCTTCTTCGAAATGACATGATGGCAGAAGCCAGCGCCGAACGCACCGAGCTGGTACTGGAGTATCAGGATCACATCGACAGGTTGAGGACTGAAATTGAAAATCTGACCAGCCGCCAGATGGTTGATCGCGAATCGGTCGAAATCCAGGTCATGGACGTCCTACGCAGGCAGCAAAGTCTCAACCAGCGTCATGCAATCGTGACTGATCTGGTGGCCAGAGCAGAAAGCGTTGGCATCTATCTCAGCAATGACAAGCCAATGCCTCCTCAAAAGCCAGCGATAGACGCGCGGAGCCTGGCGTCAATCAGCTCGAACGACAAGTCGGCTATTGGCGGCGAAACCGAGTTGATCGATGAGCCGGTCAAGGCTCTGGGCTTGAGAGACGGAACAAGCAAGAGTTTCGACCCGCTTTCCATCCTTCAGCAACCGACAGCTGCGCCCCCTGCCGAAGACGTAAAAAAAAACTCTGAAAAGCAAGCCGCTCTAGATGCGGTCAAGGCGCATATCACTGAAATGGATGTTGAAAGCACTGTAGCTATCGATGCAATCACGGTTGCAACCGAGAGCCGGATTGAAGACATCCTCGGAATTACGCTCAAGATTACACCCGGTATCAATGCGGCCCTGCGCAAAAACTCTGCGATTGGCGGTCCCTTTCAACCGGTTTCTTCAAAGACGTTTCCAGAACGCCTTAAACGGGCAGACGATGCGCTGCAAACCCTGAGAAGGGTCAAATTCACCGCTCTTCGACTGCCGGTGAAGCGACCACTTCGCAACGGCAGAGTATCAAGCAGCTACGGACCGCGGGTCGATCCGTTCCTCGGCCGTTTGGCAATGCATACCGGTATAGATTTCAAGGCCCCTTACGGTGCGCGTGTTTATGCAACTGCGCCCGGCACGGTCATCACTGCAAAACGTAAAGGTGGCTACGGAAAAATGATTGAAATCCGTCATGCCAACGGGTTTGTCACCCGCTATGCCCATTTGAGCCGAATTCAGATTGCTGAAGGAGATCATGTGCTCGCCGGAGACTTGATCGGGAATGTCGGTTCCACAGGCCGTTCAACTGGCCCTCACCTTCACTACGAAATCCGCCGAAACGACAAGCCTAGCAACCCGGCATCTTTTCTTTCTGCCGGGGATCAACTGACAGCGCTTTCGCTTTAACGCAAAACGGGGCCGACTGGCCCCGTTTTCAATCTGTCTGATTGTTACAATCGCTTATTCGATATCCTCGACCTCGACAGGATCGCCACCGAAGACCCTTTGGGCCAGTGAAGCCTCCATGAACTTGTCGAGACTGCCGTCAAGAACATCACTCGGAGACGTGCTTTCCACGCCGGTTCTGAGATCTTTCACCAGCTGATAAGGCTGCAGAACATAAGAACGGATCTGGTGCCCCCACCCAATGTCGGTCTTTGAGGCGGCCTCGGCGCTGGCTGCATCTTCGCGTTTCTTGAGTTCAGCCTCATAAAGACGCGCCTTCAGCATGCTCCAGGCGGTTGCACGGTTCTTGTGCTGCGAACGCTCGGACTGGCACTGCACAACGATACCGGTCGGGTGGTGCGTGATACGAACCGCCGAGTCGGTTGTGTTGACGTGCTGTCCACCTGCACCTGACGCACGATAGGTATCGATACGACAATCGCTTTCGTTGATATCGATTTCGATCGAATCGTCGATCACCGGATAAACCCAGGCACTCGAGAAGCTGGTATGACGACGTGCGTTGCTGTCATAAGGCGAAATCCGAACCAGGCGGTGAACACCCGACTCGGTCTTCAACCAGCCATACGCATTTTCACCCTTGATCAGCAGTGTTGCGGACTTGATGCCCGCCTCTTCGCCATCCGTTAGTTCGACGATGTCGACCTTGAAACCACGTTTTTCTGCCCATCTGCGATACATGCGCATGAGCATGTTCGCCCAGTCCTGGCTTTCAGTACCACCGGCACCTGAGTGGATTTCCAAGTAGGTATCGTTGCCGTCAGCTTCACCGGATAGCAGCGAATTGAGCTGCAGTTGATCGACCTGCAGCTTAAGACCGCGCAGAGCGTCTTCCGCGTCGGACACAACGGAAGCATCGTCTTCCATTTCGCCGAGCTCAATCAGCTCGATATTGTCTGCAAGATCCTGCTCCAGTCCCTTGACGCCATTGATGCCATCATCAAGTTGCTGTCGCTCGCGCATCAGTTTCTGCGCTTTGGCAGGGTCGTTCCAAAGTTCGGGATCTTCGGAAAGGGCGTTCAGTTCTTCCAGACGGACAAGAGCCTGATCCCAGTCAAAGATGCCTCCTCAGCAGGCTTATGGCCTGCTTGATTTCATCGACGATCGCTTCCATCTCGGCGCGCATCGGATACCTCTCTCAGATTATACGAAACGGCCCGGTCTCGTATTCGAGCAACCGGGCCGAGAATTGGAGCCGGACCTTAGCCGGGCCGGTAACAGGTGTAAACCACGTAAATAGCGGCGGATTGCAATCCTGCCAGTCAGCATCAGGCAGCCTTAGTAAAGACCGCCTGTACCCTGGGTGACCGCGTCCTGAGCCTCAGGAGACACAGCGTGGGAAACACCGAGCGAGCTCTGGAAATCGATGATGGCATAGCTGTCATTAGGAGCCATTCCGGGCTTGAACGATTCCAGGATCGCTCCCGGTGTCCCAGGAGCTGCCCGCAACCCGGTTCGCCGGTTGATCGCGATCAGTTGCAGCCCGCGTGGCACGCGGAATTCGACCGGAGGCTTGTCAGCCAGAGCCTTTTTCACGAAATCGGTGAAGATCGGAGCAGCGACCTGTCCACCGGTTGCTCCGCGCCCCATGGGTTTGGGATTGTCGTAACCGACAAAGACGCCGACAGCCAAGTCCGGTGTAAAGCCCATGAACCAGGCGTCCTTTTCATCGTTGGTCGTGCCGGTTTTGCCAGCAACCGGACGTCCGACGGCGCGAACCGATGTTGCGGTACCCCTTTGGACAACCCCCTCCATCATCGAGGTGATCTGATAAGCGGTCATCGGATCGAGTACCTGTTCACGATCATCGATCAGTGTAGGCTCACCCTGATCTTCCCAAGCGTCCTGCGTGCAGCCATCACAAATACGGCTGTCATGCTTGTAGATGGTGCGGCCGTAGCGATCCTGAATTCTGTCGATCAGCGTTGGGCGAACTTTCCTGCCGCCATTAGCAATGGTGGCATAGGCGGTCGTCATGCGCAGAACGGTTGTCTCACCTGCACCCAGCGACATGGAAAGAACAGGAAGCATGTTGTCGTAGATGCCGAACCGCTTGGAATATTCGGCCACAAGCGGCATGCCCATGTCCTGCGCCAGGCGAACCGTCATGACGTTTCGCGAAAGTTCGATACCCGTCCGCAACGTTGATGGACCGTAGAACTTTCCGCCGTAATTCTGCGGACGCCAGGTTCCGAGCCCTGGTCCCTGGCTGATTTCAAGCGGCGCATCCATTACGACGGAAGACGGTGTGTAGCCGTTATCGAGCGCTGCGGCATAAAGGAACGGTTTGAACGACGATCCAGGCTGACGGTAGGCCTGGGTTGCGCGGTTGAATTCACTCTGGGCAAAACTGAACCCGCCAACCAGCGCAAGCACACGGCCAGTATACGGATCCATCGCGACGATCGCGCCGGACACTTTGGGGATCTGGCGCAGTTCAAAGGTGCCAGGAGCTACTTCGCTTTCCTGAACATAAACGACATCACCTGGAGCAAGTACATCGGATACAGAACCTGGTGCGCGTCCTTTTACCCTTGCCCATTTCATCGTATCGAGGAAGAGTGGTCCCGTCTTGCGCTCATCTGAAAGCTTGCCGCTCACGAGCGTATCCGGCTGCACACCGATCTGTGCCTGATCGGAGCCACTTTCAAGAACAACTGCCAGCTTCCATTCCGGAATGTCGCTGAGAGCTTCGATTTTCGACAGGTCGACGCCCCAATCCGCGCCGATGGTGATCCGGTCTACCGGGCCATTCCAGCTGCCACGTTTGTGGTCGAAATTGATCAGGCCCTCCATGAGCGACTCACGCGCCATCTTCTGGAGTTCGGGGTCGAGCGTCGAACGCACTGACAAGCCACCTTCGTAAAGGCGTTTGTCACCAAAGATATCCGCGACCTCTCGCCTGACTTCTTCCGTGAAGTATTCGGCGGCGATCAAGCGGGAGCCGGTCTCACGCGGTTTAACCGTGATCGGCTTGTCCTTTGCTTCCTGACCTTCTTCAACGCTGACGTATCCATCCGCGACCATACGATCGATCACGTAGTTACGACGAGCGATAGCTCGTTCGGTGTGCCGGAAGGGATGATAGTTGTTCGGTGCCTTGGGAAGAGCAGCCAGATACGCGACTTCTTCCAGTGTCAGCTCGTGAACAGACTTGTCAAAATAGATGAGTGCAGCCGCCGCGATTCCGTGTGCTCCAAGTCCGAAATAAATCTCGTTGACGTAAAGTTCGAGAATCTCGTCCTTGGTATAGGCCTGTTCGATGCGAAGCGAGAGAATCGCTTCCTTGATCTTTCTCACAATCGAAAGGTCGTTTGTGAGTAGAAAGTTCTTCGCGACCTGCTGTGTGATCGTCGAGGCGCCTTCCGGCCGCCTGCCCGATCCGTAGTTCTGAACGAAGCGTACTGCTGCACGAGCAATACCTTCTGGGTCGACACCGATATGCGAATAGAAATTCTTGTCTTCCGCTGCGATGAACGCCTGCTTCACCCGCTCCGGAATCGCCTGAATCGGCAGAAACATGCGCCTTTGGGTCGCATACTCTGCCATCAGGCTGCCATCGGCGGCATGAACACGCGTCATGACCGGCGGCTCGTAGTTCTTCAAGGCTGTGTAGTCTGGCAGGCTTTCGTCAAGGTGCTGCAAATACATCCAGACCCCTGCGGCGATCAGCAAGGCCAGTGCGGCACCGACCCCGAAGAGATAGCCAAAAAATTTCACCAAAAATTTCATACCGCGGGCTCGTCTTTCCCCGTCTTTAGCGCTTCCTGTTTTCTAACATGGAAACATTGTTCCGGCACCCTTTGGTACCTCTAAGCACAATTAGTTGCCTGCCTTCCTCAGCCACCAATATGGCGATGCTGAGGCAATTGCCAGCCAAGACCTGCAAATTCTCAAACAATTCAAGCTTTTTACTGCGATTGCCCTGCTTGTCCACGAGCGAGCCGAGGTCTGAAAAATCCGTGAATAGCTTCCGTCATGGCACTCGCCATTCTTTCGCGCCACTCTTCGGAAACCAGA
>JBCCVB010000169.1:0-14590 GCA_039195965.1 Pseudomonadota bacterium
AGGGATTCTATGTAATTGAAGTCAGATAAATCGTCGTCTGCGCGCCACATGAAAAACTTGCTATCTGTTATTTGTAGTCCGCGTTTGAAATTATCTTGTGCTGGGATGGTAAATTCGTTTCTGACATAGTGAAATCTGTTATCAGAGCCGGCAATCTCTTCGTAAACACTTGGTGTGTTATCGGTCGACGCATTATCTATAACAACCACTTTCATGTCGTCAAAAGACTGGGACCTAAGGTTTGTTAATGCATCGGTTAAGAAGTGCGCGCGGTTGTAGGTTGGAACAGCGACAATAACTTTGGCTTCAATCATCATGGATTGCTTTCATGGTAGTGGCGCGTCCCGGCTGCGCCTGAGGTTTGGAGTTAAGCTGATGATTGCGAGTTGGATGACGTGGTCAGTAACGCGGACAAGCTATATCTACTTGCTTGCTCTGCGTTATCATGTCGAGTTTTGGTGTTTTTTGGCTTGTTCAACGTCGCTGCGCCAATAACTTTGTCCATCGATAACTTCTTTACTAATG
This sequence comes from Pseudomonadota bacterium, assembly GCA_039195965.1. Taxonomy (GTDB): domain Bacteria; phylum Pseudomonadota; class Alphaproteobacteria; order Rhizobiales; family Stappiaceae; genus Roseibium. The sequence goes on from JBCCVB010000169.1 coordinate 526, forward strand.
CCCAGCTCAGCTCGGTGTTCGCGGCCGATATCTATAGCAACATGATCCGTTCGTGAACCGATAAAATGGTTCCTGAACTGGCTGGTATACTCACTTAAGGGAGCATTTATTTTATTGAGCTGTTTCTCCGGATCGAGCTTATCTGTCATTAGAGATGCGCATTGCTTCGCGAAGTTCGTCTCAATGAAACAGGGACTTGTCGAGAATATTGGGCGTGATTTGTCGAGGCCTTTACCCAAATCGATGCCGAACAACTTGCGTCGGTTGGGCTTGTAGTGAAAATTACTCCTGTATTTCCAGAATTTTTCCTTGGTCATAAATGAAAGTTGAGTAACGTCTCTTTTCATAGCACCAAGAATTTCATTGAGCTCGATAGGCCGTCTCAAAAGCCAGTCATCTTCCATATGGAGGCACCACTTTGTTTTCGGTGCAGACCAAAGCCATCTGACAGCTTTGGTGAAATGAGGTGTCTCCGGTTTGTTGGCGATAACTTTCGTGAAGAAGTTCTTGCAGATTGTCTCGCAGGCCTCCACGTCTTCGCTGCCCCCCTCAAAAGGGTCGATATTGATATAGCAGTCATTTAACTCGATGTTTCGAAATAGATTTTCTTCAAAACTGATGAGCGTTTGCTCGAGCAATTTGGGCCGCGCACCCGAAATGATGAGCACATCAAAGCAGACCGCAGGTTTTTCGTTTCTTTGCATTCTTGTGTTTCCACTACTTCGAGAAATTTCGCCTCATCTGATAAATTGAACCTAGAAACTCAATTTCGTAGAAAAGTTACTTATTTCCAAAGATTACTTATCGAAAAAAGATGGTTGTAAAGAACCTGATTGGGTACTTTATTTGTTTTCAAAGCTATTTAAGCCTTTACTACTTTGTCGCCGTCATAGCCATTGCGAGCACAAACATTCCGCGTATCAATGACGAGCTTGGCGTGTTCGGTGATCAGCTTCCAGTCAATACAATCGTGATCGGTCGAAATCAGGACAGCGTCGTAGGATTCAAGCATGTTCGATGACAACTCCAGCGATTGCATCCCCTTGAGCTGCGGATAGGCGCGCGTTGACGGGATCCTGGGAACGTGGGGGTCATGGTAGTCGATCCGGCTGCCGCGCGCCTGCAGGAGCTCGATCAGTTTCAGCGACGGGCTTTCCCTGATGTCGTCGACATTCTTCTTGTAGGCCATGCCGACGATCAGGATCTTGGCGCGGTTGAGCCCCCGGGAAAATTTCGTGTCGAGCGCCCAGGTCAGCCGGTCCAGCACGTAATAAGGCATCGTGGTGTTGATTTCGCCGGCCAGCTCGATGAAACGGGTGGCAACTTCGTATTCACGTGCTTTCCAGGTCAGATAGAAGGGGTCGATCGGAATGCAGTGACCGCCGAGGCCTGGCCCCGGATAAAACGGCATGAAGCCGAACGGTTTGCTTTTTGCCGCATCGATCACCTCCCAGACATCCACATCCATCTTTTCGTAGATGACCTTCAGTTCGTTCACGAGGGCAATGTTAACTGACCGGAAAATATTCTCCGTCAGTTTCACCGCTTCGGACGTTCTGGTGGAAGAAACCGGAACCACCTGCTGAACCAGGGTCCCGTAGAGGGCCACGGCCAGATCGAGCGAGGATTTATCGTCCGCACCGACCACTTTCGGAATGGCCTTCGTGTCGAAGTGAGCGTTGCCCGGGTCCTCCCTTTCCGGCGAAAAGGCGAGAAAAAAGTCTGTGTCGCACTGGAGCCCGCTCCGCTCAAGTATCGGCTTCACGAGCTCGCCGGTCGTGCCGGGCCACGTTGTCGACTCCAGCACAACCAGTTGTTCGCGCCGCAAGCTCCCGGCGACGGCCTCCGCACTTGCCTCGACAAAGGAAAGATCCGGTTCGCGCTGTTTGCTGAGGGGGGTTGGAACCGCGATAAGGATGGCGTCGGGTTCGCCGAGTTCGGAAAAATCGCTCGTCGCCCGAAAGCGGCCGTTGTCAACGGCGCTGGCGATGGCGTCGTCGTCGATATGTTCAATTCCCGACTTCCCGGCATTCAGGAGATCGACCCGGTCCGCATTGATGTCAAAGCCGACAACCGGAAAACCTTCCCTGACGGCGGCAATTGCAAGCGGAAGGCCGACATATCCCAGGCCCACGATGCCAATAGTGAAGTCGCGTCTTGCAATCCGGGCGAGTAACCCGGTGACCGGCTCGTTAGTCCCAGGGGATTGACTGGACAAAATAAACCTCAAATTTGCTGCTTCTGCTGCTGATCAGCAGCGGAGCTGACGGATGCTGTTTGACACAACTGGCCCAAAATTCAAGCGCCTTGCCAGCCTGAAGGGGACCGGTAAAAAGTTGAGTGGGGCAGTGAGAGCCGGATCCTGTTGCCAGGGAGGACTCTGTCTTGAAAGCCCTCTGCCCATCCGGTGTCACCCGGCCCGGGAACCGGACGGTCCATCAAACAGAAGTTTCGTGTACTCCGCACAGATATGATCTTCGGAATACTGTCCGCGAAGATACTGAGTTGCATTGATCTCAAGCGACTGCCGTAGATCGGGCGCCTTGATGACCTCGGTGATTGAACCTGCCAATCCGTCCACGTTTCCGCATGGCGACAACAGCCCGGTCTCGCCGTGATCGATCAGCCAGCTTGGCCCCGGTGAGGCGGTTGCCACAACCGGCAAGCCGGCATTCCAGCCTTCCAGAACGACGTTGCCGAGCGGTTCTTCGTCCGTCGGGCAGATCAGGATGTCCGAGGCTTTCAGGAACGGGGACGGATCGTGCTGCCAACCGAGAAAGTGAACACGGCTGGCGACACCGCAGTCCCGGGCGAGCGTTTTCATGTCTTCCAGAAGTTCGCCGTCGCCGATCAGCCAGGCGTGAACGTTTTCGGGCAGCTTCTGCAAGGCTCTGATAATCAGGTCGAAGCGCTTGCGCTGGACGAAGCGCCCAAGGGCGATCAGCACGGTTGCATCGTCCGGCGTCTCGTAGGTCCGGCGTTCGACGGCTTGAATACCGTCAGGCAGTGGATCCACGAAATTGCTGATGACATGCGCCTTGCCCGCAGGCCAGCCCATGCCGATGGCCTGGCGTATGATTTCCGGTGTGTTGCCGACGAGGTCCTCGACGTTTCCATAAGTGTGAAAACCGTCCGGCCAGTCGCCCAGGCGAAGAAAGGTCCGCATGTCGGAACCGGGTTTCGGCAGCCATTTGCTGGCCGGGCTCATCCAGCCCATGGTCGCCTCGGCGCCGAAATTGCGAATGTCGCGGGCAATGCCCCAGCGAACGAAGTGACGCTTTACGTGGGAACGGCTGAACTTGAGTTCACGTATCTGGCAATGTTCGGAGAGGTCGTCCTTCCAGGCTCTTCCGGGCCTAATGAAGGCGATCTGCTCGACACCGCGTTTGGCAAGCGCCCTGGACAGGCGCACGAAGAACTTTTCCGCTCCGCCATCCACGCCCAGATGGATGTGGGCGAGTTTTTTGCCGGGTCCGGAAAGCACGTCAGTGGCCATCGATTACGTCGTAATAATTATGCGCCCGTCCCAGGAGACCGCGCAGGTTGCCGGATCCTTTCATCAGCCTGATCAGACCGTAGTAGAAGAGTTTTTCTCCGCGCTTGTGGGCGAAGGGCCTGATAACGAAACCCACGAACGTCGCCAGGGCGCCGAAGAACATACGTCGAGAGCTTTTCGGGATGAAATGCAGGGCCGCCTTCAGCCGGCCCTCCCGGAGCACGATGTTGAAGGCGCCGGAGGTCGCTGCCATATGCATGCGGCTCAACAGGCGTCCCGTGGTGACGCGGGAGGCCGGGATGTCTTCTTCGACAAAGGCATCGTCCACCCAGATCATCCTGGCGCCGGCAGCGTGTGTGCGACGGAAAAAGTCGATGTCTTCACTGCCGAAGGTCAGGCGTTCATCGAATCTGAGCCCCAGTCCGTCCTTGTCCACAATGCGGGCGCTGAGCAATACGTTGTTGGTCGGTGCCTCGGTGATGACCGTTCCGGTCGGGCGGTGCTTCAGCAGTTGCGATTTCCACCAATGCGGAGCCGGTTTTTCATAAATCCGGCGAACCGGACCATTTGCCACTTCCGCTTGGTGCTCCTCACAGGCCGTTAGAAGCTTTTCGATCCAGTCCGGTTCCGCGCGCTCGTCGTCATCGATCAGAGCGATCCAGTCCGGGTCGTGTTCAAGCGCCGCTTCAAGCGCCAGATTACGGGCAAACGGGATGCCCTTTCTTCTTTCGTGGTAGAAGAACACCGGCAGCGAATAACGTGCCTTGGTGTCTTCTGCGATCTGGCCGGCAAAATACGGCTCCGGATCGTTCTCAACAACGACGATTGCCAGCTCCGTTCCGGCCGGTTGGATCAGGTTGTCGAGGCTCGAAAGACAGGCCTGCAACATTTTCGGCCGTTGCGCCGTGCAAATGGCGATGACCAGTTTCTGGGTCATAAAGGGATCTCGATCATTCGGTTTGGCAGCCATCCATCTTGGTACCGGCTGCTAGCGCAGGGTTTGGCGCAAGTTCGCCGCGCTGTCAAAGGATTTCACCTGAACGGGCTTCCCCGCTGGGGAAGCTCACGCTACGGTTGCTCCTAAAGCCCTTTGAGAACTTGCTAAATGCAGCCGGTGTTGGGAGGACAAACATGAAGGGATTGATGATGCACCGTCCGCTGAAGGTTGCGGATCTCATCACATTTGCAGCGGATACATACCCTTCCGGGGAGATCATTTCCGTGCGCACCGAAGGTGACGTTCACCGAACGACCTATCAAGAGAGTGCCAGACGGGTCGCGCAGTTGGCACATGGCCTGAAAAACCTCGGTGTGGTGCCGGGAGACAGGATCGCAACACTGGCCTGGAACGGATACAGGCATTTTGAACTCTACTATGCAATCTCGGGCATCGGCGCGATCTGCCATACCATCAATCCACGCCTGCCGGCCGAGCAGATGCTTTACATCGTCAACCATGCGGAAGATCGTCTGCTTTTCGTTGATCTGACCTTCGTTCCGATCCTGGAACGTCTTGCTTCGCATCTGCCGAAAAACTTGCGCTTCATCATCATGACCGATCGGGCTCACATGCCTGAGACTTCGCTTGAAGGTGCTTATTGCTACGAGGATCTTCTTGAGTGCCAGCCGGAAGTGTTCGATTGGCCGGAATTCCCGGAAGACCAGGCAGCAGGCCTTTGTTACACCTCGGGCACGACAGGTGAGCCCAAGGGAACGCTGTTTTCGCACCGCTCCACGGTTCTGCATGCCTTCAGCATGTGCGTGACGATCCCCAGGATCCTGTGCGAGGGCACTCGTATCCTGCCGGTTGTGCCGCTCTTTCACGTGAACGCCTGGGGCTTGCCCTACGCGGCGCCACTCTCCGGTGTAAGCCTCATTTTCCCTGGTGGAGCGCTGGATGGCAAAAGCCTCTTTGACCTCATGGACCGGGAAAAGGTATTTTCCGCCTGGGGGGTGCCCACTGTCTGGCACGGTCTGTTGAATGAAATCACGCAACGAGAACGTTTGCCGGAAGGTCTCGGCGACATCGTTGTTGGCGGTTCGGCTGCTTCCCGCACTTTGATTGAGGCTTTTGAAAGCCGTGGGGTTAACGTTTGTCATGCCTGGGGCATGACTGAAATGAGCCCGCTAGGCACACAGTGCAATCTGCCTTCCGATATGGATCGACTGACCTTTGACGAGCGCATCGACCGCAAGCAGTCACAGGGGCGGCGGGTCTTCGGTGTCGACATGAAGATCGTCGATGATGCCGGCATCAGGCTGCCGCACGACGGCAAGGTGCCCGGCCATCTTTATGTCCGTGGCAACACGATTACGTCGGGCTATTTCAACAATGACGAGGCGTCCAGGCCCGTGTTCGACGACGAAGGCTGGTTCTGCACCGGCGATATCGCCACGATTGATCCTGACGGCTTTCTCAACATTACGGACAGGTCGAAAGATCTCATCAAATCCGGAGGCGAGTGGATCTCTTCGCTGGATCTGGAAAACATCGTGATGTCCCACCCAGGTGTTGCCAATTGCGCGGTCATCGCAGTTCCCGACGAAAAATGGGACGAACGACCCCTCTTGATCGTTCAGGCCAGGGAGGACGCACAACCGCAAAGCCAAGATCTGCTCGATTTGTTGGCTGACCGGATCGCAAAATGGCAACTACCGGACGATGTCGTCTTCGTTGACGAGTTGCCGCTGACAGCTACCGGGAAAGTGTCGAAACTGACGCTTAGAAAGCAGCACGGCGGAGGAACCGAATGAAGCCGGAAGATTTGTTCAGCCTATCGGGCAAAACCGCGGTCGTGACGGGTGGCGCGACGGGAATCGGCCGTATGGCGGCGGAAGGAATGATGGCGGCAGGCGCCAGCGTAATGATTGCCAGCCGCAAGGAGGAGGCGTGCAAGGCCGCGGCAGCTGAGCTGAACGCGATCGGATATGAAGGTCGTGCGGAAGGTTTCGGCGGTGACGTGTCGACCGATGAAGGTGTTGCCGGCTTGTGCGCGGAGATCGGCAAGCGAACCGACCGGCTTGATATCCTGATGAACAATGCCGGCACCAGCTGGGGCGCACCGCTTGGCCAATTTCCCCATTCCGCGTGGGAAAGGGTGATGCGGCTGAATGTTGCCGGTCTCTTTCAGTTGACGCAAAGCCTGCTGCCGCTGCTGGACGCTGCCGCAAGCGAGGAGGACCCCGCGCGTGTCGTCAATGTCGGTTCGGTCATGGGGGAAACAGCGCACGGGGACAGGGCATACAGCTACGCTGCCTCGAAGGCGGCCGTTCATCACCTCACGAAAATTCTTGCCAAGGAGCTTGCCGAACGGCGTATCACGGTCAATGCGCTGGCCCCAGGACCCTTTGTCAGCAAGATGACCGCCTTTGCCACTGCAGATGAAGACACAAGAGCACGGGTCGGTGCCCAGGTGCCGCTGGGGCGTGTCGGGCGACCGGAAGACATTGCAGCGGCAATGCAGTTTCTGTGCGGGCGTGGCGGTGCTTACGTCACCGGGGCCATCCTGCCCTTGAGCGGAGGTATCAATGTGGAAACGGGGCCGGACCTTTTTCAGGAGGCATACGAGTGACGGCGGCATTGGGGACTCAAGCGCTCACGATCGAAAGCTTGAAGGCGATGACCGGCCAGGAGGTCGGCGTTTCTTCCTGGTACCGGATCGACCAGTCGCAAATCGATGCTTTTGCCGATGTCACAAGAGATCATCAGTTCATCCATGTTGATCCCGAACGCGCCTCTGCGACCCCCTTCGGCGGCACGATTGCGCACGGGTTTCTGACGCTTTCACTCCTGTCAGCAATGGGACAGGAAGCTCAGCCGCAGATCGAAGGCGCCGTCATGGGCATCAATTATGGGTTCGATAGGGTTCGTTTCCTGTCGCCGGTCAGAACCGGCGCACGCCTGCGCGGACGATTTATTCTTGGAAATGTGAAGCAGACGAAGCCAGGAGAAGTTGATGTTCTCTGGCAGACGACCGTGGAAATCGAGAACGAACGGCGCCCGGCGTTGAAAGCCGACTGGCTGAATCGCTTCTACCTAACCTGAATGGGGGAAACATGGACCTTGGAATTTCCGACAAGGTGCGGCCACTTATCGAAAAGGTCCGCGAGATGGTCGAGACCGAAATCGAGCCACTTGATGCCGAGTATCACCACGAGGTGGGAAGACACCCTTCCGGAAGCCGCTTTCAGCTGACCGATCGACAGATCGAAATTCTGGAGGATTTGAAATCGAAGGCGAGGCAAAGGGGCCTGTGGAACTTCTGGCTGACCGACAGCGAGAAGGGTTTCGGTCTTACAACCGTAGAATATGCCTATCTTGCGGAAGAAATGGGCAAGGTTGGCATCGCTGCTGAGATTTTCAACTGCAACGCCCCTGATACGGGCAACATGGAGGTTCTGGAACGCTACGGCACCAAAGAGCACAAGGAGCGCTGGCTGAGGCCTCTATTGAATGGAGAAATCCGCTCCGCCTACCTGATGACCGAACCTGATGTGGCGTCGTCGGACGCCACCAACATTGCGATGACAGCGCAACAGAAGGACGGACAGTGGTTCTTGAACGGTGACAAGTGGTGGGCGACAGGGGCCGGTGATCCGCGTTGCAAGCTTTATATCGTGATGGCGTGCACGGACCCGGACGCCCACAAGCACAGCCGACATTCCATGTTTCTGATACCCGCGGAAGCTCCGGGCATCGAAGTCCTGCGACCGATGCATGTCTTCGGGGCCGATGACGCCCCGCACGGTCACATGCACATTCGTTTCACCGATGTCTCCGTTCCCGCAGATGATCTCATTCTGGGTGAGGGCAGGGGCTTTGAAGTAGCCCAGGGCCGCTTGGGCCCCGGCCGCATCCATCATTGCATGCGGGCCATAGGTCAGGCTGAAAAGGCATTGGAGCTCCTGTGCAAGCGCGCCATGAGGCGTGAAGCATTTGGCAAAAAACTTACGGATCTTGGCGCCAACCATGACATCATCGCCAATGCGCGCATGGAAATTGAAATGGCTCGACTTCTGTGCCTGAAAGCAGCCTGGGTCATGGACACACAAGGAACGCGCGCGGCCCAACCGTGGATCAGCAAAATCAAGGTCGTTGCACCGCTTATGGCGCTAAAAGTCGTCGATGAGGCAATGCAGGTTCACGGCGCGGCAGGCATCAGCCAGGATTTCCCGCTGGCAGGCATGTGGACGCATTTGAGAACACTGCGTTTTGCCGACGGCCCGGACGCGGTGCATCGCCGTCAGATCGCGCGGACCGAGCTGCGCAAATACACCAACGACAAGGTGTAACAATGCCTGGACTCGGCGCGGAACTGGATCTGGACAATCTGACCAACTGGCTGGAGAAGAACCTTCCCGGGTTTCGCGGTCCGGTAAGGGCTGTGAAATTCAACCACGGTCAGTCCAATCCGACCTTTCGGCTTTCCGCAGCTTCGGGCAACTACGTTCTGCGCCGGAAGCCTCCCGGAGTGCTATTGAAATCGGCCCATGCGGTGGATCGTGAGTTCCGAGTTCAAAAAGCGCTTGCGGGGTCTGAAGTTCCAGTCGCCGGCATGCACCTGCTTTGTGAAGAAGACAGTGTTGTCGGTTCATCGTTCTACATCATGGATCTGGTCAACGGCAGGAACTTTGACGACCCACGTCTGCCTGGTCTTCTCCCCGATATGCGTGCTGCAACCTACGACGAAATGAATCGGGTCCTGGCCGCGATACATTCAATTGATCTGGAGGCACGCGGACTGACTGACTTTGGTCCTGCCGGGAACTACTATCGCCGTCAGATCGACCGCTGGACCAAGCAGTACAGGGCAAGCGAAACGGAGAGCATTCCAGCGATGAATGACCTGATCGCGTGGCTGGATGATAACATCCCTGAAGACGATGGGAAGCGTACTCTGGTTCACGGCGACTATCGGATCGACAATCTGCTTTTTGCAAGTGATGGGGCGGAATGCGTCGCGGTGCTCGACTGGGAATTGTCGACAATCGGACATCCCTATGCGGACCTCGCCGCGTTGATCATGCAGTGGCAGCGCCCTCCAGGCGAAGAAGGCAGAGGTCTGGCCGGTGTTGATCGGGCAAAGCTCGGCTTGCCGGAAGACCAGGCTTTTATTGAGGCCTATTGCACACGCATGAGGATGCCGGGAATTCCGGGGTTTGGTTTCTACCTTGCCTTCTGTTTTTTCCGCATGGGTGCAATCCTGCAGGGCGTTAAAAAACGCGCATTGGAGGGCAATGCATCCAATCCTGAACTGGGCCTTCGTCTCGGCGCCAGCGTTCCGGAATATGCTGCAGGCGGCCTGAATGCGATAAGGAAAGCCTAGTTCATCGCAGGGACAGAAGTCTCATGGTGAGTTTTTGAGCCGGGAACCCGGCTCTGATGTCATCCTTGAAGAACAACGGGAGATCCGGGATCAAACTGCATCCTCAGTCGGGAAAATGCACCAAGTCGAGGAACTTTCCACTACCCATTGCCGACTTCCCGGCCTTGAACTTGCCCGACGCCGAGCACCGTAACCTTCAAACGCGATCGTTCATCTGCGCAAAGGTATCGCCGGTCTCGACCATCTTTCTCAAAAGCTTGGGCACTTGCCAGTAATAGGCGTCTTCCCGAGCATATTCCTCGATCCGTCTTACCAACTCTTTCGGGCCGATTTGATCGGCAGTATGCATCGGGCCGCCGCGGAAGCGCGGGAAACCATAGCCGAACAGGAACACCGCATCGATGTCGATCGGGCGCAGCGCAATTTCTTCCTCCAGCACCCGTACAGCCTCCAGGATCATTGCAGTTGTGAAGCGGTTGACGATTTCCTCGGACGTAAATGAGCGAGGGGTAACACCTGCCTTGCTGCGCTCGTCATCGATGATTGCCAGGGCATCAGGGTTGGGTCGGGTTCCCTCGTCGTCATAGACATAAAACCCCCGGCCGGTCTTGCGACCGAACCAATCATTTTCACACAGTCGATCGGCAATCGGAATGTAACGCTCTTCAGCTGGCCGTGTCGCCGCGCGGCGTTTGTTGGCAGCCCAGCTGATGTCGAGACCTGCAAGATCGGCGACCTGGTAGGGGCCCATGGCAAGGCCGAAACTTCTCATTGCCTCATCAATTTCGTGGGGAGCTGCGCCATCCATCATCATGTAATCGGCAGCCTTCTTGTAGAAGGTCATGATGCGATTGCCGATAAAACCATCGCAAACACCCGACCGGACACCAATCTTCCTGAGCCGTTTTGCGAGTGCAAATCCGGTTGCAACGACATTGGCACTCGTCTTGTCGGCGACCACGACTTCAAGAAGCCGCATAACGTGTGCGGGCGAGAAAAAGTGTAGTCCGATGACATCTTGTGGCCGGCTGGTCGTGGCGGCTATCTGATTGATGTCGAGATAGGACGTGTTCGACGCCAACACCGCGCCTGGCTTCATGCACTCGTCGAGCTTCTCGAAGATCTCGCGCTTGACGCCCATGTCTTCAAAGACGGCTTCAATAACAAGGTCCGCGTCCGAGAGCGAGGACAGGTCCGTCGATGTCGAAAGTTTGGTTGTCAGAATGCCGTCACGGGCTTCGGCTGTGAGTTTGCCTCGTTTGACCGCACCTTCCAGATTTTTCCCGATGGTGCTTGTTCCTCTGTCGAGCCCGGCCTGGTCACGCTCGGTCAGCATGACCTGGAAGCCGGCAAGAAGGAGCGCAGTCGCAATTCCGGACCCCATTGTGCCGCCGCCGATGACGCCGATCAAATTGAGCTCGCGCGGTGTGGCGGAAGCCTCCGGTATCTTGGAGACCGCTCGCTCGGCAAAAAACGCGTGAATGAGCCCGGCCCGCTGCGGACTTTCCATGCATTCGTTGAAGAGGCGTCGTTCCTCCTTCAAGCCCTCTGCCAAAGGCAGGCGGCTGGCTTCCACCGCCTCAACACATTTGTGCGGTGAAAACAGCAACGGTTGAGTCTTGGCGAGCTTGTCACGCATCGCCCGAATGGCTTCCTCGTCCTGCTCGGCGGTCAGGTCGCCTGTTCGTCTGGTCTGAAGCGCCTGATCGATAACGTCCTGAGCGGCTTGCACAGCAACATCACGAGGATCCCCGTCTTCAATCCGGTCGATCAACCCGCTCTCAAGGGCCTTGTCAGCGGCGATTGGCTTGCCGCTGGTGATCATTTCCAGCGCAGCTTGAACGCCTGCAAGTCTCGGAGCTCGCTGCGTGCCGCCGGCCCCCGGAAGAATGCCGAGCGTGACTTCCGGAAGGCCGACATTCGTGCCTGTGATAGCGACCCGAGCGTGGCAGGATAGAGCGACTTCCAGTCCGCCTCCAAGCGTCGTTCCATGCAGCACGCACACGATCGGTTTGGGGCAGCTTTCAAGAAAGTTGCAAAGATCCGGCAGCCAGGGATCCTGAGGAGGCTTGCCGAATTCTCGGATATCGGCACCGGCAATGAAGGTACGGCCTTTGCCGTAAATCGCTATGGCCTTGATTTCCTCATCTTTCTGCAGCTCTTCAACGGCTTGCCAGAGACCGGTGCGCAAGGCATGCGAGGCCGCATTTACCGGTGGATTGTCCAGTGCGACGAGGGCGATTGCGCCCAAACGCTCAATGGACACAACGTCATTGACGCCAACGGCGCCGGTCTCCGCATTCGTTTGCATGAAATCCTCCAGAGCACCGCTTCGGATGAGCGGTTTTGCCGGGGATTTTCAATTCTGACAGAGGCTTGTCAAGCCAGCCACGAGGATAATATCGGTTGTCCCGACGCTGGCCGAGGACCGGCATCACGGTTTTGGTGGAGCCTTGGGCGTGAAGGAGCAGCGGTCCGGCTTCAGGTCGATCAGGGGTGTGCCGTTGAGGCAGTCGAGCCCGCGCACCACCAGTGTCGCTCCGTCGACGGAAATCAGTTTCGCCGCAACCGTGCCGATCGGATTTGGCCGAACGGGGGAACGCAGCGCAAAGGTGCCGAAGGTTCGGTCACTATGACCCGGGTTTTGAACTACGAGATCACGCCGCGCCTGATTGAGCCAGTAGAGCACTTCGATCTGGTCAAATTCCTCAATGCCTTTCAGGGCCGGAACCCAGGGCTCGAAAATCTCGATATGACACTCCGGACCATCCTGTTTTCCTTGCCGCGGACACTCTTTTCTGTCGTTCCAGGGCGTGTGAATCCTGCCGATGAAATGCAGCCGGGCGTCGTCCGGCGCGGATGTCGGAACCATGATTTCGTGTGGACGGATGTCGCTCATTGAAGTGTCCTGTTGGGCGTCAAGAAGAGAGCCAGCGGACCGATCCGTGATTGGTCAGGTCGTATCCGCCAAGCATTGTTGCTTTTTCCTGAAAGTCGGTGGTGCGGGCAAAGGCAAAAAGCCGTTGCACCGGTTCGGTGAAGTAACATCTGCGATCAATCAGAAGGTCGAAACACTCGTCGGCAAGCGGCACGAAGGCAAGTTTGAATTGCCGCGCCATGGCTTCGATGCCGAGAGAGGCGTCAGCCTCACCGGACGCGACCGCGGCTGCTGCCTCGCTTTCCGTGTGCGCACGGTTCTTGGCACAGGCAAGGTCGCTCTCGCTCAATCCCGCATCCGCTAGAAGACTGGTAAACAGTACGGCTGTTCCTGCATCCGGCTGGCGCAAGGCCACGCTCTTGCCCTTTAAGTCACTGATCGAGCGGATCTCTCCCGCGAGTTCCTTGGAAACCAGGAGGCCGCGTTTGCGCGTTGTCCAGTTGATCAGAACAGCATCAGGGAAACCGCGACCGGCAACTGTCTCGATGTTCCAGCCGTTTGCTTCAGGCAGATGGATGCCTGCGAGTGCTGCCGTTCCGGCGTCAAATTGGTTCAGACCATCACGGCTGCCATTGCAAAGAGTTGCAAGGCCGCAGGCGGAAGCCCGTATGGCCCAGTCCAGCAGTGGGTCATGTGACCCGGCCAGGACATTTGGGCGCTCTCTGGACCGCAATTGCCCGGAGCCATCGATCCAGGCGTGAATTTCATCTGCCGGAAACAACAGCTTCCCTGTGATCCGCCGGTGCGGGATCTCATCCGCTGCAGCGAGGTCGTAAACCTTGCGTTCTTTTACGCGCAACAGATCGGCAACTTCCCGGGTCGTCAGAAAAAGCGGGTTTTGATGGGCTGAGTTTGACAAATTTTTTCCTGCTGTTTGCACGGAACCTAACGGAGGAAGTTGATCGATTTCAAGATAATCGAGACGGCGGACGAAATGAATCGATTGTGCCCCGAATCTGGCGTTTTCCTGTCACCTCAAAGTTTCCAAACAGAACTTTCATTGGTCTTTTTTAGCCGAATACGTGTCGCTTTTGGCGTATCGGGAGCACTTTTTGACGTTCTGGGACATGTCGTTCAAGCAGAGGCTTGTGACACTCTTTGGAAATAATCAGAACAAATACATTTGTGCGTTAGAGATAACTGAGCCTGGAGGAAGTTAATCTTTCCTCCGGGCCGCATGTATTTAGTAAAAAATCTCGTTTATTTTCTGCGATGCAAAATATTCAATCTGGTTCTGGCTAAAAAATATTCATTTTTTTTCATTTGCCTCTTTCATTGTAGGATTTTTTTTGTTTTTCTAGTCGC
>JBCCVB010000170.1:0-14590 GCA_039195965.1 Pseudomonadota bacterium
AGGACGCCGCCCTTTCACGGCGGAAACACGGGTTCGAGTCCCGTTGGGCGTGCCAATTCATCCTCAGGATGATTGACACATTTTCTCACGACATTTTTGAGCGGATTATCCTCCCTGGTGGGGAAATTTGTTCGTTCGGACGAGTTGCAATGCGTTTCCGGCGCACTGGCGTGCCAGAGCTTGGCACCGGCGGCACTTCTGCCTTTCAGCCTGGAGTAAGGGTTACTGCTTGTTCACAAGCGTAACGAATTCCGTTAGATCGCGGACTTCTTCAATCCAGGTACATATCCCAGTGACCCAGAGACGTTCAGAACTGTTGATGCCTGCCGGCAATCTGCGAAAGCTCAAGATGGCCATTCTCTACGGAGCCGATGCCGTCTATCTCGGAACGCCGGATATGTCGCTGAGAACCAAGCCCGAATTCAGCCTGGACGATGTCATTGAAGGTATCGAGTTTTGTCACGCCCATGGGTGTCGCGCCTATCTGACGCTGAACCTCTTCTCGCATAACAAGGATATTCCCAAGCTCGATGAATATATCGACACTGTACGCAAGGTACGGCCGGACGGGCTGATCATCTCAGATCCGGGTGTCTTTCAGTATGTCCGTGACCGTGCACCCGAGTTGCCCCTGCATATTTCGACACAGGCCAATATCTGTTCCTGGTTATCCGTGAAGTTCTGGCAGAGTCAGGGTGCGGAGCTGGTGGTTCTGGCGCGCGAGGTGTCTTATCCGGAACTGGTGGAAATTCGCGAGAAGTGCCCGGATATCAAGCTTGAGGCCTTTGTGCATGGTGCCATGTGCATGACCTATTCGGGGCGTTGCCTGCTGTCCAATTTCATGGCTGAACGCGGTGCGAACCAGGGAAATTGCGCGAATTCATGTCGCTGGAACTATGGGCTGAAACTTCGACTAAAGGACGGAACGCGCGAAGAAATCCGCATTACGGAGGAAAATGCGGATCTGTTTGAGTTTCTTCTGGAAGAAGGCTGCCGGCCCGGTGAATTGATGCCGATCGAGGAGGACGACCGCGGTTCTTATATTCTGAATTCGCGCGACCTCTGCATCATGCCGAAGCTTGATGAGTTCCTGAAGATCGGCGTCGATAGCCTCAAGGTCGAAGGCCGGGGCAAGTCCGAGTACTACGCTGCCATTGTTGCGCGCGCCTATCGCATGGCGATCGATGACTACTACGCCGATCCGGAAAATTGGGATCCGAAGCCTTACATGCGGGAGCTGGAGGCGGTTGGGAATCGCGGTTACACGCTTGCATTCCATGAGGGGCGACTGACGAACTACGCTCATGATTATGAGCACACCGCTTCACTGGCCCAATGGGAGTATGCTGGAGTTGTCACCGAAGTGACCGAAGATGCGTTCCTGGTCGAGGTAAAGAACAAGCTGGAAGCCGGCGAAGTGCTCGAATTCGTATCCCCGATTGCGCGCGAAACCGTGCTCTTGCGCGTTTATGACTTTGAGCGCGCCAAGGACGGCAAACGCTTCGATGTGGTGCATGGTAGCAATCGGACTATTATCCGACTGCCTTTTGCCCTGTTCGACCACGAAGACCTTAATGATCTCAAGGCGCGTTTCCCGGCCTATACCGTTCTGCGCAAGGAGCGGGCGCTGACCGAAGAGCAATGGGCACGCGTGCGTTTCGACAAACTCACACAAAGCCTGGAGGTCTCCGGGAAGGTCAATCCCAACGCCTACGAAAGAAGACGCGATGCGCTGGTTGAACAGATCGGAGAAGGGGCGACCGAAAGGCGTTTCAAGACCAACCGGATTGGCACTGAAGGCTGCTGCGGCAAGGGGTGCAATGGTTGCCTGATCTTTTGGCAGGATGATCAATACGCAAGAGCCCGAGAGGTGTTGTTGAGGCGCAAGCAAGGTGAGCAGCTGACCCGGGCTGAGGCGACCGCTCTCAAGCTTGAAAAACAAGCATAGCCAAACTTCGGAAATGCGCCGGGCGGATTAATCCTGTGGGATGTCGGCTTGAATGCCCGTCTCGATCAGCTTCACTTCCGCCTCGGCGGCGACGTTGGCGAAGTTGGGGTTTGGACAATGATCGGTAACGAAGGTGCTCACCTGTGACAGGTGGCCGACCCTAACAGGTGCGGTTCGTTCGAATTTGGTGCTGTCAGCAGCCAGAATCACGTGCCGGGCATTGTCCATGATGGTCTTTGTGACTTTCACTTCCCGGTAGTCGTAGTCTAGCAGGGAGCCATCCGGATCAATTGCCGATGCCCCGATGATCGCGAAGTCGACCTTGAACTGACGCATGAAATCAACAGCTGCCTCGCCAACAATACCGCCGTCGGCGTGTCTGAGGACGCCGCCTGCAATCACCACTTCGATCTGGGAATAGCCGCGCATCAGACTGGCCACGTTAATGTTGTTGGTAATGACCATCAGTCCGCGGTGCTGCAGCAATGCCTGCGCGACTGCTTCAGTTGTCGTGCCGATATTGATGAAGATAGACGCATTGTCCGGGATCAGCGCCGCAACGCTTTCGCCTATATCCGCCTTTTCCTTGCTGGATATGATCCTGCGCGCCTCATACCCCACGTTCTCAATTCCGGAGGACAAGAGTGCGCCGCCGTGGGTTCGCGCCAGCAGGCGCCGCTCGCACAGTTCGTTCAGATCCTTGCGGATGGTCTGTGGGCTGACTTCGAAACGTCTGGCCAGATCGTCAACGCTGACACGTCCCATCTGGCGGGCGATTTCCAAAATGGCATTATGGCGTTCGATCAGCATTTATCGTAAATCCGTCAGGCATTTGTCTTTTGTCTAAAAGACCGCGCCCGCGGGTCGAGATCAAGCCACATCTTTCTTATTTTGTTTCGAAGACTTCGTTTTCGGCGCGGTTTCTTCCGTTTGCGGGGCTGCAATCTGTTCGTCACCTATAGTCTTTGTAGCGCTGTCGGCTTCCTTTTTGCCCTTTTTCCGGTTGGTTGCGACGACCCGGCTGACCAGCGCTTCGGCTGCGGTTGCAATCTCTGCGGGTTTCGTCTGCCCCTTGTCTGCAACAGCGGGGACGCCGTTGGCAAAATTGTCCTTCAGTTCCGGCAGCAGGTGGCCGTTGGCTTTGGCGCTCAGGCTGCCCGGGGCGCGTTTCTTCTCAGTCTCTGCCGAATGCTCCGGCGCTGGGGGCACAGCTGGTGATTGCTTGCCATTGGCGACCGTGATTGGGTCCTCGCCCGAGAGCCTGGCGGCCAATGATCGAAACTCCTGCCGAAGCTCTGCAAGGGCGGGAGCATCCTCCAGGTCCTTTTGAAGTTTCTGCATCTGCCCGGACATTCGTTCCAGAGCCCTGTCCTTGTTTCGCAGGTCTTGCAGGCGCTGGTGGTTTTCACTGGTGAGGGCCTGTACCTGGGCGCTCAGGTCCTTGTCCTTTTCAGAACTCGCGCCATTGACGGCATCCAGCATCAGAGTAAGCCGGGTGACTTCCGCCTGCGCGGTAACGTATTTGGATTCCGTGTCGACCAGCTGGGCTTCCAGCTTCGCCAGATTTGTTCTCGCTGTTTCGTCCCGGGATGCTTCAATCTCCGTCGCCACGGTCGGCTCATATTTGGCGAGCTTTGCCTTCAACGTTGCGACTTCGGCTTCAAGCCCGGTAATGGTCGCCAATGTCATGGTGTCCGTGGCAGGCAGCCAGTCGCTATCGTCTTCACTGTTGGCGTTGGATCCAGACCCGGAGGTGTCTTCAGACGGCTTCGTCCAGCTCTCAGCCAGCGCTCTTTCGGCGTCGGCGAGCTTTTGCTTCAGCGTCTTTACTTCGTTAGAGAGAAGGTCAACAGCGTGCTGGTCACCCACGAGAGACGAGATCTTCGTCTCCATTTGCGAAAGCTGGTTCTGGTGTGACTTTTTCAGATCGTCGATGGCAGCCTTCAGTCTGGAACCTTCCAGTTGATGGGTCGCGGCCTTTTCCCGTTCCTTGTCAAGCTGACGTTCAACCCGTCTCAGTTCGACAGCATGCCGGGCACGTACCTGGTCCTGGGCAGCCCTGACTTCAGCATAGCTGGACGGATTGACGGCACGCAGTGCTTCTTCCGTCAGTCTGGACGCACGGCGATAAAATGCAGGCAGGATAGCAAGGCCGATGAGGCCGGCCGTGCAAAACCCCAGTGCAATATACATCGCCGCTTCAATCACATCAGGCTCCAGTCACCTTCAAAAGTGCCGATAGCTCCATCATTAGACGACCCAAGGCTTGCCGCCAAGGGCGCTTGGCATAGCGTACTACAGCTTGCTGAATTCACCGAACGTTCCGTTGAGAGCCGTATCTTTTAAAATCAGAACGGGTTCCAGGTCGCGTTTTCCGTAAATTTCAAATAACCCATATTCAATCCGAGGCGGGCACCGACTCCGGCGCGTACCGGAACAAGAACCACCTCGTTCTTCAATAGTACGGTCATACCGACACCACCCACCAGATAAGCCGATCCGTTGACGCCGACAAACCGGTCATAAACCGAATTGACGGTGGGAAGGTTATAAACAAGCATCATGACCCTTGCGCCATCGGCCCCGAAATCCCAGCCGACGGACGGACCCTGCCAGAAAAGCTTATGGTTGCCGGCATTGCGCGTATAAAGGTGACCTTCGCCGTAGCGGGCGCCCGCTACGAAGGCACCGGACCCTTCTTCACCCAAAATGTATCCGTTGGGCTCGCCGTACCGCGAGAAGGCGCGCTCGACAACCGACGCCAGCCCACCGGAAACCGAACCGAAGAACTGGTGACCGGCCTTCACGATTTCGTCTTCATTATACGTATCGCCGGGTGGGATCGGTTCATTGCCCGATGTTTGCGCCAGTGAGGAATTTGTCGTGGCAATCAAACACAAGCATAGAAACGCAACTGAAAGCAGGGACGCCACTCGCCAGGGATTTTGTGCCATTCAATAATTCTCCTCATCATGCTTTTGATGCGGCTCTTGTTTTCAAAACGACCGTGTCGCAATGCTAGACTGCAGCCGAAACGTGCTGATTCGCATACACTTCAGAATCATACATAAGCCGAATCGATGGAAAGCTGGCCTGAAAAAAAGACCTTGATGTGTCTTTCCATAGTAATGATCGCCGTTCTGGTGGTTTTTGCGGGAAAAGGTATCGCGCGTCCCCAGATTTTCGTTCCCGATCCAATCACCGGGTACGCCATAGGCGGACACGATCCGGTGAGTTTCTTCGTGGACGGTTATCCGCGAAAGGGAGACCGGAAGCACGAATACAAATGGGGCGGGGCGGAATGGATTTTCGTCAATGAGGGAAATCTGGCCGCATTCAAACGCGATCCGAATGCTTATGCACCCAAATTTGCCGGATGCGGGGGATTTGCGCTGTCTGAGGGATTTGCGACGGCGGGCAGCCCTTTCATCTATGCAATGGTCGACGGGCGGCTCGTTTTCTTCCATTCGGTCGTGAACAGATTCCTGTTTGTCGTCAACGGCTCGCAGCTGATGAAGGATGCTGAAGACAATGCATCCAAGGTTGGGTGTGAACCCGGCCGTTAGGTAAACCTGCAGGGCAGTCGGACATTAAATCCGGCAAACTTTCATTTGGATGACCCGAAATGCGGCAGGACCTTGCCTTGGCAGCGGCTTTCGGGATGTGTAACCCTTGGGCAGATTTTAGCGAATCATTGTTTCGCCGAGCCCATCAAGAAGAGCTTCATACTGCCATGTCTGCACTTAACGAGCTTTCCTCACTGGACCTTGCCGCGCTGGTTGCAAGCCGTGTCTGTCACGACATCATCAGTCCGGTTGGAGCCATCACCAACGGTCTGGAAGTTCTGGACGAAGAAGGCTCGGAGGACATGCGTGAATTCGCCATGGACCTCATTCGCAAGAGTGCCCGGCAGGCTTCGGCCAAATTGCAGTTCGCGCGGCTTGCATTTGGAGCGGCCGGTTCTGCAGGTGCGGAGATTGATCTCGGCGACGCTCAGGTAGTTGCCACCGGGTTTATGGAAAACGAAAAATCCGATCTAAATTGGCAACTTTCCCGGCATCTCATGCCAAAGAATAATGTCAAGCTTCTCCTCAACCTGATCCTGATCGCCAATCAGTGCGTTCCGCGCGGCGGTGAGATCAAGGTGGAAATGGAAGGTGAACCGCAGGCTCCGTCCTTCACCTTGACAGCCAGTGGTCTCAATCCGCGCATCCCGCTCGGGATGAAGGAAACCCTTGGCGGAGAAGAGCCGGAGCGTGTCGATGCCCACTCCGTGCAACCGATCTATACTTTGCTTCTCGCTCGTGAATCCGGCATGGTATTAACAATAGATAAACAAGAAGAGTCGGTAAAAATTACGGCCCTTCCAAAGGTCTAAAAGAGACGAATAAAAGTCTCCGTCCGTTTCAGCGTATCTTAACTCTTTGCCGTCAACCTACTCTCATGGACTTTTCGGTCCAGACATCCGTTTAAGGATGCGGAACCAGTAACAAGTCGGGTGAGAGCAGGCCATGGACGACCTCCTCAGGGAATTCATTACAGAGACGAACGAGAGTCTCGATGTTGTTGACGTTGAACTCGTAAAATTCGAGCAAGAACCGAACAACGCTACTATTCTGGATAATATTTTTCGCCTTGTGCATACCATCAAGGGCACTTGCGGCTTTTTGGGCCTACCCCGGCTTGAAGGAATTGCGCATGCGGCTGAAACCCTTATGGGGAAATTCCGCGATGGCGCTCCCGTTACGCAGGAAGCTGTTTCACTCATCCTGATTTCGATCGACCAGATCAAGGAAATCCTGGGTGATCTCGAAGCTGCCGAAGGCGAAGAGCCGCAAGGCGATGACAGCGAGCTGATCGGCAAGCTGGAAAACATGTCCGCCAAAGCAGATGCCGCAATGGCTGGCGAGAGCGTTGCCGAAGACGAGGCGGAAGCCGAAGAAGAAGCAGCTCAGGCCGAAGCCGCCGAGGATGCTTCGCCGGATCAGGCACTTGAGCGCCCGCTGCGCCCTGGTGAAGTCTCCCTTGATGAGCTGGAGCGCGCGTTCCGCGAAACGGAAATCGAGGTCGAGATCGCCGAAGCAGAAGTTGTTGAGGCTGAAGACATTGTCGAGGAGGTTGAAGAACCAGCGCCGGCACCTGTCGCAGCCAAGGCCGAGGCCAAGCCCGAAGCGAAAAAACCTGAAGCCAAGAAATCCGGTGCTGAAGGCGGCGAGAAGAAAGCTGCTGGCGGCGGTGTCTCCAACCAGAGCATTCGTGTTGCCGTTGATACGCTTGAACATCTGATGACGATGGTGTCCGAGCTGGTGCTGACTCGTAACCAGCTGCTGGAAATCGTTCGCCGTCACGAGGACAGCGAATTCAAGGTTCCGCTGCAGAGGTTGTCCAACGTTACTGCCGAGCTGCAGGAAGGTGTTATGGCGACCCGGATGCAGCCGATCGGCAATGCCTGGCAGAAGCTGCCGCGTATTGTTCGCGATCTGAGCCAGGAACTGGAAAAGCCGATCGACCTGGAAATGATCGGTGCGGATACCGAACTGGACCGCCAGGTTCTGGAGATGATCAAGGATCCGCTCACGCACATGGTCCGCAATTCCGCCGACCATGGGCTTGAGCTTCCGGAAGACCGCCGCGCTGCCGGTAAGCCCGAGAAGGGTATCATTACCCTGGCTGCGTACCACGAAGGTGGCCACATCATCATCGAAGTCCGCGACGACGGTAAGGGCATCGATGTCGACAAGGTGAAGGCGAAGATGCTTGAACGTGGCCTGGCCACGGAAGCTGAAGTCGAGAAGATGACGGATTCCCAAATCCACAAGTTCATCTTCCACGCAGGGTTCTCCACCGCAGCTGAAGTCACCAGCGTTTCCGGCCGTGGCGTCGGAATGGACGTCGTCCGCAACAACATCGAGTTGATCGGTGGTACGGTTGACCTGCGTTCCACGCCGGGCAAAGGCTCCAGCTTCATCATCAAGATTCCGCTGACCCTTGCCATCGTTTCGACGCTGATCGTCGAAGCTGGCGGTGACCGGTTTGCCATTCCTCAGCTGTCGGTCGTGGAGTTGGTTCGTGTTCAGACCAATTCCGAACACCGTATAGAGCGGATCAAGGACACGCCTGTCCTGCGTTTGCGCAACAAGTTGCTGCCGCTGGTTCATCTGTCCCAGTTGCTTGGCATCTATGAGGGCGAAAATGCCGACGAGGCCATCGACGCGGATAACGGCTTCATTGTCGTCATGCAGGTTGGCAGCCAAACATTCGGCGTTGTAGTCGACGGGGTCTTCCACACGGAAGAAATCGTGGTCAAGCCGATGTCCACCATGCTGCGTAATCTGGACATGTTCTCCGGCAACACCATCCTGGGTGATGGTTCGGTGATCATGATCATCGACCCGAACGGAATTGCCGGCGCGATGGCGAGCCATGCTTCCAGTGCCGTTGCCGAGTCCCAAGAAGACGATCAGGAGGATCTGCAGCGCAGGGCAATGTCCGGACAAAGTGCAATTTCTCTTCTGCTCTTCCGCGCCGGTGCGCCCGAGCCAAAGGCGGTGCCGCTATCGCTGGTTACACGTCTGGAAGAGTTCGAGGTCTCCAAGATCGAACGGTCCAACGGCCGCGATCTGGTGCAGTACCGCGGTGCGCTCATGCCGCTGGTCTATGTCAACGACGGCGATTGTCACAAGACCGAAGGCACTCAGCCGATGCTGGTCTTCTCCGACTCCGGTCGCTCCATGGGTCTCGTGGTCGACGAGATCGTCGATATCGTCGAAGATCACATGAACATCGAGGTCGGTTCGGAACGTCCGGGTGTCCTCGGGTCCGCAGTCGTGAAGGAACGCGCCACAGAAATCATCGATCTGGGCTACTATCTGCCTCAGGCCTTTGAAGACTGGTTCATGCGCAAGGAGATGGATATCGAAGCGCTGACGAAGAAGGTTCTCTTCGTCGACGACAGTTCCTTCTTCCGCAACATGCTGACGCCGGTACTGAAGGCTGCCGGGTACGATGTGACCACCTGTATCGGTCCGCAGCAGGCTTTCGAGCTTCTGGAAAACGGCGACAAGTTCCATGCGATTGTCAGCGACATCGAAATGCCGGAAATCAACGGTTTCGAGTTCTGTGAATCGCTTCGTCGGGACCCGCGGTTCCGCAGCATTCCGATGCTGGCCCTGTCGTCGCTCGTGACGCCCGCGTCCATCGAACGGGGACGTCAGGCAGGCTTTGATGACTATGTCGCGAAGTTTGACCGTCCCGGCTTGATTGCCGCTCTGAAGGATGTCTTCTCCGGTGAATTGGGAGTAGCAGCATGAGTGTGCTGGAACACAAATCAAATATGGATCAAGCCACTGGCAACGACATGATCCAGTATGTGACCGTGGTCATCGGAGGCCAGCTTTTCGGCCTTCCCATCTCGCAGGTACATGATGTTTTTGTACCTGAAAGCGTGACCCGCGTACCCATGTCGGCACCTGAGGTTCAGGGAGTCCTGAACCTGCGTGGCCGCATTGTCACGGCAATCAACATGCGTCGCCGTCTGCATCTTCCTCCGCTGGAAGACGAGCAGATGATGGCTGTCGGCATCGAATACAAGCAGGAGAGCTACGGTCTGGTGATCGACACGGTTGGAGAAGTGCTGAATTTGACGGCAGCTTCCGCGGAATCCAACCCGTCCAACCTGGATCGTCGCTGGGCGGAAATCTCCGGGGGTGTTCACCGCCTGGACGGCCAGTTGATGGTTATCCTGGATGTTGACCGCCTGCTTGGCGCGATGTTCACCGAACCCATGGCAGCAGCATAACAAGGCCGAAATGGCCGATGAGTGGAGTTACGCCTGATGAAACAGTGCCTTGTAGTAGATGACTCAAGTGTCATCCGTAAGGTCGCCCGTCGCATTCTCGAGGACATGAACTTCGAGATTACCGAGGCTGAAGATGGCCAGCAGGCGCTCGATGAGTGCAGAAAAACCATGCCCGACGCAATCCTTCTGGATTGGAACATGCCGGTCATGGATGGTCTTGAGTTTCTTACCAGCCTGCGGGCTGAAGAAGGCGGGGAAAGTCCTGTCGTCGTCTTCTGCACCACGGAAAATGACGTCGCGCATATTGCTCGGGCGATCCGGGCCGGTGCCAACGAGTACATCATGAAACCTTTCGACCGGGAAATTGTCGAAGCCAAGTTTCAGGAAGTCGGTCTTATCTAGTTTCGAGTTGGGCAGTCTAAATGGCATTTGCGCAAAGAAGTATTTCTGCGGGCGCTAGCCCGGGTAGCGACCCGATCAAAGTTATGGTCGTTGACGATGCAGTGGTTATTCGCGGGTTGCTGACCCGCTGGCTGGGGGAAGACAAAGGCCTGAAGGTCGTCAGTTCCCAGCGCAATGGCAAACTTGCCGTCGAAGACATCGAAAAAAGCAATCCCGACGTTGTCGTGCTTGACATCGAGATGCCGGAAATGGACGGCATGACCGCCTTGCCGCTGATGCTGGCAAAGAAGCGTGATCTTGTTGTCATCATGGCTTCGACGCTGACACGGCGAAATGCCGAGATCAGTCTGAAAGCCCTTTCGCTTGGTGCCGCGGACTATGTTCCTAAGCCTGAATCCACTTCTGAAGTCACGACGTCGATCGACTTCCGTCGCGAGCTGATCGAAAAGGTAAAGGCCCTTGGTGCGCGTGCCGTTCGCATGCGGGGTCCGGCACGTACCATGCGTGCGGAAACCAATGCGGGACGGACTGCTCAACCTCTGAAGCCGGTTTCCACTCGCCCGGCAACAGATACAAGAGCAAGCTTTCGTGGGGCTGCCCAGCCGGCTGCCGCCGCTGCGGCATCGAGTATCAAGACACGTCCGTATTCGTCGGCACGGCCGCGCATTCTTGCGATTGGTTCGTCAACCGGCGGTCCTCAGGCCTTGCAGGAAGTGATGAAGGAAGTCGGCACGTCGATGAACGATGTTCCCGTCGTCATCACGCAGCATATGCCGCCGACATTCACGTCCATCCTGGCCGAGCACCTGGGCAAGGCTGCCCTTCGCCCCGCCAAGGAAGGCGAGGATGGTGAGGTCCTGAAGCCGGGCAACATCTATGTTGCTCCGGGCGGCAAGCACATGATTCTGGAAAAGGACGCCGGTGCGGTGAAAATCCGCCTGACCGACGGTCCTCCGGTGAACTTCTGCAAACCCGCAGTTGACCCGCTGTTCGACAGCGTTGCCAAGGCGTATGGATCCGCCAGTTTGGCAGTGATCCTCACCGGCATGGGGCACGATGGTGCCGATGGTGTGAAAACCATTTCTGCAGGTGGGGGCAGCGTGATTACTCAGGATGAAGCAACCAGCGTGGTCTGGGGGATGCCCGGTGCGGCCGCCCAGACGGGTGTTTGCAGCGACATTCTGCCGTTGAAGGATATCGGACCGAAAATCTCACGCGTATTGAAGGGGAACACACGATGACCCCTAGCGAATTCGAGTTTCTGAAAACCTTCCTGAAAACACGTTCGGGTCTGGTCCTGTCCAACGACAAGCAGTACCTGGTGGAAAGCCGCCTGTTGCCGATTGCGCGCAACTCGAAGCTGGAAACCCTGAGCGCGGTCATTCAGACGCTTCAGCGCGGTGGCAACCGGGCCCTTGAAACGGAAGTCATCGAAGCGATGACAACGAACGAGTCGTTCTTCTTCCGGGACAAGACGCCGTTTGACCATTTCCGTGACACGATGCTTCCAGCTCTTCTGGAGAGCAGGGCAACACGTAAACAGCTCAAGATATGGTGCGCGGCTGCTTCAACGGGGCAGGAGCCATACTCTCTTGGCATCTGCCTGAAGGAAGAAGCCTCGAAGATGCCGGCCTGGCGGACGCGAATCCTGGGAACCGACCTTTCCCAGGAGGTCCTGGAGAAAGCCAAGACCGGCCTTTACAGCCAGTTCGAGGTTCAGCGTGGTCTGCCGATCCAGATGCTCCTGAAGTATTTCGAGCAGAAGGGTGACATGTGGCAGATCAATGCGGCGATGCGGGCGATGGTCGAGTGGCGCAAGCTCAACCTTCTGGAAAGCTTCTCGCATCTCGGTGAGTTCGACATCATTTTCTGCCGGAACGTGTTGATCTACTTCGACCAAACCACGAAATCGGAGATCCTCGGCAGGTTGGCAAAGTCCATTCCCGATGACGGCTATCTCGTCCTGGGGGCAGCCGAAACGGTTGTC
Source organism: Pseudomonadota bacterium (assembly GCA_039195965.1). GTDB lineage: Bacteria > Pseudomonadota > Alphaproteobacteria > Rhizobiales > Stappiaceae > Roseibium. The sequence continues at coordinate 12,136 of JBCCVB010000170.1, forward strand.
GGTCTGACGGACGCGTTTAAGCCGGTTCCCGGCAAGCGCGGTCTGTTCCAGAAGAAACAGGCTGTACAAGGTGCGACCGGTACTACGGCGAGACCAAGGCTTGCGGTGGCAGGCGGCGGCGGATTTCAGCGTTAATCCCACCCGGTCTTGAGTGAACAGAAGGCGGTCAGCAGACCGCCTTTTTTTGTTGTTGGCGATGTGTCAGGTGCTCAAGCACCTTTTCGGCATGTTTCCGGCTGACCGGAACTCTGCTTCCTTCCGTGAGCTTCAGCCAAAGTCGACCACCCTCGCGTTCTGACCGGTCTATCGCCGAGAAGGCAACCCAGTGGCTACGATGCACCTGCATGCCAAGATCCTCAGAAAGCTCTGAAACTATGTCGTTGAAACGGTAGAGCACCATCTGACTTTCTGTCTGGCCGATCAGTCTGACATAGTGTTCCTGTGCCTCCACACGCAGCAATTCTTCTTCAAATGGCTTGTCCAGATGCCGCAAGTAACCATTGGCGGGGCCCCCGACAGTTTCAACGGATTCGATTGCTTCCCGGCCAATAGCCATCGGCGTATCGAAGGTAGAAAGCTGCTCTTGCGTTGACTGCCGATCGCTGAGTTGGGGTTTTGCCGGTGCCGATGAGGAAAACAACTTCGGTGCACTGAGAAGAAGACAAAGTGCCAGATGATTGTCTGACAGGTAGACCATCTCAAGCAGGAATGAAGAAACTCTGGTGCGTTCCTGTTCCGAAACTTGCAGCGCTTCAACTGCTGGTCCACCAAGAACGACCATCCCTTCGAGTTCTGGTAGGCCGAGAATGAGATCGAGAGCGGTCACCGAAAGTGCGAAGGGAACCAGGCTTACGCAAGCGGCCAGAACCACGGCAAGCCATTTGCGTTGACCCAATGCAGGTAGCTTTGCAAGCAATTCTGCAAAGGCCACAAACAGGCCTGCCTCAATCAGGATGCGAACCAGCCAATAGGAATATTGTGCGGCAACCGACCAGCCTTCGGGTCTCTGTATCTGAGAGGAGGCGAGCAGCAAGGCTGCGGCGATCGCAAGGAATGAAACCTGGATAAAATAGCTGCGGATCATGCCGGAATTTTCAATTATGAGTTACCCAAAGTATGGCGCAAGTACAGCGTCATTCAAGAAGCATGAGTTACACTCCCGATAACTTACTGAAATTTAATATGAAAACTAACGTGCTGCAGGCGTTGGAGAAATCGAGAAATAGTTTTCGACTGACGAAGGCGTGGCTTTTCTTCTCGTTCGATTGCGCCAGTTTAAGGGGGTGAATCGAGCCTCCTTCAACGTGTTCTTTCGCATCAGTCTGATCGCATGACCAATCATCAGGGGGGAGGAACGCTCAGTGTATTTGATCAATGGAATGCTGCTGGAGGTACCAAATGACTATCAAGGTGGAACTGACGCGCCGGGCCGCTTTGCTCGGCGCTGGGGGAGCTGTAGCCGGAGCGAGTCTGACGTCTACTTCATATGTATATGCTGCCGCTGAAAAACAGGGTGCCCATACGGCCCCTGTAGCGCGCTACGCTGTCGGAGACTTCGAAGTCAACACGTTGCTTGACGGTGCGGTGACCGTTGGAGAGCCACAAAAGACGTTCGGCATGAATGTCGATGCAGATACGTTCACGTCCCATTCTGCGGAAAATTTCATCCCGCATGATGCCTTCAAGGCCTATTTCACGCCGACGCTGGTCAACACAGGTCAGGAACTCATTCTTTTTGACACAGGCGTCGGTGAAGGCGGGCGTCCTGCTCGTGGCAACATGCGCGCAGCGCTTGAAAGCGCTGGCTACACGCCGGAGCAGGTTGATATTGTTGTTATCACCCACATGCATCCGGATCATATCGGTGGCCTGATGGAAGGTGGTGCGCCGACATTTTCCAACGCACGATATGTCACCGGTCAAAAAGAGTACGATTTTTGGGCTGCCATGGACCCCGAAGCCAATGGCGTCACCAAATTAATGACCAAGAATGTCAAGCCTCTGGCGGACAAGATGACGTTCCTTGGGGATGGTGATTCGGTCGCGTCAGGTGTGACTGCCATGGCGGCGCACGGACATACGCCGGGTCATACAATTTACATGCTGGAAAACAACGGGCAGCAGCTGGTTCTGGCAGCCGATACTGCGAACCACTTTGTCTGGTCGCTTGCACGCCCTGACTGGGAGGTGCGATTTGACATGGACAAGGCGGCAGCGGCCAAAACGCGCAAGGACGTTTTCGGAATGTTGGCGGCCGACAAGGTTCCGTTTGTTGGCTATCACATGCCGTTCCCGGCGGTTGGATATGTGTCAACCGAAGGGGATGGCTTCAGATACGTTCCGGCATCGTATCAGATGCACCTCTAGAATTATTGCTGATTGAGCGCGAAAGGGCCGGCATTGCCGGCCCTTTCTTTCATCTGAACTCCGCAGCCCAGTCAAGGGCGCCGGCGTC
>JBCCVB010000171.1:0-14551 GCA_039195965.1 Pseudomonadota bacterium
CCTTGTTTTACCGATGTTTCTCTTCGGAACTGTCCTACCTGCGCAAATTATTGGAACTCAATCTCAAGTATTGGCAGCGGTCCACAGAGCTGGCCGCCAAGCCGGTAATTTTTTGCCCCGGATTATCTTTTTCTATGGACCGTTTATACTTATTGAATTCGTGTTTTCTTTCATATTCCAATTTTCGGCACTCGAAATGATGCCGATAAGTGACACCGGAGAGGTAAATTTGATTGGTGGTTTGATGCTCTTGCTTTCCAACCTGATTGGCCTCTTTGAGGAGGTGATTCTTTCAGTGCTAATCTGCAACACCTACCTCAAAGACCTGCGAGAACAAGGCGAGCTTCCGACCGTTGAGGCGGAAGTCTTCGCCTGACGTCAAGATTACTTCCGCTTTTTGTTCATGGCCGCCGCCAAGGCGGCCGCCATGGCGTTGTTGCCGCCATCTCCACCCGAGGACTTCGGTCCGCCTTTGCCGCCGCGCGGTGCGTTGCCGCCTGGGCCTCGTCCGCCGGGCCCCTTGCTGCCAGGGCCTCGTCCCTGAGGTCCGCCGCGATCCCTGTCCGAGCGCTCGCGTTGGCCCTGATAGTCGGCCTGGGATTTCATGGTCATGGAAATACGCTTGCGCGGTACGTCCACTTCCAAAATGGTGACCTTGACGATGTCACCGGCCTTGACGATCTGGTGCGGGTCGTCGACAAACCGATCGGCGAGCTGGGAGACGTGGACAAGACCGTCCTGATGCACGCCAACATCCACGAATGCGCCAAAGTTGGTGACGTTGGTGACCGTGCCTTCCAGCTTCATTCCGGGCTTCAGGTCAGAAATCTCTTCCACCCCTTCCTGAAGGGCGGCGGTCTTGAACTCCGGGCGCGGGTCGCGGCCGGGTTTTTCAAGCTCGGAGAAGATATCTTTCACCGTCGGCAGTCCGAATTTCTCATCCGTATATTCCGCAGGATCCAGACCCTTGAGAAGCGAGTTGTCACCCATGATCTGGCGTACATCGCGGCCGCAGGCCTTCACGATCCGCTTGGCCAGCGGGTAGGCTTCAGGGTGAACCGAAGAGGCGTCGAGCGGTTCCTTACCGTCATTGATCCGCAGGAAGCCGGCACAAAGCTCGAACGCTTTGGCGCCAAGGCGCGGAACATCTTTCAGCTGAGTTCTTTTTTCGAAGCGGCCAATCGAATCCCGGTGTTCGACAACGGCCTTGGCAAGGCTGTCGGACAAGCCGGAAATGCGTGAGAGCAGGGCCGGGGACGCGGTGTTTAGATCGACACCGACCGCGTTCACCGCGTCTTCGACAACAGCATCCAGCGCGCGGGCCAGTTTGGTCTGGTTGACGTCATGCTGATACTGCCCGACGCCGATGGACTTCGGCTCGATCTTGACGAGCTCGGCCAGCGGGTCCTGCAGGCGCCGGGCAATGGAGGCCGCGCCGCGCAGGGAAACATCGACATCCGGCATTTCCTTGGCCGCCAGTTCAGAGGCGGAATAGACGGATGCACCAGCCTCATTGACGATAACCTTCACGGGGCGTTGCCCGGTGGGAATGTCGGATAGTACGTCGCCTGTGAGCTTGTCGGTTTCGCGGCTCGCCGTGCCGTTGCCGATGGCAATCAAGCCGACCTTGTGCTTTGCGATCAGGGCGAGAAGGGTCGCTCTTGACCCGGAAATATCATTGCGAGGCTGGAACGGATAAATCGTCGCCGTGTCGATGAGCTTGCCCGTGTCATCCACCACGGCGACTTTCACGCCGGTACGAATACCGGGGTCAAGTCCAAGGGTCGCCTTCGTGCCTGCCGGTGCGGCCAGCAGAAGATCCTTCAGGTTCTTCGCAAAAACCTGAATGGCTTCTTCTTCGGCCTTGTCACGCAAGACGCCCATCAGGTCGAGTTCAAGATGGAGTGCGAGTTTCACTTTCCAGGCAAAGCGGGCAACATCCATCAGCCACTTGTCTGCTGGGCGGCCCGTATCGGCAATGCCATAGGTATCTGCTACCATCTTCACGGCGGGTAGAACGGGAGACACATCATCGGCGTCAACCGTCAGATCAACGGAGAGGATGCCCTCGTTCCGGCCACGGAACAGGGCAAGGGCCCGGTGGCTGGGGATCTTCGACCATTGCTCGGAGTAATCGAAATAGTCGGCGAATTTCGCACCTTTGTCCGCCATGCCGTCGATCAGTTTGGACTGGACAACGCCTCTTTCTTCCAGGTAACGGCGAAGGCGTCCCACCAGTTCCGCATTTTCGGCAAAACGCTCCATCAGGATTTGACGGGCACCATCCAAAGCCGCCTTGGTATCGGCAATGCCCTTTGCCTCGTCGATGAAACCGGTCGCTTCGGTTTCCGGTGTCCTGGATGGATCTTCAAGCAATAAATCAGCGAGCGGCTCCAGCCCGGCTTCCCGCGCAATCTGGGCTTTGGTGCGGCGCTTTTTCTTGTACGGCAGGTAGATGTCTTCAAGCTGCGACTTTGTTTCCGCGGCCTGAATGCTCTTGGTCAGGTCATCCGTGAGCTTGCCCTGTTCGTCGATCGATTTGGTGATCGCGACACGGCGGTCTTCCAGTTCACGCAGATAGATCAGCCGTTCTTCAAGCTTGCGCAGCTGGCTGTCATCCAGACCACCCGTTGCTTCCTTCCGATAGCGGGCAATGAAAGGCACCGTCGACCCTTCGTCCAGAAGCTGCACGGTCGAATTTACCTGACCCGCCTTGCAGCCGATTTCGTCTGCGATGCGATGGGCGATGCGAAGCGCCGTCTCTGCTGAAAGGACAGTCTTTGACCCTGCCGGGGTCGGATCGGTGTGTGTGAGGCTGACCATTGACGCGGTGACTTTCGAGATTGGGAACTTTTGAGCCGCAGAAGATATTCCGCCTTAATCGGGCGGAAAAGAGACAGAGCCGCGCCGTCCACTGCCAATTGATGGAGGCCGAAGAAGAATGGAGTCGGAAAACCGAAAACTTAACAATCCTTTCTGGCGGTGCGAACAAACGCCATCCCGAAAAAAGGGAATGATTTACACCTTTTGGTTGTTTTTTTACTGCGTCTTGAACGAAGAGCAATAAAATGCGTATTCTACGTACGGCAATTGCAGCTATTCTTTGACCAAATTATCGTGATTGAATGCTCTGGACATAGAGCGGAGCGGACGTGCCAAAGTAGTCGCGTTCAAGTCCACCGCTCATGCATGAACTTGATATCCGGTTTGTTAAAAGGAGCACAGACCGATGGCACGGGGACGGCCGAGGAAAATCAGCACTAAAGACGCGCTTCACTCGGTCATGATCGCCTTTTGGCAGAACGGCTATTCAGGAACGTCCATGAATGACCTTTCCGAAGCCTCGGGTATGGCCAAACCTGGCCTCTACGCTGCCTTTGGCGACAAGGAAGCACTCTTTGAAAAGGCGCTGCTGCATTATTTCGAGACCTATGGTGGTCCGGTGTTCGGGCGACTTCAGCAGGCCCGCAGACATTTTATCGATGACTTTCGCGATTTTCTGAGTGCGGTCGCCGACCTGACACTCGACAAGAGCACACCCTCAGGATGCTTTCTGGTAAATGCCCTTGTTGATTGCACCTATGGTGCGGAGCGTCATCAGGAGCTCGTAAACGGATTGCGTGAATCCCGCTACACGGCGATCAAGGAACGCTTGATCAAGGCAGTTGCAGCCGGGGAAATGCCTGCCGATGCCGATGTCGACCGGGCAGCAACATTTCTCGATGGTCAGTTTTCGGCGATCGCAATGCTTGGTCGCAGCGGGGCTTCTGATGCCGACCTGAAGGTCTTCATCGAGACGGGCCTTGGTGCACTGCCTGTCTGCGGTCCTTCCCGCGTTCTGACCGATGAACCGGAAGCACCTACCTTACGACAGTGATGCGTTCCGCCGCGCGGGTGACAGCCGTATAAAGCCAGCGGCTCTTGTGTTCACGAAACGCCCAGCTTTCATCGAATAGAATAACATCATCCCACTGCGAACCTTGCGCCTTATGCACCGTGAGGGCGTAGCCGTAGTCGAACTCGTCCGCCTTGCGCCGAATGGCATAGGGGATGCTTTCAGCGCCATCCTCGAACATGGCGGGAAGTACCTTGACCTTGACGGTCGTCTTGCTGATTTCATCCTCGGACACCACGTCGAAACGCAAGGTGTTGCCGCGAGGCTGCCGCAACCGCTTTACGTTCCAGAGCCCACCGTTCAACAGACCCTTGGTCTTGTCATTGCGCAGGCAGACGAGTTTGTCGCCAACCGCCGGCATTGGTGTGGTGAATTCCTTCAGCTCGCGGATGCGGCCGTTATAGAGGCGTCGTGTCTTGTTGGTGCCGACCAGCACCTGGTCGGTTGAAAGGATCTGCTGCTTGTCGATTTCACGGCGGTGAATGACCTTGCTCTCGCCGAACTCGCCATAATCAAGCGTGCCACCGTCGCGAATGGTCATGGACATGCGAACGATCGGATTGTCCTGTGCCTGCCGATGAACTTCCGTCAGCATGACGTCCGGCTCTGCTTCCGTGAAGTAGCCGCCACCCTTGACGGGAGGAAGCTGTGCGGGATCGCCCAACACCAGAACCGGTGTGCCGAACGAGAGCAGGTCCTTGCCGAGCTCCTCGTCAACCATCGAACATTCGTCAATGACGATCAGGCTCGCTGTCGCAGCCGCGCTGTCCCGCTTGATCGCGAATTGCGGGCCGGCATCCTCATCGTCGTCGTCAAGGTCTTCCTCTTCCTTGGAGGACCGTGGACGATAGATGAGCGAGTGGATCGTGCCAGCGTCTTCACAGCCCTTTTGGCGCAGGACATGTGCCGCCTTTCCGGTAAAGGCACCGAAGCAGACATCGCCGTCTATTCCCTCAGCCAAATGTCGGGCAAGCGTGGTTTTTCCCGTTCCGGCAAATCCGAACAGACGGAAAACCTGACGGTCGCCTCGCTTCAACCAGGCAGCCGCTTCTTTCAAGGCTTCATCTTGTTGCGGGGACCAGGCCACCGGATCGCTCCTCATAGTCAGGGGACCCGGATGCTTACCCTGATTTGCTGCTTCCCGCCAAGACCGAATTCCTCTCCTGCGGGGACAAGGTTGCATTGGCGGGGTCTATCCCAAAACCGAGAACGAACTTTCCTTGGTCAGGTCCCTCTTTCTGGAAAACGTTGCCGTGTTGATGGTGTGTTCAACATGACGGAGAGCGTACTGCAGGGGGTGGGCGTCATGATCATTGCCGTTTTCGCAGTATTCGATCAGTTCGCTCATCAGGCGACCCGCGACCATGGCATTCTTGAACTGGTTGCCGCTGGTGCCGATGGCCAGATAAAATCCGTCGACATCGCTGCGGTCATAGATGGGCAGCCAGTCATCTGTCGCATCGTAGAGATCTGCGACACCGAGCGGGTGTTGGGAGACACCAAGTTCCGGCAAACGCTGTGAGTAGCGATAGGCGTAGGTCAAGGCGCGATCCGTCAGATCACGCCGGAAATCGTCCGGATCCTCTTCTATGTGCGGGTCACAGGAAGGGTTCAGGCTGCCGATCATCAATTGTCCGCCGCTGCCGGGTTTGACGTAACAGGCAACGTCACCATCGGCGACAATGAGGCCTTCACGAGTGTAACCAAGCTTTTCGGGCGGCTTGACCTGCACCACTTCCTGACGGAGTGGCCTGTGGCCGATACAGATACCTGTTTCACCTTCAAGAAGCCGGTTCACCTTTCCCGAGTGAGGACCGGAGGCGTTGATAACGATGCCCGCCTCGAAAACCCTTCCATCTTCGCAGGCAATTCCGGTGACCCGGTTCTCGGTCACCTTGATGCTGACGACCTTTGTATTGAAGCAAAACGCCGCTCCGCAACGAGCCGCGGCATCCTTGAGGTTTCTTGCTGCCAGCTGAGGGTCATCAACGTAACCGCTGGCCGGAAAAAAGACGCCGCCCTCGATCTTTCCACCCGTCGGCATGCCGAACGTGTCGTCATCCATCGTCTTGGCCGGGGCAAAACATTCCAGATTGTACCCGGGCAGACTCTCTTCGATTTGTGCAGGGCTCCAATGCTCGTAGGCGATACCGAGAGTGTCGGAGTGTTTGAGAACATGTCCGAGCGTCTTGTCCCCAGCGGTCTTCATGAGAACCGTACCGGTGTCGATGAAGCGGGCGAGCTCCTCCTCGCCGTCCGGTTCAAGGTCGGCCGGCCAGCTTTTCCAGTCGTGATAGCCCTCCAGGGCCAATGCTGTTCCATCCAACGTCGAATAATACGTCCGGATGACTGCAGCGGAGCTCGATGTTGAGCCATATCCGGCGGACGGCAGCGCATCGACATTCAGCGTCTTATGACCTTTGCGGGCGAGTTCGAGAGCGATTGCGCAACCAATAATCCCGGCACCGATAATGATGGCGTCAAAGCGTGTGATCTCAGTGTCCTTGGGGTGCGCTGGGGGCATTTCCTGGTTCCTTTTTTCTTCTGTCAGGACATGTGACCGGTCCCGACTTGTCCAGAAGAATATGCGCCAATCTGGCTTCTGAAACACGCGAACAGTGTGAATTTAACTGACAATATGATGATAATAATAACTTAAGTTATTTTTCATCACCAATATGATGATTTTGTAAAACTTTGTAGAATTTGTCCCATAGTCTCAAATTGTAATCATCACGTTCCGCGCTCAAACTGTTCAATGTAGGGGCCGGCATAAATGCGCTTTCAAGCCTGAAGAATACCCGGTCCTGCCAGGGGTGACTTTCAAAATCGCCATCAAAGCAAGTGGCTGGAGCAAGGTGTGCGGGGCATGAAGTTTGGGGAATGGCCAACGGTAGTCTTGATCGTATTCACGGGTTTCTCGTGGATGCTGCTGATTGGCAATTATGCGGAATTGGGCGCGTGGGTGGTTTGCCCGCTTGCCGCCATAATCGTAACGCTGCAATCCTCGTTGCAGCATGAAGTTCTGCACGGGCATCCGACCCGCAATCCGGCGTTGAACGAAGCCCTCGTCTATTGTTCCCTGGGGCTCTTCATTCCGTATCGCCGGTTCAAGTCGCTGCACTTGCGCCACCACAACCACGACCGGCTGACGGATCCCTATGACGATCCCGAGAGCTTCTATCTTGCGTGGCGGGAATGGGATCGACTGCCGAGCGTCATCAAGACTGTTCTGAAACTCAACAACACGCTGATCGGCCGACTGACAATCGGACCTGCGGTCTCCCTGATCGGATTCTATGGATCGGAATTCCGCATGTTGCGCGCAGGCAACAAGGTGGTTCTGCGGGCCTGGATTCACCATCTGGCGGGTTTGGTTCCAATCATTCTGTTCATCGTTCTCGTTGGCGGCATGCCGGTTTGGCTTTATGCTCTTGCCATTGCCTATCCGGGAATGAGCCTGTTGATGCTGCGAACCTATGCCGAACACAGGGCTCACGAAAATGCTGAGGCACGCTCTGTCATCGTGGAATTCTGTCCGGTTTTTTCCCTGTTGTTCCTGAACAACAATCTGCATGTTGTCCACCACGCGCACCCCCGCGCGCCCTGGTATCAATTGCCGAGGATTTACCGAAGTGCCCGGGCTGACTGGCAGAGGCGAAACGAAGGTTATGTGTTCGCGAGTTATGTCGAAATGGCAAAGCACTATTTCTTCAAGGTGAAGGAGCCCGTTGCGCACCCACTCAAGCACAGGCAGCTTTCCGCAGATGTGAATTCAGGTGAGGGAACCTCTTGAGCCGACGCCGGTATCATCCCGTTCGTCTTGCCATGTATGACTGGCCTGAAGTGCGCCGCGAAACCGCAAGCCTGGAACGTGCGCTTCACGACGCAATTCAAGATGCGCTGGATCTTGATCCGGATGACCTCATTCCCTGGCCTGATGGGATAGGCGAGGCGGATATCTGGCAACAGCCCGGCGTTCTTCTAACGCAAACCTGCGGCTATCCCCTGACCCACGCGCTCACTGGCAAGGTCAGGTTGTTGGGGGCTCCCCACTATTCGGCGGAAGGCTGTAAGGGGCCGCGATACTGCAGCCATCTTATCGTGCACAGGGACAGCCCGTTCGGGCAGCTGCAGGACCTCAAGGGTAAACGCGCTGCCTTCAACGGGCCGGACAGTCAATCGGGCATGAATACGTTCCGCCATGCCGTTTCCCGTATCGCCGGGGGCAAGGCGTTCTTCTCGGAAGTGACAAGAAGCGGTGGCCATCTCGCCTCGATGCGGTCGGTTGCCGAAGGCAAGGCGGATGTTGCAAGCATAGATGCGGTTTGCTGGGGGCTTGCCTGTCAGGAAATCCCCGAGCTGACCGGGCAACTCAGGCCGATTGCGCAAACCGCACCGGCTTCGGGCCTGCCGTTCATCACGTCCCTGCAGTATTCGCAGGTGGAAGCTGATCTGATCGCAGAGACGGTCAAGGCTGTTTTGTCATCGCCCGAAACAGCAAAAAACCGCGAACGCCTGGGCATTCGCGGCTTTTCAATACTCTCGCTTGACGATTATGAGGGCATTCTGCTCATGGAGCAGGAAGCCGAGGCGCTGGGATATCCAGCGCTGGCATAATCCGCGAAGAAAACCGGTTCTGTTTAGCGAAAGGTTCTCGGCTCTTTCGCTGCTTCACGCATGCGCAGAGCAAAATTCATCTTGGCCAGTTCAGCAGCGGAATGGCCGGAAACAACACCCATAAGGTTGGTGCGCAGGGCTTGTGCAAGATAGGTCATGGTGTTCCCAATCCTGATACGTTTGATTGTTGGAGATGCGGTCCACTGCATTGAAATAACGGGCCGCTTGAGTGCTATATGGGCACAATTTGCGTTTCAATCAATCGAATTGTATTCATCTATTCGTTCAAAAAAATTGAACCGAACGACTCAAAGGCCTCAAACATGGAAAAATTGCCGAGCGCAGGCACTCCGCTCATCGACATGGAGCTTTATCGCACATTCGTTGTTATCGCGGAAACCTCAAGTTTTACAAAGGCTTCCGATCTGGTTGGTCGCACGCCCTCGGCTGTGTCCATGCAGATCAAGAAACTTGAAACCCTGCTTGAGGTTTCCGTGTTTGCAAGGGAGGGGCGCAGTGTGCGGCTGACCCCGGAAGGCGAAGCGCTGCTTGGATATGCGCGGCGGATCCTGATGCTGAATGAAGAAGCGGTGTCCCTGTTCGTCTCGCCGGATGTCGAGGGCGAAGTGAGATTTGGTGCCCCCTCCGATTTCGGAACCCGGCTACTGCCAAATATTCTGTCGAGATTTGCCCGGTCTCATCCCGGCGTGAATGTGGATGTGCATCTGGACGGCAGTCCCAAACTGGACGAGATGATCAAAAAGGGTGCGCTGGATCTGGCGCTGTTCACGGCCCGCCCGGGCACGGGGCTTGCGAGTGGTGGTGAGGTTGTCTTTATCGAACCTCTGGTCTGGGTAGGCCTGGAGGGCGGGATTGCCTATGACCGCGATCCTCTGCCGCTGGCCGTATCGACCCCCGGTTGCCCGTGGCGCCGAGCCGCTCGCGTGGCGTTGGACGATATGCAAAAGCCTTATAGGATTTCCTATACCAGCTTTCACAGCGCGGGACAGGAAGCTGCGCTTCTCGCAGATCTCGCGGTCGCTCCGTTTCCAGCGAGTGTGGTTGAACCACCGCTTCAGGTGCTGGATGAGCGCCATGGTCTGCCGGAGATAGGTGACTATCACATCATCATGACCGAACGCGCCAAGGCGGGCAAAGCCACGCATGCCTTCGCCGAGCACGTGGAGGAGTATTTCAACGAGCTGAGCCTCGGCCTTCCGTCGTGATCAGGTCCTTCCATTGACGGGCGTCCTGGCGTGTTCGCCACACCGGTGCTGAACGCTCGCCGGGATGAGGGGGCGGTCCACGCGTCACGACTGAAATGCTCGAGATCACCTGGTTAGACAGTCTCTGTCTCGTTGGCCAATACCGGTTGCCGATTGGAGGCCATGGGCAAACCGTTCACCAAAATCCGATTACAGGCCTGGCCGTATCCCAATGTATATTTCAGCGCAGGATAAACCCGGCAGGAACTGATGTTGAAACCGATGGCGGTGAGGCCATTGCGACCCCACAAGGCCAGTATTTCATCACGCAACTCGTCCGCCTCGGGATCGTGGGCCAATACAAGCTCAGTAAACCGCACCACCAACTCGATATCTTCAGGCAGCTTGTTCAAGTCCTTGTCGACAATCGCACGCACAATATCCGGGCTTACTTTTGCCTCCAAAGCCATATTAACCACCAGTTGCGTGCACGGTCCGCAATCATCCCAGATGATTGCGCGTATCCTCGCCGCAAACAGAGGTCCTGAAGGTAAATTGCCCGCATGAGATGACATCATCTGAAACCCCATGAATTTCAGAAACGCCTTCAGATCTGTATTCAAAATATCCTGCATGTAACGAACGTCGTAATCGTAACGGCTTTTCATCGACAGCAGCATCTTGTCGAACATATACCTGATCATTTCTTGGTACTCCACGTGATTTATCCAACCTTTTGACAAGGCAACGCTATTTTGTTTCGAGCAATGACGGGTCGTCTTCGATCTCAGGACTGATATTGCGAGGACACTGCAGCGGTCTCCGCATTTTCCCGGGCCTGAACGGGCCTGAAGAGAAGTAAAAAACTCATCAGGAAAACCACGGCGCAGGTGTAGAGCATCATTGAAAAGCTGCCGCCATCCAGCAGGACCGAAGCGAGCAGTGGCCCGGTCGCCAGACCGACTGAAGAAACCACAGCGGCAATGGTTGAGAGCCGGCCGCTCCTGTCCATCTCAGCGGTTACCGCCAGCAAATATGACTGGACCGCAGGCCAGGAAAAGAACAGCAAGGCCATCGAGATAAGATAGAGAGGGGAGGTAAGCTGCGAAATGCTCAGCACAGCAGAAGCTGTTATCGACAGTGCGATGCCAGCTGTAATCCAGTAAAGGCGGCCAAATCGATTGCCGTTGATTACCGGCAGCATTGCGCCCAACAGCCCCAACAACCCGGTTGTGGCGATGTACAAACTGACGTTTTCGGCGGCAATGCCGGCCCTGTGACCGATGAGCCCGACATAGGCCCAAATTGCGCTGGCGGCGACTTGATAGAGTATGATAGCCGATAACAATAGCAGCGAGTTTCCAAACAAGCCGGGCAAGGGCGCGGTTTGTCTGACCGATTTTCCGTTCAGGGAAAGTGCGGGCAGAAACAGTAGAAAAATCAGGCTCAAAAATGCAAAGCTCGCCATGACATAAAAGACCGCATGCGCGCTGAGCTGGGCTTCGAGCCCTGGCAACAGGTAAATGACCAGGGAGCCGATGCTGAACTGTACAAACAGCAGGAGGCCGAAAGCCCGGTCGGAGTTGCTCAATCGGGCAAGCACCGAAAATCCTATGCCGACACACAGCCCGCCTAAAACTCCGGCAAAAAAGCGCCATCCAAGCATCAATCCGTAGTCGGCGACCCACATGGTGCCTATATCGACGACCGTCAAAGCGGCCAAGAACGTAAACATGGCGGGTTGCCAACGAATTCGCCGCACCAAAAAAATAGCGGCCGTGCTACCTACAAGTCCGCCATAACCATTAAGCGCAACAACCTGCCCCGCTTCGGCATCATCGAAACCGATATCGCCTGCAAGCGCATTGACCACACCCGGCAGGAAGTTGATGTAGGAAAGGCCTGCCATGGCGATGAAAGCGAGCAACGCGTAGGCAGGGAAACTATTGGCGGGAAGTTTCTTCAACATGATTCCTCGTTTGATCAAAGCTGCTTGTCGTCGGTTTCGAATTTTCTACAGCTCTGAAAAACGAAGAAAAATAGATCCGCATCCCTATGTGTCGTGAACATTATTCACGATTTTTTCGTGTTAGGCTCAGCAGATGGACAAACTGCGGTCATTGGAAATATTCTTGGCCACCTGTGATGGTGGCAGCTTCGCGGCAGCGGCAAAAACCTGCAACACGGACCCGTCGACGGTCAGCAAGGCGATCAGCCGTCTGGAAGCTCAGTTGGGGTTGACGCTCTTTCAACGTTCGACCCGGCGGCTGAGCATTACCAGAGCGGGGGAAACCTATGCCCAAACGGTGCGCCGGACGGTTCAGGACCTCTCGTCGTGCGAAGATGAATTGAAGCGACTAAACGATTCTCCAAGCGGCACGCTGCGTATAAATTCGGCCGTCTGCTACGGTCATCTTTATCTTCGTCCGTTGCTGCGGGAGTTCTGTCAGCGATACCCGGATATCAGGCTGGAGCTTGAGATCAATGATCTGCACCTCGACATAATCGAGAACGATATCGATGTCGCCCTGCGTACCGGTTACGTGAAGGACAGCCGTCTTGTCGCCCGCCGTCTCAGCCCGATGGACTTTCTCATCTGTGCGTCACCGCGATATCTTGAGATAAACGGTACGCCGAGCTGTTCCGAAGACTTTCAGCATCATCAGTGGATCGGTTTCCGCATCAAGGAAACGCAACAGCTACAGCCCATCTTTTTGCCAGACGATAGGGGTGAGTATCTTCCCTGTGAACTGGAACGGAGCCACATCACCGATGATGGTGAAGCAATGGCATACATGTGTGCTGACGGATTGGGTTTTGCTCAATTGCCCCACTTTCTCGCTCAGCAGGGTCTGAATAGTGGAGCTTTGGTTTCCCTCTACCCGCATTTCAGGCCTACACAACCGGACAGTGGCGTGTTTGCAATTTATCCCAAGCGCGAATACCTGCCTGCCAAGGTCAGGGTTTTCATTGATTTTCTGACAAAATCCCTGTCCGCCATGGGAGAAAGCTCCAGCCGCACCTGGGCCGAAAACTGGGTGCCGATCATAGGTTTTTCGCGTTAGAAAGAGGAGAGGACCAATGTCGTTATGCGGCAGGTTCCCGCGATTTCCGGTTTTATCTCAGCCATATTCGTCGTCGGCAGTTACCCGGTGAAGCGCGTCTTGTGGCGGGCAAAGTAATCGATTGCGAAATCGACAAACGCGCGCACCCTTGCGACGCGCCGAAGATCGCCGTGATAAAGCAGCCAGATATTGTAGCCGCTTTGCAAGGGGACGCCTGGAACGCGAATGATGCGTGGATCGGCATCTCCAGCAAAGGCAGGGACCTTGATCAACCCAAGACCCTGTGCAGCGGCCTCGATCTGCATGGATACTTCCGGCAACACATGCCGGACCTTTGCCTTTGGGAACGGGCTGGTCGCAACCCAGTCATGAGCGTCGTTCCAGGCGATCCAATGCGTGCCGTCGCCGTCATCATCCAGAAGATTCGGATGACGGGCAAGGTAGTCCGGAGAGGCATAGACCGCCTGAACGAACTTGATCAGCTTGCGCCCAAGAAGGTCCTCGTCGACATTCAAGGCAATGCGCAATGATATGTCGGCTTCCAGCTTTTGAAGGTTGGAGACCCGGTTGGTCGAAATCGTGCGTACCGAGATCTCCGGATAACTTTTCGAGAATTCGCAAAGCATGTGCGAAAGAAGCTCATGAGACATGACCGGCGGCAGGCTCAGGCGAATGGTCCCCGAGGGTACGAGATCCAGCCCGGAGATCTTCCGGCTGATCGTGTTGGCCTGCGCTTCCATTTCCTCGGCTGGCGCAATCAGGGCTTCGCCAGACTGGGTAAGCTGCAAACCGCTGGTCGTCCTGTCGAAAAGGCGCGTTCCAAGATCGGCTTCAAGCGCCGAAATGGCGCGGTGGACCGTGCCGTGATTGACCCCTAGCTTTTCGGCTGCCTTGCGGAAACTTCCGGTGCGCATGGCCATCAGAAAGGTTCGCAGGTGATCCCAGTCCAAGTCTCTTTTCATCCGCACACCGTTATCAGAAAGCATTCATTTGGGGTGGATTGTTTTTTATCCGCGATGGCTAGAGCAAGCCTATTCTAAAATCAAAACCGATCCACAAACTTTTAGGGAAGGTCGGGCCCACCGAGGTGTCGATCGGACCTTTCAAGTGGATGGTAAGACAATGGATGACAAGCTGAAAATCAATACGACCCGCCGCGGATTGCTCAAAGGCGTGGCCGCTGGTGCGGCGGCCGCGACATTGTTGCCGGCAGGGTCAGCGGCTGCGCAAACGACCCAGGAAACAGATTCAAAAAGTGCACCCTACGGAATAGAGATCTCGCCTGATTTTCCATACTCCAAAAGCCAAATGCAGGTACTTGGTTCAAGGATCTCATACGTTGACGAAGGCGAAGGGCAGCCCGTTGTTTTCCTCCACGGTAATCCGACCTCTTCGTATCTGTGGCGCAACGTTATTCCTCATGTTCCGGCAGGTTACCGTGTCATTGCACCAGACCTGATCGGCATGGGGGACAGTGGCAAGCCGGATATCGACTACAGGTTCGCAGATCATGCCGCCTACCTGGACGCCTTTCTGGATCAGCTCGATCTTCAAAATGTGGTCCTGGTCGTGCACGATTGGGGTTCTGCATTGGGAATGCGCCATGCACGCTTGAATCCTGACAGGATTGCGGGGCTGGTGTTCATGGAAGCGATCGTGCCACCGGTGTTGCCCGCAGCGACCTATGCCAGTTTGCCCGAACCGATCGCCGACTTCTTCAGGCTGATGCACTCCGAACAGGGAGCGGATTTGGTCTTGAACGAGAA
>JBCCVB010000172.1:0-14474 GCA_039195965.1 Pseudomonadota bacterium
GCTCGGCCATCGCGGTTGCCGCCTGGTGGTTTCCTATCCGTAAATCGCGTAAATGCAGGCGCGGGCTATATTCGCGGCAGCGGTTGAAGCCGAAAAATCGACCGGAGCACCGGTCGTTCCGGAAATCATGGTGCCGCTTGTGGGCCTCAAGGGTGAACTCGATCTGGTGCGCCAAAACATCGAGGCCATGGCGAAAGCTGTTGCCGAGGAAACCGGCACCGAGATCAGTTATCAGGTCGGTACGATGGTGGAGCTTCCACGGGCAGCATTGAAGGCCGCGGAAATCGCGCAATCAGCCGAGTTCTTCTCCTTCGGCACCAATGACCTGACACAGACAACATTCGGAATCTCCCGTGATGACGCGGCTTCGTTCCTTGGGACGTATCAAAGCCGTGGCATCATGGAGCAGGACCCCTTCGTTTCCCTTGATCAGGAAGGCGTGGGCGAACTGATCAAGATCGGTGTCGAGAGGGGACAGTCGACACGACCAGATATCAAGCTTGGTATCTGCGGTGAACACGGCGGTGACCCTTCGTCCATTTCCTTCTGTGAAAGCGTCGGTCTCGACTATGTATCGTGCTCGCCATTCCGTGTGCCGATTGCACGGCTGGCTGCGGCACAGGCTGCGCTGAAGCACAAGAAGTCCGGTTGAATGTTGAGTGTGAAGGTTGCGTCCTGTTCGGGGAGTGAGGTTTGAACGCCGCATTTCCCAAACTGGAAGAATTGCGTGCGGGCGGCAAACGGCAACTCGCGCGCGTTCTCACACGGCTTGAAACGCAGGCCGCTGATGCGGAAACCGCAGCCTTTCTCGATAGTATCTGCTCCTTTCAAAAAGGGCATGTTCTGGGCCTGACCGGACCTCCGGGCGTTGGTAAGTCAAGCCTGACCGATGCACTCATCAAAGCCTATCGGGAAGGCGGGAAGCGGGTGGCGGTGCTTGCGATCGACCCGTCATCCGCAATTACCGGTGGCGCACTTCTTGGTGACCGGACACGATTGAAGACCGATCCCGAGGATGACCGGGTTTTCGTGCGTTCCATGGCGGCGCGGGACCGGTTGGGCGGTTTGTCCGATCATGCGGTTGCTGCGATCGCTCTGCTTCGAGCCGTTTGCGATATGGTCATTGTCGAGACCGTCGGCATTGGCCAATCCGAAGGAGATCTGAAGCAGGCCGTCGACACGGTTGTTTTATGCGTGCAGCCCGGTTCCGGTGACAGTCTCCAGTTCATGAAAGCCGGAATAATGGAACTGCCGGACGTCGTGGCAGTGACGAAGGCCGATATGGGCGCTCTGGCGCGAAGAGCTGCGTCAGATGTTGTCGGTGCGCTTTCCCTGAGTGCGGAAGGGCTGACCTGGAGTGTTCCAGTGTCTGAAGTTTCGGCCCAGACAGGCGCGGGCATTTCAGAACTCGTCACACATGCCGAAAGGCATCAGGTTCATTTGGCGGAAGAGGGGCTGGTTGAGCAGCGCCGTCGCCAGCAGCACGTGACCTGGTTCGAGGACATGGTGAGAAAAGCCTACGGACAAACAGGTCTCGATCTGGCGAGCTCCGACCAGCACACACCATGGCTGGAACGAGCGCAGGCGCGCCCCTTCGGCAGCTATTTCGAGTTTTCTGAAAACATCAAGCGGCGGCTCGGTCCATAGAGACAGCTGGCTGTATCACGTCAGCCTTTGGCTGTGAGCGGTTGAAAGCTGAGATCCGTTCCAAAACAAGTGCTGTTGGCTCCGTGAAAGTCTTCAAGGAACTTGCCAAGGGCCTTGTCTGTCAGCGGTCTGGAAATGAAGAAACCCTGCATTCTGTGACAGCGATGAGCTTGCAGGAAACGGATTTGCTCAACCGTCTCGATTCCTTCCGCCACAATCGTCATGCCGAGTGCCTTGCCCAGCTGGATGATTGACACGAGAATGGCTTCAGCTTCCGGATTGCCGTTCATGTCGGAGACGAAATCGCGATCAATCTTGAGTGTATCGAACGGGAAGCGGCGCAGATAGCTCAAGCTGGAATAGCCCGAGCCAAAGTCGTCCAGGGCAACCTTCACGCCAAGATTTTTCAGTCTGCGCAGGGCCTGCAGGACAGAATCGTTGCGTCCGGCAAACACACTTTCTGTCACTTCAAGCTCGAGCCGTTGAGGAGGCAGGTTGTTGGCGGCCAGGATCGCCATCACCTTTTCAACAAAACGCGGATGCTTGAACTGATTGGGCGAAACGTTGACGGAAACCGTCACACCCGGCCAGTCGTGTGCCTTCGCACAGGCCTTGTTCAGCACCCAAAGGCCGAGATCGTTGATAAGGCCTGTTTCTTCCGCGACTGGAATGAACTGCGCAGGGGACACAGTCGTTCCATCTGCCTTGGTCCAGCGAGCGAGGGCCTCGACCGATACGATGCGCTTGGCATCGGTGTCGGACTGCGGCTGATAAGCGAGATCCAGTTCATCATTCTTCAATGCCAGTCGCAGTTCACGAGACATTTTGTCCTTCGACTGTACGTGGTGTTCCATCGTCGGTTCGAAGAAAGATCGCCTGTTACGACCGTTCGCCTTTGCGTCGTAAAGCGCAATATCTGCCTTGCGGAGAAGTTCGTCGGGATCATCACCGTCGCGCGGTGCAACGGCCACACCCAATGAAAGGCTGGCAAACAACTCCCGGCTACCGATCTTTATCGGCCGGCTGATTTCGTCCTGAACCTGGTCCAGAATGTATTCCAGCCATTCGTCATCTTTGCTGTCGCGGATGACCATGGCGAACTCGTCGCCGCTGATCCGGGCAACAATACCGGTATCGGGGATGACACGGCGCAGGCGCTCGCCAACAGCGACAATCACCTTGTCTCCAGCGGAGTGGCCTAGGGTGTCGTTGATGTCCTTGAAGTGGTCAAGGTCGATATAGACGACCGCCGTTTTGGTTTCCCTCTGGACGCCGTCACGCAAGACATCGTTCAAAAGTGTGTGGAAGCGGGTTCTGTTCGGCAGACCCGAGAGGGCGTCATGACGTGACGCGTGAACGGCCTTGGCCTCACTCCGGGCTAGGCGTTTGGTCATTTGCCGGGTGAAGATGGTTACGGCGATCACAACGGCAGCCATCATGAAAGCAGCAAGGGCCAGGAACGGGTTGACGCGCTGAAGCATCTGGCTGCCTGGCTGATTGGTCTGCCAGGCGACAACACCTGCGTTCCGCTTCTGGGGCGACAACAGTTCAAAGCGTCCAACGCCAACGCGTGTGTTCTGCAAGTTTGCCAGAACCAGACCCTGAAGGCGCGACATTTCCGCGATTTCTTTCAGCTTTTCTCCGCGCAGCGGAACCATGCTTATCAGGACCGCCGGCGGCTTTCTGGTCGGAGAAATGGACTGGATCTGAGGCATGACGGCAGCTGCACTGAAGAGATAGGGGTCTCCTGCGAGTGCAACGATGCCCGTTTCGGCGATCGCCTGGCGGGAATTGCTGCTTTGCGGGACGAAACTGTACAGTCCCGATGGTGTCTTTTTGAACGAAATGATGTAGCGCGCCCGAACTCGTTTGACGACTGGCGTCAGCTCTTCCAGAAGGTCCTCGGAGAGCCACTTGACCGTATAGTCCTGAGCGTATGCCTGCTGCACTTCCAGGTCGCGATTGACAAGGATCGATTTTGAGAAGCCGTGGTTTTGAAACAGCCAGTGCATCATGTTGTTGAAGATCCAGCCTTCGTCAGGATCCGGATCATTGACTTCAACAAATGCCTCGTCCCAGATTACAACGCCGGTCTGCTGCTTCACCATGTAGTTTTGCATCAACTGAAGGGCACCGTCGATGAGACGATACTGAGAATGGGCCGCGCTTTCGTCTGAGATGCGGGCGCTCCAGTGCATGACACCAAAAATTCCAACCACGGAGACAAGCACAACAGCGATCATCGGAACGACGATCGTGTTGGCGATGTGGCCGCCGGAGTTTTTAGTCGAATTGTACATACACGAGCTCAGTTGATTTGGCCCGAGTATCGCACGCGCTGGTTAAAGAAACCCGCAAGATCTTAGTAAAATAAGGGTAAATTGGAATGCTGCGTCGCAGCGGCAGACGTCTTGTTACTTGGGCATTGTCTTTTGCCTGACGCACGGAAATCTAGCTTTGTGCAGGTCAGATCAGATGTAATCCACGAAGGCTGACATTGTTTCTCAGTCCGACGATGATGTGATCATGCACTTCGATCCCCAGGGGCTTGGCGACTTCGATAATCTTTTGGGTCATCAGAATGTCGGCTCGCGAAGGTGTCGGATCACCTGAAGGGTGATTGTGAACCAGAATGAGCGCTGTGGCCGAATGTTCCAGAGCGCGCCGGATGACTTCACGCGGATAGACCGGCGTGTGATCGACGGTACCTGTCTGCTGAACTTCGTCGGCAATCAGTCCGTTCTTCTTGTCCAGAAACAGAATACGGAATTGCTCAATGGTAGACAGTTCCATGGATGCCTGAAGGTATTCGATCACCTTGGACCATGAATCCAGCAATTGGCGTTCATTGAGTTCGGCTCGATGGTACCGGATGATCGCCGCGTGGACGGCCTGTAGCGTGTCCACGCTGATATCTGACAGTCCGGCGACTTCCTTCAAGCGCTCTCTTGGTGCGGCCAACGCAGCAGAGAACGAGCCGAAGCGCTGTAGGAGCGCTTTTGCAATCGGCTTCGTATCTTGCCGGGGCAGGGCAGAGAATAACAAGAATTCCAGAAGCTCATAATCGGCGAGCCCTTGCTCGCCGGTTTTACGGAACCGTTCGCGCAATCTTTGCCGGTGCCCTTTGTGACTTGCCGTCTTAAGCTTGTCCGTGCCGCCGGGCTCAGGATCCTTCATGAAGCTCCTAGTCGGTTGAGCGTCCAGGCTTGTGAATGCCTTTGGGAGAAGTGGTGAAGATCTGACATCCGTCCGGGGTAATGCCGATGGAATGCTCGAACTGTGCGGAAAGTGACCTGTCACGAGTCACGGCGGTCCAGCCATCACTCAACACTTTCACATGCGGACGGCCCAGGTTGACCATCGGCTCAATGGTGAAAATCATGCCCGGTTTCAGTTCAACACCTTCACCCGGGCGACCGTAGTGAAGAATATTGGGCGTGTCGTGGAACAACAGTCCCAGCCCGTGACCGCAGAAATCGCGAACCACAGAACAACGCTGCGCCTCGACGTAGGTCTGGATAGCTGCTCCGATATCGCCAGTCGTATTGCCAGGTTTTGCTGCCTCGATCCCGCGCATGAGGGATTCGTAAGTGACGTCGATCAATCTTTCCGATGCACGTTTCAGCTTGCCAACCGGGTACATGCGGCTGCTGTCACCGTGCCAACCGTCAAGAATGAAGGTAACGTCAATATTGACGATATCACCTTCCTTCAGAGCCTTGTTGTTCGGTATGCCGTGGCAGACGACATGATTGATCGAGGTGCAGCTTGATTTGGTGTAGCCCCGATAGTTCAGCGTCGCCGGGATCGCATTGTGATCCATGCCATACTGATAAACGAAATCGTCAATCTCCTGCGTCGTGGTTCCCGGCTTGACGATATCGGCCAGCTCATCGAGACATGCAGCCGTCAACTGGCCGGCGCGCATCATGCCCTCGAAATCGTCAGGGCCGTAGAGGCGAACCTGTCCTGTGTTCTTCAACGGGGCTTCAGCGGCATCGATATAGCTGACCATGGGGTACCGTGTCTCACGCTTGAGTGTCGCAACCTCCGGAAACTGCATGGAGGCGGGCGCAGTGAATTTATATATGCTTACTGATGACATACCGTCCGGCGGCGTCAATTTCCAGTTCCAGTTGGAGCAAAATGACGAGGAAGTGGAAACTTCCATGAACTGTCCGGATTTCTGTTCAGGCGCGCTTGCGAAATTTTTCCAACGCAGCTAGGTGAAGGGAACAAGCGGGCGTGGTGGAACTGGTAGACACAAGGGACTTAAAATCCCTCGGCCCTAGGCTGTACGGGTTCGAGTCCCGTCGCCCGCACCAAATTGAATCGAGCTTTTGCAATTTTCCCGAAACATCAGAGTTCAGACCCTCGGATCTCATTGACGCCGCCGGTGGATGATTTCCGTCAGCTCCTTGTCGGACTTCTCTTCCAGAACGAGCATCGCTTCATATGGATTTTCTGGCAGGTCAAGGAGTTGAGCAAAGGCTGGTTCTGTCTTCAGGCCCTGTTGCTTGAGCTCAAGAACTTCGCGGCGCAGATCCGGCTGGATCGCAAGAAGTCTCTCCTCAACGCGAAAGTGCCGCACGCCCCATTGGTCATCAGTTTTCAATTCCTGACAGAACAGTTCGACCTGCCAACCCATGGCAAAAAACGAAGCCACAACTGCCGGATGGGAAAGGTGATCGACAACCCGAAGACGGAATTCTTCCAGACCACCAAATTGAAGTTTCACGACTTCACCGAAGTGGCTCAAGTCAGGGGATGAGCACGCTATATCGATATCGCTTGTATCGATGGCAATTTCGAGTGGAGGTGTGCCAATAACGACCGGATCGAATTCATTGAGGCTTTTCAGCAAAGCCATGCTTCTTATGACGTCCTGATAAGGCGGTTTTCCGGTCATGTGCGCTGCTGCGTTGTTCGCGAGAAGATGGCCTCAATGTCTGTCGTTGCGATGCCTCCGTGTCAATCGTCCTTCCAGAGCCTTTTCAGATCAAATGCGTGAATGTCCGAGAGGAGCTCAACAAAGCCCTGCGCTGCATGATTCAGAGACTTTTTGCCCTTTTCAGCCGTCGCGACGGATGCGATACCGACCGTTCCCGCCGTGTTGAGGTCCTGTGCCTTCCAGCCGAACTGATGTGGACCGTGCGCGCGCAAGTGCTGAAAATCCTCGACAAGTTTTTCCTGTGTGGACTTGAAGTCTTCCGCTTTGTCCATGCGGACAAGATCGGGGTGCAGGTGCAGCATGATTGATGTTTCAACGTCACCGCCATGGATGCCGAAGGTCAGCTCATGGTCCGAGAAGACACCTTCGGGTTGACCGAAACGCGCCCAGGCGGTTCCAACTGCCAGCATGTTGTGCCGGACGCGCAATTCGCGGGTGATGATATCGACCAACGGCACGTTGCCGCCATGCGAGTTTATCAGGACAAGTTTTCGAACACCGGCCCTTGCAACGCTGTCTCCGATTTCCAACCAGGCCTTGATAGCGGTTTCCCAGGTAAGGGTGAGGGTGCCGGGCGAAGAAATATGCTCGTTGGATTTGCCGACCGCCTGAACCGGCAAAAAAGCTACCGGCAAGTCTTCCGGCAAAAGCTCCACCACTCGCCGGATCTGGCCCTCAGCGATCGCAGTATCGGTAAAAACAGGCAGGTGTGGCCCATGTTGTTCGATTGCGGCGACCGGCAAAACAGCGATCCAGTCCTTTGTGGACGGAGCGCTGAAGTCAGTCGTTGTCATTTCGTGCCAGAACGGTTTCGGCAACTTAATATGTTTCATTAGAAATTTCTTTCAAAGCGAGGAAAAGTCGTCTTTTTACTCAGCTGATGCAAGAACTTCAATTTCAACCAGAAACTCTACTCTTGCAAAGCCGGAAACGATCATGAGCGTCGAAGCGGGGGGCGGTGAGGCGATAAATTCATCACGTGTTTTCATGTAACCCTGCAGATGGCGACGATCTGTGACAAAGGCGTTGATCCTTACGATGTCACTCAAGCTCATTCCGGCGTCCCGAAGGATCGCTTTCACATTCTCAAAGCATTGTCTTGTCTGGCCTTCGATATCGGCCGGAACCTTGTCCTGTGGGGATATGCCGAGTTGACCGGATGCCACGAGAAGCCGATGTCCGGGCGGGACCTCGACCGCATGGCTGTATCTGGCAAAGGGGGCGCGGATGTCACTCGGAGTGTGTGTTCTCGTCAAAATTCACAATCCTGTCTTGAAAGACACTTAAGTCTAACCGGCGCTGAGGCCCTTGGTGATCTGCACTGCTGCGCAAATTGTTCGCTGCTGCTGAAAATGTAGTCATGATTACTTTTTATGCTGACATGGCAGGGCCGATGTGTAAATGTTCAATTGTTGCGTGCGGCATCAATCGCAGGCAACATATCTAAGCGAGCCAGGTGTTCAGGAAACTCGGCTCACTTTGCTGTTCCGCTCTTAGGGCCTCTTGAAGGCACAGCGGCAGAGCATTCGGCCCGTTGTGGGCAGATTGACCTGCGCGGTGCTCGACGAAAAAGGGGAAGGCGGAATGATGGAACTTTCTAGCAAAATCGGAATTGCATCACTTCTACTGATGGCATCGACAAGCACGCATGCGCTTGAAAAGGTCACCTTTGGCACCAACTGGGTGGCCCAGGCCGAGCACGGCGGTTACTATCAGGCGGTTGCCGACGGAACTTACGAGAATTGCGGGATCGAAGTCGAGATCAAGCCGGGTGGGCCGCAGGCGAACAACCGCATCCTCCTGCCGGTCGGGAAAATCGACTTCCTCATGGGCGGCAACATGCTGCAGGCGTTTTCCGCCATCGAGCAGGGCATTCCGACCACCGTTGTTGCGGCGCATTTTCAAAAAGAGCCTCAGATACTCATGACCCACCCTGGCCAGGGTCTTGATACTTGGGACAGCTTGAAAACCATCAATCTGTTGATTGGCAAAGGTGGATTGAACTCCTTTTATCAATGGATGAAATCCGAATACGGGTTCACCGATGAGCAGGTTCGGCCCTACACCTACAACTCGGCACCATTTCTGGCTGACAAGCGCCTGGGACAGCAGGGTTACGTAACTTCCGAGCCCTACGCCATTGAAACAGAAGGTGGGTTTAAGCCGAATATCTTCCTGATTGCTGACTATGGCTACGATACCTACTCCACGACGGTTGAGACGACCCTTGAGCTTGTTGAGAAAAAGCCGGAAGTCGTTCAGTGTTTCGTGGACGGCTCTGCCATCGGATGGGTCAATTTCCTTTATGGAGACAATTCCAAGGCCCTGGAAATGATCAAGAAGGACAATCCGGGAATGTCCGACGGTCAGTTGGAGTTTTCCATCAACAAGCTCAGGGAATTCGGGATTGTTGACAGCGGTGATGCGCTGACACTCGGCATCGGCGCCATGAGCGACGAGCGCAACAAGTCCTTCTTCGAAAAGATGGTCGCAGCAGGAGTGGTCAACGGCGATGTTGATTACAC
Source organism: Pseudomonadota bacterium (assembly GCA_039195965.1). Taxonomy (GTDB): domain Bacteria; phylum Pseudomonadota; class Alphaproteobacteria; order Rhizobiales; family Stappiaceae; genus Roseibium. The sequence continues at coordinate 9,124 of JBCCVB010000172.1, forward strand.
GAAATCCTACACGCTCCAGTTCGTGAACAAGGGTGTGGGACTGGACCTGAAGAAGAAGCTGGAAGGCAAATAGGTCGAGGCTGCTTCGTGATGTGCGGAAAAGATGTAACCATGGCCGGACGGTGATTCAATGACGGCCATGGTGCAAAACAACATGTTAAACACTCCGGCGGAGAGCTCCGCCATTGTCTCCCTGAACGGGATCTGCAAGACGTTTTCCAACGGGACGGTGGCGCTCGATGACCTGTCGCTTGATATACGCGAAGGGGAATTCGTTTCTCTTTTGGGTCCTTCAGGCTGCGGAAAGTCGACGGCGCTTCGTATCATTACCAATCTCGTCAGCCCGACCTCCGGCAGGGTCGAGTGGCCGCAGGAAACCGGCAAGCAAAAGGACCACGAACTGAGTTTCGTGTTTCAGGAGCCAACCTTGATGCCGTGGACGACCGTTTTCGGCAATGTCTGGCTGCCACTGCGTTTGAAAGGCGTGTCGAAAAAGGCGGCAAGCGACCGGGTAATGGAAGCCTTGCAGATGGTCGGGTTGGAGCAGTTTGCGCAAAGCTATCCGCGGGAATTGTCAGGCGGAATGAAGATGCGCGTTTCCATTGCGCGTGCCTTGATCACCCGGCCCAAAATTCTGCTGATGGATGAGCCGTTTGCTGCGCTTGACGAGATCACGCGGTTCAAGCTGAACAACGATCTGCTGCACCTTTGGGAGACCTTCGGTTGGACGGTCGTGTTCGTGACCCATTCCGTTTTTGAATCCGTCTATCTTTCCAACAGGATCGTCGTCATGGCCGCCCGGCCAGGACGTGTCGTGAACGATATGGCGATCGATGCACCATATCCGCGCGACGAAAATTTTCGAACATCTTCTGTTTATTCCGGATTTTGCCGGGATGTTTCCAAAGCATTGCATGCGGCGATGGGGGCCGGTGATCACCTTTGATCCAGCGCCCTGTCGCAGACAGGGAGACTGACATGACAGTGGCAATTGCCGACAAACAGGCTCTTGACCAAAGCGAGCAGGCGGTTCCTCTCGACGAGGAAGAAATCCGGCGCGCCAGAGCGGTTCGGATAGAGAAGATTGGCCGATGGGTCTTACCAGTCATAATCCTGACGCTGTCCGTCTATTGGTGGGATCGGCTTTGTGTCTGGAATGAGATTGCCCACTATATCCTTCCACGGCCCGGACTGGTGTTTCACACGCTTGTTGAAGACTGGGGCATCCTTTCCACCGCGCTTGGAAACACTTTGAAAATCACTTTCGGTGCGCTGGCTTTTGCGACTTTTGGCGGGCTCGGTCTTGCGGTTTTGTTCACCCAGTCGAAGTGGATTGAAATTTCCTTTTTTCCTTATGCTGTCATTCTGCAGGTCACACCGGTCATTGCTATCGCGCCGTTGATCCTGATCTATGTGGACTCGGTAGCGGCCGGTCTGTTGATCTGCGCCTGGATTGTCGCGTTTTTCCCGATCCTCTCAAACACGACATTGGGGCTGAATTCCGCGGATCACAACCTTCAAAGCCTGTTTAGGTTATACGGGGCGAGCCGCTGGCAGACATTACGGTATCTCAGGCTCCCGGCTGCAATGCCGTACTTTCTCGGAGGCTTGAAGATTGCGGGCGGGTTGTCGCTTATTGGTGCAATCGTAGCTGAGTTTGTGGCCGGGACAGCAGGTTCGGGCTCCGGGTTGGCAAACCAGATTCTGGAATCGAGCTATCGTCTCAATATGCCGCGCATGTTTGCGGCTCTGACACTTATCTCTGCCACCGGTATTCTCATCTTCCTGACAACCAACCTGCTGTCATATCTGCTTCTGCGCAAGTGGCACGAAAGTGCCCTGAAGCGGGAGGCGTAGATGACAGAAGTTCTAACAAGGCCGCTGACTGGTTCAGGGGTTCTTGGGAATGCGACCGTGCCGGCCTGCTTGATCACGGGCAGTCTTTCAGGAGCTTCGGATGAGTTGCTCTCGGTCGACCTGGAAATCGAGGCCGGAAAGCTTGCTCGATTAGCTCCTGCCGGGACACTGGCAGGTGCAGGCAATCGGTTCGATCTCGATGGCGGCATGGTACTTCCGACACTCGTCGACATGCACACTCATCTGGACAAGGGGCAGATTTGGCCGCGAAAACCAAACCCGGACGGCTCTTTCATGGGAGCTCTGGAGGCTGTCGGGGATGACAGGGAAGCTAACTGGTCGGCGGACGATGTGCGGGCCCGTATGGAGTTTTCCCTAAAGTCCGCATTCGCTCATGGCACGTCAGCCATTCGCACCCACCTCGACAGCGTTCCACCCCAAGAGATGATCAGCTGGCCGCTGTTTGAGGAAATGCGCCAGGAGTGGAAGGGCCGGATAGATCTGCAGGCTGTCTGCCTGTTCGGCATCGACAGACTGCTGACGGATGAGGCTTACCTGGAGCCTGTGGCTGATCGAGTTGCGGCTGCACGCGGTGTCATGGGGACTGTGACCTATATGGTCAAAGATCTCGACAAGCATCTTGAAAGTGTCTTCAGGACGGCAATGGAGCGAGGACTGGACCTGGATTTCCATGTCGATGAGACGCTGGATCCATCCGCGGTAACTTTGCGGCATATTGCTCAGACCGCGCTGAAACTGGGATACAACGGAAAGATCGTCTGCGGTCATTGTTGTTCACTGTCGATGCATGAAGATGATGAGGTCGACCGGACGCTGGATCTGCTTGCCGAGGCGGAGATTGCAGTTGTTACCCTCCCGATGTGCAACATGTACCTCCAGGACCGTCAGGCGGGGCGCACCCCGCGGCGCAGGGGTGTCACGTTGCTTCACGAAATGCGTGCGCGAGACATCCATGTTGCCGTTGCATCGGACAACACCAGAGACCCGTTTTATGCCTATGGCGACCTTGATCTGATTGAGGTCTATGCACAGGCGACGCGAATTCTGCAGCTCGACCATCCTGTCGCTGATTGGATTACCTGCGTTACCAAGACACCGGCGGCGCTCATGGGCGTCGAGCACGGCAGCTTGAGCCCAGGCAATGCAGCCGACCTGGTCCTGTTTCGTGCCAGAAACTGGAACGAGCTTCTGTCTCGTCCTGCCGGACCGCGTGATGTTGTTCGAGCCGGACGCAGCATAGACCGGACGTTGCCGGATTACCGCGAATTAGATCATCTTATGCAGAAAGGGCAGGTCCGATCATGAGTGCCATCGTCACCTTGAAAACTGAACTCGAGGGTCTGCAGATCGAAGACAATCCGCAGATCGTGAAGCAGAAAAGCCGAGACTTCTATTGGTACTCACCAGTTCTGAAAGAACAGCTGGAGAATGTTACCGCCGATCTGGTCGTCACGCCCAGGTCAGAAGACGAGATCATCCGGGTTCTGAAGGCGTGTTACGCAGCTGGCGTGCCGGTGACGACACGCGGAGCGGGGACGGGCAATTATGGCCAGGCGATGCCGTTGTCGGGCGGTGTTGTGCTCAACCTGGCCGAGTTGAACGCCATCAAGCAAATCAACAACGGGTCTGTCGTTGCCGAAGCCGGGGCGATCCTGTCGGACATCGATATCGCAACAAAATTTCATTCCGGCCAGGAACTCCGGATGCATCCCTCAACGTATAGAACGGCGACGGTTGGCGGTTTCATCGCCGGTGGTTCGGGCGGCGTGGGATCGATCAATTGGGGCGGTTTGAGGGACCTCGGAAACGTGCTCAGGCTGCGCATCCTGACGATGGAGGCAGAGCCGCAGGTGCTGGAATTGACCGGATATGAACTTCAGAAAGTGATGCACGCCTATGGCACGAACGGCATTATCACCGAAGTGGAAATGCCTTTGACGGCCAGTTACGAGTGGGTAGATGTGCTGGTCGGATTTGACGACTTCATGGACGCAGTCATCTATTCCAACGAGATCGCCAATCTGGATGGTTTGCTTTTGAAGAATGTGGCGCCAATTGCAGCTCCCATTCCGCACGACTACTTCCTCAGGCATCGAAAGTTTGTCCGCAAGGACCAGTCCGTTGCTGTGCTCATGGTTGCGCCATTTGCTATGGATGCTTTTGTTGCGTTCACACAGCGCCACAGGAAGGGCGAGATTCTGTACCGTTCGGATACGGCAACGGAAGAGGATAGAAAACGGCTGCCGCCTGCTTATGAGCTTTCCTGGAATCACACGACTTTGCGAGGATTGAGGGTCGACCCGACGATCACCTACCTGCAGGTGCTCTATCCATTCCCGAACCAGGTGGATCTGGTGCGGAAAATGCACGAAATGTTTGGAGACGAACTGCCCGGTCACCTGGAGTTTGTACGCTTCGACGGCAACATCACCTGCTTTGGATTGCCGATTGTCCGGTATTCCACGGAAGAACGGTTGAACGAAATAATCGGTCTTCATGAAGACAATGGCTGCCCGATCTTCAATCCGCACCGCTACACGCTTGAAGAAGGGGGGATGAAGCAAACGGACGAGGTTCAACTTGCCTTCAAGAAACGCGCTGACCCTCAAGGGCTTCTCAATCCGGGCAAGATGATCGCCTGGGAGCATCCGGAATACGACTTCTCCAGCGGTCATCAATTCCTGTTTCCCGGTCTGCAGCAATCTTGAGTGTAAACCGGTCAATTTCGTTTAGGGCAAGTGATGCTCTTTGACTTATAATGAATTCAAAGGCTTATCGAATGCGGGTACTCGTTGTTTTCAGTCATCCTTGCCGGGAGAGTTACAATGCTGCGATCTGCAAGGCCGTGGTGGAGACCCTGGAAGAGAGTGGCCATGAAGTTCGTCTGACCGATCTCTATGCGAGAGAATTTGACCCCGTCATGAGCGCTCAGGAGCGACGGAGCTACCACACACCGCAATTGAATACCGTTCCGATTGCTGACGATCTTGCCGATATCAAATGGTGTGAAGCTCTGGTCTTTGTTTATCCGACCTGGTGGTTCAGCCAGCCTGCAATGCTCAAGGGCTGGCTGGAGCGGGTCTGGGTTCCTTATGAAACCTTTGAAATGCCAACCGAAACAGAACCAATGCGACCGAAAATGCACAACATTTCGCGCATTGCAATCGTAACGACGTGTGGTGCCAGCTGGTGGATTTCAAAACTGATTGGTGAACCTGGCAGAAAGATCATCTTGAGAGGGATCAAATTCCTGGCAAAGCCGGGCTGTAAAACCCTGTTTCTGGCGCACTACAAGATGGACACCTCGACCCAGTCCAGCAGGGAGAAATATCTAGCAAAGGTCAGAAGCCGAATTGCCGCTTTTACGGGAGAGTGAGTCAGTTCAAGGTTCCAAGTACTTAATAGTTTATTCAAATTTTCGAATATTCATTACCAATTTTTAATGTCTCAAGCGACTGATATCTAAAATTTTA
>JBCCVB010000173.1:0-14186 GCA_039195965.1 Pseudomonadota bacterium
GTCCCAGGTCTTCAACTTCCCAACGTGCGCGAACACGGAAACTGCCGCGTCCAGTCGCATAGGCTTCGCGAATGGAACCCTGGTCGGAAACCAGCAAGCCACCGGTTGGGAAGTCCGGTCCCTTGATGAATTCCAGAAGTTCGTCGACTTCGGCTTTCGGGTTTTTGATCAGATGCTGACATGCGAGGCAAAGCTCGTGGGCATTGTGTGGCGGAATGGAAGTTGCCATGCCGACAGCAATGCCGGATGAACCGTTGCCCAGAAGGTTGGGGAACCCGCCAGGAAGAACGATCGGTTCCTTGTCTTCGCCGTCATAGGTTTCGCGAAAGTCGACAGCGTTCTCGTCAAGACCGTCCAGCAGACGTTTTGCCGTGTCGGTCATGCGCGCTTCGGTGTAACGCATGGCGGCCGCGTTATCGCCATCGACGTTGCCGAAGTTGCCCTGGCCATCAATCAGCGGGTAACGCTGTGCAAAATCCTGAGCAAGGCGGACAAGAGCGTCGTAAACCGCCTGATCACCATGCGGGTGATACTTACCGATCACGTCACCGACCACACGGGCGCACTTCTTGAAGCCTGCTCCCGGATCAAGTTTCAGCAGGCGCATCGCATAAAGAAGCCGCCTGTGAACGGGTTTCAAGCCATCGCGAACATCGGGCAAAGCCCGGTGCATGATGGTCGACAAGGCGTAGGCCAGATAACGCTCTTCAAGAGCGTCCTTGAGGTTGATGCCCTCAATGCCGCTTGGCGGCGGTGTCACTTCTTTTCCCATAAATGCTTGCTAGCCGGTTCCTGAAATCAGTGCAATTCGCTTCTGACGAATTGGGGTGAAAATGGCGGATTTTCAACGGATTTCGATGTCGCTTCTCCACCGGTGCTGGAAGTCTTGAAAATATTTGTTCTGCTGCGTCTCGAACAATCTGAATAAGGGGTGGTCCAGTAAGTAAAAAAAGATCACGGCTTCGCGTATGGCGGGAAAAAATTAACGCTTCTATTCTCACGGTGACGGTAAGGTTCCAATTCGACGACCTGCTTGGATCTGATGCGATAGTAAGAGAGTAAGAAGGCTATTACAGATCCGTTTGTTGTATTGGTCGATTATTTGTTTCCCAAGAAAAGCCACAGGCCTCCCGTTGAACGTGGCGATATCCTGGTGTTCAAACTCCCGAGCGACACTTCGATCGTCTATGTGAAACGCGTTGTCGGTATGCCCGGAGACACGATTGAGATGCGAGACGGCGTCTTGCACATCAATGGTAATCCGGTGAAACGGGAGCGTCTCGATGACTTTATTGAGCAAACCTCATCGAAAGCTATGCGACGGGTGCCCCGCTTTCGGGAGACCCTGCCCAATGGCGCCACCTACGACACACTGGATCTGACACCTGATAGTCAATTGGACAACACCCGCGAGTACAATGTGCCCGACGGTCACTATTTTGTCTTGGGAGACCATCGCGACCATTCGATCGATAGTCGAGTTCGAACGCGCGTCGGGTATGTTCCTGCCTCAAATGTAGTAGGCATTGCCATAGGTGTTTACTATTCAGGGGAAACTAGAAGTCTCACATGGCGAACGTTGAAACCCGCTGGCCGAGTTCATTGAAGGGTCATGTTCAGAAGTTCCAGGGGAACTCATTGCGGTAGCGTTTTTCCAGTGCATTGAGCAATTGCTCACGTGTTCCGTTGTCCCTACCGCCACGCTCCTGAAGATGTCGGTCTATGAAAAAGCTCGTCAGTTCAAAGCCTTGTGTGATATCGAGCCACGTCAGTTCACTGCCTGCCTGCCGCTGGCCCTCCAGCAGGAATGAGGGAAGGGGAAGCAGTTTGTCGTGATAGGGAAGACCGGCTTCGCGGCTGACTGCCCGGGCGGACTTCGGTGAAACATATGCCAGCTCATCCGTTGCCCCGGTTGCCGCGCACGAAGTCAGATCAAGTCCTGCCCCAAGGTCTTGAAGCAGTTCAAGTTCGAACCGGATCAAGAGCGCGCCGGCGGCATCGGCCTCTTCCAGGTGATTGAGCAAGACCGATAGTGCATTGAACAGCCGGGGGTAGGGGTGCCGTTCAGGCAGAAGGCGCAAAAGAAACGCCATATGCTGAAGGCTCGTGAGACCGATGGTTGAGGTCATCAGTTCACCAGCACGCAATGTCTGTGGTTCTATCTGAAACTGCCCCAGGTGATCCGACAGTCTCGCCTTCCAGGTTAGATCCAGTTCATTGCCTGGTTGGAGGACCGGACGGTGACGTTTGGAGCGACCGCCGCGCACAAGACCGAGATGTCGGCCATGATCAAGCGTCATGGCCTCTAGAATGACATCATTTTCGCCGTGCTTGCGTGTGGTCAGGACCACACCGCGTCCGCTCCATTCCAACTGCTGTTTCCTGCGTTAGTTCAAGCGGGCATATTGGCGGATTCTGTTCGAAAGGCCAATTACTTCGGGAATTCCAGTCCCATCTCACGATAACGTTCCGGATCATCGGCCCAGTTTTCGCGAACCTTCACGAACAGGAACAGGTGGACGGGCGCTTCGATGATCTCGGAAAGCTCTTCTCGCGCAGCCTTGGAGATTGCCTTGATGGTTTGCCCGCGTTTACCGAGAACGATGCTCTTCTGGCTGTCCCGTTCAACATAGATCGTCTGTTCGATACGCGCAGAACCGTCTTTCTTGGTCTCCCACTGTTCCGTCTCGACGGTGGAAATATATGGGAGTTCCTGATGCAGGCGCTCAAATAGCTTTTCGCGGGTGATTTCCGCCGCAAGAATACGCAATGGGAGGTCGGAAGGCTGATCGCCCGGATAGAGCCAGGGGCCTTCGGGAACCTTGGACGCAAAGTGATCCAGGATAGACTGCGTCCCATCCCCGGTGAGCGCGGAGATCATGAATGTCTCTTCAAAGTCCAGATACTCGTTGGCTTTTTGAGCAAGCTCCAGAAGCTTTTCCCGTTTGGCAACGTCGGTCTTGTTGAGGATCAGGACTTTTGGTGCCGACTGGCTGGAAAGACGCTTGAGGATATTTTCAACTTCCTCGTCAATGCCCTTGCGGGCGTCGATCAAAAGCGCGATCAGGTCCGCATCCCGAGCTCCACCCCAGGCCGTATCGACCATGGCGCGATCCAGTCGGCGCTTGGGCTTGAAAATGCCGGGCGTATCGATGAACACCAGCTGGGCCGCGCCATGCATTGCCACTCCGCGAATGATGGAGCGTGTGGTCTGGACCTTGTGGGTCACGATGGAAACCTTGGTGCCCACCAGCTGGTTTATCAGCGTGGACTTGCCGGCATTTGGAGCTCCGATAAGCGCAACGAAGCCTGCCTTCGTGTCCTTGGGCATTTCGGCAAGTGGCTCGGGGAGGGGGATATCAAACCGGCCGGTCGGGGCCACAAAGCCTTCGTCATCGTCCATCGGGCCGTCTGTGTCGTTTTCGTCGCTCAAGTTTTCTTATTCCTTCCAGACGCCTTCCCGGCGCAGCACAGCTTCAGCGGCATTTTGTTCGGCGATCCTCTTGGAGCCACCTTTGCCTTCTCCAGGTTTCAGGCTCTGAACAATGACCGAAACGGTAAAATTCGGCGCATGGTCGGGGCCGTCTCGACCTGTAACCTCATAGCGCGGAGTAGGCAGGCTTTTCGACTGCGCCCACTCCTGCAGCGTGGTCTTTGCGTCTCTCAAGGGACCCGTCCACGATAGCATACGCGGTTCCCAAAGGCGCCGGATAAAGGCTTCTGCGGCTTCAAAGCCACCGTCAAGATAGATCGCAGCGATCAGGGCTTCACAGATATCGGCGAGAAGGGCGGTCTTTTTGCGACCACCTGTTTGCGCTTCGGCGAGACCGATGCGCATTGCGTCTCCGACACCGAGTTCCTGGGCGATTTCAGCACAGGTTTCCCGCTTGACCATGTGGTTGAACCGCCGCGCAAGTTCCCCTTCATCGGCTTTTGGGAAATGCGTGTGGAGCATGGAGGCGATCGCCAGCCCGAGAACGCGATCTCCTAGAAACTCAAGGCGCTGATAGCTGCCGGCAACGGTTTCGGATGGAGCCAGCGCACTTGCATGTGTCAGCGCAACGCGCAACAGCTCCAGATCCTTGAAGTCATATTGAAGAGCCGATTTCAGAGCTGAGATGGGGCTTTGTTTTTGCTTGTTCGTCATACAGCCAGCTTTGGTCTCACGCAAAAAATGCGGGACCGCACTCTAGAGAGTGCGGCCAATTCTGTTCCAGCGGACACTCCACGGCCAAGTCCAGATCTCGTATGCGGGAGTTCCGTCCTTGATGGAGAAGAACAGGATTTCAGCGCGGCCCATGAAGTTTTCGAACGGCACATAGCCGACACGGCTCAGGACGCGGCTGTCGATCGAGTTGTCCCTGTTATCACCCATCATGAAGTAATGACCTTCAGGAACCTTGTATTCGCGAGTGTTGTCCAACTGACCATTGGGTGTCAGGTCCAGCGTGTCGTAGGAAACACCATTGGGCAAGGTTTCACGATAACGCGGCACTCGGCGAACCACGCCTGAAGAGGATTGCTCAATGTAGTCGTCGATGCGCTCACGTTTGACGGGCTCACCATTGATGTGAACAACGCCTTCGATCACCTGGATCGTGTCGCCCGGTAATCCCATGACGCGCTTGATGTAGTCGATTGACGTGTCGGTCGGCAGTTTGAAGACGGCAACGTCACCACGCTTGGGCTCAGTTCCCCAAATTCTACCGGAAAAGGGCATCAGACCGAGCGGAAAGGAGTAGCGGGAATAGCCGTAGCTGTATTTGGAGACGAAAAGGTAGTCACCGATCAACAGCGTGTCCTTCATCGAGCCGGACGGAATATTGAAAGGCTGAAACAGAAAGGTCCGTACCACCAGGGCAAGCAGAAGCGCCTGGACAACGACTTTTACGGTTTCATAAAGACCGCTGTCCTTTTCCTTTTTGTTTTCTGTCACGCTCATCTTATCCCTTAAAACATGTTGTCCGGAAATTCGGAGGGCAAAGCCGCTTGTCAGCGGGACTTTTAGCCGTTCAGGCCAATGGAAGCAATGCAGGTCGGGTCGGACACGCTCCTGCGATCAGTCGGAAGCTGTTGATGAAGGTAATGGCCAGTCCAACGGCCAGGCGGAAATGACGACAAATGCCTGTGCCAAAGGAAAATCATCGGTAATGGTGAGGTCGATGGTCGTTCTGAAACCTTCGGGAGTCATGGCATCGAGCCGCTCTGCGGCGCCCCCGGTCAGAGCAATCGTCGGTTTGCCGGAGGGCAGGTTCACGACCCCCATTTCCCGCCAGGCGACTCCCATGCGAATGCCGCTGCCAAGTGCCTTGGAACAGGCTTCCTTGGCGGCAAACCGTTTTGCGTAGGAAGCGGCCCGTTCAGCCCGTTTGTCCGACTTCTTTCGTTCTACATCGGTAAAGACCCGATTTGTGAAACGCTCTCCGAAGCGGTCGAGAGTTTTTTCGATCCGGCGAATGTCGATCAGATCGCTGCCAATGCCGAGGATCATGGTTTAGCCTTCATGTTCTGGCGCCCCATTACGCGGGGCTGGGACTGTCACCGATCCAGATGGACCGATCGTTTCCCGTTTTCAAGCGCTGCTGTCTTCTTCCGCAGTCGACCTGGTACGCGAAAATACCCGTTCGTTTCGTGTGGCGATTGTCTGCCGTCTGCGGCGTTGATAGACCTCGACACATTTGTAAACGATCACATAGGAAACCGTTCCAACTACCAGGCCTAATGGAACTGCTCCGATAAACATCGGTTTGAGCATGGGCCAAAGCGAATCCAGCGATTTCTCGAACAATCCCTGCTGGAATTGCTGATGGACCTGATGTGGATCGGTTTTGGGAGCACGACCGTGTAGGATCCATTGCCCGATCTTGAAGGTGATTGCCCAGATGAAGGGAAATGTCAGCGGATTTCCGATTGATGTTCCAAGCGCGGAAGCGATGAGATTTCCGCGGACAATGTAGGCCACCGCGAAGGCCGTGAGAAAGTGGAAGCCGACGAGCGGCGTGCAGGATGCAAACGCGCCTGCAGCAAATCCAATGGCAATTGCATGCGGTGTCGCCGTCAATCGAAGGACGCGTTTGCCGAAGTAACGGGTAGACCTGGACCAGCTGTTCCGCGGCCATACGGCAACGCGGAAGCGTTCGATGCGCGATGGCCTATTTCTACGGCGAAACAGCATTGGGCGGGTACTTGCTCCGTTCTCGTTCAGCTCAATCCGCGGCTGCCCGGCTTGACAGCCGGCAATGCTGCCAGCTCGGGCGGCAGGTCATCAGGCGCATAGGCGGGCACTTTGTATTCCGCCAGGGCGATAACCGGAACGGAAGCGTCGGCTTCCCCTCCGGAGCGATCGATCAGGCAGGCAACTGCCAGCACTTCAGCACCAAGAGCTTTCAACGAGGTTACCGTTTCGCGGCTTGAGAGACCGGTCGTGACGATATCTTCAACAACCACAACCCTGGCACCTTTCGGCAATTCGAAGCGCCTTAGACGGAATTCACCATCCTCGCGCTCAACCCACATGGCAGGAATGGCAAGATGCCGGGCTGTTTCATAACCCGGAATAAGACCGCCCAGAGCCGGGGAGACGATGTAATCAATGCGTCCCAGACCAGAGGCCCTGATCTTGTCCGCCAGGGCCTTGCAGAGTTTCTCCGTCTTGTCCGGAAACATGAACACCCGGGCTTTTTGCAAAAAGACCGGGCTACGCAGGCCTGAGGTCAGAATGAAGTGACCTTCCAGGATTGCGCCAGCTTCGCGGAACAAGGCCAATACTTCATCACGGTTCATGGAACTGGTTCCCTCTTAACTTGCGGTGCGTCTTCAGCCATTCACGCGGCTGACGCTGGAAACATTCGGTTTCGAACGTAATTGGTTGATAATCCGATTCAGATGTTTCAGATCCCATACTTCCAGGTCAATGGTCATTTGGTGGAAGTCGGGAGCTCTGGTCACCATTTTTACATTGTCAATGTTTCCGCTGTTTTCGCCTATAACTTGTGCAATCGTAGCGAGTGAACCAGGTTCATTGGCAGCGGAAATGTCAAGGCGCGCCGGGAAACGTTCCGGGTTGTTGACGTCAATATCCCAGCGTACATCCACCCATCGCTCCGTCTGATCATCGAACTCTTTCAAAGCCGGTGATTGTATCGGATAGATGGTCAGTCCTTCCGACGGGGTCAAGATGCCAACAATACGATCTCCTGGGACCGCGCCGCCATCTGGAGCGTATGAAACCGGAATATCTCCGGAGAGACCGCGAATGGGAAGAGCCGGGCCTTCTTCCGTGCTTTCAGCCTGGTCCGTCGGCTGTTTGTCGCCATCGAGTTCTCCCGGGGGAATTCGAAACTTCAGACCGTGTCCCTGCTTCAGGCCGAACCAGCCTTCTTCCATGGGAGGACCTGTTATGGCAACGCGCTCATCCTGATAGTCCGGATGCGCGGACTTCAGCACCGCTTGCGCGCTCAGGTCGCCACGCCCGACTGCCGCCAGAAGATCGGCAACGGTTGACTGGTGATGCTCTTCGAGAATGGCCTCCAGAAGATCTTCTGAATAGGCCTTGTCTGCGCGGGCAAAGGCGCGTTTGAGAATGTGTTCGCCCAGTGCGCCATATTGCTTGCGTACCGATTCACGCGTTGCACGGCGAATGGCAGCCCGTGCCTTGCCGGTCACGGCGATCGCTTCCCAGGCGGGAGGAGGCGTCTGCGCAGGAGAGCGGATGATCTCCACTTCGTCGCCGTTATGAAGCTCAGTGACCAGCGGCATGATCTTGCCGTTGATTTTGCAGCCAACGCAGGTGTTGCCAATGCCGGTGTGAACCGCATAAGCGAAATCAATCGGGGTCGCGCCGCGGGGCAGGGCGATCAGTCGGCCCTTCGGCGAGAAGCAGAAGACCTGATCGTGGAACAGTTCCAGCTTCGTGTTTTCCAGGAACTCTTCCGGGGTGTCCCCTTGGGCGAGGAGTTCGGTGGTGCGCCGCAACCACTCGAAGGCGCGGCAGTCGTCCGTATGACGCGCAATATTTCGGCCGCCGAGTTCGCCATCCTTGTAAAGTGCATGAGCGGCAATGCCGTATTCGGCAACCCGGTCCATGGACATGGTCCGGATCTGCAGTTCCACCCTTTGTCTGGACGGTCCGACAATTGTTGTGTGGATCGACTTGTAGTCGTTCTGCTTCGGCGTCGAAATGTAATCCTTAAAGCGTCCCGGTACGGTAGGCCAGGTCGTGTGAATGACACCCAGTACCCGATAACATGCTTCTTCAGTTCCAACCGTGACGCGGAAGCCGTAGATGTCCGAAAGCTGTTCGAAACCGATCGCCTTGCGCTGCATCTTGCGGAAAATCGAGTAGGGCCTCTTTTCACGCCCCTTGACCAATGCCGCCATGCCTCGTTCGCTGAGGCGCTCGGTCAACGTGGTTTCAATGTCGGCAATCAGGTCCCGGTTCTTTTCGCGAAGGTCCGCCAGCCTGTCCGTGATTGTTTCATAGGCTTCAGGATTGAGCACATGGAAGGAAATGTCTTCCAGTTCTTCTCGCATGTCATGCATACCCATGCGGCCGGCAAGCGGCGCATAGATCTCCATGGTTTCTTCTGCGATGCGTCCGCGCTTGTGCTCCGGCATATGATGTAGCGTGCGCATGTTGTGAAGGCGGTCCGCCAGTTTCACAAGCAATACGCGGACATCATCGGCAATCGCCAGCAGGAGTTTGCGGAAGTTTTCAGCCTGCTTTGCCTTGCGCGAAACCAGGTCGAGGCGCTTGATCTTGGTCAGGCCTTCGACAAGCTTGCCGATCTCTTCGCCAAAGAGGGAGTCAATTTCAGATCGGGTTGCGTCCGTGTCTTCAATCGTATCGTGAAGAAGCGCAACGGCAATGGTCGCGTCGTCAAGACGCAGATCCGTCAGGATCGCCGCAACTTCGAGGGGATGAGAAAAGTAAGGGTCTCCGGACGCACGCATCTGCGAGCCATGCTTTTGCATGGCATAGACATAAGCCTTGTTGAGCAAGGCTTCGTCAGCTTCCGGATTGTAGCGTGTGACTCGTTCAACGAGCTCGTATTGACGCATCATGGCCGCAACCGACCCTGGCAACCGGCTGAGACATCAGCAGGACAAAGAAAAATCGTCTGAAGCGCGGATCTCTGGGGCCGCGCTTCAGGCGAACTTGAAAAGCGCTATTAGACGTCGTCCGTCCGCTCGGGCGGAACCAGTCCTTCTAGGCCACGCAGCAGATCTTCTTCGGACATACGGTCGAATTCTACTGCGCTGTCGTCTACAGCATTGACCTGGGTAACCTGACGTTGACCGGAAGTCGGAACAACCGGAACGGCTTCCGCTTCAGGCTCGTCGACCTCCACAAACTTCTGCAGTGAGTGGATCAGGTCTTCTTTCATATCTTCCGGGCTGACGGTCTGCTCGGCGATCTCACGCAGGGCAACAACAGGGTTTTTGTCGTTGTCACGGTCGATTGTCAGCGGCGAGCCGCTTGAGATCATGCGAGCGCGATGCGCAGCAAGCAGCACCAGCTCAAACCGGTTTTCGACCTTGTCGATGCAGTCCTCGACGGTCACGCGCGCCATTCGACGTCTCCATAGGCTTAAGGAACTTGAAGAAACAGCGTATAGTGTTGACGTTTAGAAAAAGCAACCCCTTGTAAGATTTGAAAGGAGAGCGTCGCTTAAAGCTGGATTTTTACCGGATTTTTGGGAAGGGCTCTCGCTTTTGCATTGCGACAGCCCAATATAATAGTGTACGCCACTATTACGGCTCTATAAGAATCAACAGAGCCTAAGGGAATAACAAAACAATAAGCTGAATGAAGCGGCGTAATGCTACAATGACTTCACAGCAAATGATGCGCCGTCCGACAGGCAGATTTGACGGATTCGGATGCGGGAAACCGGATTCGTCACTATGGCTTCAAGAACAGTGCATTTAACTCGGAAAGGTTTCAAATAAGATGTTTGACGCTCGGGAAAAGGTTGCTTTGTTTATTGATGGAGCGAACTTATATTCGACTGCCAAAGCAATCGGCTTCGACATCGACTACAAACGCCTGCTGAAAGAATTCCAGGGTCAGGCTTATCTTTTGCGCGCTTATTATTATACCGCGTTGATTGAAGACCAGGAATACTCATCGATCCGCCCGTTGATCGATTGGCTCGACTATAACGGCTACAAGGTGATCACGAAGCCGGTCAAGGAATTCGTGGATAGCGCTGGCCGCCGCAAGGTCAAGGGTAACATGGACATTGAGCTTGCTGTCGATGCCATGGAACTTGTGGAGTCCGTTGACCATGTGGTCCTGTTCTCCGGCGACGGTGATTTCCGCTCCCTGGTGGAAGCTCTTCAGCGCAAAGGCCGCAAGGTTTCCGTGGTTTCCACGCTGAAAACACAGCCGCCGATGATTGCAGACGATCTTCGTCGTCAGGCAGATCATTTCATCGATCTTGCGAGCCTCGCCAACAAGATAGGCCGGGATCCTTCGGAGCGACCGGTCCGTCCGCAAATGCCGGCGAACATAGAAGAAGACGACGAGGACGACGACTACTAAGGCGCGCCATGTCCGTTCTTGAGGGAGAGTTAGGACCGGTCGATCCGCCATCGGATTGTCCGGCCTGTCCGCGGCTTGTCGCCTTGCGCGAGGAGCTGAAGGCAATTTATCCCGATTGGCACAATGCACCCGTGCCTACCTTTACTTCAGAAGCACCCAGACTGCTCATTGTCGGTCTGGCGCCGGGGATGAAGGGAGCCAATTGTACGGGACGTCCCTTCACCGGCGACTATGCTGGTGATCTCCTTTTTCAGACCATGATTGACTTCGGTTTTGCCGAAGGCACCTACCTTGCGAGACCTGATGACGGGCTGACGCTTAAGGACGCAATGATTACCAATGCGGTCCGGTGCCTGCCTCCTCAGAACAAACCAACTGGTCCGGAAATCAAGACCTGCCGTCCATATCTGCTGTCGACCCTGGCTGCCAATTCCTCCATTCGGGCGGTTCTTGCCTTGGGCAGGATTGCTCATGAGACGTTCCTGAGCGCGCTTGAGTTACGGCGTGCCAGCTTTCCTTTTTCCCATTGTGCAGAACATGACTTGCCGGGGTATGAACTGGTGCTGTTCGACAGCTACCACTGCTCGCGTTACAACACCAATACCGGGCGCCTTACAGAAGAAATGTTCAGATCGGTTTTCGAAAAGATCAGGAAACACATTCCCCAGCAATGAACCGTCGTTTGAAGACAGCTTTTCCTGTCTCGCTGGTTACTTCGCTTACGCACTGATTTTGGTGAGAAGACCTTTCAACGGTCCTTGGCTGATGCATCTGCTTCGGCCACCACCCAGCCGTTGGGCCCGAGGTGTTCCTGTGGCTTGAAGCGTGCCTTGTAGGCCATTTTGGCGGACCCTTCCACCCAATAGCCAAGATAGACATACGGCAGGCGCATTTTCCGCGCGCGCTCGATATGGTCAAGGATCATGTAGGTGCCTAGCGCGGTGTCCTCGTAGGACGGATCGTAGAACGAATAGACCATCGACAGGCCGTCAGAGAGCTGGTCGCTGAGCGCCACACCCAGAAGGGGACCTTCGCCGGTGCCTGTCAGGTAGCTGTCGGGTCCGCGGCGACGATACTCGACCACCAGCGTTTCGACATGGGTGTCTTCAACCATCATCGCATAGTCGAGGACACTCATTTCCGTCATGCCGCCGTTTTCATGCCGGGCTTCCAGATAGTCCCGGAAAAGATCGTATTGCTCGGCAGAAGGGCTGGCAGGAAGACGCGCGCCGACAATCTCGGCTCCTGCTTTCCAGACACGCTTGAACGATTTGCTCCATTTGAAGTCGTCAACCCTGACGCGTACAGATACGCAAGCCTGGCACTGCTCGCAGGCTGGGCGGTATGCGATGTTCTGGCTCCGCCTGAAGCCACCTTGCGTGAGTACCTCGTTCAGAGCGGGCGCCCCATGCCCGACAAGATGCGTGAAAACCTTGCGTTCTTGTTTTCCATCCAGATAAGGGCAGGGCGCTGGCGCCGTGAGATAGAACTGCGGATGATCTGTTGGGTGCCGTGTCACCTTATTATGTCCCGCGATCCCTCAAAACTTGTCCTACAAACCGTAATACCATGGGGCCACTATCGAGAAGGTCAACCATAAAATAAGCGCGAGCGGTGCGCCAGCCCGCATGAAGTCGATAAATCTATAGTGACCCGGGCCCATGACGATCAGGTTGGTCTGGTAGCCGACCGGTGTCGCAAAGGACGTGTTGGCCGCAATGATCAGACAAACAACGAAGGCTTCCGGTTCTTGCCCGATCTGGGTGGCCAGATTGATGGCAATCGGAGTGAACAGAACCGCCGCCGCATTGTTTGACAGGAAGTTGGTCAGGATCATCACGATAAAGAAGAGAGCCGACAGGATTACCGGTGGTGAAGCTCCCTTCAGCATATAGACCAGTGCGGACGCAATCGCGGTTGCACCGCCTGTCGCCTCGAGTGCTACAGCACCTGCCAGCGAAGCGCCCACCAACATGAAGATCCGGCTGTCGATCGCGCGCATGGCCTGGCGAATGTTGAGGCATCCCGAGGCAATCATTGCGAAAGTACCGGCAACAGCAGCGGACACGATCGGCACAAGACCAGAGGCGGCCAACGCAACAACGCAGGCGAAAATGGCAAGAGCTCTGGGTGCGTATCGCTTTCGCGGAACCTCGGTCGTGGACCAGTCCAGCAGCAAAACGTCGCGATTTCCGCGCAGGCGCGCAATCTCGTCCTCGTTTCCTGCCACGAGCAAAACGTCTCCGGCTTCAAGGCGAATGTCATTCATTGCCATGCGCGGCATTCGACTGCGCCTTTGAATTCCCATCACCAGACAGCCGGTTTCAGTATAGAAACCGGATTGCGGCAAGGTCCGCCCCATGAGCCGCGATGCTGGAGCAACCACGACTTCGGCAAGGCTCAGCGAGCCTGGTTGCGCCGCCTGGTTTTCTCTTCCCGGAGTGTTGGCGTCGGATTCGGTTTCCATCAGAGGCTGGCGACGGGCAAGGGCATTCGCAAGCGCAGTTCGTGTCGCTGCCACGATCACCGTGTCGCCTGGAGAAAGAACGACATTCTCGAAAGGTGGAAGAATAGGCTTCTGGCCGCGCTGAACCAGACGTACCGTCATGTCTTTCAGCTTGGGGAACATGCCGGATACTGCTTCCACCCCGACCAGCGGGTGGCCATAGGTGATTTCAATCTGTGCGATGAATTGCTTGCCGGAGGTTGCCTGGAATTCTTCCGCCATGGTTTTGCGGTTCTTCATCAGATGCGGCATGACGAAGAACACATAAACGGCACCGACGCTCGCAATGATCATTCCGATCGGCGTGAAGCTGAAAAAAGAGAGTTTCAGGCCGGAGCTCTGCGCGGCGTAGTTGGCGACGAGAAGATTGGTCGAGGAGCCGATAAGCGTGGTCATGCCGCCCAGGATGGCAATGAAGGAAAGCGGCATCAAAACGCGCGCAGGCGCTTGCCCCATCGTTGCGGCGACAGCGGTCAGAATGGGCAGAAACATCACCACCACCGGAGTGTTGTTCAAAAACGCACTCAAAACGGCAACCGCGATCAGAATGGGAATGGTCGCACGTTGTGAGCGTCCGCGTGTCATTCTGACGATGGATTTGGCCGGCCCTTCCAGAGCATCTGTTTGAAACAGGCCCTGGCCGATAATCAGCAGACATATGACGGTAATCAGGGCAGGGTTGGCGAAACCTGCCAGAAAATCGGCCGTTGTAACGGGTTGTCCGTCGGCGGTTGTGACCGGAAAAATCGAAAAAATGACAATAAATGCGGATACCGATCCGAGTGCGACCGCTTCAATCGAATATCGCTCGAGGGCGTAGAGGACGACAGTCGACGCAATCACCACAAAGGTGAGTGCCATTGCAATATCAATTGAGTGCATTCACCTGCCCAAAGCCACCGTGGCCAATCATATCAGCGCGCACTTTAAAACAGGCGATCCTGCTTTTGGAAGAGCCCAAAGAAGAGATTGCCGTTGATAGTTTCGATTTCAGAAAAAATAGGCAGATCCACTCAAAGGAGGATCACGTAGTGATATGAAGGGCTTGCTGGTATCTCAGCCATTCTGTCGACCGGAAGCCCTGAACCATGAGCGGCAGTATTCAGCAGCAAATCAGGTGAGGTAAATGCAAAC
>JBCCVB010000174.1:0-14068 GCA_039195965.1 Pseudomonadota bacterium
CAACACGTTTCAAAAACACCATGACGCAGCGTTAGTAAATGAATTCTTAATTTTAACGTTAAGATTGCAGCCTGTCGCGCCGGCAATTGTTGCGGTCGATCGCCATGAATTTGGGATCGAACTCAAACACTGATAGTGTTGCAATTTCAGGTTTTGAGGATGCCATGATACGTCTAAATTATGCACGGCGTGCATTTATCCGCACAATTTGCGTTGGCCTGCCTGCAAGTCTGGCTATGGGCCAGTTTGCTTATGCGGAAAGCAAAACGGAAAAAGCAAGGAAGGGTGATGGTATGAGTGTTTCGGAAATCTCTTGGGTCTTTTCCGTGTCCGTGAAGGACGGCGCCCTGGAAAAGCTGAAAACCCTGATCGACAAGATGGCCGATCACTCCAAGTCCGCTGAACCTGGTACACTCGGATACCAATGGTCGATCAGCGATGACGGCAAAAACGCTCAAGTTCACGAACACTACCGTGATTCAGCTGCGGCTCTTTCCCATCTGTCTTCATTCAACGCCAACTTCGCCGGGCCCTTGATGGAACTGGTTACGCCGACCGGAATGGTCGTGTTCGGTGACCCGGACGCGGCGCTGAAAGAAGCAATCGAGGGTGCAAATCCGATCTACATGCAGCCGGCTGGAGGATTCGTGCGCTAGCAAAGGAAGCCTGTCATGCGGTGGGGGGACGCGTTGTCCCATAGCTCACCGCTTTCCTTCTGCTTCGTCCATCAGGCCACGCACCCATTTCGCAGCCAGCCATGTCGCCGGAACCCCCAGCGGAATGCTGAACCAGATCGCTGTGACCGGCGGGATCGCGGGAAAGCCGAGGGCGATGCCGATCAGACCCAGCAAAAAGAGGTTGATCGCAACAGCACCTGCTGTGAATGGGTAAAGTACAATTGCCAGCTTCTTGACTGACCAGGATTCTTCTATCTGTGTCATGCGGCCATGCTCCGGATTGCAGCGCATTTCAATGAGTGGGCGATGAGGTCTGGAATGAACCAGGCCTGACCGATACAGGGCAGTCGAACTCCCTCGAAGCCGGCTGCCCCCAATGCCTGAGGAACGTCTTCCGTCACATGACCTCCCGGTGTCGCAAAGAATGGCAGCGCCAGTGTTTTGGGGCCCCTTTGTGCTGCGACTGAGGACAAATGCGGTTCCTGTTCGAGAAAACCTCTGCGAACCTCTCGAACCGGCAGGAGATCCCTCAAGGCGGATGCAAAGTGATGGCAGCTCTCGGCCGCCGTCGCGCCGGTCGGTGACCCATGCGCGGCGATCAGCACATCACAATCCTCAAGTGACCATCCGCGGCGCTCTGCCGCTCTGCGCAGCAACCGGGCCGCCGAGCGGGGCAGCTCGGGATGCGTTCCCAGTGGCGGCAATTGCCTGCAATTGGCATCACCCAACCGGCCTGGAAGCGCTTTCTTCGTGAACCATCCCTCCGACATGAAGAGCGGAAAGACGAGCGGTTCACCTTCTGAACGCTCAAGAGCCTTTTCCAGGGCTCCGGGCGCTGCCAGTGTGGCGGACCGGATGGACCAGGAAGGCAACTGCTGGCTGACCTGTTTAGCCAGCGTCTGTACCTGGTATTCACCGGCTTGTGGCTTGGATGGCTGACCGTGAGAGACGATAATCGCCTCAGTGACTGGTCCCCTCCGAAAAAGTGATCTTGTTCCAGACATTGTATTTTCCCGAGGGTTTGCGCATCGGTAGTCGGCGAACTTCTTCCAGCGTTTTGGCGTCGTAGACGATCACCGCGCCATCGTCTTCCCAGATGGAGACCAGGGCGTAGCGGCCATCGCGCGTGAACTCGACATGAGCAACGGTTGCCCCTTCTTCCGGGCGTAAGGTTTTGACGATCTCAAGGCTCTCCTTGTCGATGACATGCATGACGTCCTTGTTGGGGCCGAAGAACACGTCGACCCAGACATAGGAAGAGTTTTCGTGACTGCGCATGAAGAAACCAGGTCCGAGCGTGTCGATCCTCTTGACCGTTTTCCAGGTCTTCATGTCGATGACGGAGACCGTCCCGTCCTTCAGGTGGGGCGTCGCCATCACCGTGGTGTCGCCGTATTTCCAGGTAATGCCGGAACCAAGGTGCGGCATGCCTGGCAGATCCAGATCGGCGGTCTTCTGGCCGATTACAAGGTCAATGACCTGCCCGCCTTCTCCGCTACGTGACGCACCCATGACGTATTCGTAGCTCTGGTCGAAAAAGAAATCGTCCAGATAGTCGGGCGTGGTGATCTTGCGTATCGGAAAGGGGGAGGTATGAGGAGCCGGGCCTTCTATCCGCCAGTCATGAGCAAAGCCGTAATGTGGCGGGTTCTTGCCGTAAAAGACTTCCCAGATTTCGGGAACATCCTTCAGTGCAAGCACGAAACTTTCTCGTGGAGGTGCTTGATACACTGCCGAGATCCGGCTCGGAGTACCGTCCTTGCCCTTGACTTCTTGAACGTTGGCAACGCTCAGGTCTTCCGTCGAAAGGATCGTAAGCGAGTTGGGCAGATAGTTCGCAACGGCCAGCCATTTGCCATCATGGCTCATGGCAATGTTGCGACTGTTCAGCCCCGCGCGCACACGGCCGACTTCCTGCAGGGAATAGAGGTCGTATTTCTGCACCCAGCCATCACGCGACATGATGAACACGTAGCGCCCGTTTGGGCTGAATTTGGGCCCACCGTGGACCGCGAAAGGGGTCGCGAAACGATCGAGCGTTTCAAAGGTATCACCGTCGAGCACACTGACATGATGATCACCGGTTTCAACAACCAGGGTGATGTTCATGGGATCAGACGACCAAACGGGTTTGTCCGCAGGCTTGTATTCCTCGTTGAGGACCCGGCTCGCCGTGATTTCCGCTTCCCCCCAGGGCGGAACATCCGCCAGAGGTTGCTTGAGATAAGCCGTCATGTCTTCGATCTGTTGCTCCGACAGCACGTCACCGAAAGCGGGCATCTGGGTTGCCTCCCGGCCGTCCCGGATGACCGAGATGAGGTTGGGGCCGCGCATACGTCCCAGCGTTTGAGGGATCAAGGCAGGACCCAGTCCGCCCAGACGTTCGGCACCGTGGCATTCCTGGCAATTGTCGACATAATCCTGCACCGGATTGGCCATCGGTGCGGAAACCATCAGGGCCATAGCCAGGGTCTGGGCACTAAGCGAAACGATGAACCGGGTCATGGCTCTTTCCTCGGAATGGTGTCACGGTTAGGCGCTCGTAGTCGCCGTCTTCAATGCCGATCTCACTGTCGCTCAGGTAGCAGGCCGGATCTTCAGCCCATGGGTCGCCTGTCAACTGAAGAGCCCTGATGCGGGTATTGCCGCCGCAAACGTCTTTCAAGGCACAGGCACCGCAACGGCCCTTCAGTGGCCGCGGTCTGGTGCGCAGCTGCGCAAGCATCGGATCGGCACCGGTCCAAAGCTCGGAAAAGCGGTCTGTTTTCACGCTGCCGATTGTATAACCGGACCAGTAGGTATCGGGATGGACATTGCCGAGCGTGTCGATATTGGCGACGCCCAGGCCGGAGGAGTTGCCGCCCCAGGCTGTCAGATGCGTACGGACATGATCGGCTTTTTCATCACCAAACCTTTGGCGGATCCAATTCAGGAAATAGACCGCGTCCGCGTCGTTGTTGCCCGTGACGATATCCAGATTGCGTTCGCCGTTGACGCCCTTCCAGGCCCGTTCCATGAGAAGTTCCATAGCCCAGCGGGTGCGTTTGTGTTCAGCGTCCTCACCCCGGTGTTTGTCGCCGCGCCCGGCGTAGACCAGATGGGACAGATAGAATTTGTCGACACCTTCGTCATCACACAGGCGAAGCAGGTCCGGCAGATGGGTGTGATTGCCTTCTGTCAGGGTGAAGCGCAGTCCGACCTTGATGCCGCGTGCCTTGCATTCGCGTACGCCGCGCAGCGCGTCGGCATAAGCTCCTTCCACTCCGCGAAACCAGTCATTGGTTGCGCCGATCCCGTCGATCGATATCCCGACATAGTCGAACCCGACTTCGGCGACGCGGTCCACGGTTTCGCCATGCAGCTTGGTGCCATTGGTCGACAGCGCAAGCATGCGCACAAGCTGCCGTGCGCGGGGTGCGATCTCGAAAAAGTCATGTCGATCCAGAGGCTCACCGCCAGACAGAATTAGGGCAGGAATCCGGAAAGTTCCCAGATTTTCAAGCGTCGACATCGCCTGTTCGTGGGTGAGTTCACCCGGAAAATCCACGTTCGCGGACACCGTGTAGCAGTGACGGCATTTGAGATTGCAGCGCCGGGTCAGGTTCCAGATCACCACCGGTTTCACCGGTCCCACAGCCCTGCGTGTACGCACCGGCGTCGGGTTGGCTATCTGATGCATGTATTCCGACAGTCGAAACATGGTCAGCGTTCCTTCCTGCGCAAACGCATTCCGGTTTTCTTCAAAATGCGCGTGGAAAACAGAATGTCGCTGGATCGGCAGGCATCTCCGAGCAGATCGGCGATATCCGCGCGTTTGGCATGAACTTCGTCACGATCAGCACCATGCACCATGGCAAAGAGGTTGTAAGGCCAATCAGGAAGGGCGCGTGGGCGGCGGTAGCTGTGCGTGACAAACGGAAGTGCTCCGACACGTTCACCTAGTTCATCGACGACTGCGTCATCCACATCCCAGACAGTCATTCCGTTCGAGCTAAGGCCAAGGCGGTAATGGTTGGGGGCTGCACCGATCCTGCGAATGACACCTTGCTCTTTCAGACGGGCAAGCCGCTCCAGCAATTCCGCTTCGCTCATGCCGAGCGTTTCGGCAATAACCTCGAAAGGGGCCTGCACCAGTGGCAGTCCTGCCTGAGTAGCTTCGACGATTGCCCGGTCTTTTGGATGCAAAGTCATGCGTTTACCCGGAATCCGATGAAAAATTCGCGTTCTTTCGGAAACAGGAGAACTTGAAGCCCGGTCTCTTGCTCGATGACTGCGGCAGTATCGGCAATGTCTTTCTGGCTTTCGGTCGCCAGCACGAACCACATGTTCAGCCTGTGATCCCGTTCATAGTTATGCGCCACTTCCGCATGAGCATTGACTTTGGTTAAGACCTCTTCGAACCGATCCTCAGGCACTGCCATTGCACACAGGCAAAAGGCTCCGCCGAGCGCTTCAGCGTCGAAAAACGGTCCGAACCTGGTCAGATAACCATCGTCTCTGAGCCGCCTGGCCAAATCGACGACTTCCTGTTCCTCCAGGCCGAAGTCCTCTGCGATCTCGGCAAAGGGGCGAGAGGTTAGCGGAAGGTCGTCCTGCAGGCGGTTGATAAGTCTGCGATCGAGTTTGGAGAGAGTGTCGCTCATGCCGCTACACTCCTGTCCGCAATCATGGCCCCGGTCTGCTTGAAGCAACGGCTTGAGAAAAGGACCTGATAGGGAACTCCGGCAAGCTCGGGCAGGTGGGCAGCCTTTTCAAGCGTGTCCAGAGCCTTGCCCCTGCTTTTCGCGTGGATCATGCAATAGAGCCTGTAAGGCCAGAGACCGTCGACGGGGCGGCGCTCGTAACACAGGGTGACGCCTGGATGGGCAGCAAGTGCGGGACCGGCAGCCTCCATCTGTTCTGGAGGAACATTCCAGACGATCATGGCATTGGAGCTCCACCCGAGCGCACGGTGACGCACAATCACACCCAGTCGGGAAATGATGCCTGCGTGTTCCAGGGTGCCGATGCGAGAAAGTACCTCTGCCGGGTCCCGGCCCAGATCTTCTGCGATGCGTGAAAAAGGACGCTCGCACAGTGGCATGCCCGTTGTCAGTGCCTGAAGTATATCCCTGTCACCGTCGCGAAAACGGTCCAGAAGAACCGGACGGGGAGCTGGTGCGGTCTTCGCGTCGTCGGTCATCCTGAAGCCGAGATCGACGTTGAATGGCCGGACGAGGCGAAGATCGAGTACCTTCAGACCGGTTTCCCGATGAATGGTCTCCAGTGTCCGTTCGACATGGGCGCGGTCGGGACCCGTTGCGACAAACCAGAGGTTCCAGTGGTTTTCCCTCAAATAGGAATGGTTTACGCCAGGTTGGCGCCCGATGATCTCGGCAACCCGTTCAAGCGTTTCGGGTGGTGCGGACAAAGCAGCAAGAGTACTGGCAGAAATCGTATTCGGTGCGCAGGTGGCGCCGACCCTCGAAATCCTGCCTGAGGCTTTCAGAGCTTCAAGTCTGGACAGGACTTCTGCCTCCTTGCAGCCGACCTTCTTTCCGATTTCCGAAAAAGGCCGCTCTACCAGAGGAAAGTCACGCTGCCAGTCATCCAGCAGCTTGATGTCAATGGGATCGCCTATCCGTTCCATCGTTCAAAGCCCCGTTTTGTGAGCTCGTGAGGTGAAGAAAATTCCCGATGGGCTTTCGGCGTCGATTTCGCCGAGTTTCTCAAATGTGCGGGTGTCGTAGATCATGACTTTCCCGGCATCGCGGACCGAGACCCAGACCTCGTGTCCCCGTGGAGTAAATTCCATGTGCAGGATGGCGGGGCCGGGCTTGAACTCGTGAACCACTTCCTTGGAGGGGGTGTCGATCACCTGAATGGTGTCGTTGAGCGGGTGAGCGAAGTTAACCCAGACCTGACGCCCGTCCGGCCGCGCCATGGCGAAAACGGGTTGACCGTAAGTGTCGGTGCGGCCGGTTTCGGCAAGGGTCGTCTCATCCACCCACAAAACCTGATGATGACCAACTGCCGGCAACACGAACTCGCGCCCCGCACGGGCCCAACCCTCCAGATGAGGCATCTTGTAGACGGGCAATTCCTGTTGGCCACGGCCGTATTCCGGCAACACCCGGATGGGTTTGGGATCTTCATCCCAAAGGTCGAGTGCTGTCAGGCCGTCTTCACCGAACAGACCTGTTATGTAGATCCGGCCGTCACCGGTGATCAGCGCATCATAGGGGTTGGTCCCCATGTCGGTGATTTTCTTGACATCGACCGTGCCTGAGGAAAGATCCGCGATCCAGGTTTCGCCATCGTCCCAAAGGGTGAAAACGAACCGGCGACCGGGAGCGTCTACAAGACCGATCGTCTTGGATCCGGTCGGGATGTCCGCAACCATTTCCAATGTCTCGGCGTCAAAAATCCGTACGCCGCCCGGTTCGTAATTGGACACGGCCACCAAGCTGCCGTCATCGGAAATTGCGCCGCCGATGGCATTGCCGGCCTGAACAACACGATCAACGACTTTCTGTTCCACCAGATCAACTTTGGTGAGACCGCCATCGCGGCCGAAGACATAGGCAAATCGCTGGTCAGGCGAGTAGACGAGGCTCGCGTGAGAAAGGTCTCCCAGTCCGTCGATCCGTGAGATCGCAGCCCGTTCCGACTGGTCGATCAGGAGCAGTGAACCGGTAGCCCGCTCGACGACGAGCCCGAGGTCTCCGGTTGCGATTATGTTATCGGCGTTTGCGCCGCCAACCATCATCATTGCCAGAACGGCGCCAGAGAGCCACTTCATTTCAAGTCTCCTTGCAAGAGATATTCGGCAATTTTCTTTGCATCCGCCTCGCTCATCAGCGGGCGCCAGGGTGGCATGGCGGTGCCTGGAACACCGTCAAGGACCACGGTGGAAAGCGTTTCGATATCGTAGTGAGACAAGGACTCGGGCCGGATGTCCGGTCCAAGCCCGCCTTTCAGCGTCAGCCCATGACAGGAACCGCAATCCTGATGAACAAGATTGACCAGTTTGTCCGGCGCGCTGACTTCTTCCGCCATGGAGGGAGTGGCCAGGAAGAAGAGGATGGCAAGAAGCTTACGCATGAGCTCGCTGTCCGAATGACAATTCGCTTTCCGCAGCGCTGACCAGATCCGTCGCCGTTTCGGGCCATTCGGCGCACAGGGTCACGACCTTGCCGATCACGAAGAGAACCGGTGCCTTGAGGCTTGCATCGCGCACATCCATCGCGACCCGGTTCAGTCGCGTGAACAATCGCACTTCGCGAGGTGTCGTCGCATTTGCGATCGCCATCACCGGTGTCGATTCACCAAGGCCCTCAGCAATCAGCCGCATGGCAATCTGACCGATATTGGCAACGCCCATGTAGATGACGAGCGTTGTCTCCTCACTGGCGAGGCTGCGCCAGTCCAGATCGAGCGTGCCGTTGGCCTGACGGTGTCCGGTGACGTAGCGCACGCCTGTTGCAAGGCCGCGATGCGTCAGAGGAACGCCACTGTACGCCGCAGCACCCTGTGCTGCCGTGATACCGGGAGCGTATTCGACCGGGATACCGAGGGCGGTCAGGTGAGCAGCTTCTTCCGACCCGCGGCCGAAGATCAGCGGATCGCCACCTTTGAGGCGGGCAACTGTCCGGCCTTCCGTGGCGAGATCAGCCAGAATCTCATTGATCTTTTCCTGGGGAACGGGGTGGTTGTCAGGCGACTTTCCGACAAAGACCTTTTTTGCGGCTTCAGGAGCCAATGCCAGAATCTCAGGAGATACAAGTCGGTCGTAGACCACGGCATCGGCGGCTTGAAGCATGCGCAGAGCGCGCAAGGTCAAGAGTTCTGCATCGCCTGGGCCGGCTCCGATGAGATAGACTTTACCAGTCATGAGACCTCGCTTCTCCCGAGAAAATTGGATGCTTGGTTCTGCGCAAATCGCCCTCGCACGCGAGGTCCGCCAAAAGGGTTCGTCGGGCTGAATGAGCTGCGTTTGCGATGCTGTTTTTCATGGCGATATGATCACCCATTTCAGGCGGAAACTGCTTGACAATAGTCAATGGTTTCCTGCGGTCCGTCGGACTTTTTTCAAAAGGTCCTCAAGGTGTTACGGTCACCATCCCGATCATTTTCTGTGTTTCCCAATGAGGTCCGCACAGATAGTTCTGCGGTCCGGGAACAAGGAAGGTGAACTCGAATTCTTCTTCTGGAAAAAGTCGGTCGGACTCGGGTGTATCGGTCTCTTTCAGATGCACCGTGTGACTGGTGCGTTTGTCGACATTGACCCAGCGGACCGTTGTGCCAACCGGGACGGTCAACGCCTCCGGGCAGAACTTGTATTTGTACATCTTGACGACCGTCACGCCGTCTTCTTCCGACGAGGGATGTCCGAACAAGTCGACATAGCGCTCTTCGGCCTCGGAGCAGATGGCTTCGGTTTTCTCATCAGCGGATGCTGCTGGCAAAAAGGCCAGGAAAGAAAGCAGAGCGGCGGAAAAACTGAACGGTTTAAAGCGCATGCGGTATCTCCTTCGCTTGATCGGAAATGGGGCGACCGGGTTTGGCCGCCCCACTTCGGTTATTGTTTGACGACGTCGATCTGGGCCGTCTCGTCATCCAGCGCCAGACTGGTGTTCAGCGTCACATGGTGGAAACGTGCTGCTGCGTAATCGTCGTGAATGGCAAACCCGACCGTGTAGGTCTTGCCCGGTTCGAGCGGAACATCGCCCGGAGCTCCGGAGTTGAGCGGCCGTGAGAAGATGACGGTCCACATTCCTGCTGACAGGTTTGCTTCAGCCGATATCTCACCTTCGTTCTGAACCCTGCGGTCCAGAAGGTAGCCGTTGCTTGCCGTGCCGTCGGCATAGACCCTGAGCAGATCCAGATAGGTACCGTCAGCCAGAAGCTGGTCGATCTCTTCGGCGGATTTCAGCTTGTCCCAACCACCCTGGGCCTTGCCTCTCCGTCCTCTGACTTCAACCTTGGTGCGGCTTTCGGTCAGATACTTCGTGATCGTTTCTTTCGCTTCCAGCTGGGCGGCGACATCCGCATTTGCTGCAATCGCTTCCGCACCCGGATCGAACGGCATGTAGGTGTTGTCGGCGTGACAGGATGCCCAGCAGCCAACCTGCTCACCCAACTCGATACCCGTGCCGGTGATCATCATGGCCACCTTGATCTGGTTGTCCGGATCCATCTTGCCGCCTTCGACAAATGGAGCCGGGCTGTGCGCAGTCTCTGGCCATTGAAGTTTCACATAGAGATTTTCACCGTCGTGCGCAGCCTGCACGGTAGCGTCAATCGTGCCGGGTTTTCCGGGGATCGGGGTTGGTTCGGTTTCACCACCCGCAACGATCTTCTTGCCGATTGTCTCCAGCTCCTTGGCGTGACAGGTCGTGCAGGCATCGCCACCTTTGGTGAGCGGCCGTGCGCCACCGTGGGTCTTGCCGTTCTGCACCCACTCGAAAGAAGCCTGTCCTGGGTAGAACAATGTCATGTCCACCGGTGCGACAGCATTCCAGTCGATGTTCGGTGCAACATTGCCTGCGGCTTCACCACCACCAGCAGCGTCGGCATTGCCACTTGCTGCTGCCTCTCCGGCTTCGCCTTCCAGCTTTGTCCGCTCTTCAACGCGTGCTGCTTCGACAGCGGAGGCTATCTGTGCCTGCACGGCTTCGCGTTCAGCTTTCTTGGCAGCTTTTTTCGCAGCTTCCTCTTCTGCTTCCTTGTCCGTGATGAATTTCAGGCTCGCGATATACTTCTCCGGAACATCGCGCTTGAAGGCCGGGTTCGGCGTTTCAAGTTTTTCGATGTAGTCGGGATCGGCGCGGTCGCGCAGGTCGGAGTGGGCGATGCCCTTGTGACAGTCGATGCAGGTCTGACCGGCTTCCATCGCGTTCAGGTGCTGCTGGCGCGCGCGAGGTTTCTGGAACTCCGGCATCATTGAATCGAAACCGTGACAGTTGCGGCATTCACGCGAGTCGTTCGCCTTCATGCGCTCCCATTCGTTCATCGCCAGATGCAGGCGCTTTGCCTCGAACTTTTCTTTGGTGGCAATCGATCCGGTCATCTTGCCCCAGAGTTCTCTGGAGGCCTTGATTTTACGGATGATCTTGTGTGTCCAGTCTTTCGGGACGTGACAATCCGAGCATGTCGCTCCGACGCCCGAACGGTTCACGTCGTGGATTGTGCCCGTGTATTCTTGATAAACGAAATCTCGCATCTCGTGGCACGAGATACAGAAATCCTTGGTGTTGGTGGCTTCCATAGCGGTGTTGAAACCGCCCCAGAAAACAATGCCGGAGACGAAGACGGCTGCGGCTCCCCCGATGGGCATGCCCCACAGCACATATCTGCGCCAGATAGGCTTCTTTTTGTCTCCACCCTGACTGCTCTCGGTCATGTCCAGGCTCCGTATTCGGTTTTCTTGGTCGACCCTTCGCAGTGGGGCTGCGAACCAGCAGATTTCGGATTGCGCACAAGCGCTCGCGCGTGTCGGCTGCCCAAGAGCCGACGTCTTCCTGTCACTGCTGGTAAAAAAGAAGGGCGGGCGAGCAGCCCGCCCTTCAAAGGGTCGCTAAGTCACGTCAGGTGACGTGGTTCGAGCGGTTGTAGACGTTGAACTTGCCGGTCGGAGCGTAGAGGCCCTTGATCCGCGCTTTTTCTTCAAGCGTCTCGGCATCGAAGATGACGATCTCACCATTGGGCTCCAGGGAGTCCGCCAGGTTCCACTTGGAAACCCAGACTTCGGTGCCATCCTGGTTGAACTCGAAGTGGACGGCTGCGTTGCCTTCCTCTTCGGTGATCTGGATCGTTTTCACGATCTCACCGGTCTCTTTCGAGATGACCTGCACCGACTGCTGAATTTCAGGCTCTGGGTGCTTGGTCTGGTCAGCCCACACGTATTTCGAGTTCGGGTGTGTCCGGATGAAGAGACCGGCACCATCGGTTTCGACCTCGTAGCAAACCTTCCAGGCGTCATCCGCGCGATTTTCCGGGTCGTTACCCCAAACCGTCACGGTGCCTACGCCAAGGTGAGTCGTGCCTGCAACCGGACCGCAGTTCGGGTCGTTCCAGTTGGCGCCCGGACCAGGGTGCGGCAGC
Organism: Pseudomonadota bacterium; assembly: GCA_039195965.1. GTDB lineage: Bacteria > Pseudomonadota > Alphaproteobacteria > Rhizobiales > Stappiaceae > Roseibium. Next base: position 11,763 of record JBCCVB010000174.1, read on the forward strand.
GCTGCGACATCAATCATGGCCTCGAGCTTGCGATCTTTGGTGTCGACGACAACCATCTTGTTCGAAGCGTTGGCTGCGATCTGGAAGTACCGGCCAGTCGGATCGAAGAATCCGTCATGCAGGAACTTGGCAGAGTCGATCTTGTCGATGCGCAGATTGTCGAGATCGGAGTAGTCGACCTGCCACATCTGCCCCAGTTCCTTGACCGCGACCAACCAGGTCGGCTCGTTCGGAGTGGTGTAGATGGCGGCCACGCGGCTTTCTTCCACATAATCCCCGTCAACGTTCATGCCGCGGGTTGAAACGACCTTCAGAGGTTGCATGGTTTGAGCGTCGACAATGGCAAAGTGCGGAGGCCAGTACCCGCCACCGATGACATACTTGCCATCACCGGAGATCGCCACATCGCGGGCGTCATAGGCAATCTTGACTTCCGAAACCAGCATCTTGTCCGGCGTCTGCCAGAGGTCGATCTTGGTCATCTTGCCGTCGCGACCCATTGTGTACCAGAAGCGGCCCGGATTTTCCGGCTCTTCCAGCTTGTGGTGCTCGGAGGCCTTGATCACGTGAACCGCATAGCCGGTCGGGATATGGGCCAGCACTTCCTTGGTGTCACCGTCGATGATGGCGACCTTCCCTACGTCACGCTCGATGACGACGAAGAAGTTTTCCCAGTTCCGGCCATGGAGCGGCTCGGTCGGGTAATCCTTTTCCTCGACATAGATCTTGCGGGTAGCTTCCATCTGCGCCAGCGACATTTCCGGTGGCTTCGGAGGCTCCATCATGATGTAGGTGGAAAGATCTTTGATTTCCTGCTCGGTCAGAATGTCCGAGAAGTTGTTCATGCCGCCTTCGGTACCCCAGGCGATGATCTTTTCGAGCCGCTCCTGACCGAGTTTCAGAGTACCGCCTTCGGTGACGGTTCCATCGGCTGCGGTCTTCTTCCAGTGAGGCTCGAGGTTTTTACCTGTCGCACCCTTGCGCAGCACACCGTGGCAGCCAGCGCATTGCTCGAAGTAGAGCTGCTTGGACCGTTCAAAGGCCTCCTCGCTCAATGTTGGACCTTCTGCAAAGGCAGGTGCCGTCACGCTGCCTAATAGCAGCGCGAGCCCGGCCGCTAACGCGTGGCCTGACCCTTTTCTCTTTCTTGGATGTGACATTTCAAACTCCAAATGCTGGTGAGGCACTTGCGAACCTTGTGCATTCGGCGGTCGGCTTCCTTGACTTTCGTTAAGATGAATCCGTGGAAGATACTGAAAACAGACAGCTTTTTTAAATATGCATCAATTTGGAATGATTATAAGTTGCTGAAATAAGGCACGAAAAAGGTCTTGCAAAAAACTGACTGCTCAAGATTGTCGCAGGCAAAATCGACCGTTTCAGATTGCAATTTCGTTCGAAAAAAGTCCTCAAACCCATCAAGTCGGCGCCGAATTGCATTGCTTGACTTTGGTTAAGGAAATGCCGCCTCACCCTGTCACCCTTTCGCCACATACAACACGGCGGAAAGGAGCGCGTAATGCGCGAAGTCATGACTAAAAGCATGGCCCGAAATATATTCTATGGCGGGTCACTGTTCTTCATAATCATCTTCCTGGGCCTATCAGCGCATAGCCACTTCTACATCACCGGCACATCGACCAATCATGATGCCATTGATGAGAGCATCGCGAACGGAAAACACGTCTGGGAAGACAAAGCTTGCATCAACTGTCACACGATTCTGGGTGAGGGCGCCTACTACGCTCCTGAAGTCGGCAACGTGATGACACGATGGGGCGTCCTGGACGATCCCGAGGCAGCATTCGAGACACTGAAGGCCTGGATGGAATCCATGCCGACAGGCATCGAAGGCCGCCGGCAGATGCCTCAATTCAACCTGACGGACGAGGAAATTCGCGACCTCGCAAACTTCCTGATCTGGACCGACAAGATCGACGCCCAGGACTGGCCGCCGAATGACGCCGGCTGATCTAAAAGCGAAAAGGAACGAACAATGAAATACGAATCACAGAAAGTCGCCCTGGCGTATTTCGCCGTCGCCCTGGGCCTTTTTGCCATCCAGGTTCTGGGCGGATTGCTGGCGGGTTGGGTCTATGTCCAGCCAAACTTTCTCTCCGAACTGCTGCCATTCAACATCATCAGGATGTTGCATACCAACAGTTTGATCGTCTGGTTGCTGCTTGGCTTCTTCGGCGCTGCCTACTTCCTGATTCCGGAAGAAACCGAACGGGAAATCCATTCAACCAAGCTGGCCTATCTGCAGCTTGCGATTTTGGTCCTGGGCACCCTTGGCGTAGTCGTCA
>JBCCVB010000175.1:0-14035 GCA_039195965.1 Pseudomonadota bacterium
ACGCAGATCGAAGAGCGGGGCACGCTTCTGTGTAGCGGCCACAACGGCAGCTATTTCGGGTTTGTGGAGGTGAATGACAAAAACGAATGGAAGGGGCTGGACATTGATATGTGCCGGGCGCTGACGACGGCGATCCTGGGAGATCCTGACAAGGCGCAAATCGTTCCCTTGAGCTGGGCACAGCGGTTCCCGGCGCTGCAGTCGGGTGATGTTGATGTCATCATCAAGGCGACAGGCTGGACGATGGGACGCGATACGGAAGTCGGCCTGCAGTTCAGCCTGCCTTACTTCTTCGGCGGCACCCAATTCATGGCACATGGTGACCTGGGCATCACCGAAGCGAAGGAACTCGAGGGCGGCACCATTTGCGTTGAGGCAGGCACCACCATCGAGAGGCTCGCCGGCAACTATTTGAAGACCCTCGGTGTGGACCACACCATGGTGTCCTACGAAAAAGCGTCCGAGCTGCGCGCCGCGTATCTCGCCAACCGCTGTGATGCTTTTGCCGCATGGGGACCGTTCCTGGCAGTGCTAAGGGCTACCGAACTTGAAAAGCCCGATGCTCACATCATCCTCTCCGATCAGCTTTCAAACGAACCAATCGCTGCCGCCATGCGCCAGGGAGACGAGGAATTCGTCGATATGGTCAACTGGATGATCGCTGCGCTTCTGATTGCAGAAGAAGAAGGTGTGACTTCGGCCAATGTTGAAGAGATGGCGGCCAATCCTCCAAACCCGAAAGTGGCAAGACTTCTCGGTGTCGATCCGGGCATGGGAGAACGTCTCGGCATCCGTGACACCTGGGCGCGGGAAATGATTACTGCCGTTGGAAATTTTGGCGAAATCTACGACCGGAACCTTGGCGAGGGGTCTCCCTACAATCTTGACCGTGGATTGAACAATCTTTGGAGCCACGGCGGCGTTCTCTACGCTCCGATCCTCGACTGATTCATGTCCATGTGGCGGCAAGGCTCCAAAGCCTTGCCGCTATTTTATTTTGTGTCACGGCAAGGAGGGGCCGGGAATGGACGCCGCAATTCTAAAGGCAAGGCGGAAACGTCGTGAAGTGATCTTGCAGGTTTTGCTGATCGTTTCGGTCGTCCTGATTGTTTGGGCGGCGATTTCGACCGCTCAAACGAAGCTGAACGAGCTCAATATGACTAGTGGGTTCGGCTTTCTCGATCGGGCTACCGGGTGGGCGTATTCGTTTTCCCTGATCGATCGCAGCATTGATGACAGCTATTCGAAAACCCTGCTGATCGGGTTTATGAACACGTTGTTCCTGGGGCTGATCTGTATTGTCCTTTCAACCATCCTTGGCTTTGCAATCGGTACGGCCAGAGATGCGCGCCAGCTTGGCTTGAATGCAGCTGCGACGGTCTACATTCAACTGTTTCGGAACCTGCCGCTGATATTGCAGCTTGTCTTCTGGTACGCGGTATTGATCCACATGCCGGGGCCGCGTCAGGCTTACTCGCTGGCAGATGTCCTGTTTCTGTCGAACAGAGGTTTGATGCTGCCGTCATTGAACGTCGCACCGTCTGTTGTGCTCGGCATCTTCGCGTGCCTGGTTCTGCTTGGATTTGTTGTCTTCCGGCAGAAGAGATTGCAGTTCGGTCAAAAACTGGGTCTCTGGTTGGTTGGCAGCATTGGCCTCACTCTGATCGTGGCATCTGTCTTTGCACCGGCTGATGCATCCATCTTTTCAATTCCGGCGCAGAAGGGACTGCGGTTTCAAGGAGGGCTGACGGTCTCCATTGAACTGGTCGCAATGATCCTGGCAATCACGCTTTATGGTTCGGCGTATATTGCGGAAGTTGTTCGTGGTGGCCTTCACGAAGTGCCAAGCGGACTGACGGAGGCCGGGAAGGCTCTCGGTCTCTCCTCGCGATCCATCTGGTTTCACATCAAAATGCCAATGGCCTTGCGGACAATCATGCCTCCGATCGGCAATCAGTGGATCTTCATCATGAAGGCAACCACACTTGGTGTCGCGATCGGCTTTAGCGATCTCTTCTACATCGTATCGACGTCGATCACTCAGTCGGGACAAACTCTGGAGCTTATGGGACTGTTGATGCTGTCCTTTTTGCTGATCAACTACTCGCTGGCCCAGATCGTCAATTTCATCAACGCGCGCCTTGCGCTGAAAGGGCACTGATATGGCGATTGCGAGCGACTATTCCGGTTCTCCGGAGAGATGGGAACAACTTGTCGGAACTCTCAAGAAGCGTGCGTTTCGGAGTCCAAGCGATACGCTGACGAGTGTCTTCATATTCGGATTGATGCTCTACATGGCCTGGATGTTGCTCGATTGGGCACTATTCAGTGCAGTCTGGCGGGCCGAGGATGTCGATCAGTGTGCCGAAGCAGGAGGAGCCTGCTGGTCTGTAATTGCCGCGCGGCATCGGTTGATCCTGTTCGGCCTTTATCCGTTTGACCTCCACTGGCGTTCGACACTGGCGTGCATAGCGATTGTTGCGACAGTCGTTCTGTCCTGCCTGCCGCATTTCTGGAGCACAAGCAAACTGATCACGCTCTGGATTGTCGGCTTCGGCACCTACGTGTTGCTCATGGATGGCAGTTTGCTGGGCCAACCTCAGGTAACGACGGATCAGTGGGGCGGTTTGGCGCTGACCCTGTTCATGTTTTCATCCGTCGTTTTGCTTGGCATGCCGATGGGGCTGTTGCTGGCACTTGCAAGGCGATCAAGACTACCGATCGTCAAGGGTGCGGCTTCATTGCTCATCGATTTCATTCGATCTCTGCCGCTTCTGACGACGCTGTTTGCTGCGGCTGTGGTTATTCCCCTGCTTTTGCCTGAGTGGCTGAATGGCGACAAGATCTGGCGCGTCATCGTGGGCTTTGCTCTGTTCTTCGCCTGCTATCAGGCTGAAGTTTTCCGGGGCGGTTTCCAGGCAATTCCAAAGGGGCAGTTTGAAGCCGGCAAGGCGCTGGGGCTGACGTCGTTTCAGATCCTGTCCCGTATTGTCATGCCGCAGGTCTTCCGGCATGCGCTGCCGTCGACGATCAATATGGTTGTCGTCACGTTCAAAGAAACCGCGATCGTCATCATCATCGGTTTCTTCGACGTTCTTGCATCGGCAAACGCGGCATTCGGGACCGTGGAATGGGCGCCGTACTATATTGAGGTTTATGCATTCGTCGGCGCTATCTATTGGATCTTCATCTTTTCCCTCAGCCAATATGGTGAGTATCTGAAAGGACGAATGTCTGTGGCCAAGCGTTAGCTGCTTGAAGCGCCAAAGGGGGGGGGTGGGTCAAATTTCCTTGCCTCCCTTTCAGAAGTTCAGCGTAGCCTGTTGGCTCCTCCAAGCCAGTCGCAGTGTCGTTCTGGTTCTTGGAATGGGTGAAATTGCCGTTTGCGGTTGTCCTGGGCAGCGCATGGCACCGTAGCCGAGACCTGCAGGTTGCTGGAGCCGGGGGGAGAAAAAATCCAATGTTTCGAATTAAACTCGTTTTATTTCGATATTTTTGCTTTTATCGATCTTTTTCGTGCGCAACTCCGATCAAGGCAGGTGGTGCTTTCGGAGAGGCATTGGAAATTGCGGAGATAAGAGGCCGATCAAATGTCAAATTGAATTTTCAGGCTTTTTAGCAACAATGTTTCCTATTCAAAGCAAAAATAGGAATGTTTTGGTCAGTTTCCGCGTTTTTGTTTATTAAGATGATAAATATAAGATAGTTTATTGATCAGTCAATTAGTTTCAGTATGTGGAACTAACATCAATTCGTAAGTGCTTCTACTGAAATTCAGGTAAAGAATCGAAAAAATTGATGTTTATCTGGAGTTTATTTCTACTTTTTTCTTGACCGAAAATCTCCGATATGGCATCGAGACGCGTCGGCTTCCGTTGGGGACGGTGGGTATATTCAGACGGCGCGGAAATGCGCGAAACGAAACTTTCCAGCGTTTCCCCATCGTCAGCCAGCGCTCTCCGTCGCTCGGCAGTAAAGAGGGGTGACGGTCGCAAGCAAATCCCGGCAAACGGGTCATCAGCCGACGTCAATATCAACACCAGCAAGGGTGTCTCGGGAAGATATCGCAAACCTGCCGGGCAACGATTTGTTTCGTTGGCTTCGTCGCGGGCGTTTGCCAATTCCTTTTGCGGAGCACTCTGACTGAAAATCCCGGAGTCAAAAGATGTTCTCCTCAAAGTTTTCTCTGAAATTTGCGACCTCGGTTGCAATCGGTTGCATTATAGCTGCTCAGGCGCAGGCAGAAGAAACCAATTATCCGCTGACAGTCGAAAACTGCGGTCACACGCTGACCTTCGACGCAGCTCCCGAGAGCACCATCACGGTCGGTCAGTCCACGACAGAAATTCTTTATTTGCTTGGTCTTAGCGACAAGGTGAAGGGGACATCCGTCTGGTTCAACCCGGTCCTTCCCGAATTCGAAGCCGTCAATGCGAAGATTGAACGCCTTGACGACAATGCCCCGAGCTTTGAAAGCGTTGTCAATAAGAAGCCTGATCTGGTCACTGTCATGTACGAATGGCATGTGGGCGCGGAGGGGATCATCTCCACGCGCGAAAGCTTCCACGACGTGGGTGTGCCGACCTATGTCATGCCGACTGATTGTGCTGCAAAAGACAACAGCGTTGGCATCGACGGAACCCGTTCCGAACTGTTCTCTACGGCCCAGCTTTACACGAGCATCGAACAACTGGCCGAGATCTACAATGCGAAGGACGCCGGTGCGAAACTGGTCGCAGATCTCAAAGCCCGGGAAGCTGCCGCGATTGCGAAGGCAGAAGGCCTGAAGCTTGATGAAAACACTTCCGGGTTGTTCTGGTTCTCTTCCGCAGACATGGACATCGATCCGTATGTTGCCGGCCAGAAGGGCGTACCGGCCTACATGATGGACAAGCTTGGCGTGAAAAACGTCGTTGATTCCGGCGAGGAATGGCCGACTGTCGGTTGGGAAACCATCGCCAAGGCAGATCCGACATTCATCGTGATCGCTGAAATGGATCGCCGCCGGTTCCCGGCTGACGATGTTGAAAAGAAGCGCGAATTCCTGATGAACGACCCGGTTGCCAAGGAAATGACTGCAGTCAAGGAAGGCCGGATCATCACGATTGACGCTCATGCCATGAGCCCGACCGTGCGTGCCATCTTTGCGCTTGAAAAAGTATCCGACGAACTGGCTGGTTTTGGTCTGAACCAATGACAGCAGTGGATCGGCCAATTCAGCGCTGGTCCAACTGGCACTGGGGGGTAATAGCCCCCCCGGTGTTGTTGGTGGCGCTCGTTGCAGGCGCGGCACTTGGAGAAACGCGCATTCCGATAGATGTGGTTCTGCAGGTGCTCGCCAACAAACTGTTTGCCTCCGGTTATCCGGTTGAACGGATCGACGAAGGCATTGTCTGGAACTACAGGTTGGCGCGTGCGGTGGTCGCGGCCTGTTGCGGTGCAGGCCTCGCGCTTTCCGGGGTCGTCTTGCAGGCGCTGTTGCGCAACGCCTTGGCAGATCCGTACCTTCTTGGCATTTCAGCTGGTGCCTCTACCGGTGCGGTGGCCGTTACGGTCGCGGGACTGGGCGGTGGAGCAATTTCGCTTTCCGTCGGCTCTTTCGGCGGAGCGCTTCTGGCATTCGGTCTTGTTGCCATGCTGGCTCATGCAGCCGGCGGCGGTGTCGGGTTGCGCGCGGCCGGGGTTATCGTGCTTGCCGGGATTGCCGGCTCACAGCTTTTCAATGCCTTGACCGCCTTCCTGATCGCAAAATCGGCGAACGCAGAACAGGCACGGGGGATCATGTTCTGGCTTCTGGGCAATCTTTCCGGCGTTCGCTGGGAGGATGTCGTCAGTGTTGTACCGGCTGCGGTCTTTGGCCTCGTCGTGTGTCTCTTCAATACGCGCGCCCTTGATGCCTTCACCTTCGGAAGCGACAGCGCGGCCTCGCTTGGTATCGCGGTTCGCCGGGTCAAACTGGGCCTGATTGGTATCGCCGCGCTTGTTACCGCAGTGATGGTTTCAATCGTTGGCTCGATCGGTTTTGTTGGCCTGGTAATCCCGCATGCAATGCGAATTGTGGTCGGTACGCGTCATGGTCGTCTTGTTCCTGCTTCGGCGCTTGCTGGCGCTGTATTCCTGATCGCCGCAGACGTGATATCCCGTGTGATCATTCCGGGTCAGGTTCTGCCGATCGGTGTCGTGACAGCACTCATTGGTGCACCGGTTTTTGCGTTCATCTTGATCGGAGGGCGAACCTCATCATGATCTTGTCTTGCGAAAACCTGGGTTGGCAGGCGCGCAACAAAGTTATTGTGCGCGACATCTCTGTAGCGGTGCAACCTGGTGAGAAACTCGGTCTGATCGGTGCCAACGGGTCAGGCAAATCGACGCTTTTGAAGATGCTCGCAGGCATTCGGCCCCCTTCGAGTGGAACGATCCTGCTTGATGGTCAGGTGATGGCGCAGATGCGTCAGCGCGATATCGCACAACGACTGGCACTGGTCGAGCAGCATGCAGAGACCAGTGAACGCGTCAACGTGCGTGATGCCGTCGAACTCGGACGTACGCCGTGGCTATCGGCCTTGCGAGGCTGGGGGGCTGAGGATGATGCGATCGTTGCGCAAGCCCTGGCCGATGTCGAGCTTCTCGGTTTCGGTGAACGGCAGTGGCACACGCTGTCGGGCGGCGAGCGGCAGCGCGTTCACATCGCACGAGCGCTTGCGCAGCAGCCTAAAATACTTCTGCTCGACGAGCCGACCAATCATCTCGACATCCGCCACCAGATTTCCATCCTCCAAATGGTCATCAAACTTCCGGTCACTGCAGTGGTCGCGCTGCATGACCTGAACCAGGCAATGCTGTGCGACCGGCTCTGTGTGCTCAAGGGTGGTGAACTTGTTGCCAGCGGCGCCCCGGAGGAAATCCTGACGGAAGACTTGATGAGCGAAGTCTTCGGTGTTCGGGCGCACTTCCTTACCGATCCATTTGACCAGAGCAAGGTCATTCGTTTCCAAACAGCACTTTGAATTCAATTGGGGTTCTGAAAATGCGTTTTCTTTTGTTTGCCGTCTCGTGTCTGTTGTCGATTTCTGCTTTTGCTGAAACGCACGAGGTCCAGATGCTTAACCGGGGTGACGAAGGTGCAATGGTCTATGCGCCCGCGTATCTCAAGGTAGCCCCAGGTGATACGGTCAAGTTTCTTGCAAGTACCAAAAACCACAACGCTGCCAGCATCGACGGCATGATCCCGGAAGGGGCAGAGCCATTCAAGGGCAAGATCAACGAAGAGATTGAAGTTACCTTCGACGTCGAGGGCATTTATGGCATTAAATGCTCGCCCCACTATACCATGGGGATGGTCATGATTATCCAGGTGGGTGAACGCGTCGCCACTCCGGCTGACCTGCCAGAGAAGCTTCCCGGACGAGCCAAGAAGCGGATGCTGGAATACATGAAGTCTGGAGGCCAGTGATCAGACATCAACCACGCGCCATTGCGGAAGACGTCGAAGTTGCTCGTCCTGTCTGATGTTCTGGCCGTGGAAGCTGGTTAGTGCATAGGTCAATTGCGGCCGCCTTGAGCCAATACCTCGGTCGACCAAATGCTTCAACAGGCCAACAAGGCCTGTTCTTCACTCGGGCAGGGCGCCGGAAAACTATCTGATCAAAGCCAAAGCTCTTGCCACTGCGGTAGACCGTTGCCTGACAGATCATGTTTTCGTTTGAAACGTGAGAACCTTGTGGGGTTCGAGGAGCGCCTGGTCGAAGGTGACGCCGATCCCCGGAGTTTCAGGTGCAAGGGCCAGATGATCCTCCACCTGCAACGGGCGTTTCGTGTACTGGTCGATCGGGAAGGAATGCACTTCAATCCAGCCTGCGTTGACCTGGCCGGAGACCAGACTGACGTGAAGCTCCTGCATGCCGTGGCTGCAAATCGGGATCTTGTGCTGTCTGGATAGGTCGGCAACTTGAAGGAAACCGGTCACGCCGCCGCAATTGGAGGCGTCCGGCTGGATGAAACTGAGTTTTGCCTGCTCGAACGCATATTCGAATTCATGGATGGTATGCAGGTTCTCGCCCATGGCCAGCGGGAAACCTGTTGCCTCGGCAATCTCGCCGTAACCCTTGTAGTTGTCCGGTATTGTCGGCTCTTCGAACCACAACAGATTAAAGGGCTCGAATGCCTTCGCTGCCTTAATGGCCTCGTCCACGGACATGGAGTAGTTCGCATCGACCATGAACGCGACGTCGGGTCCAATGAGTTCTCTGACCGAGGCAATGCGAGAGACATCTTCTGCAAGTGTGGGCTGACCGATCTTGATTTTAACTCCGTTGAAGCCACGGTCGATATACTCCTGAATTCTGGTCAGGAGTTTTGGCAGCGGAAAATTCAGATCAATGCCGCCGCAATAGGCTTTGCAGCGGTTGTCGGCACCACCGGCAAGTTTCCAGAGCGGCCACCCCCGTTTCTTGCCGCGAATATCCCAAAGCGCGATGTCGATCGCTGAGATTGCAAATGAAGCAATTCCGCCACGGGCGACATAGTGAACGTGCCACTGCATGCCATCGTAGAGATCTTCCACGGCACATGCATCCTGACCGATCAGAAAGGGCGCGAGGTCGTGATGGATCATTGCCGCGATCGCGTGACCGCCCTTTCCACCGGTATAGGTGTAGCCGGTTCCCTCTGATCCGTCGCTTAGTTTGACCGTAGCGGTAACGAGTTCGAACAGGGTGTGATCACCATGTTTTGCATCCACCAGCACTTCGGCGAGGGGAACATGGAACAGCTCAGTCCGGATTTCCGTGATCGTTGTCATTTGGCAAACTCTACCTTGGACTGGCGGTTCATCACCCGTGTCTGAAACAGGATCACCGCAAAGAGGAAGGCACCGCGGATGACCATCTGCCAATAAGCACTGAAGCTGATCCAACCTTTGCCGTTTTCGAAATTCAGGATGTTGAATACAAGCCCGAGCAGCAACGCACCGGCTACGGTCGCCGGGAGCGAGCCCAGGCCTCCTGTCAGGAGTGTGCCGCCAACGACGACCGCAGCGATTGCAGACAGCTCCCAGCCGACCCCTTCCAGAGGTTGACCGGCACCGAACCCGGATGCCAGAAACACACCCGCGATACCGGCGCAACCGCCTGACAGCGCGTAGACGAAGATCTTTGCCCGATTGACCTTGAGCCCCATCATTGTTGATGCATCTTCGCCGCCACCAACGGCCAGTATGGTTCGGCCCAGGCTGGTCATTTCCAGAACAATCCAGAGTCCTACGACCAGAATTCCGACGATCACAATCGTCCAGGGAACAATGTTGAACGCCTTTTCCATGCCGAGTTGGGTGAAGTTGGAGCCCCAATCGACCGCGATAGTCTCAGCACCTGAAATTACCAGCGAACCGCCCTTTGCTCCCAGCATGGTTGCAAGCGTGGTTATGAATGGAGGGATGCGCAGGAAAACGATGCAGACAGCGTTGAAAAGGCCAAACCCGATGCCCGACAAGATGGCGAGCGGCATCGCGACTTCAATGCCGTAGGGACTGAGATAAGCGGCAACGACTGACGTGAACGCGGCAACCGATCCGACGGAAAGGTCAATCCCGCCGGTCAGGATGACAAAGCACATGCCGACGGAAATCGCGATAAACATCGCATTGTAGTTCAGGAAAGACGTGATGTTGTAGGCACCGCCGAAATTGTCATACCGCAGCAATCCGAAAATGATCAGTACAACAAGGGCGATCCAGACAGCTACGGATTGCGGGTTTCGCGAAATGTACTTGCGAAGGTCGAAGGCATTTTGATCGAGCACGTCGTTATTCCTTTCGCGCCTGCTGGATGTAAACGGCAGCCAGGATGATCGCAGCCTTCGCGATCAGGGCGACTTCGTCTTCGACGCCATTGGCAAGCAGCGTGTATTTCACAAGTTGAATAATGACTGCGCCGAGAATGGCGCCGAAGATCGGCGCCTTGCCGCCTTGCAGAAGAGCGCCTCCGACCACGGCCGCAGCAATCGCGTCCAGCTCCATAAGATTGCCGTTGCGTGCCGCATCAGAGGCCGAATTGATGGCAACCACGATAAGGCCGGCCAGGCCAGAGAGAACCGAACACAGGACGTAAGCGCCTATCTTGACCTTGCGTACCGGACCTCCGGATAGTTTTGCAGCTCTCTCGTTGCCGCCGACAGCCAGCAGGTAGCGGCCGAAGATCGTCCGGTTGACGAGCCAGAACAAAAGGCAGGCGATGACAAGCGCCAACCAGCCCTGAAACGGGAACCCAAGGATCTTGCCCGTTCCCAGGTAACTGAACTCGGGATTTGAAAAGGTCTGCAGGTTGCCGTTGGTGAGCACTTGCGCAATGCCGCGTCCGGAAATGAACAGGATCAGGGTCGCGATGATCGGCTGAACCTTCAAAACAGCGACGATCGTCCCGTTGAACAGCCCGCATAAGAATGCCGCCGCCAACGGGAACAGGAGCGCTGCGACAAGTCCGAGGGCAGGGTAGGCCGTTCCGAATTCCGACTGGAAAATGAGTGGTGCGAGTGCACCCGACAGCGCCATAACTGCTCCGACCGACAGGTCTATGCCTCCGGTTGCGATTACCAGTGTCATGCCCATTGCGACGATCGCGATCGTTGCCACTTGCGAGATATTGACCGCAAGCGTCTGCGCCTGCAGGAAATTCGGAGTTACAATGATGTTGAAGAGTATGATGATACCCAAGGCGATGAGACCACCATTTTGCTTCAAGCGCCTGGTGAAGTCAGTCCGCATGGGTTCGTCCGTAATCAGGCTTGTCATGTCGCGGCCTCCTCGTGATGAGCGAGCGCCTTGACAAGGGCGTTCTCGGTAATTCCCGGATTGGTGAGTTCGGAAACGGCTCGGCCTTCGTGCATGACGACGATGCGATTGGCGCCTTCTACCAGTTCTTCAAATTCGGAACTGATCAGAATGACCGCGTGGCCATCGTCGACAAATCGTCTGATGATGGCCTGGATTTCACGCTTGGCCCCCACATCGACTCCGCGTGTTGGTTCGTCAAGGATCAAAATGTCCGGCTTGGTCGCCAGCCAGCGGGCCAACAACACTTTCTGCTGGTTTCCGCCCGACAGTTCCCGGATCGGCTGATCCATGTGGGCGGTCTTGATGCCGAGCTTCTTGATGAATTCGGCGACCAGCGCCTTTTCCTTCTCAAGGTCAATCTGGCCATTCTTGCGCAGTGCCGGAAGCAGCGCGAGGGTCAGGTTTTCACGCACCGACATGTCCGGAATGATGCCTTCCTCTTTCCGGTCTTCGGTCAAAAATCCGATCCTGGCGCGGATGGCGTCAGCCGGTTCTGACGGATTGAAGGACTTGCCCTCCAGATGCATGGAACCGCTGGAAAGGTGATCGAGGCCGAAGATGCTTCTGGCAGCTTCGGTCCGGCCGGACCCCAGCAAGCCGCCAAGCCCGACGATCTCTCCCCGGTGCAGCGTCATGGAAAAGTCTGTCAGGCGCGGCCCCGTGGCAACATTGTCGACATCCAGGACCACTTCATCGAAAGCTGAATTACCACCCGCCAACTCGGTCTGGCCTTCAGCGGCAATCTCTTCCGCGTTGCGTCCAAGCATGCCGGCGATAAGATCGAGTTTCGTTGTATCGGCGATGTTCGTGCAGCCGACAGTCAGGCCGTCGCGCATGATGGTGACGCGATCGCAGATCTGGAACAGCTCATCGAGAAAGTGCGATACGTATAGTACCGAGACGCCGGAAGCCTTCAGTTCCCGAACCACGCCAAAGAGAATTTCGACTTCGGAACTGTCCAGCGACGATGTCGGCTCATCCATGATCACAAGCTTCGCATCCATCGAAACTGCCCGTGCGATCGCGACAAGCTGCTGGATTGCAGTCGAATAGCTGCCGAGCGGTGCCGTGACGTCGATATCGATGCCAAAGCGGGACAGGATCTCCCGTGTCCGTCTGTGAGCTTCGGGCCAATTGATCAGGACACCCAACGTTCTGGGTTCCTGGCCCATGACCACATTTTCGCTTACCGAGCGGAGCGGAACCAGGTTCAGTTCCTGATAGATGGTTGCGATACCAGCATTCTGGGCTTCTCTGGGGGATGTCAGGTGACTGGGTTCACCGGCGAATTCGATGTCGCCGTCATCGCGTCGGTAAAGACCGGTCAGGATCTTGATGAGGGTGGATTTTCCCGCACCATTTTGACCGATCAGAGCATGCACTTCGCCAGGAGAAATCTCCAGACTTGCACCTCTGAGGGCCGGTACTCCCGCGAAGTGTTTCTTGATCCCAGACATGGCCAATAGGGGCGCCATATCCACTCCTGTTCGGACGATGAAACAAAAAAGCCGGGAGGGGAAATTCCTCCCGGCAGGTGGGGTTCAGTACGCTTCGTCAATATGCGCCGCAGCGTTCTCGGGAGTGAAGATGCGGTCTTTAACCTGAACCCATGGTTCGATAGTTTCACCAGCGGCGTAGCGCTTCATGGTTTCGCAGGCGAGCGGGCCGAAGAACGGCGAGCTTTCGACCGTTACTCCCATTTTACCGTCGATGATGGCTTGAAGAGCATCCCTCGTGCCGTCAATCGAAACAATGAGTACGTCTTCGCCCGGCTTCCGTCCTGCCAGCTCCAGCGCCTGAATGGCTCCGATCGCCATTTCGTCATTGTGCGCATAGACGATATTCACGTCAGGATGGGCTTGCAGAAGGGTTTCCATGACCTGGCGGCCGAG
Organism: Pseudomonadota bacterium; assembly: GCA_039195965.1. Taxonomy (GTDB): domain Bacteria; phylum Pseudomonadota; class Alphaproteobacteria; order Rhizobiales; family Stappiaceae; genus Roseibium. The sequence goes on from JBCCVB010000175.1 coordinate 12,721, forward strand.
ATCGCGGGCAAAGTCGCCGGATTGGGACGCGACAATTTCAAAACGATCGTCCTGAAGGATCCGGTCGTCAAAGCCTTTCTTGCGGTCATTGGCCGGTGAAGATCCGGTCGTTCCTTCAAGTTCAACTATGACGCCCTTGTCGCCCTTGAAGTTCTCGATTGTCCATTCTGCAACGCGGCGACCCTGATCGATGAAGTCAGACCCGAGAAACGCTACGTAGTCCTCACCAGCTTTGGCGGCATTCGGATCAACCGAGCGGTCGACGAGGAATGTCGGGATACCCGCAGCCTTGGCCTTTTTCACAGCCGGGATCAGCGGTTTTTCTTCACGAGGAGGCAGAAACAGCACGTCGATGCCCTGTGCAATCATGCTATCGACGTCGGCAACCTGTTTTGCGGCGGACCCTGCCGCATCAGTCGCGATCAGATCCCAGCCGCAGCTTTCGGCCGTATCGTGGAACGACTTTGTTTCCGCAATCCGCCAAGGGTTGTTCGATTCCATCTGGGAGAAGCCGACTTTATAGCGGTCCTTCTGTTCCAGAGGTGGAAGTCCGGACGCGGTGGCCGTGGACGTCAAAGCGCCAAATGCAATGGTGGTTGCCAGCAAAAGAGTACGTTTCATGTTTTCCTCCACTTTGGTGCGACCAAAATCCTCCTGGCCGCAATTCATGAGGCATCAACCCCAATTCAGATAAGCCGTCTGTTTGCGCAGATAGCCGTCAAATCCGTAGCGGCCGTCTTCGCCGCCTAACCCGGACAGTCCCCATCCCGTATGGAACCCCTGAACCGCTTCGCCATTTGAGCGGTTGAGGTAGAGTTCGCCGAATTTCAGAAGATAGGGTGCCTGTGCCAGGCGTTTGTAATTGTTGGTGAAAAGGTAAGCGGACAGACCGTATTGAGTGTCGTTGGCCAACGAGACTGCTTGTTCAAAGTTTTCGACGCGCATTGCAGTTGCTACCGGGCCGAATATCTCGTCCCGAATAGCCGGTACGGTGTTGTCTTTGGCTTCAAGCACGGTTGGTGCCAGCCAGTGGCCCTTCTGAAAGGGCCCATCTTGAAGAATTCCGCCCTTCAGAAGAACTTCAGCACCGGATTTGACGCTTTCGCTGACAACATCTGCGACCTTGTCTCTTTCCAGCCGGCTGACTTTTGGGCCCATATCGACATTGCCGAACGGGTCGCCGATTGTCAGCGCCTGTGAGGCGTCGACAAATTTTTCGAGAAATTCGTCCGCTATCGCGCGATGAAGATACATGCGTTCATTGCAGGTGCAAATCTGACCGCAGTTGGTGTAACGAGCCGCAACAGCAGCCTCG
>JBCCVB010000176.1:0-13833 GCA_039195965.1 Pseudomonadota bacterium
CTGGGTGATCTTGTAGGCACCCTGGTATTCTGCAACTTCTTCACCCATGACGAAGACGTCGGCATCACGGCGCATTTCTTCCGCCATGGCATCACGAAGCGCTTCGCGCACCGTTGAAGACTTCATTGCAGTACCTGCCGGCACTTCCGGGTCTTCTACCGGCTCAGCAACAACAGGAGCCGCCGGCGCTGCTGGCGCGGCCGGTGCACTTGGTGCTTCGGCAACTGCCGGAGCCGGAGCGGCCGCCGGCGCAGAAGCGGCAGCATCAATTGCGCTGGCATCTTCACCATCAGCCAGAAGAACGGCAATCTTCTCGTTGACCTTGACGTTGTCCGTGCCTTCGGGAACCAGGATCTTGCCGAGCGTGCCTTCATCGACAGCTTCGACTTCCATGGTTGCCTTGTCAGTTTCAATTTCGGCGATCACATCGCCTGCGGAAACGGTATCGCCTTCGGCTTTCATCCACTTTGAAAGCTTACCTTCTTCCATTGTCGGCGAGAGCGCCGGCATCAAAATGTCGATCGGCATGATATCCCCCGGCGTTAAAGCAAAATATCGGTGTAAAGTTCAGACGCATCCGGCTCCGGATCGGTCTGAGCAAATTCCGCCGCTTCCGCGACCCTGGCGCGAACGTCCTTGTCGATGGCCTTGAGGTCATCTTCAGACGCCCAGCCGTTGTCCAAAAGCCGTTTGCGGACCTGCTCGATCGGATCGTGCTCGGTACGCATCTTCTGAACTTCGTCCTTGGAGCGGTATTTTGCCGGGTCGGACATTGAGTGACCGCGATAGCGGTAGGTGATCATTTCAAGAATGTACGGGCCCTTGCCATCCCGGCACCATTTCAGCGCCTTGTCGGAGGCAGCCTTGACGGCGCGTACGTCCATGCCGTCTACCTGCTCGCCCGGAATGCCGAAGGAGGCACCACGCTGGGAAAGATCGGTAGTTGCGGATGCCCGGGCGATGCTGGTACCCATGCCGTACTTGTTGTTTTCGATCACATACACGACCGGCAGCTTCCAAAGCTCAGCCATGTTGAAGCTTTCGTAAACCTGACCCTGGTTGGAAGCACCATCGCCAAAGAAGGCCATCGCGACATTTCCGTTCTCACGGTACTTGTTGGCGAACCCCAACCCGGTACCAAGAGAGACTTGAGCACCCACGATTCCGTGGCCGCCGTAGAAATGTTTCTCCTTGGAGAACATGTGCATGGAGCCGCCCTTGCCTTTCGACAGGCCGCCGCGGCGCCCGGTGAGCTCCGCCATCACGCCCTTGGGGTCAAGATCCATAGCCAGCATGTGGCCGTGATCGCGGTAGCCGGTGATCATCTGATCGCCGTCCTTCTTGGCCATCTGCATACCGACAACGACAGCTTCCTGCCCGATATACAAATGACAGAAGCCACCGATGAAGCCCATGCCGTACAATTGCCCGGCTTTTTCTTCGAATCGGCGGATCAGAAGCATTTCGCGGTATGCGTGAAATTCTTGGTCCTTGTTGAACTTGGCGATCGCAGGCCCGGCCTTCTTGGCGGAGCTGCGGGTCCGGCTGGTGCTCTTCGAGCTAGCGGAAGTGGTCTTTCTTGCTGCGGCCATAACCCTCTTCTCAGCGTGACGTTTCCCCTAAGACAGGTAGGAGCAACTTATCCTGTCGCCCCTGTCAATCCAATCCATGTATTTCGCATAGCAGAACTGCAATAAGCTCATAAACCTACAGGTAAATTTAGTTTTTAACTTAAATATTGTTAATTCGGAGAAATGAACCAAAAATCAGTTCACGTCATAACGATGCCCAGGGCGAAGCACCACCAGTTCATTGGAGTGAACCAGATTAAGATTGAGCCTTGCACGCTCATCAAGCATGTCAGGATCGAGGCTCTCCGGGCGCAACAAGCTTACACGCCCGACAAGTTCCTGACGCTCAGCCACCAGTTGTTCGAGCTCAGTTTCGAGTTCAGATACCTGCCGTTCAATCATGGCGCGTCCCACCATGCCGAGTTCACCGCTCATGGCGTGAAAACCAAAGTAACCGAGCGCAGCAATGGCGATTGCCGGCGTAATCAGACGACGGAGAAAGGATTGCTTTCGCTGGCGGGTAGCTGCTCGTGGCACTTTAGGACCTTAACACTGAACTCTTGGCCTCTTTATCGCAATACTATGAGGCCTTAGGTTTAATAGAGTCTTGAGAATGCCGTTCAAATGCGCGCAAATAGTGTCAACAACCGGAGTTCCACAGATGGACCGGTATGCTGCCGAGCGCGAGGAAATGGTCCAGCGGCAACTTGAAAGTCGCGGGATAAAAGATGATCGTGTGCTAGATGCAATGCGCAAGGTTCCCCGCCATTTGTTCGTTTCCACGGACCAGGAAGGGCGATCCTACTGGGATTGCCCGCTTGCGATCGGATTGGGCCAAACAATTTCCCAGCCCTATATCGTCGCCTTGATGTGTGAGGCGCTTGAGTTGACGGAAGACTGCGACTGTCTGGAAATTGGGAGCGGCTCTGGCTATGCGGCAGCTGTCATGTCGGAACTCGGCCGCCAAGTCGTTACAATTGAGCGCATTCCGGAACTGGCCGACCTTGCAAGAGCCAATCTTCAGTACGCAGGTTACTCAAATGTCGGAGTTCACTGCTCGGACGGTAGTCTCGGCCATACAAGCAAGGCTCCTTATGACGCCATCGCCGTGGCGGCAGGAGCACCAGCAACACCCAAAGCCCTCAAAGCTCAACTCAAGATAGGCGGCAGGCTGATCATTCCGGTCGGACGGAGCCACAGCTATCAGGACCTGATACGGATTCGGCGATTGTCCGACGATAATTTTCAGACCGAAAACCTTGGCGGCGTTGCCTTTGTGCCTCTTGTTGGCAAGCAAGGTTGGGCTGACCCAACCTAGCCCAACAACAACAAATTTGCATTAAGCCGCAGCAAGCCGCGCCAGCTTTGTCAGGATCGTTGCCGTTCCCTTCAGCCGCGAATCCGTTTTCTCCCAATCGCGAGACAGCACGACCCGCTGATCCGGGCGGATCTTGGCCAGTACGCCCTGTTCAGCAATGTAGGAAACCAACCCCGCCGGATTGGAAAACTCGCTATTGCGGAAACTGACAACCATGCCCTTTGGACCGGCGTCCACTTTCTCAACATTCGCTTTGCGGCAAAGCCCCTTGATGTAAACGATCTTGAGAAGATGCTGGACTTCCTCCGGCAATGGCCCGAACCGGTCGATCAACTCCGCACCGAAAGCATCGATTTCTTCTGCCTCGGTGACATCTCCCAACCGGCGATAAAGCTGCAAGCGCAACTGCAGGTCGGCAACATAGTCTTCCGGGATCAGAACCGGCGTGCCGATATTGATCTGCGGCGACCACTGCTCTTCGCCGAAATCAGCACCGCCGTCCTTCAGTTGCGCAACGGCTTCTTCCAGCATCTGCTGATAAAGCTCGAACCCGACTTCCTTGATATGGCCGGACTGTTCCTCGCCGAGCAGGTTCCCTGCCCCGCGAATATCCAGATCGTGACTGGCCAATTGGAAACCCGCACCGAGCGTCTCCAGTGACTGAAGCACCTTCAGACGACGCTCAGCGGTTTGGGTCAACGTCTTGTTGGCCGGCACTGTGAACAATGCATAGGCTCGGGTCTTGGACCGGCCGACGCGGCCGCGGAGCTGGTAAAGCTGCGCCAGGCCGAACATGTCCGCACGATGCACGATCAGTGTGTTTGCTGTCGGAATATCAAGGCCCGATTCCACGATCGTGGTGGAGAGGAGAACATTGTACTTGCCTTCGTAGAAGGCGTTCATGACATCCTCAAGCTCGCCGGCAGGCATCTGCCCATGCGCAACTGCAACTTTCAGCTCCGGAACGCTCTCTTCGAGAAATTCCTTTCGGTCCGCCAAGTCCGACAGACGTGGACAGACATAAAAACTCTGACCGCCACGATAGTGCTCTCGAAGCAAAGCTTCGCGCACGACCAGCGGATCAAATGGTGAAACGAAGGTACGCACCGCCAATCGGTCGACTGGAGGCGTTGCAATCAACGAAAGCTCACGCACGCCGGTGAGTGCCAGCTGCAGAGTTCTCGGGATTGGAGTTGCGGAGAGCGTAAGAACATGGACATCCGACTTCAGCTCCTTCAATCGCTCCTTGTGCTTGACGCCGAAATGCTGCTCTTCGTCGATAATCAGCAAGCCGAGGTCTCTGAACTGGATCGATTTGCCGAGCAGAGCGTGCGTTCCCACGACGATATCGACAGAGCCGTCTGCAATACCCTTCTTTGTCTGGGTCAATTGGCGTGTGGGAACGAGCCTGGAAGCATGCGCCACATTGATAGGCAGCCCATGGAAACGCTCGGAAAACGTCTTGAAGTGCTGACGCGCCAACAGCGTTGTCGGAACGACAACAGCTACCTGGCGTCCTGACATTGCAGCAATAAACGCCGCGCGCAGCGCCACTTCCGTTTTGCCGAACCCGACATCCCCGCACACAAGACGATCCATCGGACGCCCAGAAGACAGATCTTCAAAGACCGAATCGATTGCGGTCAACTGATCATCCGTTTCCTCATATGGGAACCGCGTGGAAAATTCGTCATAGACCCCGTCCGGTGTTTCCACAACCGGCGCTGTCTTGAGCGCCCGCTCAGCAGCTGTCTTGATCAGGCCATCGGCAATTTCGAGAATGCGTTTCTTGAGTTTCGCCTTACGGGCCTGCCAGGCCCCACCGCCCAATTTGTCAAGCTGCGCTTCCTGATCCTCAGACCCGTAACGTGACAAAAGCTCGATGTTTTCGACCGGCAGATAGAGCTTGTCTCCACCGGCATATTGTAACTCGAGACAATCATGCGGAGCTCCAACGGCTTCGATGGTCTTAAGGCCGATGAAACGTCCGATCCCGTGCTCAACATGAACGACAAGATCTCCCTCGGACAGCCCGGTCGCCTCAGTGATGACATTGGCGCCTTTGGCTTTTCGCCGGGACTTGCGCACCAGACGATCGCCGAGAATGTCCTGTTCACCGATAAAGGCGAGATCGCTGACCTCAAATCCGTGCTCGATACCCAGCACGCAAAGTGCCGTCGTCTTGGCCGGCAGTGCCTCTACATCCTTTAAAGTATCGACTTCCTGCGCTGCACCGAGCCCGTGATCGCTGATAATCTGCCCGAGACGGTCACGTGATCCATCTGACCAACAGGCAATTACGGTCCGCTTTCCGTCTTTCTGAAGTTCACGGACATGAGTTGTCAGTGCATCAAAAATATTGACGTCACCGGCTGCTCGTTCTGCAGCAAAACTGCGACCTTGTTTGCCTTCGAGCTCAATGACCGTTTTGCCCGTTCCAGGCGGCGGCGTGAAAGCGTCGAGAGATGCGCTAGCCCTGTCGGCAATTGCCGTAGTCCATTCGTTTTCGGAAAAATAGAGTTTCTCCGGTTCAACCGGCATATAAGGAACCGTGCCTGCGGTTGTTCCCATCTCCCGCGCATCCTGGCGAGCCTTGTAATGTTCGCTGATCTGATCAATCCGCTCACGCATGGCATCCGCTGCGTTGGTGTCCAACACCAGAGGCGTTTCGCCAATATAGTCGAACAGCGTCTCAAGCCGCTTGTGGAACAAAGGCAACCAATGCTCCATCCCGGCATAGCGCCGTCCGTCACTGATCGACTGGTAGAGAACATCTTCCCGGCTGGCAGCCCCAAATGTCGCAAGATAGGACCTGCGAAACCGGGAAATTGCCTCTTCGGACAGAACGACCTCGCTCATCGGTACAAGATCAAGCCGTTTCAACTGTTTGGAGGTCCGCTGCGTTTCTGCGTTGAACGACCGGATCGATTCCAGAGTGTCACCGAAGAAGTCGAGCCTCACCGGTTCCTCTGATCCCGGAGCGTAAAGATCGACGATCCCGCCCCTAACCGCATATTCTCCGGTCTCCCGGACAGTGGGCGTGCGGGAAAATCCGTTCATTTCCAACCAGGTGGAGATGGCAGTCATATCCACCTGGTTTCCTGGTGCCATGGAAAAGGTCTGCTCCGCCATGAAGGACCGTTCAGGCAGACGTTGAACTGCAGCATTCAGGGTGGTCAAAAGGACCGTTTTCCTGCCTTCCGGAACGCCACGAGCAAGTTGTCCGAGTGCCAGCAAACGTCGCGCACTTATCGCTGAATTCGGAGACACCCGATCATAGGGAAGACAATCCCAGGCAGGCAGCTGCAGGATTTCGATACCCGGATCGAAAAATGCAAGCGCTTCGCTGACCATGGCCATGCGCGTCGCATCACGGGCGACAAACACAAGCGCAAGGCCAGACGCATCGCTTTCATCGAGAATCTTTGCCAGCGCAAAGCTTTCGGCGCCATCAGGTACTCCGGCCAGCGTCACATTGGCACGGTCATTCAGCAGGCTGTCAAACACAGCTACCCGTCCTTATTGAATTACTTGGAAAATCCGGCCGGGCCGGAAGTTTCGTGATAGGCGATAATCTTTCGATATAGCGGCCCATCCCATTCCTCAGGTAATGGTTTTCGACCGGTCATCCAGGCGTAGAGGTCTTGATCGTGGGCAGTCAGAAGGTGCTCGAGTTCCAAAAGCTCTTCTTCGGAAAGACTGTCGATTTGGGCATTTGCAAAGCCGCCAAGAAGTAGATCCATCTCCTTCATGCCCCGATGCCAGCAACGGAACAGAATCTTTTTCAGCCGGGGATCCCGAACATGTTCCGACCGGTCGGTATTTTTCTCAGATTTTTCTGACATTGAAGGCCTATACGCATGCGTTTTAGCCGACTGTGCACGGGAGACGTTTTTGTCTCGACAGGCAAGCCGGCTTTTGATGAATTCGGACATCTATATAACGTCCCATCTCATTCTTGTCAGCGTCTCAGTGAACATTCATATCAAATCGAACAGAAATTTGTTCACTTATTGTTCCCCTTGTTGCACATGCGGTAAAATTCATGGCAGAACAGATAATTCTTCGTTTCATATCCGGCAATCAGGTTTCAGAAAGCAGATATGCGTCCCCCGATCCTAGATCCTCTGTTTGCACCTGTCTCCACCCTGCCCGGGATTGGACCGAAAATTGCCAAACTGGTCGCAGGATTGGTCGGGGGCCAACCTGACAGGGAGGCGACCGTTGCCGATCTCCTGTTTCATATTCCTCACAGTCTCATTGATCGCCGACACAGGCCTGGCATCGCCTATTCGGAAAATGGCGACATCGTCACACTGGATGTCATCATCGGACGTCATACGGCACCGCCCCGGCATTCAAAAGCGCCTTACAAAATTGTGGCCCACGACGACACCGGACAGATTACTTTCGTTTTCTTCCATCCCCGCCGGGATTGGCTCGAAAAGACGTTCCCTGAAGGCGAAAGGCGCATCGTTTCCGGCAAGGTGGAATGGTTTAACGACCGGCCGCAGATGGTGCACCCGGATTATTCCCTGAAGTCGGAAGAAGCGGCCCAGATGCCGGCCATCGAACCGGTTTACCCGCTAACCGCCGGATTGGCATCCAAAACACTGCAAAAGGCCATGAAGGCCGCCTTGGAGAAGCTGCCCGTTTTTCCTGAATGGCTGAATGACGCCTATCTGCAGAAAACCGGTTGGCCCGATTTTTCTGAAGCACTGCGAACGCTGCACGCTCCCAAGGAAAGAGAAGATCTAGACCCTCAATCACCTTACATGCAGCGCCTTGCCTATGACGAATTGCTGGCCAGCCAGCTTGCGCTTGCCATGGTGCGCGCAAACATGCGCACTTTGGGCGGCATTGCCCGTACACCAAGCGGTGCGTTGCAGAAGGCTGTCATCAATGCCCTTCCCTTTGAATTGACCGCCAGCCAGGCGACGGCAATAAAGGAAATCAATGAAGATCTAGCCGAACCCACTCGCATGCTGAGACTGTTGCAGGGGGATGTTGGCGCAGGCAAAACGGTTGTTGCATTGGCAGCGCTGGCACAGGTCATCGAAACCGGTGCGCAAGGGGCTCTGATGGCCCCAACCGAGATCCTTGCCCGCCAGCACTATGCCTCCATGACTCCGCTTTGCGAAAGAGCAGGTATTCGCCTGGCCCTGATGACGGGCAAAGACACGCAAAAGGAAAGGCGTGTTCGTCAGGAACAACTGGATGCCGGTGAGATTGATCTTGTGGTCGGCACGCATGCTCTCTTTCAAGGATCTGTCACGTTCAAGAACCTCGGTATGGTCGTCGTCGACGAGCAACACCGGTTCGGCGTTCACCAGCGACTTGCACTCTCCGGCAAGGGACAGGGCGTTGACGTGCTTGTCATGACGGCAACGCCGATCCCCCGGACACTTGTACTGACGTGCTTCGGTGACATGGACGTATCGCGTCTGACGGATAAGCCTGCGGGCAGGAAACCGATCAAGACCGTGTCAGTTTCTCTCGACAGACTGGACGAAATCATTGGCCGGGTCGGCTCAGCCATTGCTGACGGTCAGAAGGTCTATTGGGTTTGTCCGCTGGTAGAAGAATCTGAAAAAATTGATTTGGCTGCAGTCGAGGACCGTCACCGCGTTCTCGAACACGCACTTCGCCAACGCGTTTCCCTTGTTCATGGACGGATGAACGCAGAGGAAAAGGACGCGGCCATGTCGGACTTCAAGTCGGGACTGACGAAAGTCCTGGTAGCAACCACGGTCATAGAAGTCGGCGTCGACGTACCCGATGCCACCATCATCGTGATTGAACATGCGGAGCGGTTCGGTCTGGCGCAGCTCCATCAGCTCAGAGGCCGGGTTGGCCGTGGCGACAAACCTTCTTCTTGCGTCCTTCTTTACAAGGGACCTTTGGGCGAGACTGCAGGTTCACGGCTCAATATCATGCGTGAGACCAACGACGGGTTTCTGATCGCGGAAGAAGACCTGAAGTTACGCGGAGGCGGTGAAATTCTCGGAACCCGTCAATCCGGAACACCTGGGTTCCGCATTGCGCGTGCGGACGAACATGCGGATCTGATGGAAGTGGCCCGTGATGACGCCCGTCTAATTCTGGAGACCGATCCCGAACTCAAGTCAAAGCGCGGCGAAGCGCTTCGCTGTTTGCTTTACATGTTCGGCAGAGACGCGGCGATCCGCTTGCTGAGAGCCGGTTGATCAGGCCTGTTCCCGCTTCCTGATCCGCTCCAATTTGTCCGGCTCGGCAATGACATCTTCCAGAATGTCCGGAAGATCCGGACTTACGAGCCCGGCAGAAATCACGAGTTTAGCCGCCTCTTCTACGGTCATTGAAAGCTCTACGACGTCTTCTTTCGGAACAAAAAGCAGGAAACCCGATGTCGGGTTGGGAGTGGTCGGCAGAAACACGGAAACCGTTTGGGCCGTATCCTTAAGACGTTTTGCGACTTCACCCTTGGTTTCAGTCGAAATGAAGACAATTGCCCACAATCCTCGGCGAGGATATTCAACGAGGGCAGCCTTTGTGAAGCTGTTGCCTCGCTCATCGAGCACGGTTTCAAAGATCTGCTTCAAACCACTGTATATATTCCGGACAAGCGGCATACGACCGACAATGTTCTCACCTACGGAGATCAAGCTGCGGCCAAGAAAATTCGCAGCCAGAAAACCTACAATCGTCAGAACGAAGATTGCGACAATCAAGCCAAAACCCGGGATTGGAAAAGGCAGATAGGTGTCGGGATTATACACTTTGGGAACGAATGGCTTCACCCACCCGTCGACCCATTTGATGAAAGTCCAGGTCAGCCACAGGGTGATACCAATTGGTCCGGTAATCACCAGCCCGGTCAGAAAGTAGTTTCGCAGACGTGTTGCGGCACCGGGCCGGTGGCCCATGATATGCGTATCATCTGATTTTTGTTTTTGCCTGCTCATGGGCGAAATCTGCTCGAAGTCCCTATGTGTGCTTGTCTTTCACGTAATCCGTACTTAGATAGTCATCTTTAGCGCAGCACGGTATCCTTCGTTTGAATTATTTTCAGCGGTATACCCGAAAAATGCCGGATTCGGAGGCAGTTTTGCGGCGAACCACATTCAAAATTCTGGGAACCGGCTGTGTTGGAGTTGGAATTGTTGGGGCTTTCCTGCCGCTCCTTCCCAGCACCATATTCTTCATCATGGCTGCTGCCTGTTTTGCTCGCTCTTCACCAGCACTAGAAGCCAGAATTCTGAGCCATCCAGTTTTCGGACCACCGGTCATAGCCTGGCGCGAACACGGTGCAATTTCTCCCAGATCCAAGATGATCGCACTTGCCGGTATGGCGCTTGGCTACGGATTATTTCTTTATTCCGTCACTCCGGATTTATGGCTGGCTCTCATTGTCGCCGCCGTCATGTTGGGATGTGCTACATACGTTGTTACCCGCCCATCCGGAGCAGCAAAAAATCTGGCTGAATGAAAACACGTGACTAAGGTTCCCGATATCTAAATGAAGTGTCACGCGATGGTTTAATATCGTTACCCGGTCTGAATGCCGGCACTTCGGATCAAAGGCCAGATTCCTGTCAGATATCCGGGATCAGTCTCTTGCCCAAAGGCACTGCCGCCTCTGGTGAAAAGCCTAGCTGCTGGTAAAATTCCATAACGGCTTCGTTGCCCTGGCGCACAAATAGGTTGATCTTCGGACAGCCAATTTCCAGAAGAAACTCCTCGCAATGTTTCATCAGGAGCTTCCCCAATCCCTTTCCCTGACATTCCGGATCGACACTCAGATAATAAATTGAGCCACGATGCCCGTCGTAACTCACCATGACGGAGCCAATAACGGTATCATTCTCAAGCACAACAAAAAACCCTCCGTTCTTATCGGTTAGTTTTCGATCAATATCCTTGTCAGGATCATTCCAGGGTCTGGTCATGTCGCATCGTTCCCAAAGCGAGATGACACCTTTCCGGTGAGCTTCTTGAAACTCAAGAATCATTGGGTTCGCGATACCAGACAAATTTCCCTACCTGTTTTCAGATTCAAGCTGTTTCCGCTTGCAATGGCGCATTGCAACGAGAAAACCAGAACACATCTTTGCTGATTTACTGCAGATAACCTGTTTTCGACAACGCGTCTTGCATCGAGCTCGTCAGAGCTGAAAAACCGATGAGCCCGACCAAAACGTCTTCAGGATTATCCGAAGCTACGGGTTGGGTATATCTGATCTTGTGAAAACAACCATGCAGCACCCCAATGCTCGCGATCGTAACCGTATGTGCAGCTTCATTCGAGGTTACAAAATACACCGCATTGTCGGCGATCCCGGTACCTTCATAATGCTCCCGGGGAACCAGATAGGGATCAGAGAGCTTGGTTTCCAGGCTAAACTTTTGTGTCATGTAATCGACTTCGTAGACCGCTCGCGACAACTGCTCTTCTGCGTCACGCGGTTTTGGATCGGAAATATCGAAATCGTAGACGTAGAAGGTTCCCTTTGCATGACGAGCATGGAAGGGAATTGCAAACCCGTATTTGGCGTCATCGTAGTGTAACGGATCGCCCGCCTTCCAACGCTCATGCTCGAAGGACTCGAAGTTCGGCACTTTACACTCAGCAATCGCGGGCAAGGCTGAAACCAATACACTCAAAAGTAGCGCGCTCGCGGAGAATAAGACCTTCAAGGCAGTTTCCCATCCAGCCTGTTCTTCCACCATCGGAGAAAGAACAGGCATTGCTGCGAAAAAGAAGACTTTATTCCACTGTTACGGACTTCGCCAGATTGCGAGGCTGGTCAACATCCGTCCCCATGAAAACGGCCGTGTGATAGGCAATCATCTGCACTGGGAGCGCATAGATGATCGGAGCAACCATGTCGGACATCTCCGGCAAGATGACTGTATCTTGCGCGGCTCCACCGCTTTCCGCAGCACCACGCTCATCCGTGATGAGAACTATCCTTCCACCACGTGCTGCAACTTCCTGCATATTTGAGACGGTTTTTTCGTAAATCGCATCGAAAGGTGCAATTACGAAGACCGGCATGTTTTCATCAATCAGCGCAATCGGGCCGTGCTTCAACTCACCAGCCGCATAACCTTCCGCATGAATGTACGAGAGTTCCTTGAGTTTCAACGCACCTTCCAATGCGAGCGGGAAACTTGTCGAACGGCCGAGATAAAGCGCGTTACTTGCCTTTGAAAGAGGTTGAGAGAGCTTTTCAATTTCACTTTCTGCGGCCAGAGCCTTGAGCGCCAGACTGGGCACTTCGGTCAGTTCCGAAACCAGCTGCTGCTCACGTTCGGCGCTCAAGAAACCTCTTTCGCGCCCTGCCTGAAGCGCAAGTGCTGCGAGCACTGCCAATTGGCATGTAAAGGCCTTCGTGGACGCCACACCGATTTCCGGTCCGGCAATCGTCGGGAAAATGATGTCGGCTTCACGAGCAATCGTACTTTCCGGAACGTTTACGATCGCTCCGATAGCGGCGCCGTTTTCCTTGCAGTAACGCAATGATGCGAGCGTATCTGCCGTTTCGCCTGACTGGGAAATGAACAGGGCCGCGTCCCGGTCACTCACCGGCGTTTCACGATAGCGGAACTCACTGGCAATATCGATTTCCACTGGCAGCCGAGCATATTTCTCAAACCAGTACTTGGCCACCAAACCGGCAAGATAGGCGGTTCCGCACGCAGTGATGATCAACCTCGACAGGTCTTTGAATTTCAGCTGTTCGGAACCCGCCACTTTGGCCTGATTGCTGCCATAGTCGAAATACTTTGAAAGCGTATGCCCAAGGACTTCCGGCTGTTCATGGATTTCTTTTGCCATGAAGTGCTTGTAGTTGCCCTTGTCCATAAGATTGGAAGTTACAGAAGACTTGGCCTCGGGGCGGGAAACCGGTTCATTGTCAAGATCGTAAACCTGGACGCTGGAACGCGTCAGAACTGCCCAGTCTCCTTCTTCCAGATAGGTGATCCGGTCGGTAAATGGCGACAAGGCGATGGCATCAGAACCGAAGTACATCTCCCCTTCACCGTGACCGATCGCCAACGGAGAACCTTTTCTGGCACCGATGAGAAGATCCTCTTGGCCCTCAAAGAGAAGAGCCAGGGCAAACGCCCCTTTCAAACGCGGAAGAACTTCAGAAACGGCGTCTTGAGGTGAAAGCCCACGGGCCAGCGCAATATTCACCAGATGTGCGACGACTTCAGTATCGGTTTCCGTATCCAGAACCGCGCCCGACGACACAATCTCATCACGAAGCTCAAGATAGTTTTCGATGATGCCGTTATGAACAACTGCAACAGAACCCGCCAAATGCGGGTGCGCATTGACAACCGTCGGTGCTCCGTGTGTTGCCCATCTTGTGTGACCGATGCCGCTCTTACCGGCTAGCGGGGAATATTCTAGTGCAGATTCGAGGTTCCGTAGCTTGCCCTCGGCTCTGCGTCGCAGAAGCGAACCATCTGAAAGTGTAGCAACGCCTGCGGAGTCGTATCCACGATATTCAAGCCGCTTGAGAGAATCCACAATACGCGGTGCAGCCTCGACCTGCCCCAAGACACCAACAATTCCGCACATAGAAAATGCCCTTTAAAGAAAAACCCAATAGACGCCCTGCTTTAGACGACAGACGCGCCTCATCTGAAATCAATCCCTGTTTCAGAAAATAACAAGGGACCGATCGCCCCCTTTACCTCAGGATTTGGCATCCTTGGTGGCCTGCAGCTTTTCACGCAACTGCTTGGCTTTGCCTTCCTTCACCACCTGACGGCTTCGCCCGAATGCCATCGAATCTCTTTGAACATCATCAGTAATGGTGCTGCCTGCCGCCACAAAGGCACCGTTACCAAGCTTGACTGGAGATCCCCATCCCCACCACCACCACCGCCATCATCATCTGATCATACCGACATCATCTCCATTCGGCATCACCATCACCATCATCATCA
>JBCCVB010000177.1:0-13444 GCA_039195965.1 Pseudomonadota bacterium
CATGAACTCCATCTTCTGCGGCGAGAATGACCCAGCCATGTCGACCAGTTCATCACTGCCATCGGCGCTGTAGAGCTTCTTCGTCTTTGTGTTGATGGTGAGAACAGTGCCCGTCTCGACAGAATAGGTCTGCTCAAGAATCGGGTTGTCGTCGTTGTTCAGAATGGGATTGCCGTCGGAATCCAGCTTCTTGACCCAGTTTTTGAGGTCGATCCCGATGCCGCCGGTCACACCAACGGTGGTCAGAAAGATCGGAGAAATGCCATTTGTACCGCCGACGATCGGGGCAATGTTTACGAACGGCACATAGGGGCTTGCTTGCTTTCCTGTCCACAAAGCAACGTTATTGACACCAGACATACGGGAAGAACCAACCCCCATGGTGCCCTTTTCGGCAACCAACATTACCCTTTTGTCCGGATGCTGCTTTTGCAGTTCACGGATTTCAGCCTGTGCCGTTTCCGAGATAAGGCACTTGCCGTGCAATTCCCGGTCCGATCTGGAGTGCGCCTGGTTGCCTGGGGAAAGCAAATCGGTGGAGATATCGCCTTCCGCAGCAATATAGCTGACGACCTTGATTTCTTCTTCTACGTCGGGAAGCTTGGTGAAGAACTCGGCTTTTGCATAACTCTGAAGAATGTCCTTGGCGACTTCATTGCCTTCAGCATAGGCAACCTTGAGCCGGTCCGTATCTGCTTCGTAGAGGAATACCTGGGTCTTCAGAACATCCGCTGCGCTCCGGGCGATTGCCTCGTCATTGCCCAGCGCCAGATCAAGGAGAACCTCAACAGAAGGCCCACCCTTCATGTGCGACAACAATTCAAACGCGAAAGCTGGCGAGATTTCCTCGACAACGGAATTGCCGAGAATGATGTCCTTCAAAAACTTGGCTTTTTCGCCAGCGGCGCTGGTCGTTCCAGGCAAGGTGTTGTAAATGAAAAACTTGAGGGAAGCTTCCCTGTGCTCGTTCTCGAGATCTTTGATCTGAGCGATGATCTCGTTGACAAGCGCGCCGTCCTCGATCGGCTTTGGGTGCAGGCCCTGGTCTTTTCGAGTCTCAATCTCTGTCAGATAGTCTGCGTACAAGCTCATGATTATCCCGGCGCGTTTGTGTTAGATGTCGCTTAAACGCCGGTCGCAGGTATTTCTGGCGAGCCGGGAGAAAGCTAGCTGAGCGCCGTAATATTTCAGTATACAATGGTATGCAATATCTTTTTTGACCTTTTTTGAGTATGAATTCCGATCGGCGCGCCCGGAAACCCAGCCGGTCTTGTTCCTCAATGATCCAGCACTTTGAAAAACAGAAGGTTTCTGCCTTTAAGCTACTTTTGATTGAACAAACAAGACATTCCCGTCATCTTGGTTTTCAGACACTGGCAAATCTCATTAAAGCTTCTTCAGATTTCCGAAATCATCGGACTGAAAGCCGGTTGGTGCAAAATTTGGCCGGCACTGGCGGCAGGCACCCATTTGCGGCACCGGTGCCGCTCTTCCCATGTCTCGTCGGGAATGACATCAGTAACTTCCATCGCATAAACAGAAACCTGGCAGACCGCCCCCCATTTCTCGTAGGCGAATGTACCAAGAGGTTTCTCGCCGACCTTCCCCTTGATGCCTGCCTCTTCCCTCGCCTCCACTTCGGCGGATGCTGCCGGATCGAGGCCCGGCTCGACAATGCCCTTTGGCACAACCCAATGGCGGCCGCTGCTGGAGCCGACAATCAGGATTTCCGTTTCACCGCCAACACGGCGATACGGGATAACAGCCGATTGAGTGTAGTAATAAGCCGGTCGCTCGCGAAGCTCCCGGCCGTCCGGAGCAGGATAGGGAAAAAGGCCGGGTAGATCTTGAGGGTCAATCCGCTCAATCAGGCAGATTTTCCCTGATCTATCGGCAAGATGATAAAGAACGCCCGGTGCGACTTCAGGATCGAAGTCAAGTTTTTTAAGCAATACCTCAGCGGACTTTCCGGGAAGAACCAGCAGCTTTGTGCCACCGCCGGACAGTTTGGGAAGACAACCGGCTGAGAGTTCTTTTCCCTCTTTGATGTCACGCGCCGTCCATCCTGCAGCTTTGAGCGCCTTTTGAGCGGTCACTTTCGACCGAAGGTCCGAACTCGTCATAACAAGATCAGGCGCCAACCTGTGTTTTCCCAACCAGGCACCCATTTTCTGCGCTTGCCGTTTGCCGCGAGTACGCAAAGGACGCCTTGACTTCGGTCCTGAAAAGGCCTTGTCGGCCGAACCGGCGCATAGGATCAACAAGATCATTCAGCCCTCCTTGTCCAAACGAGTAAAAAATTCATCAACGCCTGACCTGGTTCACGCAGATTATAGCGCGCGGGCGAGCTGCCGGTACATCGCCACGTCATAGGCCGAAGAACGATGACCACAATTGTCTCGGCGCGGCCCGGACCGGCCATTCCACGACACAGAGGACTTTCGGACATGTTTTGTGATAGAAATTGCCAACCGACTGACCTCGTTGTCATTTTCTTTTATCAGAGCCTCTGTAAACACCGATGGAATCGCCGCCGAACAACTTCTTGTCACCTATCCGCCCAACGGTGCGGGCAGTGATATTCCGGAATGGAGCGCTCCTGGTGCAGGTCAAGGAAAAGACAGGACAGCCCCCTTATCTCACCTTACCCGGAGGCAAGCAGGAACCGGGAGAAAGCGCTGTCGACGCCTTGATGCGAGAATGTGCGGAGGAGATCGGAACCGAAGTAACCGTTGGTCCTCTTATTCACGTCGCCGAGGTGTTCAAGCCCAAGGCGGAAGGCACGCGTCATCAGCTGGAGCTGCTCTTTGCCTGCGACGTGGCTGAGGATTATGTGCCAGTTATCGGCCCTCACCCCGACCCTTCTCAAATCGGCACTGTCTGGGCTTCACCAAAGTCACAGGCATCCTCATTTCGTCCTGCCTATGTGCGGGCTTTGACCGAAAACGCCCCGCTTTATCTGGGGGTGTTCGATGGCTAAGCTGCCGCGTTCGATCGAAGAAAACCTTTATTTTTTATGCGTTGAAATCGATGGACAACTTTCAGGCCTGCAGGACTATTTCAAATGTCCGGGACAGACTGCAGCTCAAAAAGTACTGCTACGCGCCGGCCACTCTTTCAATCTGGCTGCCAAGGTGAGCAATGCCAGCACACAGAAGCTGACGAACAAAAAGGTCAGTCACGAGGCCCAGAACCTGCTGCGCAACGTGGAACTTGTCGCTCGCAACCTCGACTTGATCAGTCGACTGGCGCGGCGCAGCCTGACCCACGCTGAGGATGTCGCACGCAAGGAATACTTGCGGCCGGATGCTTACGCGAAGGTCATCGCGCAAGTACGCACTGGCCTGAAACTTATCCAGCCCGCTCTGTCACGTTCCGACAGCAAGTCCGCAGTGCGCATCGGTCAAACCCGGGACAAACTGGAAGATCTTTATGATCGGGTATTCCGTACACTGACGGCAGATATGCGCAAATCCAAGCACACAGCCGATCTGGCCAACAGCTTGCTGGTTGCCAACGAAATGCGCCGGATCGGCGATGCCCTGCAAGCAATTTCCGAAGCAATACTTTCTGTGAATATTGGCCAGCCGGTGCAGTTTGAGCGTTACTTCACTCTGAAAAGCCTGCTTCCCGACACCAAGGAAGACGACCCACCGGAATTGGAACCACTGGCGGAAACACGTTCGGGCAGCGCTATCTCTTCCATTCGATCACGCGACTCGTCCGGTGAGACAGTGAATGCCGTTTTCAAAGGCGGCGAGCTGCGCAAAGTGCGGGACGAACGTGCGGGCGTTAAGAGCTGGCACTCTATCTATCCGGGGTTGGCCCCCAAAATTCTGTCCTATGAAAAGCGCGGCCAGTCGGCGGCGCTCCTTATCGAGCACTTGCCGGGTTACACCTTCGAGCAACTGGTCCTTAACGAAAATGACGGTTTGCTGGCGGACGCGCAAACAACCCTGGCCAAGACACTCAACGATGTCTGGCGAAGCACGCGCATGGATGAGCCAGCTGAAATGTCCTCTATGCACCAACTCTCAAGGCGTTTGCCGGAGGTCTATCGTGCGCATCCCGAGTTCAGGATAAAATCGCAAAAGCTCGGCACGTTGCAGCTGACAGGCTTCGATGACCTGGTTCGCGCGGCAGCAGCCCGCGAGGCGCGCTTGGAGGCTTCCTTTTCGGTGCATATTCACGGTGACTTCAATCTCGACAATGTCATTTATGACCCGAGCGAGCGAAGAGTGCATTTCATTGATCTGCACAGGTCACGCTACATGGATTACGTGCAGGACGTTTCCGTTTTCATGGTCTCCAATTACCGGCTGCAGATTCAGGACATTCCAGTGCGTCGCCGTTTGGCCAATGTGGCCTGTGACCTTCAGGCGGTTGCTTCAAAATTTGCCCGCTCACAAAAGGACAAGACTTACGAGTACCGTCTTGCGCTCGGGCTGGCGCGGAGCTTCGCAACGTCGACACGGTTTGTTTTCGACAAGTCCCATGCCAGACGCATGTTCAACCGGGCCAGGTTCCTGATGGAGCTGGCGTTGAGCTGCCCGGAAGGCGCCGAAGCCCGGTTCAAGCTGCCTACCAGGGAGTTGTTCTTTGACTAATCTTAGGATCGGGGTGGTTGGCATTCCGGGCAAATGGTCCACCGAAGCACTTGCCGACGCACTGGAAGCCAGAACCGGCTTTCGCCTGGTGATTGACATGGCCGAAGTCGCCCTGGACTTGAAGAGCGGGTCCTTGATGTACCGGGGGCAGGATCTTTGCGCGCTTGATGGATTGATTATCAAGAAAATCAGCGAGACTTACAGTCCGCACGTGCTAGACCGGCTGGAACTTCTGCGACTGGCCGAAGCGCGCGGCGTATCTGTTTTCTCCCGCCCTGAAGCCGTCCTGCGCCTTATCGATCGACTTGCCTGTACAGTCAGCCTGCGAGCTGCGGGAGTTCCCATGCCCGCAACCGTGATCACCGAAGACACGCAAGCCGCGCTCGCCTCGGTCGAGCGTTTTGGCGCTGCTGTCTTCAAGCCGCTCTATTCGACAAAAGCTCGCGGCATGTGCGTGATCGAGGCAGGCGAAGGGGCCGCTAAGGCGATTGCAACCTTCGCCGCCGAAAATCCGATGATGTACATACAGGAAAAGTTGAACCTGTCAGGCCAGGATCTTGGCATGGTGTTCCTGGGTGGCAGTTATTTATGTACCTATGCGCGTGTCGGCCAATCAGGCAGTTGGAACACCACGATCCACAGCGGTGGAAAGTATGCTCCCTTCACACCTGAACCGGACCTGATCGAGTTGGCACGAAAAGCCCAGGCACCATTCAATCTGGATTTTACCACTGTTGACGTTGCCCTCACCGACACCGGGCCGATCATTTTCGAAGTATCTGCGTTCGGTGGTTTTCGGGGCGCAAAGGAGGGTTGCGGTTTGGACGCAGCCGGGGCACTTGCCGACCATGCCATTGCAAGGGCATTCAAATGACTTGCGTTGACGAGGTTCTTGCAGGTCTGAATCGCTCGGCTCTGCCGGAAACACTTTTTCTGGAAACCGGACCGGTTCGTGTTGCCGTCAGGTGTGACACCGCCATGGCCAAAGAGTTGCGGCGCCATCTGGCTGATGCTCTTGCAACTGATGGCCCAGTTGCAGCAGTGGTCGACGTTCTGAACGGCCAGAAACTGAAACACGAACCTGCGTGGACCGACTGGGCACGAGAACCCGGCAAGACGGGTCGCAAGGACGCTTATCATGACTTGAAAGACGGTCGGCTGGTGCGAAAAGTCCGGACCGGGATGACTTTCTTGCAGTCTCCACAGGCACTGCTGGCCATTGGCCCGTGCCAGGAATTCCCCAACCAGGTGATCAATTTCATCAATACTCAGATCCTGAACATCTGCAAGAGAGACGGTTGGGAGATATGCCACGCAGCAGCTGTAACCGATGGCGTGAAAGGACTGGCCATTGCCGGACTTTCAGGAGGCGGGAAATCCACTACGATCCTGAGAATGATGGATCTTGAGAGCAGCCGGTTCGTGACCAATGATCGACTGATGGTTCGAGCTTCCCCGAACGGCGTGACCGGACTGGGAATTCCGAAAAACCCGAGGATCAATCCCGGGACAATTATCGGCAATCCGCGCCTGACATCCCTCATTTCTGAGACCAGACGACAGGAGCTCATCCGGATGCCGACGGACGAGCTCTGGCAGCTTGAGGAAAAGCACGACCTTTTCATCACGGATGTCTATGGACCGGGCAGAACGCAATTCACAATGCCCCTGACAGAATTCTGGGTGCTGAACTGGAGCCGTCAGGGCTCTTTGCCAACCCGGCTGCAGGATGCCGTTCTGGCTGATCGGCCAGATCTGCTGCGAGCCATCATGAAAAGTGCAGGTCCCTTTTATCAGGACGCCCACGGCACTTTTCTCCGTGACAACGAAGCTCTGTCTCCGGACGGTTACCTCAGCCAACTGAAATCGGTTCGCCTGCGTGAGGTTACCGGAGCCATTGATTTCGATACGTTGGCCGTTGCCGGACAGGAGCTGTTTTCATGAACGGTCCGCAAGCAGCTCTTATTCGGCATGGTGCATATCATCAGCTGCCTGACGTCCCGAGCGCGCTGCAACCCTTTGCGCTGACAGCTGAAGGCGAAGCCCAAGCGCATGCCTGCGGTGAAGATCTCGCTGCACTGGTCGCCAATGAAGGCCTGACCCCTGATCCGGTCGTATATTGCTCTTGCCAGCTAAGAGCGTGGCAGACGGCACATATTGCTTGCGATGTCCTGACGAGCCACGGACACACCGTTGAGATCAGGCAGACTACGGCCCTGGCCGAACGCTCCCTAGGCAGCGCTGCAAACTTGACCGTCAATGAAATTGAAGCGGTGCTGAATGCCGACCCTCGGTTTGCCTCTCCCCCACCGGGCTGGAAATCGGACAGCAACTACTGCCTGCCTCTGCAGGGAGCCGAATCCCTGATGATGGCGGGCAAACGAGTTGCGCAACACCTTCGCCAATCGATAGCCGGAAAGTCTTCCGGTTCGTTGACACTGAATTTCGGTCACGGTGCCTCTTTCAGGCACGCAGCGCACCTTCTTGGTATACTTAGCTGTGAAGATATTGCCCGTTACAGCATGCACCATGCTCACCCGTTACAAATCCGTCACAATCCGGATGGTACATGGGCGCATTCTGGCGGCGCGTGGAAAATCCGCCAGTCGAAGGAAAAAGTCCTGGATTGAAGGAATGAGCCATGGCCGAATTGGCTGGCACCGCTTCGGGCGCGGCATCTTTGCTGCCGCCCGTTTTCGACGACGCGCGTGAACTGACCGGCATCCCCCGTGATTTCGAGACGTGGCCTGTGCACGAGGCTCATTCGGGCGGAAACCTGGACGCCGTCCGCGCAAGCCTTACGGCCGCGGCATGTCACGGAGCCTGGAACTG
Organism: Pseudomonadota bacterium; assembly: GCA_039195965.1. Classification (GTDB taxonomy): domain Bacteria; phylum Pseudomonadota; class Alphaproteobacteria; order Rhizobiales; family Stappiaceae; genus Roseibium. The sequence goes on from JBCCVB010000177.1 coordinate 7,440, forward strand.
GCCGGACAGACCGGTGGTATTTGTGTCTGACCCGCACGCCGACGCCGATGGTTTTTTGCGCTCGCTAGTCGCCGCAGGAGTAGTGCGTCGCAGCACTGGAAAGTTGTCGCTGACATCGTTCGGCCGAACAGCCAAGATCGTGATTGGAGGCGATTGCCTGGACAAAGGCCCTTCCAATCTCGACTTGCTGGATGCTCTCCAAGACCTGATCGGCAGCGGCGCGGATGTGCATCTGCTGGCCGGTAATCATGATTTGAGGCTCAGGCTGGCAATCAGAGCTCTGACCCTGCCTCGGTCAACGCTGACCGAACATCTGTTTGTCCGCATGGGCCGAAAGATCTTGCCTCTCCTGCGCGAAGTTCGGACGCGGTATTTAAGTTCAGCCGACCTTGAACACATGCCGGACGAAAAAACCTGCCGTGAACGCATCTTTCCCTCGAAGAGATGGGGCAAGTCGTTTCAACGAGAAGCGTCAGCTTACCTGACACCGGCAGGTATCGAGAAAGAACTGCGCAAGCTGAAAAAGAAAAAGAAACAGTTCGACAGACAGGCGGCAGCCGAAAATCTGACAATGCGCGAAGTCTATGCCGCCGCCCTGCGCTGCCACGACCTCTTCCTTGTGCCCGGCGGTGCGTACAACTGGTTCTATTCATCCATGGACGTTGTAACGCGGATCGGCTCCCTGTTGTTCGTGCATGCGGGGATTGACGACGCCATGTGCACCCTGTTGGCGGACGCGGGCAGCGCAGCAGTTAACAACCGTTATCGTCATGAGGCCGAAATGGACCCCTTCGCCTTTTACACCGGCCCGGTTGCAAACCTCGTGCGTACGAAATACCGGCCGGTGGACATGGTGCTGACCGCCGATGGGGTAAACCGACTTCATGAATGCGGGATCAAGATGGTGGTCCAGGGCCACGTAAACAATCACCAAGGCCAGCGGATACTCTCCAAGCGCGGGCTACTGCATCTGGAAGGCGACGTCACTCTGGATCGAACGTCGCGGCTGTTGGAGGGATTACCGGGCATCGGTGTCGGCGCCACTATGATTTTCCCTTCCGGAGATGTCGTAGGGTTGAGTTCGGACTATCCAAAGGCCAAACATTTCAAACCTGAACAACACTTACGGGGGGCATAATGCATAACGGTGACGGCAGCTTTCGTCATGAATCGATCCAGAGCCGCAAATCAATCAAGGCTTTGCTGGAAGCCGTAACCAAGGGCATCGGCAAGGGCGAACTGACCCTGGGCGACGGTGAAGACGAACTGGTGATGGAACCTGGCGGACTGATCACGCTTCGTGTCAGGGCGGAGAGATCAAATGGCTCCAACCGCATTGACTTGCGATTGACCTGGACTGAAACGACAGAAACACCCCCAAAGAAAGGAGACCTGAAGGTTCGCTAACAGCGACTGTCGCTCAACGGCTTGTACCTGTACGGACGCCCCATCGCCGTGGAGATCAGTGCAGGTTCATCTCCTTCAACAAGAATTGACGACCGGCGAACAGCAAAAACCTGACGCGAATGTAAGCGCTTTCGAGTCCCAGGAAAACAATGCATCTGACGTATCAATTGGCGAATTTCCTGCCGGAAATGGTGGTAGACCCTCGCCCGCTCATCTGACTTCCGATGCGCTCACCGCAAGGTTCAGCCACTGACCTGCACCAATTTTGCGCTTGCAACATCAGGTCAGGGTAATAGTCTATTAACCATTGCAGTCTTTTGTACAACTTCCGCGAAATGATATTCGGGTTAGGAATTTAGATGATGCTGCTCGTGTTCGGCCTAGGCATTGGAATTTATCTTTTGATCGCTTTGGCTTTTTTCACGTTAAGTGCAATGGAATTGATCGAAACCGGCAAAGGCAAACTCAATTCGCTGCTGATCGCTTTTCTAACCGCAGTTGTTTGGCCGATTACATTAGTCTCGGTGTCATTGGTGCTTTGCGTGTCGAAGCTCGGCGACATGATGGTTGGCAAAAAGCGTTCTTTGCAAACCCCCGTTCCGTGAAATTCTGAGACAAACCGGTAGAAGTTGGCCGGAACAGTTGAATGCAGACGCAGCGAGCCTTCCTTGATCTTCTGGCTCGCTTTCTTTTTGCCAACCCAAGTTTCAATTTACCAAGAAAATCAACGTCGCTTCAGCGCAGACACGGACAATCAGGTCAGAGACTCTAGGTATTTGCCATATTGCGTCTTGCCGAAGATCTTGGCGTGTTCAAGCAATCGAGCCCGGTCGATCCACCTGTTGTTAAAAGCAATCTCTTCCGGACATCCGGACTGCATTCCTTGGCGCACCGAAAGCGTTCTGACAAAGTTGCCTGCGTCGAGAAGGGATTCATGCGTGCCCGTGTCCAACCAGGCAAATCCGCGTCCGAGACGCTCAACATTCAGCGACCCTTCCAGCAGATAGCTTTCCAGAAGCGACACGATTTCTAGCTCACCACGCGCAGAAGGTTTTACTTCCCTTGCGCGCCTCGGAGCATCACCGTCCAGAAAGTAAAGCCCGGTGACTGCGTAGTTCGACGGTGGAACGTCCGGCTTTTCGATGATTTCCTCGGCCACCCCATCCTGATCGAATTTGACGACGCCGTATCGCTCTGGATCGGAAACATGATAGCCGAAGACAGTTCCACCTGTTTGACGTTGATCCGCAGAAGCAAGCACTTCCGGCAAGCCGTGACCAAAGAAAATGTTGTCTCCCAGAACCATCGTGGACGGCGCCCCGTCCAGAAAGTCTTCAGCCAGTATGTATGCCTGCGCCAGCCCGTCCGGCGACGGCTGCTCGACATATTCAATTCGCATGCCCCACTGGCTGCCATCACCCAGCAATCGCTTGAATTGCGGCTGATCAGAGGGCGTCGTGATGATCACAATTTCCCGAATACCCGTCAGCATCAGCACCGAAAGCGGATAATAGATCATTGGCTTGTCATAGATTGGCATCAACTGCTTGGACACAGCCATCGTAAGGGGAAATAGCCTGGTACCGGATCCACCGGCGAGAATGATGCCTTTACGCTCAGTCATGAAATTACTTCCAGTTTAAGCAATGTGTCGGTAACAGCGGCTTTCCAGTCAGGACGCTCAAGATCAAAAACTGATAGAGAACTACAATCCAGTCTGGAATTTGCCGGACGTGTCGCAGGCGTCGGATATTCGGAGGTTGGAATGTCTTCAACAGTGACAGCTCGTTCAGCTTGCCTGAAGATCTCCCGGGCAAAATCAGCCCAACTCACATCCGGGGTGCCTGCAAAATGATAAACACCGGACTTTGTCTGGTCGTTTTTGAGATCCTGCAGGATGTTTACGCAAGCCATAGCAATTGCGCCGGCAGGTGTCGGTCCTCCCACCTGATCTCCAACGATCTTCAGATGATCACGCTCCTCGGAAAGGCGAAGCATTGTTTTCAGAAAGTTCGCACCGTGTTCGGAGAACACCCAACTCGTTCGCATGATGGCAAATGTCGCACCTGAATCGCGAACGGCCTGTTCTCCCGCCAGTTTGCTCCGCCCGTAGGCTCCCAAAGGATCAGGAGCAGCCTCCGGCAAGAACGCTTTTTCTCCGCGGCCATCAAACACGTAATCCGTTGAGATGTGAACCATGGGCACCCCAAGCCTGCTGGCCGCATGGGCCATTTCAGATGGTGCGCCGGCATTGATCCTGAAGGCGGCCTCTACTTCTTCTTCCGCCCTGTCGACAGCCGTGTAGGCTGCAGCGTTTATGATGCCGTCCGGACGAACGGCTTCAATTTTTGCTGCAAGTTCTGTTTCAGTAAGAAGATCGATTTCTTCCCGCCCCCAGAAAACAGCGTCCTGCAGCAGAAGCTTCAATTCGCTGGCGACTTGCCCGGAAGACCCGAAAACAAGGATCATTGCGCGGCATCCACTTTGGTTCCGAGCCGCTCACCGACGCCACTGCGAGATTGCAATTTGCGCCACCAGGCCTCGTTGTCCAGATACCATTGAACCGTACGCTCAAGGCCTTCTTCGACACTGACGCTCGGACGCCAACCAAGCTCTTCGCGAAGCCGCGCTGGATCGATTGAATAGCGCTGATCGTGGCCGGGTCGATCTTCCACGAACGTGATTTGATCAGCATAGCTTCCCGCCGGTTTTGGACGCTTCTCGTCGAGGATCGCGCAGATCGCCGTTACCAGGTCAATGTTGCGTCTCTCGTTCTCTCCACCGATGTTGTAACAACGGCCATTTTGTCCTTTGCCGAGAACAAGCAACAAAGCGTCAGCGTGGTCTTCGACATAAAGCCAATCCCGAACGTTTTCGCCATTACCGTAAACGGGGATACTTTTTCCGGCCAGCGCATTCAGGATGACAACGGGAATGAGCTTTTCCGGGAAATGGAACGGACCGTAATTGTTGGAGCAATTGGTCAGAACGACCGGTAAGCCATAGGTCTCATGCCATGCGCGGACCAGATGATCCGATGCGGCTTTCGACGCAGAGTAAGGGCTGCGCGGATCATATGGGGTACTCTCGGTGAAATAGCCCGTTTCCCCCAAAGAACCGAACACTTCGTCTGTCGAGATGTGATGGAACCTGAAGGTTTCAGGTCTTCCGCGCTTTTCCCAGTAGTGGCGCGCCACTTCCAGCAAGTTGAACGTCCCACCGATGTTTGTGTCAATGAAGTCCGACGGGCCGTCAATGGAACGGTCGACGTGGCTTTCCGCCGCCAGATGCATCACAGCATCCGGCTGGTGCGCTTCGAAAATGCGCTTCAGTGCTTCTTTGTCCCGGATGTCAGCTTGTTCAAATGCATATCGGGGATCCTCACTGACCATAGCCACATTGTCCAGGCAAGCTGCGTAGGTCAGTGCGTCAACATTCACCACACTCAATCCGCGCTGGATTGCCGTTCTGATGACAGCAGAGCCAATAAAGCCCGCCCCTCCAGTAACAAGAATTTTCATGAAAGCCCTCAAATCGAAAATGGTGTCTTGAAATCACTCAGTGTCTGCGCAACGGCATCTTTTTCGGACAGAACCGGATCTGCAATGGAAAGAGGCCACTCGATCCCGCAACTGTCCCAGCGAACACCGCCATCGCATTCAGGCGCATAAAAGTCGGTGCATTTGTAGATAATCTCACTGTTTTCTTCCAGGGTCATGAACCCGTGAAGAAAACCCTCCGGAACAAACAACTGTTTTCCATTTTCGAAGCTAAGCTCAACGCCAAACCACTTTCCGTAGGTGGGTGAGCCGCTCCTGATATCGACAGCGACGTCAAAGATCCGCCCCCTACCGCATCTAACAAGCTTTGCCTGAGCGTGAGGCGGCGCTTGAAAGTGCAGCCCCCTGACAGTGCCCATCGTGGCACTCAGTGAATGATTATCCTGAACAAAATCCGCCTCGATACCATGCTGTGCGAATGCGCGCTTGCTCCAACTTTCGGAAAAGAAACCTCGCTGATCTCCAAATCTCTTGGGTTGAATCAGTAAAACGCCTGGCAAAGCAGTTTCTTCAACGTTCATTTGTTCTCCATCCAAGCAAAAATGCCGGTCTAATATGAACCTTCGATAATAGGCAAACGCAATGTATTCAATTTCAGAGCAACGATTTCAACATCGCCTTCAAGGCCTGTTTCTGTCTTCGCTGTAGACGTTTTCCGCAAAGCGTTACGAGATAAACAGCCTCAAAAGCGCTCCAAGGAATAAGCACTCAAATAGCAACAAGTTGATGTTGTTGTCAGCAGACGCGCAACAGATAGCTGGAAAAACTGGCATATTGGTAAACCTTGACGGCAGGGTTCTCCCACTCTCGTGGTCTTCAGAAGTTCTCCAGCCCCATCTCCGCATCCCTGAGCCCTGCCTGGAATCGAACCGCATTGTTGCAGTCATGAATTCTCGACGACTCTTCACCGGACGAAGCGAGCATCCCAATTGCCCTCCACGCACCATCGACCTCTTAGTAAAATTAAATGCTAAAGAGCATTTTTACATGAACTAACTCAAATGAAATCTTCATCATAGTCGCAACAATAAAATATAA
>JBCCVB010000178.1:0-13010 GCA_039195965.1 Pseudomonadota bacterium
GAAGACACGGCAGCGGCTGAGGAAACGCAAACCAGCACGCGTTCTCACGGTGAAACCGAAACCGTTGCACTTAAAGGCGACCCTCAGTCAGAACCTGTTGAGTTTGCTGTTCCTCCGACATCGGAAGAAACCAAGGGTTTCGGAGAAGAGATCAAGCAAGCGACTGGCAAAATCACCAGCATGGCCACTTCTGTTTTCAGTGGCACCTCCCCTCCCAAAGATCCTGAAAACTTCATCAAGGACGCCAAGTTCAACGAAGATCTGGAAACGCTTCGCAACCTGCACACGTTCCTGAACAAGGAAGCTGTGCCACTTCCCGATGGCTTCCGGCTCGGTGCGCTCAACAGTCTCAAATCTGCGGGACAAAACCAGATGGGCCGCGCGCCAACTCAGGAAGAATGGATGGCGGTCGAGGACAAGACTCAGGCCTTGTTCGCTCAGCTGAGTGATGCCGATCGAAAAAGCTATCTGGCGTCTCAGATGCCGAACTTCCTGCCCAAACTTGCGGTCTGGCTCGTCATCGTCTCGATAGGCTCCATGATCCTGTCGGTTTTCATGGCGGAGGTAACGCTCCTCAGCAAGGGTCTCGACGGGGCACTCATGGTGTTGTTTTTCCTGCTATGGCTCATGTCTCTCGGGGCAATCGGGGCAGCCGCATTCATAGGCTTTAATGCGATCAGCGTGACGAGCGACATAACCTTCGACATTTCGGATTCTCGTCTCATCGTTCAAAGGATTGTTCTTGGCGCTTTGTTTGCGCTCTTTTTCACGCTCCCCTTTGGCTTCCATGAGTTTCTGGCCTTTGTAAAAGGCCTCAGCGCCGCCGCCTTGAACAAGGCTACTGTTCCAACCAGATCGGAGCTTGCTTTCACCAATCAGTCGTTACTGCTGATCATGCCGTTTGTCCTCGGCTACAGCACATCTCTGGTCATACTGATACTGAACCGGCTGATATCTTCGGCGAGCACGCTTTTCGGAGCACAGGAAACTCCAGCAAAAGGGAGATCCAGAAACAAGCCGGCCTAGGAAGCCCTCAGCGCATTCAAAGGCAGCTAACCCGCGAAACAAAAAAGCCCCACAACGCGGGGCCTGCTCGATTGGAAATCAGGAAAGTCTAGTTTCCTGGTGTCCAGGCTTCATAGTCACCAGTGACTTCCGGACGCTTTTCCGGTGTCAGTATGGAGCCATGCGGACGATAGGCTTCCGGCGTCCCGGTCTTGTTTGCCTGGTGTTTCTGCTGCCAATGCTTCGGATGATAGGTTTCCTCGGTCGGAGGCGTATCGACCCGATGATGCATCCAGCCATGCCAGCCCGGTGGAATTGAAGAGGCTTCCGCAAGACCGTTGTAGATCACCCAACGCTTGGTGCCTGCACGTTCCTTGTAGTACTTGTTGCCGAATTCATCTTCACCGACAAACTCACCCTTGCGCCAGGTGAAAAACCGGGTGCCCATGGTTTGGCTGTTCCACCAGGTGAAGATTTGAAGCAGCAGAGTTTTCATGGCCCTCAAAGGTCCTTCAATAGCAGATCTCATTGTAACAGGCCTTAAGCCCTGGAACAATTTCGCGGAATATGGCTGGAACTGCCGCTTCTGTCCAGTGTCGCACTGCCGCATGGCTGCATAAAGTGATCAGTACCGGCTCTCGCGCCCTTCCTTGAAGAACAAGGCGAAAATTGGCCACGGATTTCGTCGGTTTCGGCCACCCTGGACCAGCCCGGACCGATTGATTATCTCATCCTGCGGTCAGATTTTTCTCAAGGAAAGCCATTTCGAATATTCGTAACCCCGGTTTTCCGTCTTCACACTTTTAGTGAAGCTTGATGCCCTTGATCGTGGAAAATTCGGCATCGCGGATGTGTTTGGCCGCGGCCGACTGCTTTTTGGAGCCACCTTTCTTCACGCCGGCAAAGATGGGTCCGGAAGGCGACTTCTTCTCGAATGTCTCTTCCACCACTTCTTCTACCTTCGCCCGCTTCTCGACGGCGATTCGGTGATGCAATCGAGCACCGGCAAGCGACTGCATCTTTTCCGCCTGCTCATCCATTGCTTTGCCTATGCCATAGATGTTGTAGAAACCGGAATGCTCAAGAGTCATCGGACGATCATCTGTCAGCAACCAGCTGAGACGTTTGTAGAGTGTTGATGGCGAGACGGGTTTGACCAGGACGTGGTGCGCGCCGGCTCTCAAGGCTTTGTCCACCAGCGGCCTGGTGCCATGAGCTGTTATGAAAATGATTGGAACGTAGCACAGCGGCTCCATGTGCCGGTGCCGAACGAGACGCAGAAACTGGTAGCCGGTCGTTGGCTCCATTCGCCAATCGGTAAGAATGACATTGGGAGGTTCTGCAAGACTTGATTCTAACGCATCGTCGACCGAATCAAAAGTCCTCACGCGGGCTACTTTGAAGCTGAGCAGAATCGAACGGAGTATGGTTTGCATCGGCTTGCTGTCTTCCACGACAACAACGTCGATATCTTCCATCGACACCCCGAATGCGGCGTGATGTTTCATGAATTGCGGACCCTTTTCCCTATCTGATCCGCAGTAGAACAGCCTCGGCTTAAACCCTGTTGAAATCAGCGGCAGCCTTTTTCTTCAAATTTTCATAAAACAGGTTCAATAATCATCCACAGAAGGATTTGAGGCTGGAAACGGCACTCCTTCACCGGGAAAGCAAGCGCAAATTCCCCAGCAGTTGCGCTCTCCCCACTCCCCTCCCCACTATCCACACCACCACACAATATTTTGCGTTTGCCCACAATCTAGGCACTAGCTGTTGTCACTCGAACCTTGACCTTAAGAATTCGTTTACATTAGTTTCCTAATCATTGCGATGTGCGTAGTCGGAGGCCTCTCCAGGCGCTCTGGTCATCCAAAACACTCAAGTAACCGCGTTCCGCTTCCGTTATTCTTGAATGAATCCGGGGGACGGGATTTTGTGTGCCGAGGGAACGGCGCATGTCGTGACAAACCTGTTGAGAACCACTATATATAGTGGACCCACATAATTGATACGCTACATACAGGTAACAGACCTGTGAGCAACGGGGCGGCATTCGGCAAAGAGGCAGACGGAAACGTCAAGCCGGATGTGATGCGGATTTGGTCTGGTTCAGCAGGAACCGGCCGGGGATACAAGGGGACTTAGAGAATGCGGATCGAGCGGCGCTATACCAAGGAAGGTCAATCGCCTTACGCCGGTATTGAATTTCGGACAGCAACGAGCGAGATCCGGAATCCGGATGGATCTATCGTGTTCCGCCTGGAGAACATTCAGGTTCCGGCCCAGTTCTCCCAGGTCGCTTCCGACATTCTTGCGCAAAAGTATTTCCGTAAGGCGGGTGTCCCTGCCAAATTGAAGCCGGTTGAAGAAAACACCGTCCCTTCCTGGTTGTGGCGTCATGAGGCCGACGAAGACGCACTGAAGGACCTTGCCGAAGACGAGCGTTTTGGCTCTGAGATCGACGGGCGTCAGGTTTTTGACCGTCTCGCCGGCACCTGGACTTATTGGGGCTGGAAGGGCGGCTACTTCGATCAGGAAGCAGACGCACACGCCTTTTATGACGAATTGCGCTACATGCTGGCGACACAGAAAGTGGCGCCGAACTCCCCGCAGTGGTTCAACACTGGTCTGCATTGGGCTTATGGCATCGACGGACCGAGCCAGGGTCACTTCTATGTCGACTTCCAGACCGGTAAGCTGACCAAGTCCAAGACCGCATACGAACATCCCCAGCCGCACGCCTGCTTCATCCAGTCCGTTGGCGACGATCTCGTGAACGAAGGTGGCATCATGGACCTTTGGGTCCGCGAAGCACGTCTGTTCAAATATGGTTCCGGCACGGGTTCCAACTTCTCCCACGTTCGCGCCGAGGGCGAAAAGCTTTCCGGCGGCGGCAAGTCCTCCGGCCTGATGAGCTTCCTGAAGATCGGCGACCGGGCAGCCGGCGCTATCAAGTCCGGTGGCACAACGCGCCGTGCGGCGAAGATGGTTGTGGTCGATGTCGACCATCCTGACATCGAGGAATACATCAACTGGAAGGTCAAGGAAGAACAGAAGGTCGCTGCTTTGGTGACCGGCTCCAAGATCTGCCAGAAGCACCTGGGCGCAATCATGCGCGCATGCGTCAACTGTGAGGCAGACAACGGTGATTGCTTTGACCCGGCGAAAAACCCGGCGCTGAAGCGCGAGATCCGCGCGGCAAAGAAGATGATGGTGCCGGAAAACTACATCCAGCGCGTTATCCAGTTTGCCAGGCAGGGCTTCACCAAAATCGAATTCCCGACCTTCAACACTGACTGGGATTCCGAAGCCTACCTGACCGTCGCCGGCCAGAACTCCAACAACTCCGTGCGTGTCACCGACGGCTTCCTGAATGCCGTTGTCGAAGACGGTACTTGGGATCTTACGGCTCGCCGCACGGACGATACGCTAAAGACAGTCAAGGCGAAGGAACTCTGGGAGCAGATCGGATACGCCGCCTGGGCTTCCGCTGATCCGGGCCTCCAGTATCACACAACCATCAACGACTGGCACACCTGTCTTGCAGATGGTGAAATCCGGGCTTCCAACCCGTGCTCGGAATACATGTTCCTGGACGATACCGCTTGTAACCTTGCATCGTTGAACCTGATGCAATTCCGCAAGGACGATCGCTCCTTCGACATCGACAACTACGAGCATGCCGTCCGCCTGTGGACCATCGTTCTGGAAATTTCGGTGCTGATGGCACAGTTCCCGTCCAAGGAAATTGCCGAGCTTTCCTATAAGTTCCGCACCCTTGGCCTTGGCTACGCCAATATCGGCGGCCTGCTGATGACCTCCGGCATTCCATACGACTCCGAAGAAGGGCGCGCTCTGTGTGGCGCCCTCACAGCCGTCATGACCGGCGTGTCCTACGCCACTTCAGCTGAAATGGCAGGCGAGCTCGGCTCCTTCCCGGGTTACAAGAAAAACGCCAAGCACATGTTGCGCGTCATTCGCAACCATCGCCGCGCAGCTTACGGTGAAGCAGACGGATACGAGGGACTTAACACCAACCCGGTAGCCCTCGATCATGCTTCCTGCCCGGATCAGGTCATTGTGGAACGCGCGAAAAAGGCATGGGACCGCGCGCTGGAACTCGGCGAAAAGAACGGCTTCCGCAATGCGCAGTCGACGGTGATCGCGCCGACCGGCACCATCGGTCTTGTAATGGACTGTGACACCACCGGCATCGAGCCTGACTTTGCCCTGGTGAAGTTCAAGAAGCTCGCGGGCGGTGGCTACTTCAAGATCATCAACCGCGCCGTGCCGGAAGCCCTTCGTGTACTCGGCTATTCTGAAAGCGAAATCGGCGAGATCGAAGCCTACGCGGTTGGCCATGGTTCCATCGACCAGGCACCTGGCATCAATCCGTCGGCTCTGAAGACAAAGGGCTTCACCGACGAGAGCCTCGGCAAATTGAAAGACGGCATGAAGTCGGCCTTCGACATCAAGTTCGTCTTCAATCGCTGGACACTTGGCGACGATCAGTTGAAGGCGCTCGGCGTATCCGAAGAACAGCTGGAAGACGCTGAATTCGATCTGCTGTCGTTCCTTGGCTTCTCCAAGGCAGACATCGAAGCAGCCAACACCCATGTTTGCGGTGCCATGACACTTGAAGGTGCGCCGTTCCTGAAGACCGAACACTACCCGGTCTTCGATTGTGCCAACCCGTGCGGCCGTATCGGCAAACGCTTCCTGTCGGTAGAAAGCCACATCCGCATGATGGCTGTAGCCCAGCCCTTCATCTCCGGCGCGATCTCCAAGACAATCAACATGCCGAATGATGCGACGGTTGAGGACTGCAAGGAAGCCTACATGCTGTCCTGGAAGCTGGCTCTTAAAGCCAACGCGCTTTACCGCGACGGTTCCAAGCTTTCCCAGCCGCTTAACGCGCAGCTTCTGGCTGATGACGAGGACGATCACGACGACGCAGCTGAAGAGCTGGCAGCCAAGCCACAGGCCGCAAAGGCTGAGGTTGTGGCAGAGCGTATCGTGGAACGCATCGTTGAACGCGTAGTGCGCGAACAGGAAAAACTGCCGACACGCCGCAAGGGTTACACTCAGAAAGCAAAGATCGGTGGTCACACAGTGTTCCTGCGGACCGGCGAATATGATGATGGCCGTCTCGGCGAAATCTTCCTTGATATGAACAAGGAAGGCTCCGCACTGCGTGCCTTCATCAACAACTTCGCCATCTCCGTCTCGCTCGGCCTTCAATATGGTGTGCCGCTTGAGGAATATGTCGACGCCTTCACCTTCACCAAGTTTGAGCCGGCCGGCATGGTCCAGGGCAATGACGCGATCAAGAATGCAACGTCGATCCTCGATTACGTGTTCCGTGAGCTCGCGGTCTCCTATCTCGGCCGTCATGACCTCGCCCATGTACCGCCGGAAGTCTTCGGCAATTCCGGAGTAAGCTCGTCTTCTTCTGAAGATCGCGGCAAGGGTGGCCAGATTGTCTCCCACGGTCTCGTCCGTGGTCAGACAGAGCGCTTCCGCATCGTCCCGGGCTCTGAGCCGGCTGGCGAAGCAACCGAGGCGATCTCGGTCCAAACGGCAAGCACACCTGCTGCCCAGGTTTCTGCAGTGGCAACAGCCTTTGCCCGCGGCGCGGAAGCAGCTGCGGCAGTGGAAGTCACCACAGCCCCTGCCCCGCAAGCTTCGACGGCTGCCCAGCAGATCGCTCAGGCGCGCATGAAAGGCTACGAAGGCGAAAGCTGCGCCGAATGCGGCAACTTCACCATGGTCCGCAACGGCACCTGCCTGAAGTGCGACACCTGCGGCTCCACAAGCGGTTGCAGCTAACCAAACACCGGCTTAGCCGGGAGTTCGCCCAGGCAGGAGCAATCCAGCCACGTGCGGCTCCCGGCGCCCAACATCCAGAGCCCGCCGAACGGAAGCGTTTGGCGGGCTCTTCGTTTTCAACGACGTAAAAAAGTATTTCGACTATCAACTTTGCTTCGGAGCATCTCATCAGAGCAAAGGCGATGGCCGTGTTGTCCCCGAACTCGGCTCAAACCGTATGGGCTATCAGTCAGGTCTCATCCGTCAAACGAGATTGGCCGAGGCTTAGGTGCCGCAAACACATGTCAACGACTACCACCGACCAAGACGCGATCGTCAGCCCAACGTTGACGAGATTTGACCCATCACGCTACCATTACGAGTACTATAGTTGTTGTCGCCTCATTGAGGCGATCCCTGGAACTGGATTTTCATTCCAGCCAATCTCTCAGCCCATTGAGCAAGCTGGGCAATCATCAGAGTTCGGTTACGGTTCATGCCAGCCGCACTCGAGGAAGGTCTTGAAAGTAAAAGTCAGCGGGTCTCGGCCCTATCGAGACAACTTACCATTTGAGAGCCACAACAAAAAACGCCGTTGCGCGTAGGAGACATTCAATCGGTTACAGCAAGGTGAACGCATGCCTTTATTGGAACGTGAAAATGTCGTCAAAAGCTATAAGCAGGGCACACACAGGATTGAAGCGCCCTGCGACACGCTGGCCAGAGTAAAACCGCTATTTGCAGACATGGGCATAACGAGGCTCGCCAACCTCACCGGTCTGGACCGAATTGGCATTCCCGTAGTATCGGCCACCCGCCCAAACTCGAGATCTGTTTCAATTTCGCAAGGCAAAGGCACGTCCCTTGATGCAGCCATGGCCTCAGCGGCCATGGAAGCGATCGAAAGCTATCACGCGGAGCGCATCACCCTTCCCTTGAAACTCGGCAGTCACCGCGAGTTATCTTCTCACCATGACCTTATCGACGTGGATGAGTTGCCCAAGCTCAAGGCGGGGGCATGGCATCCCGATCGCCAGATCGTCTGGATCGAGGGCCGGAACATAATGGCGGACAACACCTTGTGGCTTCCATACGAAGTTGTCCATTCCAACTTTACGGTCCCGGCAGTCTCCGGCAGTGGTTGTTTTGTTTCCAGCACCAACGGACTTGCTTCGGGCAATCACCTCCTTGAAGCCATATCCCACGGTATCTGTGAAGTCGTGGAACGCGACGCCAACAGCCTGTGGAACCAGCTTGCTGAACCCGCACGCGCCTCCACCCGAATTGACAATTCAACAATCAAGGACAGGGACTGTCAGGTTTCGCTCGACGCTCTGCATAACGCAGGCTTTGCGGTTGGAATTTGGGACATGACCGGCGATGTGGGCATACCCGCATTCTATTGTCTGATTGTCGATGAACAGGACTCCCTGGGACACTCCGGTGGCGGTGCCGGGTGTCATCTGGATCCGGCAATAGCGGCCTCGCGGGCCATAACGGAAGCGATACAGGTCAGAACCAATTACATTGCAGGTGTTCGCGACGATCTTGGCCAGTCCGAATATCAACCGGGCGAAGTCAACTCAAAGAACGAACACGCCAGATGGCTGATGGGTTTGGCTTGCGAAAACCCGATCAATTTCGGCAGCTTCGAAGATCAATCCTCTGATTGTTTTTCGACTGATATTGAAATCTTGCTGGACAGGTTGAAAAAGGTCGGAATTGAGCAGGTGCTATGCGTGGATCTGACAAGAGAGACCTATGGGATCCCGGTCGTCAGGATCGTCATACCGGGACTTGAGGGCCCGGATGACCACGAAGACTACTTGCCGGGTCGTAGAGCGATCGGCGATTGAGCGATGAGCATTATCCTGTTTGCAGGGCCGACGATCAGCAGGGCCGAAATTCATGAGCAACTGGAGGCAGACGTAAGGCCACCTGCCCAAATGGGTGACATCTATCTTGCCGCTCAATCAGGCCCCTCGGTAATAGGCTTGATCGATGGATATTTTCAGGGTGTTCCGTCTGTCTGGCACAAGGAAATACTCTGGGCCATCGACCAGGGAATTGCGGTATTTGGCGCGTCCAGCATGGGCGCTCTTCGCGCTGCTGAGCTTTTTCAGTTCGGCATGACAGGTATTGGATCCATCTTTGAAGCCTTTCGGGACGGGCTGCTTCACGATGACGATGAAGTAGCAGTTCTGCATGGTCCCGCAGAACTCGGCTATCCCTCACTGTGCGAACCGATGGTGAATATTCGTGCAACCCTGAAGCACGCTGTCGCCGAAGAAATCCTGGACGACCGCACTGCCACTTGTTTCATCCATATTGCAAAGTCGGCTTACTACCCAGATCGAAATTGGGACTATCTGTTTGATAAAGCGTCACAACTGGATGAGATGAGTGCGGCCGGTCACGCACTCAGGGAATGGCTTTCAACCAACCGTGTCGACCAAAAGCGGGAAGACGCACTTTCCTTGCTGGATGCAATATCAGAAGAGGTCTCGAAAGAACCCGAACCGGCGGAGCAACAATTTGCTTTCGAATGGACTGTGATGTGGGACCGCCTCGTAAGAACAGCTTCTGCCGGTTCGACGGAAGCCACGATGACGACTGCAGTTCTGGACGAATTGCGTCTGCAACCTGCCTACTATGCTGAAATCAAACGCAGGGCCGTTGGCCGATTTTTGATCAGCAAGGCTGGTCGTGGCAGCAACAAGATTGACCCCGCTCCCCTGCCCGAGATTTTGCGCAACTTTAAGGAACAACGCGGGCTATACTCAACCAGGCAACTCAAGTCATGGTGTGAGCAAAACGGCCTCGACGAAGCGGGGCTGCGCACGTTGCTTGAAGAGGAAGCTCATATGGACGGGCTCGGCCGTCATGTGGTGGCCAATGCCCCTCAGTATCTGCTCTCAGAATTGAGAACGGACGGGGCTTACCAGGCGCTGGCTAACCGGGTGAACTTGAAGTCCGAACATGATTGTCAAACTGATAGCCGCGCCATTAACAGACAAGATAGCTTTCCCGCCTCCGCTGGTCTCAGGCTCTGGTACTTCGAATCCTGTCTCAAGGCCCCGCTGCCGGAAAACATGGATGAGCACCTGCGAAAAATCGACATTAAGGATCAGGGCAAATTTGATTCGATGGTGGCTCGGGAATACGCTTTTCGACAAAGTTCGATCTGGGACAATTTGAAAGCCGACTAGGTAATACGTAACGGAAAGATGCAGCAACCGGCTTTTGTCACTCCGATTGAAGAACAAGAGGAAGACAGGATAAGCACATGGACCCAAGATCTATTCCCCATCCTGGAACCCGGTTTCTGTTGTTTCCCCAGTTGCCAAGCCTGAAAGATCAGGGAACCCCGGAAGTGGTGTGGGTATCAACCCCTGCCGGCAGTGTCGGCCAGGGTCCTTCAGACGAGCGAATGTATGTAATCGATCCGGTGGGTAAGGAAATGCCCTACGGTTACTATCAGCGTGCAGGACGCCCCTTCCACTACAAACCACCATGGGACGGCCCCATCCGCCCGCCAGCTATGCCGGATCCGGACGGACATTTCGATCATCTCCATTTTGGCACACCGCAGTTCGAACAGGCTCACGCCTACGGTTCGATCCGGTTCACACTGGATGTCTGGGAGGAGTATTTCGGCCACCCGATCGACTGGCACTTCGCGCAGCACTACGACCGTCTGGAGATCCTTTTCCTGCGCGGTCTGGACAATGCCTTTGCCGGATTCGGTTCAGTGGAAATCGGGTCTTACGAGCACGAAGGTGGCACGCATGTGAATTTTGGTCTCAGCTTCGATGTGCTGTCTCACGAAGTCGGACACCTTATCATCTATAAAGAAGTCGGAATGCCGGACACCAACGACATTCACGGCGAATATTTCGGATTTCATGAATCCGCTGCCGACATGGTTTCCCTGGTCACCTTAATGCATTTCCAATCGCCAATGTCGGATCTGCTGAGGGAAAGTCGCGGAAATCTGTACACATTCAATCATCTAAACCGGTTTGCTGAAGTCTCGGAAGTGGAGCAATTGCGTATTGCGTCCAACAACCTGACCCTTTTCGACTTCAAGGATGGCTGGACATACGAGCACGACCTGGCGCAGCCGCTCACCGGTGCGATGTTCGACATTTGGGTTGATGTATTTCACGAGCATCTGGTTGAGGACGGTCTCATCTCGATGGAACTGGAAGAACTGTCTGACCGGGTCGAAAACGATCCTGACTACAGCAAGATCATCCAACCTCTCTTTGATGAAGCCTTCGCTCAAGACCCTGACGGATTTGCCACTGCTCTCGCCGACTCGCGCGATTTCATGGGGCTCGCACTGGCCGGAACCTGGACGCGGCTTTCATCCGCTCACCTGGACTACGCGGATGTCGCGCAGGCGATGCTTGAAACGGACCGGGAGGTAACCGGCGGACGGTTTGCGCGTATCATCTCATTGAATATGAAAAGAAGAGGAATTGGCGAGATTTCCGCAGGCCCCCGCCTGAAACCCCCGGATGAAAAGAGCCACGCCTTCTCCGCGCGCGCGGTCGTTGCTGAAAATCAGGATCATGGCACATCTGGCCATCAATGTTCCCATCTGCCGTTTTCAACACGAATGGCACTCAAACGCCTGGCCGAATAGATTGAAGAGTAAACGATAAGTAATTTCAGGTAGATTTCCGTAGGGTACGTGCTACTATAGCGATAGTTTATCGATTTAATGTGTCTAATTGCCGGAGGTTCAAATGCCGGAAACGCTTTTCAGTACTTCAGAAATTTTGTTATTTGGCCGGATCATGGAGGACCTGGAGTATAAAGCCTCGAATAATCCAGTGAGCAGCGATCCTCCCCCCAACCAGAACAGTGCCGGCGCCCCACCCAGATATGGCAGTAACAACGCGTTTATCAATCAGATGCTGGCCGACAATGCCGTAAGTCATAAGAAGGTGAAGTTTGCCCGAATTTATGGGTTTGCTTTTGAAGGCCAGTATTATGATTTTGCACGGCCGCAAATCTTCCTGGTTCACGGCGACGGGACGCCGGCTGAAGGCCCTATTCCTGACCAAAACAACCAGATGAAACGAGCTGCAAGGCATCCAGGCAGTACTGATCGTCTGGGAACAGCCGTGAGCGGTGCCTCATTCGCCGACGATATTATGGTTTGGTCGTACGATAAGGGTGACTATCTGGTTAGGATGGACCCGGAGGTGGGCCCGCTGGAACAGATCGTACTGGAAGCGGAAGCCGGCTCGGCAGCGCCAGCCTATAGCGGCGGCAAAGCCTATAGCGGTGGTAAAGCCTATAGCGGTGGCAAAGCCTACAGCGGTGGCAAAGCCTACAGCGGTGGCAAAGCCTACAGCGGCGGCAAGGCTTATGGCGGCAACAGCGATTAAAACCGCGATCCGCATCGCCAAAACCAGGACGCTGCGAGCATCAGCCACTCCGCGCCGAAACCAATAATCTCAGGTGACTGATTAGAGGGCACTTCTGCGCAACTTGCGAGGAACCTCACCAATATTGCGGAAGGTGATTTCTGGGTGCATCCGTTATCGTTGTCTGCTGGACGACAGCAGGAGGGAATTCCAGCGGGCATATGGTGGCAACAACAGGTCCAAGCCCACTTTTCCAGGTGATGTTGCATATCTAAGACGTCTGCAATGCCGAAGCGGCACGGAAGATTGTTGATCTATTCTGAACAATGATCGAACGCGCTTCCTGATAATAGCTAAATGCACTTGGAAGAAGCATGTCCTGATCTCCAGAGACCTCTAAAACGACCAAGATAGAGGATGCTCACTCCCACAGCATGTGAAACTTGATGTCATCTTCGCCACAAAAGGCAAAACCTAAACGTTGGTAGAGAGTGATCGCCGGATTTCCCTTTATCATTGAAAGATGAAGCGGCTTCCCTTTTGAGGCCGCTTTCTGCATGACATCTCTAATCAGAAGCGTGCCAAGACCCCGATTTCGATAGGCCGAAATCAAGTAGACCTGGTCAAGATTGATCTGCTCGGTTTCTTCCGAAACCTGAAACCAACCCACGACCTCATCGTCAATGACGACCAGGCTGATTTCATGACACTTGAAGTAACTTTTGAAGGCTTTTTCCGCTCGCTGACGATCCAGGCAATCCAAGGCCTCAAGGAGCGGAAAAATCGTTTCTATATAAAGTTTTCGGCAAAACGAAA
>JBCCVB010000179.1:0-13003 GCA_039195965.1 Pseudomonadota bacterium
AAGCCGTTTATCAGGAGTTTGGCGTATGGGCATTAGTATCTGGCAGATCTTGATCATCGCGGTGGTGGTGGTTCTGCTGTTCGGACGTGGCAAGATTTCCGAGCTTATGGGCGATGTTGCCAAGGGAATCAAAAGCTTCAAGAAAGGCATGGCCGAAGACGAAGTTGCCGACTCTCCGAAGACTATCGATCACCAGTCCAGCGAAGCAGCACCGACTGCCAAAGCTGAAGATCAGACCAAAGCGAGCTGATCTTAATCTGCATCGCGTCTCCTTAAGGGACGAATACTCTCATGTTCGATATCGGGTGGACCGAGCTCTTGGTGATCGCCTGTGTGGCGATCATCGTTGTGGGGCCAAAAGACCTGCCGCGCATGTTGCGCACTCTTGGGCAAACGATTGGAAAGATGCGCAAGCTTTCGCGCGAGTTTCAATCGACGTTCAATGACGCGCTGCGTGAAGCTGAGCAGCAGGCCGATATTGCTGATATGAAGAAGCAGGTCGAAGAGGTCGCGAACTTCAATCCATTGGGCGATATCAAAAAGTCCATTGAAGAAGATGCGGCCAAGAAGTCAGCGAAGCCAAAAGCCGCATCGGCTGAGGCGGCAAGTTCCAGCTCTGATCCTGTTACGTCGGAGAACCCTGCTGTTTCCAAGGACGAGCCGGAAGAGCCGGTTGAAACAGCTGCAAAGCCGGTGGAAAAACCGGTCACGGAAGATGTGAAGGCATGAGCCAGGAAGATATCGACGCCTCAAAGGCGCCCCTTATCGAACATCTCATTGAATTGCGCCAACGGTTGATGTGGTCAATCAGTGCAATATTGGTGATGTTTGTTGTCTGCTTTTATTTTGCGACCGATATCTACAACATTCTGACTGTGCCTTATCTGCGTGCGGCCGGGGAGGGGCAGCCGGTGGAGATGATCTTCACTGCGCCTCAGGAATGGTTCTTCACACAATTGAAACTCGCGCTGTTCGGCGCATTGTTTCTTGCGTTTCCTGTGGTCGCCAGCCAGATCTACATGTTCGTCGCCCCAGGGCTTTACAAGCATGAACGCGGCGCATTCGTACCGTTTCTGATCGCTACACCAATACTATTTCTGATTGGTGCCTGCCTCGTCTATTTTCTCGTAATGCCAATGGCGATGGGTTTCTTCCTTTCGCAGGAGCAGACGGCAACCGCGGGCACCGTGGCTATTCAGCACTTGGCCAAGGTCAGTGAATATCTCGGGCTGATCATGGTCCTGATTTTCGCATTTGGTCTGGTGTTCCAGTTGCCGGTGGTGTTGACACTGCTCGGCCGTGCGGGTCTTGTGACGTCGGAAACTCTCAAGTCCAAGCGCAAATATGCGATTGTCGGCGCATTCGCGGCTGCGGCAATTTTGACACCTCCCGATCCTATCTCGCAGATCGGTCTTGCGCTGCCCACTTTGCTTCTCTACGAAGTCTCCATTCTGTCTGTCAGGATGATAGAACGCCAGCGCGCTGAACGCGATGCCAAACGCGAAGCCGAGGACGCTGCAGCTTGAGAACAAGCTGAGTCGGACTTTTCGGATTGACGGACGGAATTTGATTAGAAACGACCGTCGTTCGGGAAGCGAAGATGTTTGATATTAAGTGGATTCGGGAAAACGCAGACGCCTTTGATCAGGCACTGGCTAAAAGGGGCTATGAAGCCTCCTCTGCCAAACTGATTGCGCTGGACGACTCCCGACGCTCCCATATCACCAAACTTCAGGAAGCGCAGGAACGGCGTAACGCTGCTTCGAAGGAAATCGGCAAGGCCAAGGGCTCCGGCGATGAAGCCAGGGCGCAGGAACTGATTGACGAAGTGGCGCAGATCAAGGCGTTCATTCAGTCGGGCGAAGAAGAAGAGCGTAATCTCGTTGCTGGCCTTGAAGCGGCAATGGCCGTCATTCCCAATCTGCCGCACGAAGATGTGCCGGTCGGTGAGGATGAAAACGACAACGTGCTCTTGAAAACGCACGGCGAGCGACCGGTCTTCAACTTCAATGAAGCACCGAAGGAGCACTATGAGCTCGGTGAAGAACTGGGTGACATGGATTTTGCCACCGCGGCGAAACTGTCGGGCTCCAGGTTTGTCGTGCTGAAAGGCCAGGTCGCAAGACTTGAACGCGCGCTCGGTCAGTTCATGATTGATCTGCACACGTCGGAACACGGTTACACGGAAGTGTCTCCGCCGCTTCTCGTCAACAGCGAGCCGCTTTTTGGCACCAGCCAGTTGCCGAAGTTCGAAGAGGATCAGTTCAAGACCACCACCGGTCACTACCTCATTCCAACAGCGGAAGTTCCCCTTACCAATCTCGTGGCCGGCGAAATTCTGGCCGAAGACCAACTGCCATTGCGCGTGACGGCTCTGACCTACTGTTTCCGTTCCGAAGCAGGGTCCGCAGGCAGAGATACGCGCGGAATGCTCCGGCAGCACCAGTTCCAGAAATGCGAACTGGTTTCGGTAACAAAACCAGAGGAATCGCTGAACGAATTGGAGCGCATGCTTGGTTGCGCCGAAACGATTCTGCAAAAGCTTGGGCTGCACTACAGGGTCATGACACTTTGCACCGGCGACATGGGTTTCGGAGCGCGCAAGACATATGACATCGAGGTATGGCTGCCCGGACAGGATACCTACAGGGAAATTTCGTCCTGCTCAGTGTGTGGCGACTTCCAGGCACGGCGCATGAATGCACGTTTCCGTCCCAACGACTCCAAGCAACTTGGGCATGTTCACACGTTGAACGGCTCCGGAATAGCTGTCGGACGTGCCCTGATCGCGGTGATGGAGAATTACCAGAACGCCGACGGCACGGTTACCGTTCCCGACGTTCTACGACCCTACATGGGTGGCCTGGAGAAAATTGGCTAGGGTTGTGATGCCCTTTCTTTTTGGCGCCGCACATAGGCCGGCGCCTCCAAATATTATTCCCTGACGGCGGCTTGTTCGCCGTCAGGACTTGTTTTGGCGGCTCGCTCGAGCATCGCCTGACTCTTAATGTGTTCGGACAGGAGCAGTTTGTTCATGCGAATTCTGATTACCAATGACGATGGAATACAGTCCGCAGGTTTGACAAGCCTTGAGAAGATTGCCCGAACTCTTTCGGACGATGTGTGGGTGATTGCTCCCGAAACCGATCAGAGTGGCGTTGCTCACTCGTTGACACTGAGTGATCCACTTCGTCTCCGACAGATCGATGAACGTCATTTTGCCTTGAAAGGGACACCGACTGATTGTGTGATCATGGGAGTGCGCAAAGTGCTTCCAGCGATGCCTGATCTTGTACTTTCAGGGATCAATAGAGGTCAGAATCTGGCGGAGGATGTAACTTACTCAGGTACCGTTGCCGGTGCCATGGAAGGAGCGATCCTGGGTATTCGATCAATCGCGGTTTCCCAGGCTTACAGCTGGGACAATGATGTTGGTCCTGACTATTCAATCGCAGAAACCCATGCACCGGATTTGTTTCGAAAGCTGATCGGCTTCGACTTGCCGCCTTATTCGCTCTTGAACGTCAATTTCCCTGCATGTCCGGCAGATTCGGTCAAGGGAGTGAAGGTGACCGTTCAGGGACATCACGAGCAAAGCGGCCTGTCAATTGACGAGCGTCGGGATGGTCGCGGAGATCCGTATTATTGGCTTCGTTTTCAGGATCGCGGAAAATCCGTTCTTGATAATTCGGATCTTCAGGCAATTGCGGATGGATATGTATCTGTTTCACCGTTACGCATAGATCTGACGGCCCATGACTTGGTGACACACCTGGCAGGGGCGCTTCGGTAAAACCTGATTGGGGAGTGTTCAATGGCCGGCCAGACGCCCGGCGAACAGCAGGCGACAAATTCTACGGCTCTTCCGGATGAAGTTGAGGCGCGGGCTGCTCTCGTTCTTGCCTTGCGCCAACGCGGCGTCGGCGCTCGGGAAGTGCTTTCTGCCATTGAACGTGTTCCAAGGCGACTGTTCCTTTCCGCAAGACATCACGGTCTCGCATATGAGGATGCGGCCCTTCCGATAGAATGTGGGCAAACCGTTTCAGCGCCCTCGCTTGTGGCCTTTACGGTTCAGGCGCTCAATATCGAAGCAGGTAATGCGGTGCTGGAGATCGGGACAGGGTCTGGCTACCAGGCGGCAGTTTTGGCTCACGTAGCAGCGCGAGTGGAGACACTCGATCGTTTCGCAACTTTGACGGATTTGGCGACACGCCGATTTGCCGCCCTCAAACTTGGAAACGTCAGAGCCTGGCAAACAGATGGCTTTGAGGGGCTTAAGCAAAAAGGGCTCTATGACAGGATTGTCGTAAATGCTGCGGTCGATTCGATTCCCGATATCTGGGTCCAGCAGTTAAAACCTGGTGGCTTCCTGATTGCTCCGGTCGGCAAGGCAAACGAATTGCAATCTTTGATTCGATTCCAGAAAACCGAAAACGTGATGACAGCTGAAACTCTGCTGACGGTTCGTACAGTTATGCTGAGACCCGGAATTGCGCTGAAAACCTAGGTTTTGACGTCTGAAGAATCGGCTTGTGGCAGGGCAGGGTATCCCGCAAAGCACCGTTGCGCCGTTTACTATGACCACCAGGCGTCTTTCGTTTTCTGTTACGAGTCATGCCCGGAAAACCGGGGTTTTCTTGGAAACACTGCTGCGTCTTTAGTCTTTATAAACCTTACTGGCTTCTAATCTTAACCATAACAGTCATTGTTAGCGGTTTGAGTTGAGGCAATGAAGAAGCGGATGCGTACCCTCCGCAGGGATCTGATGGGCAAGGTTGCAACTATTTCCATAGTTGCCGTGTCTCTCGCGGGATGTTCCAGTGCGGTAGAGCGATTTGGTGAACCTCCCTATTACACGGGAAATACCCAAAATCAGCGGGAAATACTGAACGGCGGGCCTAAGCAGCCGACCTATCAGGATATTGTCAACGGGCCAGGCGGGACTGCGGCCGGACTGCCGCCGGCATCGTCGCAGCCCATTACGACTGGATCGATTCCGAAAAAGACTCCCGAGATAAAATCTGCGCCGTTGCCGGCACCTGTTCAGACGGCTTCGACCAGAGCGCCTGCGCCGGTCAGTGCAACACCTGTTTCGACATTGCCGGCGCCGGAAGTGGCGCGTGCAAGCAATGTGTCGACAGCCAACGTAAAGAGTTGGAAGGGTTGGACATCAGCCGGTGGAACACGGGTGCAAGTTCGCCAGGGTGATGACCTCAATTCGATGGCTCGCCGATACGGTGTTCCGATACAGGCCTTGGTCGCGGTCAATGGCATAGAAGATCCGAAGAAGGTTCGACCTGGACAGAGCATCGTCATTCCAACGTATGTCTATTCCGACCGAAATGGTCTGGCGAGTGCGACTGAAGGAGAAACGGGCAAGGTCAAACTTCCGAAGGTTGGCAAAGACGACAGGATCGTTACCGCTTCTGTTCCCGTTTCCAGTGGTTCCCTGCCACGCCCGGAAAGAAAGCCGTACAGCCAACCAAGCTTCAAACAGATCAGCGGTAGCGCGACTGTTGTCGAAGATGTTGAAGTTATTCGTGTCAGTGCCTTGCCAAAACGTAAGCCGGCAGGGACAAGCCGTCCGATCACCACGGCTTCCATATCCAATCAAGCTCCTGCGGTAAGTGCGCCGACGCCCCGCAAGCAGTCCTCGTCTGTTCAGCCTGTCGCCGCCGCACCGTCTGGAAACGTAGAAAAATCAGCGTTGCCTCAACCGGCTGTTGTCAAGGAAGCACGCCCGACCGAACCGATCAAAACGCCAGTTGTCGTCGCCAGTGTTCAAGAGGAAACCGATGTCACATCGGCGCAATTCCGGTGGCCGGTACGTGGCCGGATAATTTCAGACTTCGGCGCAAAACCGGGTGGTGGCAAGAATGAGGGTGTGAACCTTGCGGTTCCCGAGGGAACGCCGGTCAAGGCCGCCGACGACGGAACCGTGATTTATTCAGGGAACGAGTTGAAAGGTTACGGCAATCTGGTGTTGTTGCGTCACAGTGACGGTTGGGTTTCCGCATACGCACACAACAGCGAATTGAAGGTGAAACGGGGCGATACGATACGGCGCGGTGACACTGTCGGCTTGGCAGGCGCTACCGGATCGGTCAGTCAACCTCAGGTTCATTTCGAATTGCGCAGAGGCAATAAACCGGTTGATCCGCTGAAACATCTCCCACAGCGGTAGTCTTTCTCGCAATTAAAAAGAAAGCCCGGCATTGGCCGGGCTTTTTCGTTTATGACTTGTTAGAGCGATTTACCGAGCCGCCCTGCAAGATCCTGTATGAATTGATAAGCGACGCGACCTGAACGACTGCCTCTGGTCGTCGACCATTCAAGAGCCTGCGCACGCAAGTTTTCATCGGCAACATCAAGCTTGAAATGGGCGGCGTAACCACGAACCATGTCGAGATAATCGTCCTGGCTGCATTTGTGGAAGCCTAGCCACAATCCAAACCGATCTGACAGGGATACTTTTTCTTCGACTGCTTCAGCCGGATTGATTGCTGTCGAACGTTCGTTTTCGATCATGTCTCGGGGTAACAGGTGACGGCGGTTCGATGTCGCGTAGAAAATGACATTTTCCGGCCTGCCTTCGATACCACCCTCCAGCACTGCCTTAAGGGACTTGTAGGAAGTGTCGTCATTGTCGAAGCTCAGATCATCGCAAAAGACAATGAAACGATGCGGAGCAGAACCAATCTGAGACATGAGTTTGGGAAGGGACTCAATGTCTTCGCGGTGAATTTCTATCAGCTTCAGATCTGATGAATCGTTTTCCAGATTGATTGCTGCATGCGCAGCTTTGACCAGCGACGATTTGCCCATGCCGCGTGCCCCCCAAAGCAAGGCGTTGTTTGCCGGAAGCCCCTGGGAAAAACGTCTTGTATTGTCGAGGAGCAGGTCGCGAACATGAGAGACCGCGCAAAGCAGATCGATATCGACGCGGTTTACCTTGGAAACCGGGTGCAGTTCACCGGGATCTGGAGCCCAGACAAACGCGTCGGCCACAGACCAGTTCGGAGCCAATGGCAATGCAGGAACGGCGCGGCTGATCAGGTCGATCAGAGAATCGAGTTTTGCGTTCAATGCGGCAAGGTCGTTTTGCTGACTCATTATTCTTGCAACCCTTGTCAAAAAGGCCCATTTGAGGCCCTGAAGTAAGTTGCGGGAGGAGTAACATGGACAAACTAGCTCGAAAACGCCAGTTATTCCCATACCGGTACGCCGGAAGTTGCTTGCAAAGCTTGAAATGACACGCGCCGCCGTTATAGTCCGCGCCACCAGAATTAGAGCGTTTTTTGTTCGTAAGGCTGCATGCCTTAAGGGCAGCAAGAACGCCCCTTAGGAGAGTTGAATGTTGATCACCCCAGCCTATGCGCAATCTGCCGGTGCGGCAGGCCCGGACTTTCTCATGTCCTTGCTGCCTTTTGTCGCCATTTTTGCGATCATGTACTTCCTGATCATCCGTCCGCAGCGCCAGCGCATGAAGAAGCATCAGGAGTTGGTTTCCAACCTGCGCCGTGGTGACATCATTGTGACCACCGGCGGCCTTATCGGCAAGGTTGCCAAAGTGGTAGACGACGGTGAGCTTCAGGTGGAACTTTCTGAAGGCGTCAAGGTTCGCGTTGTTCGTTCCATGGTACAAGAAGTGCGTTCCAAGACTGAGCCTGCAAAAGACAACGCGTAATCATTTGTTACGCCGTTTGGATGAATTCGCCGGGCCGGTATTGATCGGCCTGGCAGCTTTTAAGGCTTTACCATGCTCCATTTCGCCCGCTGGAAAATCGCACTGATCGTGCTTGTGGTTGCTGCTGGCTTCCTCATGACTTTGCCGAATTTCTTTTCCGCCAAACAGCTTGAAAGCTGGCCTGACTTTTTGCCGAAAAACCAGATGGTTCTCGGCCTTGACCTGCAAGGTGGCGCCTACCTTCTCTACGAAGTCGACAAGGATGACTACGTCGAGAAGCGCATGCAGGGACTGGTCAGCGACATTCGCACCACTCTTCGTGAAGACCCGCGTATTGGTTATACCGGACTCGGTGTCCAGGGAGAATCGGCACAGGTTCGCATCCGCGATCTGACGAGGCTAGATGAAGCAGAAGAGCGTTTGCAGCCTCTGGTCAACCCACTGGTTTCCAATCTTTTCGGTGGTCAGCCAGTCAACGAGTTCGACCTTATCGTCAATGATGATGGTCTTGTCCGGTTCACCTATTCCGAGGAAGGGTTGGACAATCGACTTACCTATATCGTTCAGCAGGCGATCGAGGTCATCCGAAATCGTCTCGATGAACTTGGTACCACGGAACCAAACATCCAACGGCAGGGCACCGACCGTATTCTGGTTGAAGCCCCCGGTGAAGGCGATCCGGAGCGCTTGAAGGATATCATCGGCGAAACGGCACAATTGACCTTCCACATGGTCGATCAATCTATGTCGGGTGAGCAGGCGCTTCAGGCCCGGCCTCCGGTCGGTACCGTCGTGAAAATGTCGGTGGACGATCCGCCTTTCCCGTACTTGCTGGAAGAAGCACCTCTGCTTTCTGGTGAAGACCTCGTGGATGCGCAGGTCAGCTTCGACCAACGGAACAACGAGCCCGTCGTGAACTTCCGGTTCAACCAGTCCGGCGCTCGCAAGTTTGCTTTGATCACCCAGCAGAACGTGAACCGTCCGTTCGCGATTGTTCTCGATGACGAAGTGATTTCCGCGCCTGTGATCCGTGAACCCATTACCGGTGGTTCTGGTCAGATCTCGGGGAATTTCACAGTCGAAGGTGCAAATGACCTCGCGATTCTTCTGCGAGCGGGTGCGCTGCCTGCAAAACTGACCGTGCTCGAAGAGCGTTCGATTGGTCCTGGCCTTGGAGCCGACTCGATCGAAGCCGGTAAACTGGCTTCCATCATCGCCGGTACCGCCGTGATTGTGTTCATGATCCTTGCGTATGGTCGATTTGGTATCATCGCCGATTTGGCCCTGATGTCGAACATCTTCCTGATCTTCGGTGCGCTCACGGTTCTTCAAGCAACCCTGACCTTGCCAGGCATTGCTGGTATCGTTCTGACAATTGGTATGGCGGTCGATGCGAACGTTCTTATCTTTGAACGTATCAGGGAAGAATCGCGTGCAGGCCGATCGGTCATTTCCGCGATTGATGCCGGTTACAGCCGTGCCCTCGGCACCATCCTTGACGCCAACATCACCACGTTGATTGCGGCCGTCATTCTGTTCCAGCTTGGATCCGGTCCCGTTCGAGGCTTCGCCGTGACGCTGGCTATCGGTATCTTCACGACCGTTTTCTCGGCATTCACGTTCAGCCGACTGCTGGTGGCCATTTGGATCCGCCGCCGTCGTCCGTCCAAGTTGCCGATTTGATCCGGGAGAAAAACAAATGTTGCTGAGACTTGTTCCGGACAACACACACATCAAGTTCATGTGGCTGCGGAAGGTAAGCTTTCCGCTGTCCATCGTATTGGTCATTGCCTCTCTGGTCGGCTTCTTCACGGTCGGGATGAACTACGGTATTGACTTCAAAGGTGGAACGATCATCGAAATCAAAACCGATGGTCCCGCAGACATCGGTGCTATCCGCTCCGAATTGGGCACACTCAATCTCGGCGATGTGCAGGTTCAGGAGTTCGGTGGGTCGGATGACATTCTGATCCGTGTTGAAGAACAGCCGGGTGGTGAACTTGCGCAGCAATCCGTTGTGTCTCGGATCCGGACCATCTTTGAAGATGACAACGTCGATTTCCGACGGGTTGAAGTCGTCGGGCCGCGCGTGTCTGGAGAACTGGCGCAAGCCGGGGCAATCGCTGTTGGGGCATCGCTCCTGGCGATCCTGTTCTACATCTGGTTTCGCTTTGAATGGCAGTTTGCCGTCGGAGCGATCCTGACGACAGCAAACGACGTGATCATTACAATTGGTCTTTTCGTTCTGCTTCAACTGGACTTTTCGCTTTCCAGCATCGCGGCGGTTTTGACCATCATTGGTTATTCGTTGAACGATACCGTGGTTGTTTACGATCGCATCAGGGAAAACCTGAGGAAATACAAGAAGAAGTCACTGACGGAGCTGCTGGATCAGTCGATCAACGAAACTCTGTCCAGAACGACCATGACCTCCGTGACAACATTGCTGGCACTCATCGCGCTCTATGTGTTCGGCGGTGAAGTCATCCAGTCCTTCACGCTGGCCATGATCTTCGGCATTGTGATCGGCACGTACTCTTCGATCTTCCTTGCGGCACCGTTCCTGATCCTTCTCAATCTGCGAGCGGATGCTTTGTCGTCGAAGGATGATGACGAAGAGAAAGGTCCGAACGCCAAGGCGACCGCCTGAGGATCTGATTGATGGAAATCCGGAATGCTCACTTTCCGGGCCGGGCGCCGCTGGATGCTTATGGCAACGGCGGCTTCCGGTTTGCTGAAATGTCTCATCGGGGTTCGCTGCTCTGCGTTCCAAGCGGGATTTACGGCTGGAACCTCAAGGATCCTTCCGAATTCTCTCAGGGGGCATTTCAGCGGGTCCTGGATGAGCAGGCGACAATTGAAGTGCTACTGATCGGAACCGGTCAAGACCTTCGCCCTTTGCCCGCTCATTTGAAGGAGATGTTTCGCGAAGCCAGTATATTGGCTGATCCGATGTCGACCGGTGCTGCTGTGCGAACCTACAACGTCCTGCTCTCTGAAAACCGGGCGGTTGCTGCGGCACTGTTGGCGGTGGACTGAAGCAGGAAGACGGGCCATACGGGCACACATGACCACCGACTTCGATCATGCCGCAGACATTGCGAGGCAATTCGACAGGGATCGTTACTTGAGCGCGCTTCTTGCTCCGGAGGCGCATCGCGACGGGCTTATGGCGCTATACGCCTTCAACGCCGAAATCGGACGTATACGCGAGGTGGTTTCAGAGCCTTTGCCCGGTGAGGTCAGGCTGCAGTGGTGGCGGGATCTTCTGGAAGGCACGGAACACGGCGCAGTCGCCTCCAATCCGGTCGCGAACGCTCTGCTTCAAACGATTGAGCGATACAAACTGCCGAAGCAAGGGTTTGTCGCCATGACCGAGGCCCGTATTTTTGACCTCTACAACGACCCGATGCCAACTTTGAACGACCTGGAAGGTTATGTGGGCGAGACTGTTTCCAGTCTTATCCAGATGGCTTGCCTGGTCTTGAATGATGGCGAAGACACCGGCACCGCGACCGCTGCCGGACATGCGGGCGTTGCCTATGGTGTTGCAGGACTGTTGCGTGCCTTGCCCTGGCATGCTTCGCGTCAGCAAATGTATGTGCCAAAAGACGTGTTGGACAGACATAATGTCGATACAGCAACGGTGTTTAGAGGTGAGACGACACCAGAGCTTAAATCGGCGTTGAAGGAGATGCACGAGCACGTACATCATCATCTCAGCCGCGTCCGGCAAGCCGCAAGTGACGTACCTGCCAAGTACCTTGCTGCATTTCTTCCTGTTTTCCTGATCAATCCCTACTTGCAGAAACTGGAAGCTGAGGGATTTGATCCCTTGAAGCAGGTGGCCGAAATTTCCCAATTGAGACGTCAATGGATCCTCTGGCGCTCTTTAGGAAAAGGCCTGGAAACCATCAAATAAAAAGCCGCGATGCTTTCGCACCGCGGCTGGCGTTTTTGTAGCTGTTTCGAAATCTATTCGGCTGCAGCCTTCGGCAATTCGAGCTTTGCCTGCCATTGCGTGAAATCCGTTTTGGCGCGGTTGGTCATTGCCAGTTTCTTCGCCTTTGCTTTTTCCTTGCCCTTCAAGCGTCTGCCGGTCTCATCCTTGGTCGGTGTTTCAACGGGTGGAAAAAGACCAAAATTGACATTCATCGGCTGGAAGGAACTCGGTTTGCCAGCGCCATCGTCACGGGATATGTGCCCACCGGTAATATGACCGAGAAGAGCACCCATCGCGGTTGTTTCCGGAGGTGCAGAGAAGCTCTGACCACGTGCTTCCATTACTGAGAACAACCCGGCCAAGCAGCCAACACTTGCTGACTCTACATATCCTTCACAGCCGGTGATCTGCCCTGCAAAGCGAAGACGAGGATCCGACTTCAGACGCAGGGAATCGTCCAGAACCTTCGGAGAGTTGAGGAAAGTGTTGCGATGCAGGCCGCCCAAGCGCGCGAACTGGGCGTTCTCCAGTCCGGGGATCATCCTGAAGATGTCTGCCTGGGCACCATATTTCAGTTTCGTCTGGAACCCGACCATATTGTAAAGCGTGCCGAGAGCATTGTCCTGACGAAGCTGGACGACCGCATAGGCTTTGACTTCCGGGTTGTGAGCGTTCGTCAGACCCATAGGTTTCATTGGTCCGTGACGCAGAGTTTCGCGCCCGCGGGATGCCATGACCTCGATCGGCAAGCAGCCGTCGAAGTAAGGCGTGTTGGACTCCCATTCCTTGAAGTCTGCAGAATCGCCGGCAAGGAGGGCATCAATAAAGGCCTCGTACTGCTCCTTGTCGAGCGGGCAGTTAAGGTAGTCCTTGCCTGTACCACCCGGGCCCACCTTGTCATAGCGCGATTGAAACCAGGCTTTGGATAGATCTACGGAATCGAAGTGAACAATCGGAGCGATGGCATCGAAGAACGCCAATGCATCTTCACCGCTCTTGTCCAGAACCGCCTGAGAAAGCGCGGGAGAGGTCAGGGGACCAGTGGCGACGATTACGTTCTGCCAATCCTCTGGTGGGAGACCTGCGATTTCCTCACGTTCGATCTGAATGTTCGGATGAGCTTCAAGAGCCTTGGTAACCGCGTCGGAGAAACCTTCGCGGTCTACGGCAAGTGCGCTGCCTGCGGGAACCTGATGTGCATCGGCAGCTGACATGATCAAAGAACCGAGTTGACGCAGTTCGTGATGAATCAGGCCAACGGCATTGTGCTCGGAATCGTCAGAACGGAAGGAGTTCGAGCAAACAAGCTCCGCCAGGCCATCGGTCTGGTGAGCATCGGTTTTACGAACAGGACGCATCTCGTGAAGGACGAC
>JBCCVB010000180.1:0-12777 GCA_039195965.1 Pseudomonadota bacterium
CGATCTGCGTAACCGTTGCACTTTTCGAAAAAGCAGTGGCGGGGGCTGCAACACCTGCCGCGAACGCAACCGCACAGGCGATTTTTGCAATACTGGTTGCCATTTTTGCTGTTCCCTGTTTTATATATCAGAACACGTGTTCCATTTAATAGGTTACGAGCACTCGAATATGAGTCAAGTGAATTCTCGAAATCGAGGAAAAACAGGTCATATTTCTCTCGTTGTGACCGGCGAGTGGGCACTTTTTCTGAAACTGCGCATAATCGGTGTGCAGACTGGTTGCTTCGAGATCGGTTGGAAGAAGGCAAAATGCTGAGTTGCGAACAACGCAAACACGTTGAAAAATGTTCACGGAGTTGCACCGAAAGCTGTTTTTCGACGCGAATGATTTAAAGTGACACGTAGCGGTATGTCCCCGGCCAAGGAGATCAAAATGAGCGGTTCAAACTATCCCGTCGATATGGCTGTCAAACCGGACGTCACGGCTTTCTTTGATCCGGCTACAAACACCATCAGCTATGTCGTCAAGGATCCTGCCTCGAATGCCTGCGCGGTTGTCGACAGCGTCATGGATATCGATTACGCCGCCGGCCGCATCACCTACGATCATGCCGACGAAATCATCGCCTTCATTCAGGACAACGAGCTGAAACTTGAATGGCTCATTGAGACTCATGTTCACGCCGATCACCTGTCCGGCGCCCCGTATATTCAGCAAAAGCTCGGCGGCAAGCTCGGGATCGGCGAAAAGATCACTGTCATTCAGGAAACTTTCGGCAAGATCTTCAACGAAGGCACTGAGTTTCAGCGCGACGGCAGCCAGTTCGACAAGTTGTTCAAGGACGGTGACACCTATCAGGTTGGCGAGATGACGGCCTTCGTCATGTACACACCCGGCCATACACCTGCTTGCATGGTGCATGTGATGGGTAATGCCACCTTTGCCGGCGACACATTGTTCATGCCGGACAGTGGGTCAGCACGCGCCGATTTTCCCGGCGGCGATGCAGCAACACTCTACGAGAGCATTCAGAAGGTTCTGTCCCTTCCGGACGACATGCGCCTGTTCATGTGCCACGACTACGGTCCGAATGGCCGTGACATCCAGTGGGAGACGACGGTTGGCGCAGAGAAAGAGCACAACATTCACGTTGGCGGTGGCAAGACCAAAGAGGAATTCGTCAAATTCCGCACCGAAAGGGATGCCCAGCTTGATATGCCGAAGCTGATCATCCCCTCAATTCAGGTAAATATGCGTGCGGGCCAGCTGCCGCCGGCGGACGACAGCGGCAAGACTTTCCTGAAGGTTCCGGTGAACGGGCTCTAGGCCCGTTCATTCACAATCAACACTCGGGCAGCCGGCTCTAAGGGGCCGGATCACAGTCAATCCAGCTCGACATTTCCCCCTGGCATGTCCAGGTTGAAGGCCAACCCCTGTTCACCTTCCAAGACATTTGCGAGATGGTCCACCTGCAAAGCTCTCAGGATCGTTTTCAACCGGTCAGGGTCGGGATGCGTGAGCTTTACCGATTTCAAACGGGCCCCAAGATCCTGTTGGCCAGTGGAGGGATGTGGGCCCGGCGACCACTCAATAAACGCCGGAAGCAATCCACCTTCCGGAAGGCTGCCGTCTTTGGGTACCGTTAGCCGCCAGGTTCGGTCACCTCGTGCAAAATCCACGACCTCGCCGAGGTCAACCGGACTGTTCGCCAGGACTTCGTCCAGATCGGAGGTATTCACAACCCATGCCAGCGCACGAGGTCGATCCTCTAGACGTTTGCGGGTCGCCTCTTCATCCAGTGTAAACCAGCGTGCGCGCCCAGGCGCCGGCGCTTCAGGGTCGTTTGCGATCAGCTCAAAGAAGCTCTCGTTCCCCGCCTGCATGACGCAGTTATGCGTGCTCATCGCAACGTGCTTGCTCCCTTGAGGGACAACGACACCCAGCTTTTTTTCCATGTAGGCGACCCCGTCCTCGAGGCTGCTGCAACCGATGGCAATATGGTCGATCTTGTTTTGCATATTTCAATCTATCCTTGAAGTAATTCAAGAGCTTGGGTGATATCGGCCTTCAGCGTTTCAAGGTCGTCAAAGCCGATATTGATGCGCAACAACGGACCATCACCCAAACGACGGCTGCGTTCAGATGTCATCGGGAGGACAAGGCTTTCATAACCTCCCCAGCTGACTCCGATGCCGAAACACTCAAGCCCGTCAACAAACGCCCGGAACCGATCCTCCGGCACCGGTTTGAAGATCACGGAAAACAACCCTGCGGCACCGGAAAAATCACGCTCCCAATTGCTGTGTCCGGGACAACTTTCAAAAGCAGGGTGAAGAACGCGGTCGACTTGCGGCAGTGCTGCCATCCAGGTTGCCATCTCCCTGCCGGCCTTGTCCTGGTGCTCCATGCGCATTTTCAGCGTCCGCAGCCCTCTGAGCGCAAGAAACACTTCCTGCGCACCTGGCTTATCCCCCAAGGACATCACAGTGCGGCGAATGCGGGAATGATACGTTTCAGTGGCGGCAATCACCCCGAGCATGGCGTCTGAATGTCCGCACAAATGCTTGGACCCGGAATAAACAACGACGTCCGCACCCAGTGAAAGCGGTCTGCAGAAAACGGGCGAGGCCCAGGTGTTGTCAAAGATCACTGGCACATGCCGTTCTTTCGCGATCCGTGAGATCTCAGGCAGATCACAGATCTCGAAGGTACCGGACCCTGGAGCTTCGGCCATGATGGCACATGTGTTTTCCCGCACCTTTCCACCGATACCCTCCATGGGGTCAAATGGCTCAATCGAGACTTCCATTGCAGATAGAAGTCCGTCGCAAAAATGCCTCGTGTTGCCATAGAGGTTTTCAGCGACAAGAAGGTGTCCACCTGGTCTTACCAGCGCGAGAAGAGCGGACGTGATTGCCGACACACCTGACGAGGTAAGCGTCACACCGTGCGCACCGTCCAGCTCGGACAGGAGATTTTCGAGTGAAAACGTTGCTTCGTTTCCATATCGCCCATAATAGGGCTTTCCGTTCTCATACCGGGCGCTTCGCGCTGCCTCGAACTCATCAAGAGAGCTGAAAACAACCGTGGATCCCAATTCCACGGGCCAGTTCACCTGTCTTCCAAGCGCACCGGCCGGCCGACCGCCATGCACAAGGGCGTCGGTCAGATTTGTCGTTTTCATTCTGGATGGCTCCCGAAATCGAGTAGTCTGGAAATGATGACACTCGAAGATATTTGTGTCAACATATGAAAAACTCGTTCTGATTAGCGAAACAGAAATGAAACTTACCTCAAATCACTGGGGACCTGGCTACGTGAATGTCGAAAACGGCCGGATCGTCTCAGTTTCCCCGCATGCCGATGACCCGGCCCCTTCTCCAATCAATGGCAACATCGCGGCGAGCCTCAACGGGCGTGCGCGTGTTCTGCGCCCTGCTGTCAGGAAAGGTTGGCTGGAAAACGGTCCCGGACCGTCTTCAAGGGGGGAAGACGCTTTTGTGGAAATTTCCTGGGAACTGATGATCGACCTTGTTGCCGGCGAGCTCAACCGCGTCAGGGAGACCTACGGCAATCAATCGATATTTGCCGGCTCGTACGGATGGTCGAGCGCAGGCCGTTTCCATCATGCACAAAGCCAGCTCAAACGACTCTTGAACACCCAAGGCGG
This sequence comes from Pseudomonadota bacterium, assembly GCA_039195965.1. Lineage (GTDB taxonomy): Bacteria > Pseudomonadota > Alphaproteobacteria > Rhizobiales > Stappiaceae > Roseibium. Next base: position 3,672 of record JBCCVB010000180.1, read on the forward strand.
TTTTGTCCGTTCAGAAGGCAATTACAGCTACAACGCAGCGCTGGGACTGATGCCGTTTATTCTGGGAAGCTACCGCCAGCACGTCGCTCAGGCGACACGCTGGTCGGTCATTGCGGAACACAGCGATCTGGTTGTGCTGTTCGGCGGACTGGCCATGCGGAATACACAGGTCAGTGACGGCGGCATTGCACAACATCGCAAGGCGGCGAACCTTGAAAAATGTGCACGCAACGGTGTCCGCTTCGTAAACTTCAGCCCGCTCCGTAGCGATGTGCTGGAACACCTGGGTTCGGATTGGCTCGCGCCGCTTCCCGGAACAGACGTCGCCGTCATGATGGGGCTGGCACACACTCTTCTGACCGAAGACCTTCACGACAAGACATTTCTGGAACGCTACACCGTAGGCTTCGACCGTCTCGCCGCCTATCTGCTTGGCGAAACGGACGGAGTTGCGAAATCGGCAGATTGGGCATCGGAACGGTCCGGCATTTCCTCACAGGCGTTGCGGAAACTGGCTCGGGACATGGCGACCAACCGCACGATGATTTCCTGTGCAGCAAGCCTGCAGCGTGCAGATTATGGAGAACAGCCTCTCTGGATGACGATCGCGCTCGCTTCCATGCTGGGTCAGGTCGGACTACCCGGTGGCGGGTTCACCATCGGGTACGGCGTCAATGGCAACATAGGCAACATGGAACGCCTGTTCCGCCCCGGCGCCCTGCCCCAGGGAACATCCGCGATTGCAGAGAAAATTCCAGTTGCCATGATCTCCGACATGCTGCTCGATCCTGGTGGGCAGTACCCTTACCAGGGTCAGATGCACACCTTTCCAGACATAAAGATGGTCTGGTGGGCAGGCGGCAACCCGTTTCATCACCACCAGGACCTGAACAGGCTTCGCCAAGGCTTCTCAAGGCCGGACACGGTTATCGTCAATGAGATCAACTGGACTGCAACAGCTCGTCATGCCGACATCGTCCTGCCGGTTGCAGCGCCTCAGGAGAGAAACGATTTCGGTGCGGGAAAGTCGGACAATGCCTTGATCCCAATGCCGGCCTGCGTTGCTCCGCCAGGCGAAGCGCGCACCGAATACGAGATTTACTGCGAACTTTCTAAAAGGCTGGGCAATTACGCCGACTTTTCTGAAGGACTTGATGAAGAAGGCTGGCTGTCGCTTCTCTGGGAAGAGACGAAACTGGCGGCATCAAAACACGACATTACCCTGCCGGATTGGAAGTCCTTTCTCGAGGGAGACATCATTACGCTGCCCGATCCGGCACCTGAACAGGTCTTTCTTTCGGAGTACCGCGCAGACCCCAAGGCCAACCCGTTACCCACTCCTTCCGGGCGCATAGAGCTTTTCTCGAACACAATTGCAGAAATGGATTTGTCGGATTGTCCGGGGCATGCGACGTGGTTTGAACCAAGAGACAGGACCACCGGTCATTCCCGACATTTTCCTCTCGCCCTGCTCTCCGGCCAGCCGGCGACGCGATTGCACAGTCAGCTCGACAACGGGTCAACCAGCCTTGCGGCAAAGGTCTCGGGCCGGGAACCGGTCTTGATACACCCAGCGGACGCTGCACCTCGAAACATCACCGACGGAGATGTTGTGGAACTGCTCAATGACAGAGGCCGATGTCTGGCTGGCGCCAGGGTTACCGATGAAATCCGCCAGGGATGCCTCTTTTTGTGGACCGGCGCCTGGTATGACCCGGACTTCAGTGACCCGCATCATCGCGATCGGCACGGAAACCCGAACGTTCTGACCCACGACATACGCACCTCAACCCTGACTCAGAGCCCGGCAGCGCATTCTGCTCATGTCGAAATCAGGTTGATTGACGGAACACCGCCTGCTGTAGAAGCCCACGACCCCCCGCAATTTACCTTTGCCGAAGCCTCGGCTACATTGCGGAAAAACACCAGCGAATGTTGAATATGTCCGAGAAGAAACCGACTGAACCAAAAGTTGATTCCACCCTCTCCAAAGGCCTCGCGGTACTTGAAAAGCTGGCAGAAGCTCGCAAGGCGCTCGGTGTCACCGAGATTTCCCGTTCGCTGGATCTGACCAAATCCAACACGTTTCGCTTGCTGCAGACGCTGTGCCGGCTTGGCTACGTCACACAGAGAGAAGACGGCGGATATGCTGTCACCTTGAAAATGTGGCAGGTCGGACGCTCTACAGTTGACAGTCTCAATCTGAGAGAACTAGCGGCGCCGGAAATGGCATATCTTGCAGAGGAAACCGGCGAGACGATTTATCTGGCTGTGCCCGAGCAGTTCAGCATCGTCTACATCGACAAGATTGAAAGCAAGAAACCGATCCGCTCCTGGAACCCGATCGGCGGCTCCGCCCCTATCCACTGCGTAGGCACCGGAAAGGCAATCCTTGCTGCAAACTATGAAAGCCTGCGCGAAAAACTGTCTGAGCCGCTTCAAGGTTTCACAAACCGGACGCTGACCACACTCAGCCAACTCGATGAGGACATCGAATCCACGAGGATGCGCGGCTACGCCTTTGACACAGGCGAGTTTCGTGACCGGATACTCAGTTTCGGTGCAGCCATAAAGCTGCCTGACGGAGAAGCAGTTGCGGCCATCGGCATATCGGTGCCGAATGTCAATCTTCCAGAAAACGGCGAAGAGCGATACGGAGCTCTTTCCGCCCATGCGGCCGAAGCGGTCTCTCGCAAACTTGCAAGGGTCTGAAGAGACCGCTTCCACTGCCCGGTCGAGAGGTCAGTCCGGGCAGAGAGTTTAACGCGTCAATGCTGCGATGCACGCCCCCTTAGTTGCCCACCCCACGCCGTCCTCAAGCGAGGCACGTGGCGTCGTCGGTACAACTTCAGGACTTGGGTTCCGGCATTTCGACCGGCCTGCCCTGTTTGACCCACTCGGAAAACCCCTCTCTCAGATGCGCGGCCTCAAAGCCCATGTCCTGCAGGGTTGCCACGGTCAAAGCCGAGCGCCAGCCTGACGCGCAATGAAAGACAAACTTTTTGTCTTCCCCGAAAACTTCCTTGAAATACGGACTTTCCGGATCCACCCAGAATTCGACCATGCCTCTCGGAGCGTGAACGCTACCGGGGATGAAACCTGAGCGCTGGCGCTCGCGAACATCGCGTATGTCGACAACCACGACACTCGGGTCGCCCAGCATTTCGACCAGATCCTTGATCTCGACTTCCTCGATACGTTCCCGCGCTTCCGCAACCATACTTGCGGCATTCTTGTTGAGCTTCTTCATATCACCAAACTGTTCCGGTATATAAAACGATTATTTCTTATATTGACACGCACCCTCATTGTTTGCAAGTAATCCTGAAGTGGCTCGTTTTGAAAAGCCGTAGACAGGAGGCTGTTGCTGTGACCCGAAAGATGCCGGTTTCCCTTTGGGATGTATCAGCCGAAGAACGTGACCTCGAAGGTCACCTGCCTGAGGGCGAACAGTTCGATGTGGTTATCGTCGGCGGTGGATTCACCGGTCTTTCAACCGCACTTCATTGTGCGGAAGCCGGCTTGTCGGCCTGCGTGATCGAAGCCAATCATGTTGGATTTGGTGGATCGGGCCGGAATGTTGGCCTGGTCAACGCAGGCATCTGGCTTCCTCCGACCCAGGTCCGGGAGAAACTGGGCACCAGATACGGACCGCGCTTCCTGCAACGTTTCGGCAAGGGACCGGAAATGGTCTTCGATCTGATCGAAAAACATCAGATCCGATGTGAGGCCACCCGCAATGGAACCATACATGCTGCCCATGCCCCATCCGGATTTCGCGACCTCGAAGCCCGGTGGAAGGAATGGAACTCGATGGGCGAGCCCGTCGACCTCTTGGGCCGCGAAGAAATAGCGCAGAAGATCGGCACCGACGCCTTTCACGGAGGCCTTGTCGATCATCGTGCCGGAACGGTCAACCCGATGGGCTATTGCCGCGGCCTGGCGCGTGCCGCCAAGTCTGCGGGAGCGAGGATCAGTACCGGTGTCAAAGTCACCGGCCTCCGAAAAGATACTGCTGGCTGGAGGGTGGAGACCGACAAGGGAGACGTCAACTCCAAAGCCGTCGTCCTCGGCACCAACGCCTACACCGACGATCTGTGGCCCGGGCTCAAGAAGTCCTTCACAATGATCCATTATTTCCAGCTCGCCACCGAACCGCTTGGCGAACGCGGGTCAAAAATTCTCCCGGAACGTCAAGGTCTTTGGGATACGGCTCCGATCATGTTCTCGCTCCGTCGCGACAATCAGGACCGGTTGATAATCGGGTCCATGGGCAAAGTTTTTGGCAACGAAGCCAGCGGCCTCTCTCACCGGTGGGCAAAGAAGCAGCTAGCCAGACTGTTTCCCGATTTAGGCGAGGTCCGTTTCGAGGAAGCCTGGCACGGACAGATCGCAATGACCCCGGACCACCTCCCCAGAATCCACGCTCTGGACGCGGGTCTTTTCACCCCAATCGGCTACAACGGCCGCGGCATCACGACCGGAACCATTTTCGGTCAGGGTATTGCAGGTGTTCTGACAGGAATGGACCCGGCTGACCTGCCCCTGCCCATGACGAGCGTTGCCCCTGTTTCGAACGCGCCGGTCATGTCGCGCTTCTACAACATTGCCTTTACCGCAAACCAATTCATCAAAGGGCTCTGAAAAGCATGAGTAGGTCCGACATTCGCGTTGGTGTGGATATTGGCGGCACGTTTACCGACGTGGCGCTCGACCATCCAGGCGGCATGGCTACATGCAAGGTTCTGACTGATTATTCCGAGCCCGAGAGGGCGATATTGAAGGGCATAGAGACCGCCGCGCAAAAGGCCGGCGTCAATGTCTCGGACATTTCTCAGGTGATCCACGGAACCACGTTGGTCACCAACGCCCTGATTGAGCGGCGCGGCGCCAAAACGGCCTTCATCACGACGGAAGGGTTTCGCGATGTTATCGAAATGCGGTCCGAAAACCGCTTCGAGCAGTACGATCTGAACCTTCAATTGCCCAAGCCGCTTGTGGCGCGAAAGGACCGCTTCACTCTCAACGAACGCGTCGGACCCAAGGGCGACGTACTCCTGGCTCTTGACGAGACAGAAGTCGGAGTGCTGGCGAAACGTATCGTCAACGAAGGTTATGAAGCTGTCGCGATCGGCTTGATGCATGCATACGCGAACTCTTCACACGAACGCATGATGGCCGCCGCGCTAAAGGCAGCCGCCCCAGACCTTTCGGTTTCGCTATCGTCGGTGATCTCGCCGCAGATGAGAGAGCTTCCCCGGTTCAACACGGTGATCGCCAATGCATATGTGCAGCCCCAGGTTTCGGCTTACCTGAACCGGCTCGTTGCACGTCTGCGCGGCAACGACATATCCGCGCCGGTCTTCATGTTGCACTCCGGCGGCGGATTGATCTCGGTTGAAACGGCTTCCGAGCAACCAGTCAGGCTGTTGGAGTCGGGACCTGCCGGGGGTGCGATATTCGCGGCTGAGTTCGCCCGTGCGCACCAGATTGACAAGGTCATGTCTTTCGACATGGGCGGTACGACCGCCAAGATCTGCCTGATTGAGGACGGCTCGCCCAAGACTGCCAATACCTTCGAAGTTGCAAGAACGTATCGCTTCAAGAAAGGTTCGGGCATGACCGTATCGACGCCGGTTGTCGAAATGGTCGAGATCGGTGCCGGTGGTGGTTCCATCGCGTCCATTGATGCAATGGGCCGAATACAGGTTGGGCCACGCTCCGCTGCGTCCGAACCCGGCCCTGCCTGCTATCAGCGTGGCGGTATCGAGCCGACTGTGACCGATGCAAACCTTGTCCTGGGACGGCTGGATCCTGAGAATTTTGCGGGAGGAGCCATTCCGCTTTCGCTCGAAAACGCTGAGAACGCGCTTCAGGAGCGGATTGCGGGTGTTCAGGGTTTCCCTGTTCCGGAAGCGGCATTTGGCGTCACCGAAATGGTTGATGAGAACATGGCCAATGCTGCGCGTGTTCACACGGTTGAAAACGGCCGCGACATTGAACATTTCACCATGATCGCCTTCGGTGGCGGTGCACCGCTCCATGCTTGCCGGCTTTGCGAAAAACTAGGCATCAGCGCCCTTTTGGTTCCCCCCGGTGCAGGCGTCGGGTCCGCAATCGGTTTCCTGAGAGCACCGTTCAGCTATGAAGCGTCGCGAGGTCTGTTTCAGACCCTGTCCGAATTTGACGCCTCTGCCGTCAATTCGGTGCTTGAAGCGATGGAACGGGAAGCCCGCGCATTTGTCGAAGCGGGGATCGGAGATGGTCAGACGACAACTGCGCTTACCGCCTTCATGCGGTACTCCGGACAGGGATGGGAAATCCCGGTCCCGTTGCCTCACAAGGAATTCTCTCAAGAAGACAAGAGCGCAATCCTGTCAGCATTTGAAGATGCATATCGAACATTGTTTGGCAGAACGATTGAAGGATTGAACCCGGAAATCACCAACTGGTCGTTGACGGTTGCATCCGTCTTGCCTCAACCGGAAACCACTTCGAGGCAAAGCGGCACTTCAGAGGCACCGGCGATCAGAACAAGACAGATGTTTGACGCAGCCTTGCGCAAGACCGTGGAAGCGCAGGAGATTGACCGTTCTGCCATGGCACCGGGCCACACCGTGGAAGGCCCCGCCATCATCGTCGAAGCAGAAACCTCCACCATCGTGACGTCTGCCTATCGCGCTGTTGGTCAATCCGATGGCTGCCTTCTCCTGATCCGAAAGGATACACAATGACGCCGAGCGCCATCGATTATCAGATCATGTGGAACCGCCTCATTGCGGTCGTGGAAGAACAGGCGACGACACTGATCAGGACAGCCTTTTCGACGTCTGTACGCGAGGCGGGAGATCTGTCCGCCGGATTGTTCGATCGTCAGGGCCGCATGATGGCCCAGGCTGTCACCGGCACACCGGGCCACGTCAATGCCATGGCAGAGAGTGTCACCCATTTCGTGCGCGAAATCGGAATGCAGAACATATTCGAAGGCGATGTGTTCATCACCAATGATCCCTGGCTCGGAACCGGTCACCTCCACGACATCACCGTTGTGACTCCTGTGTTCAGAAAGGGTCTTCACATCGGTTTCTTCGCCTGCACCGCTCATGTCGTTGACATTGGCGGACGCGGATTCGGTCCCGACGCCGGTGAAGTTTACGAAGAAGGTCTTTTGATCCCGATTACTAAATTCGCCGAGCGTGGTGTCGTGAACCCGCTCCTGGTTTCGATCATTCGCTCCAATGTACGCACGCCTGATCAGACAGTCGGAGATATGTATTCCCTCGCTGCCTGCAACGAGGCAGGAGATCGCCGGCTTCAGGCGATGCTTGACGAGTTCGGCATCGATGACCTTCAGGGCCTGTCCAAATTCCTGATGGAAGCGAGCCACAGGGCAACGCGGGACGCGATCGCAAAAGTACCTGACGGGACCTACCAGCACAGCTTGACCGTCGACGGTTATGACAACCCGGTTGAAATGGTCGTGACACTCACGATCGAGGGTGATCGCCTGAGCGCGGATTTCACCGGCACCAGCGGCATGAGTGCCTTTGGGGTGAACGTTCCTGAGGTCTACACCCGTGCCTATGCCTGTTACGGTCTCAAGTGCGCCATTGCCCCGAACGTTCCCAATAACACCGGGTCGCTGGAACCGTTTGAAATTTCGGCGCCGGAAGGATGCATCCTGGCCGCCAAACGGCCTGCACCTGTTTCCGTCAGACACGTCCTGGGTCACCTGGTTCCGGACGTCGTTCTCGGAGCTCTGCACAAGGCATTGCCCGGCATTGTACCTGCCGAAGGTGCTTCCGCGCTCTGGAACATCCAGATCTCCGCACGCCCGTCGGATCCCGCCAGCGGCCTGGAAAATGCGGAAATCCTGATGTTCAACTCTGGCGGCACGGGAGCTCGTCCGACTGTCGACGGTCTTTCCGCGACCGCGTTTCCTTCCGGCGTTTCAACGATGAGTGTCGAGGCCACAGAGCATGTCGGCCCGATCACGGTCTGGCGCAAGGACCTGCGAGAAGGATCCGGCGGTGCGGGTGCCTTGCGCGGCGGGCTTGGTCAGGTGATCGAGATCGAAGCACGCGAGGGATATGACTTCTGGTTCAACGCCATGTTCGACCGTGTCGAAAATCCTGCGCGCGGCCGCGATGGTGGCCTGGCCGGTGCCGCCGGACGCGTCGAGCTGACCGACGGGACACCACTCAAGTCGAAAGGCAGACAGCGTGTCGGCAACGGACAGCGTCTGCGACTTAGCCTTCCTGGTGGGGGCGGCTATGGCGACCCGATGCAACGGGACAGGGCACGGATCGCCGAGGATCTTGAAGCGGGAATGATCACAAAAGATCAGGCCGCAAATGACTATGGATATTCTGGAGACGACGCATGAGCGAGAAGATCGCACTTATCACCGGAGCCGCACAAGGCATCGGATACGCTTGCGCAGAGGCGCTTGCCGAAGACGGCTACAAGGTCGTTCTGTCCGATATTCAGGAAAGCGTGTACGAAGCCGCGCGGCGATTGGACGGTCATGGCTACATCTGTGACATGGGCAACGCGGATCAGATCTCCGAAATGTTCGACAAGGTGGAAGCGGATGTTGGTCCGGTCTGCGTGCTGGTTAACAATGCCGGCATTGCCCTTCCCGGAGATTTCCTGAAATACTCCCTCGACGACTTCAAAAAGGTCCTCGATGTCAATCTGATCGGGGTGTTTCACGCTACCCAACGGGCAGCCAGAACCATGGTCGACAAAGGCCTCTTCGGTTCGATCGTCAACATGTCGTCCGTCAATGCGCAGGTCGCCATACCGGCAATCCCTGCTTACTGCGCCTCCAAGGGCGGCGTCATGCAGCTGACAAAGGCGGCAGCTCTGTCGCTGGCGCCCCATGGCATCCGCGTGAATGCGGTCGGCCCCGGTTCCATCGACACTGAAATGATGGCTGGCGTTAACGCCAATCCCGAAGCTCTCGCCAAGGTCATGTCCCGCACACCGATCGGCCGGGTCGGGTCGGCTCGCGAGATTGGCGATACGGTCGCGTTTAGTGCCGCCCACAAGGCGAGCGACCACACCCGTGAAAACCGCAATGTAGACGGCGGTCGCCGCGGCC
>JBCCVB010000181.1:0-12767 GCA_039195965.1 Pseudomonadota bacterium
ATCAGGTCGGCGTGCATCGGCACGCGCAAACGCTGTGATGGACTTAGACCGAGTAGTACATGTCGTACTCGACCGGATGCGGCGTCATTTCGAACCGCATGTTTTCTTCCCACTTCAGTTCCAGATAGGCGTCGATCTGGTCGTCATCGAAGACGCCGCCGGCTTTCAGGAATTCACGGTCGGCATCGACAGCTTCCAGAGCTTCACGCAGGGAGCCGCAAACCGTCGGGATTTCAGCCAGCTCTTCCGGCGGCAGATCGTAGAGGTTCTTGTCCATTGCGTCGCCCGGATGGATCTTGTTCTTGATGCCGTCAAGGCCAGCCATCAGCAGGGCGGAGAAGCAGAGGTACGGGTTTGCTGTCGGATCCGGGAAGCGGACTTCAACGCGTTTCGCCTTCGGAGAAGACGAGAACGGAATACGACAGGATGCAGAGCGGTTACGCGAAGAGTAAGCCAGCAGAACCGGAGCTTCGTAACCCGGCACCAGACGCTTGTAGGAGTTGGTGGACGGGTTTGTGAAGGCGTTCAGAGCCTTGGCGTGCTTCAGGATGCCGCCGATGAAGTACAGGCAGCTTTCTGACAGGTCAGCATACTGGTTGCCGGCAAAGGTCGGCTCGCCGTTGTTCCAGATCGACAGGTGACAGTGCATGCCGGTGCCGTTGTCGCCAAAGACCGGCTTCGGCATGAAAGTCGAGGTTTTGCCGTAAGCATGCGCAACCTGGTGAACGACGTACTTGTAGACCTGCATGTTGTCTGCGCAGCGGGTCAGGTGGTCGAACTTCATGCCGAGTTCGTGCTGTGCAGCTGCCACTTCGTGGTGATGCTTTTCGGTCGGAACGCCCATTTCTGACATAACGGACAGCATTTCAGAACGAATGTCCTGTGCGCTGTCGACCGGTGGTACCGGGAAGTAGCCACCCTTGGTGCGCGGACGGTGGCCAAGGTTGCCGGTTTCGTACTCGGAGCCCATGTTGGACGGCAGTTCGGAGCTGTCCAGGATGAAGCCGGTGTTGTACGGATCGGCATTGAAGCGAACGTCGTCGAACATGAAGAATTCTGCTTCCGGGCCGACGAAAACAGTGTCACCGAAGCCACCGGACTTGACGTAGGCTTCAGCCTTCTTTGCGGTCATGCGCGGGTCGCGGTTGTAGCCTTCTCCTGTGACCGGGTCGACGATGTCGCAGAAGATCGACATGGTGGACTGTGCGAAGAACGGGTCCATGTGAGCCGTTTCAGGATCCAGGATCAGCATCATGTCGGATTCGTTGATGGCTTTCCAGCCGGCGATGGAAGAGCCATCGAAGGCAACGCCTTCTGCAAACATGTCTTCATCGACAAGTGCAACGTCCATGGTGACGTGCTGCATTTTACCCTTCGGGTCGGTAAAGCGCAGATCGACGAATTTAACGTCCTTTTCCTGAATTTCCTTCAGGACGTCAGCAGCGGTGGTCATTATGTCCATCCCTTTAGTTTTTCGTTTGAACGGTTGGGTTTTGTTCCGGTCCTGCAGAGGATCTTGGGTGACACTGGTTTGTCGGACCGGAATTCGGAGTGCCGGCAGATGCCGGAATTTCTGATCAGATGGCGTCGATGCCGGATTCACCGGTTCGGATGCGGACCGCTTCTTCGATATTGGAAACGAATATCTTGCCGTCGCCGATCCGGCCGGTCTGGGCGGCGGAGCGGATAGCTTCAACCGCTTTTTCGACCATATCGTCTCCAAGAACGATTTCGACTTTTACCTTGGGTAGAAAGTCGACGACGTATTCCGCACCGCGGTAAAGCTCCGTGTGGCCTTTCTGACGGCCAAAGCCTTTTGCTTCTGTTACAGTGATGCCCTGAAGACCGACTTCCTGCAGAGCTTCCTTCACCTCATCCAGTTTGAAGGGTTTGATGATCGCTTCGATCTTTTTCATCACCTTGTTTCTCTCTCCACAATTGCAGGTCCGAAGTCTCGGCTGGCTCTTAAATGTCGGAAGGTCCGGGCAAGCAGAATAGTCACCCGGCAGGGACCGTTACAGTCTCGTTAGCACGATGCGTGCCAAACTGAATTGCAAGCCTGTGTTTTTTTGCAATTCGGGGAAATCCGCCAAAAAAAGTGGCAGAACCTCCCTTGCGCCATCCCTCTCGATTTTTGCGATGCGAAAACATTGCATATTTTGTGTGCAAGTTGCCTAATAAATAAGCTCAAAATGTGATGTTTGAGTCATCATGGCCGCAAAGCTCGACAAAGTTGCACCTCACATGCAACGTGCTGTCTAAGAGTATGGAGGCCTGCTTCGAATGATGTCCAAATCACTCCAGTTCAGACCCGCGTTGTTGACGCCCGAAGAAATGGGGCGAGCAGACCACTTGACGATCGAGGGAGGAGTGCCCGGCATAGACTTGATGGAGCGTGCGGGGCAGGCGGTCGCGCGAGTTGTGGCGGAAATCGCACCACCGGGCGGTGAAATTCTCGTTGTCTGTGGTCCCGGGAACAATGGTGGAGACGGCTTTATCGCGGCGCGTTGCCTGGTAGCGTTGGGTTTCAACATTCACATTGGATTGCTGAAAGACCCGAATACGCTCAAGGGAGATGCCTTGATCGCCTTTGAGCGTATGGATCTGCCGTACAGCATGGTGTGTGATGGTGATCAAATCGCGCGCGATTTTATCGAGTGTCTTGGGGTCGTGGATCTTGTGATTGATGCCTTGTTCGGCGCTGGTTTGGATCGGCCGTTGTCAGGTGTCGCGGCACAAGTTGTTCAAGAAATTAATCTGCGAAAAGCTCAAGTCGTTGCGGTTGATCTTCCATCCGGGGTCAATGGGGCAAATGGCGAGGTAATGGGAGAGGCGATCAAATCGTGCGCGAGCGTTACTTTCTTTCGAAAGAAGCCCGGTCATTTGCTCTATCCGGGTAGGGAGCTTTGCGGCTCTGTTACGGTCGCGGACATTGGGATTGAATCAGACGTGCTTGATCAGATCGAACCCGCTACTTTCGAAAATTCACTGGATCTCTGGTCGTCAGAATGGCCCAGACCACTTGCGACGGGGCACAAATACGACAGAGGGCATGCATTGATTTTTGGTGGGCCCGTTCATGCGACTGGTGCTGCCAGACTGTCGGCCGGTGCAGCGCTGCGTGTCGGAGCCGGATTGGCAACACTGGCGTCGCCGCCGGATGCGTTGCTGGTCAATGCCTGTCATCTGACTGCAGTGATGCTCAAGAAAGTGCCGGATGTTGAAGCGATCACCGACTTGCTTGCCGATGACCGGTTGAATGCCGCGTTGATTGGACCTGGATACGGTGTCGGTCCGAAGACCCGAGAAGCTGTCAGAAACATACTCGAACATGGGCGGGCAGCTGTGCTCGATGCGGATGCGCTGACAAGCATCGCAGACGATCCAGGCAGTGTGTTTGATATCATCAGGCTTACCGGCACACCGGTAATCCTGACGCCTCATGAAGGCGAATTTCGGAGGGTGTTTCCGGATCTGTCAGGGGGAAAACTCGACAGGACGCGAAAGGCCGCAGAAAGATCTGGTGCGACGGTGGTGCTGAAGGGGGCGGATACGGTTATCGCAGCTCCTGACGGACGCGCGGCGATCAACACGAACGCTCCTCCCTGGTTGGCAACAGCCGGGTCGGGCGATGTTCTGGCTGGAATGGCCGTTGGGTTGCTGGCGCAGCATGTCCCGGGGTTCGAAGCGGCCTGTCAGGCTGTCTGGCTGCACGGCGCCGCCGGCAACGTTGCCGGACCGGGGCTGACGGCTGAAGATCTCTCGCCGGCCCTAAGGCCCACTATTGCCTCGCTTGTGGACAAACATGGTGAGGGGGGCTGCTGAGCACACCTTTTTTCTTTGACGTGCAAATCTGTGGTGCTATAGAGGCTCCGCTTCAGGCGCGGAGCACCCAATGCTCGGCGACGCGGATGTGGTGAAATTGGCAGACACGCCAGATTTAGGTTCTGGTGCCGCAAGGCGTGGGGGTTCAAGTCCCTCCATCCGCACCATTATTGGCTCCATAATCGGTTTTCGATTTGTGTGGATGCTGTTTTTCAGAATGTTCCAGCATGCAATTTTTAGCGACGAGCTTTCGAGCTCGAAGTGATTGCATGGTCATTCGTTATGCTCTTCATTTCCATATGAAAATCCCCTACATACTTCAGGTGTGTTCACCGGTCGCGCTTCCTGTGGTTGTTGGGTGCCTGGTGTTTGAGGGGCGTACCTCGCGGCGACAATCTTATCTGACTTAAAAGGTTGGTGCGAACAGGGTGCGGTTGCTGGATGAGAACTTCAAATTCGTCTGGAAGTTCAGCCTTTCGCGCAACAGGGGCAATGTTTCTGACAAGGTGTAGTCAATCAATTGAGAGACTTGTGAGGAGAGGGGTTCATGGAGGAATTCAAGGTAAAGCCGGAATTCGTCATTTCTGACGAGGAGGCGCTGAGGGATCTGTTTCCAGCGATCAGCCCTCTGGCTGCGAAGAAATGTCTTGGGTCGCTCGACAAGCACGCTCAGGACTTTATCAAACGGTCACCCTTTGTTTGCATCGGTACGCAAGACATCAACGCCCAGGCTGATGTCAGTCCTCGCGGTGATCCCGCCGGGTTCGTCGAAATTATTGATCAGAATACATTGGCAATTCCCGATAGGCCGGGGAACAACCGTCTTGATACCCTGATCAATATTCTTTCCAACCCCAGTGTCGGATTGTTGTTCATCGTTCCCGGATTTGACGAGACACTGCGCGTGAATGGAAATGCCTTTCTGGTGAATGACCCAGAAATTCTTGAAAGAATGAGCGTCAAGGGACGCGCTCCCAAACTAGCGATTGTTGTGAGGGTCGCCGAAGTATTTCTTCACTGTGCAAAGGCATTTCGACGTTCGCAGCTTTGGAATCCTGATCAGTTTCAGGATCGTGATGAAATGCCTTCGCTGTCAAAGATCATTCTGGATCAGACGACAGGTGCGCCGAGTAACGAGGGCGAAATGCGTCAACTCGATAAAGAGCTGGAGGATAACTACAAGAAGACAATGTACTGATGCTTCTTGCGTATCAAAGGACATGCTACGATGCGGCGACCTTCGCTTGCAGTGAGGGGTGGGGAGCATGTTTCAAGAATTCGAAGATATTGTCATTCTCGGACGGTGCACTCAAGGCGTGTGGTTTGTTTCTGATTGAGTGAGCGAAATTTTTTCTTCGTAAAGCGGCCGGAACACGCGAATAGACGCTGCAAATCCGGCGTCTCCCCTTGACACTTTCGGGTCCAAGCTTTATCGCGCTCCCATCGTGCGTCTCGGAGTCTATCCGGGACGATGCATTGCTATTTGAACGCTCTCGTAAAAAGGGGAGCGCGGGCGGTGCGGCACACGGGATTTTAAAAACAGAACCTCCGGGGCGGATTGCCGCTGCGGATCGAGGATGCAAAACCCATGCAGGTAACTGAAACCCTCGCCGAGGGCCTCAAGCGAGAGCTCAAAATCGACATTCCGGCTGGCGATCTCGCTGCCAAGCTCGAAGATTACATGGCTGACCTTAAAGGCAAGGCCAACATCAAGGGCTTCCGTCCGGGCAAAGTGCCGGTCGCACACCTGAAAAAGATGTACGGTCGCCAGGCAATGGCTGAGATCCTGTCGAACACCATCCAGGAAACCACTCAGAAGGCCGTTGAGGAGCGCTCCGAGCGCCCGGCTCTGACACCGGAAATCGATCTGCCGGAAGAAGAAGCAGAAAAAATCATGGCAGGTGATGCCGATCTCTCCTTCAAGATGACCTACGACATCCTGCCGGAATTCGAGATCGTCGACTTCGCTGGCATTGAAATCGAGCGTCCGGTCGTTGAAATCGCCGAGGAGGAAGTCGACACCCAGGTTGCCGACATCGCCAAGAACAACACCCCGTTCGATGCCAAGGACGGTGCTGCTGAAGACGGTGATCGCGTCACCATGTCTTACCTTGGCAAGATCGACGGCGAGCCTTTTGAAGGCGGTGCTGACGAGAACGGCCAGCTTGTACTCGGTTCCGGCCAGTTCATTCCGGGCTTTGAAGATCAGCTGATCGGCGCCAAGGCCGGCGACAAGAAGGTCGTTGAAGTGACCTTCCCGGAAGACTATCCGGCAGCTCACCTGGCGGGTAAAGCCGCGGCCTTTGACGTTGAGGTCAAGGAAGTTGCTGCCCCTGGCGAAGCCACTATCGACGATGACTTCGCAAAGGGTCTCGGCCTTGAGTCTCTGGACAAGCTGAAGGAAATCGTTCGCGGCCAGATTGAAAGCCAGTTCGGTGCGATGACCCGTCAGCGCGTGAAGCGCCAGCTGCTCGACAAGCTTGACGAGCACTACTCCTTCGAACTGCCGGAAAAACTGCTGAACTCCGAGTTCGACGTTGTCTGGCGTCAGGTCGAAGAAGACATGAAGCGCAACGAAAAGACCTTTGAGGACGAAGACACCACGGAAGAAGAGGCGAAAGCGGAATACCGCAAGATCGCCGAGCGCCGTGTCCGTCTCGGCCTGGTTCTTTCCGAAATTGGCGAGAAGAACGAAATCCAGGTTACCGACGAAGAACTGCAGCGCGCTCTTTACGATCGTGTTCGCCAGTTCCCGGGCCAGGAACAGCAGGTGTTCGAATTCTACAAGAACAACCAGCAGGCGCTGGCTTCTCTGCGTGCGCCGATCTACGAAGAAAAAGTTGTCGACTTCATGCTCGAACTTGCGAAGGTCTCTGACAAGACCGTGACCAAGGATGAGCTGGAAAAGCTGGTCGCAGAAGATGAGGAAGACGCATAAGCGTTTTCCAAAAAATCCCCAGGTGCGGAGTGAACTTTAACCTTGCCTTCACGCCGCATCTGTCATGACTTTGCGAATGGAGCGACATCTCATATATACGGGATGTCGCTTTTTTCGAGTCAGGCCCCTGATCGATGCGCTTCAAGGGTCTGTGTTCTGCCCGGGCTTCTCCGGGCATCATCTCAAGCATATGGATGAGGTATGAAGGATCCTGTCGATATCTACATGAACACTCTCGTGCCGATGGTCGTCGAGCAGACGAACCGGGGCGAGCGGGCCTTCGATATCTACTCGCGCTTGCTGAAGGAGCGCATCATCTTCCTCACCGGTCCGGTTGAGGATCACGTGGCAACCTTGGTGAGCGCTCAGTTGCTCTACCTGGAAGCGGATAATCCGACCAAGGAAATCGCAATCTACATCAACTCGCCGGGAGGTCTTGTTACTTCCGGTCTTGCGATTTACGACACAATGCAGTTCATCCGTCCTGCAGTGTCCACCTTGTGTATCGGTCAGGCTGCATCCATGGGCTCGCTTTTGCTGGCTGCCGGTGAAAAGGATATGCGATTCATTCTTCCGAATGCGCGAGTGATGGTTCACCAACCTTCCGGCGGATTCAGAGGTCAGGCAGCTGATATCATGCTTCATGCACAGGAAATCCTGGCGATGAAGCGCCGGCTCAATGAAATCTACGTGAAACACACCGGTCAGAGCCTCGATCAGGTTGAAGAAGCGCTTGAGCGCGATAACTTCATGACTGCTGATAAGGCTAAGGAATTCGGTATCGTAGACAATGTGATCACCGATCGTTCGACCCTTGGCGGCGAGAGCGACGACTGATCGAACTAACCCGGCCTTAAGCATGGATTGAAGTTCCATGAATAAGGCCGGAAAATCCCCGAAGGAAGCCGGGTTTTCATCTTCGCCTTAAACCTATATTGATTTTTACCGGCGAAGCATGATGACATCACTTTTGGAAGAGGCGTACGCGAGGCGTCCCTTCAAAACCGGTTAGGTCATAATTTGGCCGCAACCGGACAGATAAGGGGAGATACTCCCCACAAACGCGAGGTTGACTACATGACCAAGGCCAGCGGCAGCGATTCCAAGAATACGCTTTACTGCTCCTTCTGCGGCAAGAGCCAGCACGAAGTTCGCAAGCTGATCGCCGGCCCGACTGTTTTCATTTGCGATGAATGTGTCGAGCTGTGCATGGATATCATCCGTGAGGAAAACAAATCCTCGCTGGTGAAGTCACGGGACGGAATCCCGACCCCTCAGGAAATTCGCGACGTTCTGGATGATTATGTCATCGGTCAGGGTAGCGCGAAGAAAGTTCTGTCGGTCGCCGTTCACAACCACTACAAACGCCTCAATCACGCATCGAAGAACAACGATGTGGAACTGGCTAAGTCCAACATTCTTCTGGTCGGTCCGACCGGTTGCGGCAAGACGCTTCTGGCGCAAACCCTTGCCCGTATTCTGGACGTGCCGTTCACTATGGCTGATGCAACCACTCTGACCGAAGCCGGTTATGTGGGTGAAGATGTCGAGAACATCATTCTGAAGCTGCTTCAGTCCGCCGACTATAATGTCGAGCGTGCGCAGCGCGGCATCGTGTACATCGATGAGGTCGACAAGATCAGCCGCAAGGCAGACAATCCGTCGATCACGCGTGACGTTTCGGGTGAGGGCGTGCAGCAGGCCTTGCTGAAGATCATGGAAGGCACTGTGGCTTCCGTTCCGCCTCAGGGTGGGCGCAAGCATCCGCAGCAGGAGTTCCTGCAGGTGGACACGACGAACATACTGTTCATCTGTGGCGGTGCATTTGCCGGTCTCGACAAGATCATCTCCGATCGCGGAACCCAGACCTCTATCGGTTTCCAGGCACAGGTACACGCACCTGAAGACCGCCGCATCGGCGAACTGTTTGCTGAGCTGGAACCGGAAGATCTGCTGAAATTCGGTCTCATTCCTGAGTTCGTCGGTCGTTTGCCGGTTATTGCGACGCTTGAGGATCTTGATGAAGATGCTCTGGTAACGATCCTGACCGAACCGAAGAATGCGCTCGTCAAGCAGTATCAGCGCCTGTTCGAAATGGAGCAGGTGGAACTGGCATTCCACGACGAGGCTCTGAAGGCGATTGCCCGCAAGGCGATCGAGCGGAAGACAGGTGCCCGTGGCCTGCGGTCCATTCTGGAATCGATCCTTTTGGACACGATGTACGAACTGCCTGGTCTCAAAGGTGTGAAAGAAGTTGTGATCTCGCCGGAAGTCGTGAAAGGCGAGGCGCGCCCTCTTTACATTTACGAGGACCGGGAAGAGACCTCCGCAACGAGCGCTTGAGGCCTTCGGACACGTTGACATACAAGGAAAAAGAATGCCGCTCAAACCGAGCGGCATTTTGCTTTTTGGCGCAATTCCGCCAGGACGGTGCGTGTTATCCACTGGTGGTGTGAGTCGTCAACAGACAAGACCCATTTGCAACGCAGCCCCGCCTTGACACCGGCTGGTCAGGTGTCCACCTAATAGGGCTAAAGAACGGCTCGTGCGAACCGTTGGCGCGCCCAGTAGGGGTGCTGCGGTTAGGCCTGTCGGGATGTTGACCCGAAAGCCGTTTTCCAGTGTTTTGGCTGCCTTTTGTTGAGTGGGGCCAGAGCACGCTGAGAAAGGATAAAAAATGAGCGACGCAGAAATTCGCGCCACCGAACCTGACGGCACCGCTGTTTACCCCGTATTGCCCCTGCGCGACATTGTTGTCTTCCCGCACATGATTGTGCCGCTGTTTGTCGGCCGTGAAAAGTCGATCAAGGCGCTGGAAGAGGTCATGACCACCGACAAGCACATTCTCCTGGCGACCCAGGTGAATGCGGCAGATGACGATCCAAATCCGGACCAGATTTATAAGGTGGGTACGCTTGCCACCGTTTTGCAGCTGCTGAAGTTGCCGGACAACACCGTGAAGGTGCTTGTGGAAGGCGGCGCGCGTGCGGAGATCGGCGAGTACAGTGATCGCAGCGACTATTTCGAGGCTTCCGCGACCGTCCTGCCCGAGAGGGACGGCGAAAACATCGAGGTAGAGGCCCTGGCGCGTTCCGTAGTCTCGGAATTCGAGAACTATGTGAAACTGAACAAGAAGGTTTCGCCGGAAGTTCTCGGCGCTGTCAATCAGATCGATGATTACTCGAAACTGGCAGACACGATTGCGTCTCACCTGGCAATCAAGATCCCTGAAAAACAGGAGATTCTTGCTGTTGTCTCCGTAGCAGAGCGGCTGGAACGCGTTCTCGGCATGATGGAGAGTGAGATCTCCGTCCTGCAGGTCGAAAAGCGCATCCGTTCCCGCGTAAAGCGCCAGATGGAGAAGACGCAGCGCGAGTATTACCTGAATGAGCAGATGAAGGCCATTCAGAAGGAACTCGGCGACAGCGAAGATGGCCGCGATGAAATCGCGGAACTCGAAGAGAAGATCAAAAAGACGAAGCTGACCAAGGAAGCACGCGAACGTGCGGCTGCGGAAATCAAAAAGCTCAAGCAGATGAGCCCGATGTCCGCGGAAGCAACCGTTGTTCGCAATTACCTTGATTGGCTGATCGGCATTCCGTGGAGCAAGAAATCCAAGGTCAAGCACGATCTGGCTTTTGCCGAGAAGGTTCTGGACACCGATCACTATGGTCTCGACAAGGTCAAGGAACGCATTGTCGAGTATCTGGCGGTTCAGAGCCGGGCCAATAAACTGCGCGGCCCGATCCTCTGCCTTGTTGGACCTCCAGGCGTTGGTAAAACTTCGCTCGGCAAATCCATAGCGAAAGCAACGGGCCGTGAATTCGTCCGCATGTCGCTTGGCGGCGTGCGCGACGAAGCCGAAATCCGCGGTCACCGCCGGACTTATATTGGTTCGATGCCCGGCAAGGTCATCCAGTCAATGAAAAAGGCGAAGAAGTCCAACCCGCTCTTCCTGCTCGACGAGATCGACAAGATGGGCATGGATTTCCGTGGCGATCCGTCTTCGGCTCTGCTCGAGGTGCTCGATCCGGAACAGAATTCCTCCTTCATGGATCACTATCTTGAAGTCGAGTACGATCTTTCGGATGTGATGTTCGTGACCACCGCCAACACTCTGAACATTCCGGGTCCTCTGATGGATCGTATGGAAATCATTCGGATTGCTGGCTACACGGAAGAGGAAAAGGTGGAAATCTGCCGCCGTCACCTCATCCCGAAAGCGGAGAAGGATCACGGACTGCGTGACGGCGAGTTCAAGATCGAAGACGATGCGCTGCAGTTCGTCGTTCGCCGTTACACGCGTGAAGCCGGTGTGCGTAACCTTGAACGTGAAATGGCAACCCTTGCCCGTAAGGCGGTCAAGGAAATCCTGATGAGCGACAAGGAAAGCATCACGGTTACGCCGGAAGTGGTCGAGGACTATCTGGGCGTTCCGCGCTATCGTTATGGCGAAGCCGAGCTTGAAGATCAGGTTGGTGTTGTCACAGGCTTGGCCTGGACCGAAGTTGGTGGCGAGTTGCTGACCATCGAAGGCGTGATGATGCCGGGTAAGGGCAAGATGACCGTTACCGGAAACCTGAAGGACGTGATGAAGGAGTCTATTTCCGCGGCTGCTTCCTATGTTCGCTCGCGTTCCGTCGATTTCGGTATCGAGCCGCCAAAGTTCGACAAGACCGATATCCACGTGCACGTACCGGAAGGTGCGACACCGAAGGATGGACCGTCTGCCGGTATCGCCATGGCAACGGCCGTCATCTCAACCATGACCGGCATACCGGTTCGTCGCGATGTGGCCATGACCGGTGAGATCACCTTGCGTGGTCGGGTTCTGCCGATTGGCGGTCTGAAGGAAAAACTGCTGGCTGCACTGCGCGGTGGAATCAAGCTCGTCATGATCCCGGAAGACAATGCCAAGGACTTGGCGGACATTCCGGACTCGGTCAAAAACTCGCTTGAAATCATCCCGGTCTCCGGCATGGAAGAGGTCTTGAAAAACGCTCTCGTCCAACTTCCGGAGCCCATTGAGTGGGATGAAAGTGCCGCCGAAGCAGCTGCAAAGGCAAGTGAGTCGGGCAAAGACAAATCCGGCGTTTTGGCCCACTAAAGGCAAAATTGCAGTGCACAAAATGGCAAGCCCCGGGTCAACCGGGGCTTTTCCTTTGAATAATCGGGCAAAATGGCTGTTTTCTGCGAAAAAACCACTTGCGTTTCGTTTCATTTCGCCCGAATTTCGCGCTAACGGCGCTGACAGGAATCGTCGGCACTCTGCCGTTTCTTAGAAAGGTATCTGCTATGAATAAGAACGATCTGATCGCAGCTGTTGCAGAAAAGACCGGCCTGACAAAGGCGCAGGCAGGCGAAGCAGTTGACGCAACTTTTGATGCAGTCACTCAGACGCTGAAAGGCGGCGACGAAGTCCGCATCATCGGTTTTGGTAACTTCACGGTTTCCGAGCGTGCAGCAACCGAAGGCCGTAACCCGCGGACTGGCGAAACGATCCAGATCCCGGCTTCTAAGACGCCGAAGTTCAAGGCTGGTAAAGGCCTGAAGGACGCAGTGAACGGCTAATCGTTCAAAGACTGTTTGTCTTGAATTACCCCGTGCCTGGGTTATCCGGCGCGGGGTTTTTCGTTTTGCCCCGCCTCAAAGGCTCTTAGCGTGATAACGATAGTGGAGAAACATTTTCAGGTCGGGGTTGTTTTTCCTGGACCTGCTTTCCTTCGGTTCTGCTCCCGAAAGGACTATATTGTAAGTTGTCGATGAACGTCGACATTGTCATCACCTTGCCGCAACACCTTTGATGCGGCTGCGCACGCTTTTCGAGCAGCATGCGGTTTTGTCGAAAAGGTTCTATCCAATACAAGCCGGCGGAATTGCCCAGCCTTGTGGAAGGGGGAGAGACGTGTCTTTCCGTTGATCAGGGATAGAGATGGGGTCCAAATGGCAGGCCTTAGACGCTGTAGCTTTTAGTTTGACAGAAAGCTTAGTTCAGAACCTGTTG